>NZ_JBFANB010000001.1:405572-1038433 GCF_040659625.1 Nonomuraea sp. NPDC049750
CTCGGCGGGCTCGGTCGCCTCACGCCGCCGTCTTCCCCCGTCGCTCTGGTCGCTTCGCTCCCGACGCTCCTCCTCCAGACGACGGCGCTCCCTCGCCGGCTCGGTGGTCACCTGCCGACCACCAGATAGACGCGCATCGGCACGTGCATGACGCCCTCTGCGAAGACCTTGCGCAGCTCCGTCCGCTGGCGCGCGACGAGTTCGTCGGCGGCCTCCGGGGACAGCGCCGCCATGTAGGAATGCGAGCGGAGATCCAGCAGGAAGTCCTCGATGCCGATCAGCCTGGTCCAGGCGATCCAGCGCTCCTCGACCACGTCCAGGGCGGCGGCGATGGGCGGCACGGACCACTCCTCCAGCGCCTGGCCCCAGTAGGTCGGGCACGCCTCCGCCAGACGTACCTCATAGGCGGCCAGCCAGTCGGCCTGGGCGGCGTGGGCGAAGTTCCAGCAGCCCACGATGGCCCCTTCGGGCCGCAGCACCCGCCTGGCCTCGGCGATCGAGACCACCGGGTCGAGCCAGTGCCAGGACTGGGCGTAGGTCACCAGATCGGCCACCCCGTCCGTCAGCGGCAGCGCGTTGCCATCGGCCAGCACCGCGACCGTGCCGCCGTCCTCGACCTTCGAGTGCAGGCGGGCCAGCATCTCCGCGCCCGCGTCCACCGCGATCACCCGTGAGCCCCGGGCCCGCAGCGCGCGCGTCAGGATGCCGGTGCCGGCGCCCACGTCGACCGCCATCGCACCGGCGAACTCGACGCCGGACACCTCCGACAGCGCGTGGTACATCTCGTCCGGGTATGTCGGCCGGGCCGCGTCGTAGGCGTCGGCGACGCTGTCGAACACCTTGCCCAGTTTCCTCATCGGTCCGACGCTCATCGGGCGGCTGCCAGGTAGAGGCGGGCGAAGGCGAGGGCCTCGGCCAGATCGTCGATCCGCTCCGTACGGCTGGCCGCCTTGCGGGTGTTGATCTCCAGCACGACCAGACCGCCGTAGCCGGACTTGGCCAGCCGTTCCAGCATGGGCGCGCACGGCTGGTTGCCCCGGCCGGGTACGAGGTGCTCGTCCTTGTTCGTCACGCCGAGGCCGTCGGCCAGGTGCAGATGCGCGAGACGGTCGCCGAGCTTGGTGGCCATCTCCATGGCGTCGGTGCCCGAGACGGCCGTGTGCGACAGGTCGAGCGTGACGTGCGGGAAGTCGTAGTCGGTCGGGTTCCAGTCGGGCGAGTAGGGGACCACGTCGTTGCCCCTGGCCTTGAGCGGGAACATGTTCTCCACCGCGAACGTGACCCCGGTCTCCTCACGCATGCGGGCCAGCCCGGCCTCGAAGTCGCGCGCGTATTCGCGCTGCCAGCGAAACGGTGGATGCACCACGACCGTCGAGGCGCCCAATCGTTCGGCCGCCTTCTGGGCCTTGACCAGCTTGGCCCAGGGATCGCGGCCCCAGACGCGCTGCGTGACGAGCAGACAGGGGGCGTGGATGGCCAGCACGGGGAGTTCGTAATGCTCCGAGAGCCGCTCGATCACGTCGATGTCCTGGCTCACGGGATCGGCGCCGACCATGATCTCGACCCCGTCGTAACCCAGGCGCGCGGCCAGCTCGAACGCGTCGGGGGTGCGTTCTGGATATACCGAAGCGGTGGACAATGCGATCTTCGCACTGGGCACTCGGATGACGTCAGCCACGTTGCCAGCCTAAGCCGGTGACGCCGATCTGGCGCGCGAGCCCTACGGTTGGACCATGCCACGGATCGCCAAAGGCGCCATCCCCAGCCCCAACATCTGGAACTCTCCCCAGGTCTACGAGCTGGAGAATCGCGCCGTCGACCCTGACGGCGCCGCCAACGCGGCGATGCGCGCCCTGCGCTCCTGGGACGGCGCCACGGTGCTCGACATCGGCTGCGGCACCGGCTACCACCTACCGGTCTTCGCGGCCGAGGCGGCGAAGGTGATCGGCGTCGAGCCCCACGGCGACCTGGTCGCGCTCGCCCGCCGCCGCTGCGCCACGCTCCCCTCCGTCGAGATCCACGCCGCCACCGCGCAGGCCCTGCCGCTGCCCGAGGCGTCCGTGGACGTCGCGGTGGCGCGGTGGGCCTACTTCTTCGGCCCCGGCTGCGAGCCCGGCTTACGGGAGCTCTCCAGGGTCGTACGGCGGGGCGGCACGGCCTTCGTCATCGACCTGGACGCCACCCGTGGGGCCTTCGGCAGGTGGTTCCAGCGCACGGTGCCCACCTACTCCGCCAGAGCGGTGGAGTCCTTCTGGGACCGCCACGGGTGGCAGCGGCAGCCACTCGACCTACGGATGGCCTTCTCCCGCCGCGCCGACCTGGAGGCGGTGCTACGCATCGAGTTCACCCCCGAGGTGGCCGCCCAGGCGATCGCGGAGACACCCGGCCTCGAACTGCCCTACCCGAACGTGCTGCGCTGGCGCTCGTACTGATCAGTGCGGCGCCCACGAACCTCCGCCGGGTGCCCGTCCTTCCGCTCCCCGGAGGGGGCGTCCCTCCCCCAGGGACCTCAGCCACCACCGGCCGCCCGCTTCCGCTCCCCCGGAGGGGGTATCCCTCCAAAAGGACACCAACCACCACAGACCGCCACAGGGACCAGGGCGGTCGTGTGACGAACCCACCTGGGGGTCACCGCACCACGACCGCTTGACATTGACGTCAGTGTCAACGTTTACCGTGGAGGCATGCGCATCGGAGAGCTGGCCGAACGGACCGGGGTGAGCACCCGATCACTCCGCTACTACGAGGAGCACGGCCTGCTCACGGCCAGACGCGGTTCCAACGGCTACCGCGACTACGCGGAGGAGGACATCAAGCTGGTGTCCGAGATCCGGGCGCTGCTGTCCGTGGGATTCACGCTGGAGGACACGCGGCCCTTCGTCGACTGCCTGCGCTCCGGCCACAGCACGGGCGGCTCCTGCAGCGAGTCGGTCGCCGTCTATCATCGCAAGCTGGCCCAGATCGACGACGAGATCCGCGTCCTGCTCGCCCGCCGCGCCGAGGTCGCCGCCCAGTTGGGCGCGGCGTGCCCTGGTTGCGTTCTTAGAGGAGAGAAATGATCGAGCTGAACACCGCGAACTTCGAGGAGAAGGTCCTCAAGAGCGACCAGCCGGTGCTCGTCGACTTCTGGGCCGAATGGTGCGGACCATGCCGCATGGTCGCCCCCGTACTCGCGGAGATCGAGGCCGAGCACGGTCTGACCATCGGCAAGCTCAACAGCGATGAGAACCCTGAGATCTCGGCCCGCTACGGCGTCATGGGCCTGCCCACGATGCTGCTGTTCGAGAACGGGCAGCCGGTCAAGCAGGTCGTCGGGGCCAAGCCGAAGCGCATGATCGAGGCCGAACTGGGCCTGGCCTGACCGCCCGCACCTGGTGAAGGGCCGCCCGCGCTTGGCGAGGGACCGCCCGCACCTAGTGAAAGACCGCCCGTACCTCGTGAAGATTGTCGGCGCGGCCCGCTAGCCTGCTCCGCATGGTCAAGTCTGCGCAGAAGCCCGGATACCGCTGCGCCGAGTGCGGGTGGCGCACCACGAAGTGGGTGGGCCGGTGCGGCGAGTGCCAGGCGTGGGGCACGGTCGATGAAGAGGGCGCGCGCGCCGGGGTGCACGTCGTCCAGGCCGGCGCGACGACCGCGCCGGCGATACCGATCGGCCAGGTCAAGGCCGAGATGGCGGCCGCGCGCACGACCGGGGTGAGCGAGCTCGACCGGGTGCTCGGCGGTGGGCTGGTGCCCGGGGCGGTGGTGCTGCTGGCCGGCGAGCCCGGCATCGGCAAGTCGACGCTGCTGCTCGAAGCGGCCGCCCGGATCGCCGAGCGCGACACCGTGCTGTACGTCACGGGCGAGGAGTCGGCGGCCCAGGTCCGCTTGCGGGCCGACCGCATCGGCGCCATCCGCGACCACCTCTATCTCGCGGCGGAGACCGAGCTGTCGGCGCTGGTCGCGCACGTCGACAAGGTCCAGCCCAAGCTGCTGGTCGTCGACTCGGTGCAGACGGTCGGCTCCGCGCAGGCCACCGGCGTGCCGGGCGGGGTGACGCAGGTGCGTGAGGTGGCCGCCAATCTCGTACGGCTGGCCAAGGAGCGCAACATGGCCACCGTGCTCGTCGGCCACGTCACCAAGGAAGGCTCGATCGCCGGTCCGCGCACCCTTGAGCACCTGGTCGACGTCGTGCTCAACTTCGAGGGCGACCGCCACTCCCGGCTGCGGATGGTCCGCGCGATCAAGAACCGGTTCGGCCCCACCGAGGAGGTCGGCTGCTTCGACCTGCACGAGCGCGGCATCGAGGGCATCACCGACCCGAGCGGGCTGTTCGTCTCGCGGCGCAGCCAGCCGGTGCCGGGCACCTGCGTGACGGTCACGGTCGAGGGCACCCGGCCGCTGCCGGCCGAGGTGCAGGCCCTGGTCGCCCGCACCGAGGCGCAGCAGCCCAGACGCAGCTCCTCGGGGCTCGACACCTATCGGGTGCAGATGATCCTGGCCGTCCTCGAACGCCGGCTCAACGCCAAGCTGGGGGGCTGCGACGTGTTCACCGCGACCGTCGGCGGCATCAAGCTGTCCGACCCGGCCATCGATCTGTCGGTGATGCTGGCGGTGGCCAGCGCGGCCGGTGACAAGCCGCTGCCGGCCGGTCTGGTGGCCATGGGTGAGGTGGGGCTGTCCGGCGAGTTGCGCCCGGTGAAGGACGTCCGGCGACGGCTGAGCGAGGCCGCCAGGCTGGGGTTCAAGCGCGGGCTGGTGCCCGCCGGCTCCCTTGATCAAGGCACCGGCCGCCGCAACGGGCAACGGGATGGGCAGCGGTCACTGGTGCCCGTCGGACCAGTGGCGTTCGCGGCGGGCTTCGAGGTGGTCGAGGTGGAGAACGTCTGGGACGCACTCACGCACGTCACATAGCGCGGCTAAGCTTGGCTTGACTATTTCGACACGGGGGTCAGGTGCCAAACGACAGGAGTCTCGACGACCGCCGTCGCGAAGCCCTGGCCTCCGTGGCCCCGGGCACACCACTGCGCGACGGCTTGGAGCGGATCCTGCGCGGTCAGACCGGCGGCCTGATCGTGCTCGGCTACAACAAAGTGGTCGAAGAGGTGTCCAGCGGCGGATTCGAGCTCGACGTCGAGTTCTCCGCCACGCGGCTGCGCGAGCTGGCCAAGATGGACGGCGCGATCGTCGTGGGCAACGGCCAGCGGATCGTCCGCGCCGCCGTGCACCTGGTGCCCGACCCCGGCATCCCGACCGACGAGTCGGGCACCCGCCACCGCACCGCGCAGCGGGTCGCCCGCCAGACCGGCCTGCCGATCATCGCGATCAGCAAGTCGATGCGGATCATCGCCCTCTACCTCGACGGCATCCGCTACGTGCTGGAGGAGTCGGCGGCCATCCTGTCGAAGGCCAACCAGGCCCTCGCCACGCTCGAACGCTACAAGCACCGCCTCGACGAGGTCTCCGGCACGCTGTCGGCCCTGGAGATCGAAGACCTGGTGACGGTCCGTGACGTGGCCGCCGTCGCCCAGCGCCTGGAGATGGTCAGGCGCATCTCCGACGAGATCAAGGGCTACGTGGTCGAGCTCGGCACCGACGGTCGGCTCCTGTCGCTGCAGCTCGACGAGCTGGTGGCGGGCGTCGACTCCGAGCGCGAGCTGGTCGTCCGCGACTACCTCCCGGCCCCCGCCGGCCGCCGACACCGGCGCCTCGCGGAGGCCATGCACGACCTCGACCAGCTCTCGGGCGAGGAGCTGCTCGACCTCTCGACGGTCGCCCACGTGCTGGGACACAGCGGTGACGAGACGCTCGACAGCCCGGTCAGCCCGCGCGGGTTCCGCCTCCTGGCCAAGGTGCCCCGCCTGCCCGCCACCGTGGTCGATCGGCTGGTCAACCACTTCGGCGGGCTGCAGAAGCTGCTGGCGGCCAGCATCGACGACCTCCAGGCGGTGGGCGGCGTCGGCGAGTCCCGGGCACGCAGCGTCCGCGAGGGCCTCTCCCGCCTCGCGGAATCCTCCATCCTCGAGCGCTACGTCTGACACGCCCGGCGCACGACATCAGACGCGCCCGGAACGCAACGCCCGTACATCAGACGCGTCCAGAACGCAACGCCCGTATGTCCCACACGCCCGCAGCGCAACGTCCGTACGTCTGACGCGTCTGGAGCGATCCCCGTGCGGCCGTGCTCGGTGGGGCACTCCTCAGCGGAGGTGGAAGACGCCCATCTGGCTTTTGAGCTTGCCCATGCGCACCACGGCCACGTAGGTCCCCGGCAGGGCGGCCGGCGGGTCCGTACGGCAGTCGCTGCTGGAGCGGCGCCGGTTCCAGTCGAGCGAGCGCACCCACGGAACCCCGCGCTGCAACTGCTTGATCTCGGTCGCCTCACCACTCACACAGTCGGAGGTCGACCAGATCCGATCCTCCCCGGAGGTGATGCGCACCTCCATGGAGCGCGGACCCACATCGGCCAAGCACATGACGGGGCCGGTGTTGACCAGGCTGATGAGGAAGCTGGGCTGGGCGCCCGCCGCGTAGACGTCCTGCTTGCCCTGCATGCTGAGCACCAGGTCGGCCTCGGTGCAGGGCTCGCCAGGCCGCTTGGGCCGGGTCATGGGCGTGAGCGTGACCTTGCTGGGGCTGGGTGCGGGCGACACCGACACCGACGCCGTGGGGGTGGCCGTGCCCATGGTGAGGGTGCGCAGGCCGTCGAGCAGCGGATCCGTCGAGGGCGACGCGCTCGTGGAGGTCTGCGCGCTGGAGGAACGCTGCGGCCCACTCCCCCCGCTGGAACACGCCCAAGCGACAACCGCCACCACGACGAGAACCGCTACCAGCACGCTCATGCGCCGTCGCCAGTAGACGTCTCCGCTGCCGTCACCCATCGTATCCGGATCCATACTCACAGCATGGTAATCCATTGGCCACGGAGGGTGACGACACGCCGCTGGTCGCCATCTCGGCATAGCCTAGGGCGCGTGGTTGAGCCGAACCTCCTACACGTCCCCGTTCTGGAGTGGTACGAGGACAACGCCCGAGACCTCCCGTGGCGTACCCCCGACGCGACACCCTGGGGTGTGCTCGTCAGCGAGATCATGCTGCAGCAGACCCCGGTCGTCCGCGTCCTGCCCATCTGGCACGAGTGGATGGACCGCTGGCCCACCCCGAAGGCCCTGGCGGCCGAGCTCCCCGGCGAGGCCGTACGCCACTGGGGCAGGCTCGGCTACCCGCGCCGGGCGTTGCGGCTGCACGCGTGCGCTAAGGCCATCACCGAGGAGCACGGCGGCGAGGTGCCGTCAGACCACGCGACCCTGCTGGCGCTGCCCGGCATCGGTGAGTACACCGCCGCCGCGGTCGCCAGCTTCGCGTACGGCGGGCGGCACGCGGTCCTCGACACCAACGTCCGGCGCGTGTTCGCGAGGGCGGTACGGGCCGAGGAGTACCCGCCGACGGCCACCTCCGCCGCCGAGCGCCGTCTGGCCGAGACCCTCCTGCCCGAACTCGGCGCCGCCCGCTGGGGCGTGGCCGTCATGGAGCTCGGCGCCCTGGTCTGTACGGCTCGCACGCCGCGCTGCGCCGACTGCCCGATCGCCCAGCTGTGCGCGTGGCGCCTGGCCGGCAAACCACCGCATGCCGGGCCCGCTCGCAAGGGTCAGACGTACGCGGGGACGGACCGGCAGTGCCGGGGCCGCCTGCTGGCCGTACTGCGCGCCGCCCACGGCCCGGTGCCCAAGGCGGCGCTCGACGTGGTGTGGGACGACCCGGTGCAACGGGAGCGCGCCCTGGACGGCCTGATCACGGACGGCCTCGCCGAACACCTCGACGACGGCACCTACCGCCTGCCCCACTCCTGACCGGCCCATCCGGCCCCGCCGCCTGGGGGGGATCGGACCGCCGGACCACGAGACGGTGGCGCGCCTCTGGCAACGGTTCCATCGGCGCCACGAACCAGGGCGCATAGGGCCCGCGTGCGGTCCAGCGGTCCACAGGTCACATGCGTTGCGCATAGGGCCCGCGTGCGGCGCAGCGGTCCACGGGTCACATGCCGGAGGCGTGGACAGCGAACCCACGGCGGGACCATGCCGTCGGCGGGCACCCGGCCGGGGGCTACGCGGCGAGTTGCAGGCCCAGACCGGTCAGGCTGGTGCGGGCCCAGTCGAGCTGTTCGGCCAGCAGGGACACCAGCGCCCCCGGCCCCTTGGCGCGGCCCGGCACCGCCAGGTTGTGCGTCTCGACCTCGATGTGGGCGCTCCCGCTCACGGCCCCCGATAGCATCGCCGCCATCGTGTCGTACAGCACCGCGCCCGTGCTGGGCGTATCCCCCGTGTGGTTGTGCACGTGCCCCAGCTTGACCACCGGCGCGCCCGCGGCGGCCAGGCCCCGCAGTGCCGCGCCGGGCTCCTCGTCGCCGCAGGTCAGGTGGCAGGCGTCGAGGCAGACGCCCAGGTGCTCGGAGTCGATCCCGCACACCCGCTCCAGCGCCTGCTCCGTCGTCTCCAGCACGCAGCCGGGCCAGGGCTCGAAGCCGACACGGATGGTCTTGCCGGTGACGCTGTAGATGCCGCGCAGCTCCCTGGCCAGCCGTTCGAGCCGCCGGGTGGCGATGGCGTGCAGGTCGGCGGGCCAGTCGTGGCGCCAGCCGATCGGGATGGTGGAGATGCTGCCGAAGCGTACGTCGTCGGGCAGCAGGAACGCGAGGATCTTGGCCAGCGCCATCGTGTAGCGGTAGCGCTCCGGCTTGGCCCAGTCGGGGCCGGGCACCTCCAGGTTGCGCCCGCCGGTGCCGTTGAGGCTCACCACCTCCAGGCCGCGCTCCTCCAGCGACCTGCGCAGCCGTACGAGCTCGATGCGGTCGGCCGTCAGGTGGTCGGCCACGCCGGGCGAGAGCCACAGCCCGACGCCCATGCGCTCGACCCCGAGCCGCTTGCGCACCGGCACCGCGTAGCGGGTCAGGTGGGCGATCAGGTTCTCCAGGTCCTCCGCCGGGTGTACGCCTGCGTTGTAGGCGAGGTGCACCAGCGTTCCGTCTTGGTGACGCAGACGCATTTAATCCTCCACGGCTTGCATGGTCGTTCCCGTCGCCCGCCTTGGGGATCATGCGGACCTGTCGAGCATGCCTGCTGCCGGGGGGCGCACGCGTCCGCCCTGAGTTGATTCCGTAGTACTCCCCAGGGAGCAGCCCTCACCCTGAAAACGCCGCCTTGGGGACGACTTGGGCGAGACTTGGCATTGCTCTACGCAGTGTAGTACTACTCCCGGTGGCGGTGTACCCAGGTTTCCAAAAATTCGGCAACGACGCAGAAAACGACGTAACCCCCGTGTGATCCCTCACACGGGGGTTACTGGGTCGTACTTGGACGCCGTCAGTTCTTGATCGGCGCCGCGATCGCCGCGGCCGAGTCGGGGACCTGGCTGGACGACGCGTCCTCACCGGTGAAGATGAACTTCGCGTTGTCGCCTTCGCCCTCGATGGTGACCTTGACGATCTGCCCCGGGCGGAGCTCGCCGTACAGGATCTTCTCCGACAGCGAGTCCTCGAGCTCGCGCTGGATGGTCCGGCGCAGCGGCCGGGCACCCATGACCGGGTCGTAACCACGGTCGGCCAGCAGCTGCTTGGCCTCGGGCGAGACGTCGAGCCCCATGTCGCGGTCCTTCATCCGGGCGTCGACCTGAGCGAGCATCAGGTCCACGATCAGGATGATCTCCGCCGGCGTCAGCTGGTGGAAGACCACGATGTCGTCGACACGGTTGAGGAACTCGGGCCGGAAGTGCTGCTTGAGCTCCTCCTGGACCTTGGCCTTCATCCGCTCGTAGTTGGAGTCGGCGTCGTTGGACTTGGCGAACCCGACCCCGATGCCCTTGGAGATGTCGCGGGTGCCGAGGTTGGTGGTCATGATGATGACCGTGTTCTTGAAGTCGACCACCCGGCCCTGGGCGTCGGTCAGGCGACCGTCTTCCAGGATCTGCAGCAGCGAGTTGAAGATGTCGGGGTGGGCCTTCTCGATCTCGTCGAACAGGACCACCGAGAACGGCTTGCGCCGCACCTTCTCGGTGAGCTGGCCGCCCTCCTCGTAGCCGACGTAGCCGGGAGGCGAGCCGAACAGCCGGGAGACGGTGTGCTTCTCCATGAACTCCGACATGTCCAGGCTGATCAGCGCGTCTTCGTCACCGAAGAGGAACTCCGCCAGCGCCTTGGACAGCTCGGTCTTACCAACACCGGACGGGCCGGCGAAGATGAACGAGCCGCCGGGACGGCGCGGGTCCTTCAGCCCGGCGCGGGTGCGCCGGATCGACCTGGACAGGCCCTTGATGGCGTCGTCCTGACCGATGATCCGCTTGTGCAGCTCGTCCTCCATGCGGAGCAGGCGCTGCGACTCCTCCTCGGTCAGCTTGAAGACCGGGATGCCGGTGGCCGTCGCCAGGACCTCGGCGATGAGCTCCTCGGTGACCTCGGCCACGACGTCCATGTCGCCGGCCTTCCACTCCTTCTCGCGCCGCTCGCGCTTGAGCTGGAGCTGCTTCTCCTGGTCACGGAGCGCGGCCGCCTTCTCGAAGTCCTGCGCGTCGATCGCGGACTCCTTGTCCCTGCGGACGTTGGCGATCTTCTCGTCGTACTCGCGCAGGTCCGGCGGAGCGGTCATCCGGCGGATGCGCATCCGCGAACCGGCCTCGTCGATGAGGTCGATCGCCTTGTCGGGCAGGTAGCGGTCGCTGATGTAGCGATCGGCCAGCTGCGCGGCGGCCACCAGCGCGCCATCGGTAATGGACACCCGGTGGTGCGCCTCGTAGCGGTCGCGCAGGCCCTTGAGGATCTCGATCGTGTGGCTGAGCGAGGGCTCGGCCACCTGGATCGGCTGGAAGCGCCGCTCCAGAGCGGCGTCCTTCTCCAGGTATTTGCGGTATTCGTCGAGGGTCGTGGCACCGATGGTCTGCAGCTCGCCACGCGCCAGCATCGGCTTGAGGATGCTGGCGGCGTCGATCGCGCCCTCGGCCGCGCCCGCGCCGACGAGCGTGTGCAGCTCGTCGATGAACAGGATGATGTCGCCGCGCGTGCGGATCTCCTTGAGCACCTTCTTCAGGCGCTCTTCGAAGTCGCCGCGGTAGCGCGAGCCCGCCACCAGAGCGCCGAGGTCAAGCGTGTAGAGCTGCTTGTCCTTCAGCGTCTCGGGCACCTCGCCCCTGACGATCTTCTGTGACAGGCCCTCGACGACGGCGGTCTTGCCGACGCCGGGCTCGCCGATCAGAACCGGGTTGTTCTTGGTCCTCCGGGAGAGGACCTGCATGACCCGCTCGATCTCCTTCTCACGGCCGATGACCGGATCCAGCTTGCCCTCGCGGGCGGCCTGGGTCAGGTTGCGGCCGAACTGGTCGAGCACCAGGGAGGTCGACGGGGCCGACTCCTGCGGGCCGCCCGCGGCGGCCGGCTCCTTGCCCTGGTAACCGTGGAGCAACTGGATGACCTGCTGCCTGACACGGTTGAGATCGGCTCCAAGCTTGACCAGCACCTGGGCGGCCACACCCTCACCCTCACGGATGAGCCCGAGCAGGATGTGCTCGGTGCCGATGTAGTTGTGACCCAGCTGCAAAGCCTCACGGAGCGACAGCTCAAGAACCTTCTTGGCCCGCGGGGTGAACGGAATGTGCCCCGACGGAGCCGACTGGCCCTGGCCGATGATCTCCTCGACCTGCTGACGCACTCCTTCAAGGCTGATGCCCAGGCTCTCCAGAGCCTTGGCGGCTACGCCCTCACCTTCATGGATCAAACCAAGAAGAATGTGCTCAGTGCCGATGTAGTTGTGGTTGAGCATCCTGGCCTCTTCTTGGGCCAAGACGACAACCCGCCTTGCTCGGTCGGTGAACCTCTCGAACATCTCGTCGCTCCTCACAGAGCGGTCAGTCAGGCCGGTAAATCCGGTCCCGTCATCCCGCATGCTAGCCCTGGCTCGGCGAACCGTGCCCACTGCCACTGACACGCTCTATAGCAGAGACGTTCCCCGGGAGCAGGGCGTTCACCCTCTATCCAACTACCGATCGGGGGTTACGTGTTCCCGATACGCCGCAAGCGAACGATGTTTAGGTGGCTTCCGTGAAGCGCCTGGAATTGGCCGCCACGGCGCCGGCAGATCAACATGGATCGGCTTGCGGGCAGTGCCGGGGAGAGGGCTCGCCCGTGCATCGCCGATGCCTCATCCGCGAGCCATACGCAAACATCCTATGTAAGGAAGCGCGCCCGCCGCCAATCGATCGTGGTACGGCACCCGCGGGTCGCGGAATCTCGGTCGTGCCACGGCACCCGGCAGGCCGCGAAAATCTCGATCCCCGGCACGGCGCGCGGGCCGCGAAATCCCGATCCCGGCACGGCACGCGCGCGCCGCGAAATCGCCGGTCCGGTCAGCGAGGTTACCGATCCGGGCCGTGGCGGTTACCGATCCAGACCGTCGCCGCACCGGGTTGCTCACACCGGGGCTGGAACGCACCATGCCAGAAAACCGCCCGGAATCGACCGAGCGGGCAGCCCAAAATGATCACATATGGGCGATTAGAAGATCGCCGTCACGAACCGTCCACCATTTGAGAGGCGGCTATAAATGATCATGCGCTTATGGCGTTCGCCGGGGTTCTTAGGCGAGCGGCATAAGCGCATGGTCAGGAGATGGCTCTCTAGTGAGCTTGTTCGTACTTCTCCACCACGGTAGAGGCGATTCGGCCACGCTCGCTCACCGGCAGACCGTGAGCCTTGGCCCACTGCCGGATCTCCGAGCTCTTCTCGCGGCTCATCGCACGCTGCCCGCCGCGACCGCGCCGACGCGTGGTCACGGCACCGGACCGACGAGCGTGCTGTACGAAAGGCGTGAGCGCGTCCCTCAGCTTCTTGGCGTTAAGGTCGCTCAGGTCAATCTCATAGGAGGAGCCGTCAATAGCGAAGCTGACCGTCTCATTGGCCTCGCCCCCATCGAGGTCATCGATGAGAATCTCCTGGATCTGCTTGGCCATCTACGCAATCCTTTCGCGGAGCATTGTTTCATTCGCCAGGGCAAACATATACCCGGAAAGGCGCGGAGACAATTCAGCGCTACAGAGATTCTGCTGAGCGGCGGCTCAGTTGCGGCTCAGTTGTGGTTCTCGGCCTGATCCTGGGGGTTTGGACGGCGTCCGGCGGCCTCGGATCGGACCAACTTCACTACGCCAAAGATGAAGGCGGCGCCCACCACCACCGGCGGGATCAGCGCTGACAATACGTCGGTAAGGGCCTGCATTCGTCCTCGCCTCCACAGCGGACGGGGGTTTCGATGGGCGCTTTATCCACAAGCGGCCTGGGCATGAGCGCCCCTCATGCCTCACGAGGTGGACAACCGCCCGCACCCGACCATAGTGGTACATGGATGCCGTCCATGTGCCATGTGCGCCAACATCCGGCAACCCGGACGCCCCATAGCCTAATGCCAGTCTCTCCAGGCTCCTTACCGGATCAAGCGAAAATTTTGCGGAAAGACTTCTGTCCAGGCCCACAAGGCTCAGCGGAGATCTTTGATCACCCGCGTTCCGGCGAGCCGGTCGTGCGGCCCACGCTGCAGCGGCTTGTCGATCAAGATGAGGATCCCGACGCCGAAGACGAAGATTCCAGCCAGCACATTGAGCACCGGAATGCCCATGACCATCGCCGCTCCCGGATAGACCAGGGCCCGTTTCAGCAGAGCACCGCGCCGAAGGCCGCTCGGTTCGAGGCGAATCTTCATGATCGCCTTGCCGAACGTACGGCCGCTCATGGAATGCGCGGCCCAGTCATAGACCGTATATCCCAGCCCACCGAGCAGCCAGGCGAACACGCCGGGCAGCCGGCCGTCGAACGTCTCCAGCAACCCGACAGTTCGGAAGCCGCCCCACAGCGCGACGAACAGAATGTAATAGAAGACACCGAAGACGAGGGCTTCAATGAGCCGGGCGGCCAGGCGTTCCCACCATTCCGCGGGGACGGCGTCACTCCACGGCGGCAACCCGGTCATAACCCACCTCGCCCCTTCGGCGAACCGACCGCTACCCATTTTGCTGCCGCCCGCACATACAAAACAGAGGCCGACCGGTGGCCAGCCTCTGTTTCGCGTCCGCGAAGACTACTTGATCTTCACTACCACCGTGTTGCTGAACTTGTCGGCGAACGTCTGCTGCAGCGGCTTGTCCCAGAGCTGGGAGGCGCCGTTCAGCGCGACGACGATCCCGCCGAGCAGCGCCCCGACCCACGGGATGAAGCCGAGGATGTATCCGCCCCACGTGCCACCGGCCCGCTTGAGCGCCACGTCGTTCGGCAGGCCGCCCGGAGGCAGCATGGTGCCCGTCGGCACGATCTTGATCCCCATGACCATCTTGCCGACCGTCTGGCCGCTCATCTTGGTCATGAAGAACTCGTAGGCGACATACACCGCCGTCATCACGATGGCCACCACGATGCCGTAGGCGGTCGGCCCCAGCAGACCGGTCGTCGTGCCGGTCGCGGAGTTGTAGCCGGCGAGCAGGATGGCCCCGAAAACGAGACCGATCACCCAGTTCGCGATGCCGAAGATGACACCGTCGATGATCCTCGCCACGAGCCGCTGCCACCACTCGGCGAGCGGGGCCGGGGCGCCGGGCGGTTGCACCCCATGTGGCTGCGGCTGCCCGTAGCCGGGCTGTTGGCCGTACTGGGGCTGCTGACCGTAGCCAGGCTGACCGTACTGCTGCTGCTGACCGTAGTCCGGCTGGCCGTACTGCTGCTGGCCGTAGCCGGGTTGCGACGGCTGCTGCTGGCCATAGCCCGGCTGGGACGGCTGCTGCTGCCCGTAACCGGGTTGCTGCCCATAGCCGGGCTGCTGGCCCGACGGGGGCTGCTGGCCGTACTGCTGCTGGCCGTAGCCGGGTTGCGACGGCTGCTGCTGACCGTAGCCCGGCTGGGACGGCTGCTGCCCGTAACCGGGCTGCTGGCCGTAACCAGGCTGGGATTGCGGTTGCTGACCGTAACCGGGTTGCGATTGCGGCTGCTGACCGTAGTTGGGCTGGCCGTACTCGGGTTGCTGACCCGAAGCCTGCTGCTGACCGTATCCGGGTTGCTGACCGTATCCGGGCTGCTGCTGGCCGTATTCCGGTTGCTGGCCGTAGCCGGGCTGCTGCCCGTACTGCGGCTGCTGTCCGTACTGCGGTTGCTGCGGCTGCTGGCCGTAGCCCGGCTGCTGCTGCTGACCGTACTGCGGCTGTTGGCCGTAGCCCGGCTGCTGTTGCCCGTAGTTGGGTTGCTGACCGTAGGCGTCGTCCGCCCGGTAGCCAACGACCGTCGCATCCGGGTCGGGCTCGCCATAGGGACGGCCCGCGTTGTGATGTCCGTATTCAGATCCGCCAGGCGCAGAGTTCTCGCCGGATTCGTCCTGTGGATACGGCGGCTGTCCGGTGCTCACCGTGTCACCTCGCTTCGAGTGCGCATGTGGCACGTGTCAGGACACATGCCTGTGCTGCCCAACGTATCGACATAGGTATCAACAATCACCTTTCCCATTAGTCAAGGTCCGCGTCACCCGATGTCAGGTGGAGAAGCATGCGGGTGTTCCCCAGGGTGTTGGGCTTGACGTGTTCGAGGTCGAGGAACTCGGCGACACCCTCGTCGTACGAGGCCAGCAGCTCCGCATAGACCTCGGGTGAGACCGGGGTGCCCTGTACGGGGCGGAATCCATGCCTCGCGAAAAAATCCACCTCAAAAGTCAGACAGAAAACCCGGCGCAGGCCGAGTTCCCGGGCCGTTTTGATCAAGGAAGAGACGATCCGGTGCCCGATTCCGAAGCCTCGGAACTCCGGATCAACGGCCACCGTGCGAATCTCCGCGAGATCCTCCCAAAGCACGTGCAGCGCGCCGCAGCCGACCACTTGGCCGCCGCGCTCGGCGATCCAGAACTCCTGCACGTCCTCGTACAGAGTGACGGTGGCCTTCTCCAGAAGCCGGGGCCCGGCGCCCGCGTAGGTGTCGACCAGGAGACGGATCGTCCTGACATCCGGCGTGCGGGCACGCCGGACGACGACTTCCGTGTCCGGGACTGTCACTTCGGCGACCTGCTCCATGGGTCTCCAGCGTACAGATCCGATTACGGCCTCCCCCTAACTCTGACGTCTCTCCCATCTCATGACATCTCGTGGTTGATCGAGCACGATGCGGGATGCCCTTGGCCGATAGGCTTCCATGCCTTGACGAACTTGGTGCAAAAAGGACATAAAGTTTGTTCAGCACCGACAGGCACGAGACCACCTCGTGACCCTTCGGTTGCGAAACCTCTACAGACTTGGCAGTTCTGGTTGAGCACGAACCCGGAGTGCACTAGTGTCCAGCGACGATGTCACCCACGCGAGCCAGCGTGGAGACGCGCCCAATCCCCGTAAGGGGAGCCGGGGACCCGCCGGTGGCGACCTCATCCCGACGCCACCACCCATGGGGTGAATCCGAGCGAGTCGTTCGGTAGGGCTGCTCCGGCCCGAACCCGTCAGCTAACCCGGTAGGCGCCGATGAGAGGAGCTGGTTGGTGAAGCAGACCCGCGATCGCGAGGGGACGCCGGTGGGCGCTCACGCCCGCGCTCCGGAGCTCCGGAAGGTCCCCACCCGGTTGGGTGTCATCGCGGCGACCATCGCCACCCTCCTCTTCGCCGTACCCGTCGGCTCCGCCGTCGCCGATCCCAAGCCCTCGCTGAAGGACCTGTCCGAGCAGGCCGAGGAGCTCCACACCCAGATCGAGACGCTGAGCGAGGAGTTCAACGGCCAGCGGGAGAAGCTCAAGAAAGCCAGGAAGTCGGCTGAGGCGGCCCAGAAGACGCTGTCCACCAGTGAGGCCGATCTGGCCGCCAAACACGCCAAGGCCGCGCTGCTGGCCCAGAACGCCTACATCAGCGGCGGCTTCGGTCAGGCGCTGGCATTCGGCACCTCCGACGACCCTGAGAGCTTCCTCGACCGGGCGGCCACCACCTACGCGCTGGAGCAGCAGCAGGGCTTCGAGGTCAACCAGGTGACCACGGCCAGGCAGGCCGCCGAGCAGGCCAGGGCCAGCGCCAAGACGCGCATCGACGAGGTCGAGAAGATCGTCGAGGGCCTCGGCACCAAGCGCGACAAGATCACCAAGCTCGTCGCCAAAGTCGAGAGCAGCCTCTTCAAGCGGGCGATCGGCGAGGCGGGCCGTCCCGGCACCCGGGCCACGCGGGTCGACCTGCCGGTCATCGGCGCCGGCAAGGCGGCCACGGCTGCCAGGTGGGCGCTCACGCAGCAGCTCAAGCCGTACGTCTGGGGCGCCGAGGGGCCGACCTCGTACGACTGCTCCGGCCTCGTGATGGCGGCCTACCAGCGGGTGGGCATCTCACTGCCGCACTACACCGGCGACCAGTGGACGGCCGGACGGCACATCTCCAAGGAGGAGCTGCGCGCCGGCGACCTGGTCTTCTTCTATGGCGACCTGCACCACGTCGGCATCTACATCGGCGGCGGCATGATGGTCCACGCGCCGCAGACCGGCGACGTCGTACGTATCGCGTCCATCGCCCGCCGTCCGTTCGCGGGCGCCGTACGCATCGCCGACTGACCTCCGGACACCACGACAAGCACTCTGACAGCTGGGGCCCGGGCGGCTGGGCCGGTCGAGCGGTCAGATGAGCTGGCGACGGGCGGCCCAGGCCACGGCCTCGATCGCGGTGGCGACGCCGATGCGGTCGCAGATACCCCGAAGTCTCCGGCGTACCGTGCGCCCGCTGATATCCAGTCGTCTGCCAACCCGATCAACCGTGACCCCCTTGGCAAGCTCCGCCAGCAACGCCAGATCCGCGTGGCTAAGCTCGACGCTCTCAGTGAGCACATACATCGGGAGCCCTCCCCCCAACAGCAGAACTCGAGACGTCTATGTCCGAGCAGAGCTGCAGCTCGTCTCGCAGACGGTAAACGCATTCTGGAAAGGTCGTCAAGCCAGCGAATACCGCCCTCTGACCATCGCCATTGACATGATCGGCGGTATGTGAAGTACTCGCCATATGTCGGCACACTTCGGGGCCCGATGAGGGATCACAGCCGTCCTTACAACGGCTCCAGCCCCGCTCCCCACGAGCACCGCGGACCTGCTGGGCGCCGAATCCAGGGAACGCGAATATTCTTCGCATTCAATATGCGAAATATCGGAAATGTAGCTGCTTGGGGCACCCATTTGTACCCTTGCGCGGCCGAGTCGGCAGCGCCCGCCAAAGACCATGAACGGTTCATGCGCCAGAGGGAGAAGCCACTCGGCGCAGGCGGCCAGGAGATGTCCGCTCCCCGCGTTTAGGGGCCGGCGAACTTCGCCGCCCGCGTTCTCCTACTCGCCGCAGGAGATCGGGCCGCTGTCAACCCGACAGCGGCCGGTACGGCCCGGCGTGGGAGCCGGGCCGACACCCTTCGGCGGCAGGCGGGTCAGTTGGTCGGCTTGACCAGCGGGAACAAGATCGTTTCCCGGATGCTCTTGCCGGTGAAGGCCATGATCATCCGGTCGATCCCGGCTCCCATGCCACCCGTGGGCGGCATGGCGTACTCCAGCGCCTGCAGGAAGTCCTCGTCGAGCTGCATGGCCTCCGGGTCGCCCCCGGCGGCCAGCAGCGACTGCTCCACCAGGCGCCGGCGCTGCTCGACCGGGTCGACGAGTTCGGAGTAGGCGGTGCCCAGCTCCGTGCCGAACCCGATGAGGTCCCACTTCTCGGTCAGCAGCGGGTTGTCGCGGTGCTGGCGGGTCAGCGGGGAGGTCTCCAGCGGATAGTCCATGACGAACGTCGGCTGGATGAGCGTGTGCTCGACGAGGGCCTCGAAGATCTCCTGGACGAGCTTGCCCTGGCCCCACTTCGGGTCCCAGTGGATCTCGCGGCCGTCGGCGAGTTTCCGGACCTGCTCCAGCGGGGTCTCGGTGGTGATCTCCTCGCCGAGCGCCTCGGACACCGCCCCGTACAGGGTGATGCGCGGCCACTCGGGGATGCCCAGGTCCACCTCGACGCCGTCATGGACGACCACAGAGGTGCCCAGGGCGGCCACGACGGCCTTCTGGTACATCCGCTGGGTCAGGTCGGCCATGTCGTTGTAGTCGAGGTAGGTGCCGTACGCCTCGATCATGGTGAACTCGGGGTTGTGCGTGGAGTCCGCGCCCTCGTTGCGGAAGTTGCGGTTGATCTCGAAGACCTTCTCGATGCCGCCGACCACGAGCCGCTTCAGGTAGAGCTCGATCGCGATGCGAAGGTAGAGCTCCATGTTGTACGCGTTGATGTGGGTCTTGAACGGCCGGGCCGCCGCGCCACCGTGGATCGGCTGCAGCATGGGCGTCTCGACCTCGAGGTAGCCCTCCTCGTGCCAGAAGTCGCGCACCGCGCGCACCGTGGCGCTGCGGACGCGGGCCATCTCCCGGGCCTCGTCGTTGACGATGAGGTCGACGTAGCGCTGGCGTACGCGGGCCTCGGGGTCGGTGAGGCCGACGTGCTTCTCCGGCAGCGGGCGCAGGCACTTGGCGGTGATCTGCCAGCGGTCGGCCAGGATCGACAGCTCGCCCCGGCGGGAGGTGATGACCTCGCCCTCCACGCCCACGTGGTCACCCAGGTCGACGTCGCGCTTCCAGGCCGCCAGCGACTCCTCGCCGACCTTGTCGAGCGAGATCATCACCTGCAGGTCGCCGCTGCCGTCGCGGAGTGTGGCGAAGCAGAGTTTGCCGCCCACACGGTTGAGCATGACGCGGCCCGCGACGCCGACCTTGTCACCGGTCGCGGTGTCCGGGTCGAGGGCCTGGTATTTCTCCCTGACCTCCGCGTTGGTCGCCGTGCGGGGAAAGGTCACCGGGTAAGGATCGACGCCCTCACTGCGAAGGCGGTCGAGCTTCTCCCTCCGGATGCGCATCTGCTCGGGAAGTTCGTCGCTCACAGCATCAAAGAGTAGGGGATATGGCGAACTGCAAGGGCTCGTCACCTCTCTGCAGGGTGGCTGCAAGAGCTCTCCCGTACCAATGACACATCGAGCTCAGGGGGGAACCGGCAAGGCGCCGGCCCAGGGGGAGCTCAAGGAGAGATCATGATGAAGAAGCTCGCGACCGGCCTCGCCGCCGTCGCCGCCACGAGCGCGCTGGCCTTAGCGCTGCCCTCGGCCGCCAGCGCCAGCACCGCGGACTCCGACTCCTGGGGTCCGGCCTACTCGCAGCACTACCAGGCCAAGGCCTCCGGCTGGGTCAGCGTGGATTGGGCCGACGACGACCACGAGTCGAACACGATCACCGTCAAGGGCAAGCTCTGGGACCTGGACAACCGCAGCTACGACGAGGGCGGCAAGTGCGCGTACGTGAAGTTCCAGGCCAGCGACTTCGACGACAACTGGTCGACGGTCTACACCAAGAAGTACTGCGGCTACCCGGCCTTCAAGCGCTTCTCCTTCGACAGCGACGACGTCTCCAGCCTCCGCGTGAAGGTCTGCCAGATCGACCTGCACGGCTCCTACCCGCGCAACTGCGGCAGCTGGGGCTACCTGTACACCGGCGAGTCCGAGTAACCGGCCAGGTAGAGACAG
This sequence comes from Nonomuraea sp. NPDC049750, assembly GCF_040659625.1. NCBI lineage: Bacteria > Bacillati > Actinomycetota > Actinomycetes > Streptosporangiales > Streptosporangiaceae > Nonomuraea > Nonomuraea sp. NPDC049750. Next base: position 426,097 of record NZ_JBFANB010000001.1, read on the forward strand.
TCCACGAACGCAAGCGGCCCCCTCACCCGAGCGGGGGGCCGCTTGTTCATGTGGTGTTCCGGTTGTAGATCAGCCGCAGGCCGATCAGCGTCAGCCACGGCTCGTGCACGTCGATCGAGCGCGACTCGCCCACCACCAGCGCCGCGTGCCCGCCGGTGGCCACCACGGTCACCTCGTCGGGGTCGTCGGCCAGTTCGGCCGTCATCCGCTCGACGATGCCGTCGACCTGGCCCGCGAAGCCGTAGATGATGCCGGCCTGGAGCGCCTCGACGGTGTTCTTCGCGATGACCGAGCGTGGCCTGACCAGCTCCACCTTGTGCAGCTGGGCGCCCGCCGCCGCCAGGGCGTCGACGGAGATCTCGATGCCGGGCGCGGTGACCGCGCCGATGTACTCGCCCTTGGCCGACACCGCGTCGAACGAGGTCGCGGTGCCGAAGTCGACGATGACGCAGGGGCCGCCGTACTGGTCGATGGCCGCCAGCGCGTTGACGATGCGGTCGCTGCCGACCTCCTTGGGGTTGTCCATGCGGACGGGCACGCCGGTACGTATGCCCGGCTCCACGATCACCGCGGTGACGTCGCCGTAGTAGCGGCGGCACATCTCGCGCATCTCGTTGAGCACGCTCGGCACGGTCGAGCAGATCGCTATGCCGCTGACATCGGCTCCCTTGAGCAATGGAGACTGGGCGAGCAGCCCTTGGAGCACGACCGCGATCTCGTCGGCGGTGCGGCGGGCGTCCGTGGCCAGCCGCCAGTGCTCGATGACTTCCTCGCCCTCGAACAGGCCGAGCACCGTGTGCGTGTTGCCGACGTCGATCGTTAGCAGCATCGATTACCCCCGTAGATCCAGTGCGATGTCGAGGGCCGGCGCCGAGTGCGTGAGCGCTCCCACCGCAAGGTAGTCAACGCCAGTTTCGGCCACAGCACGGGCCGATTCCAAGGTCAACCCTCCACTAGCCTCAAGCTTCGCCCGATTTCTCACGATGTGGACGGCTTGGGCGGTCTCCTCGACCGTGAAGTTGTCGAGAAGGATCTCCTCGGCGCCTTCTTCGAGCACCGGGCCGAGCTGGTCGATCCGGTCCACCTCCACCTCGATCGGCAGCTCCGGATAGCGCTCTCTCACCGCGCGGAACGCCTCGGCCACGCCGCCGGCGGCCACCACGTGATTGTCCTTGATCAGCGCCGCGTCCGACAGGGACATCCGGTGGTTGACGCCGCCGCCGCGGCGCACCGCGTACTTCTCCAGCGCCCGCAGTCCGGGCAGCGTCTTACGGCTGTCACGTACCCTCGCCCGGGTGCCACTGACCGCCTCGACCCACCTGCCGGTCAATGTCGCGATGCCGGACAGGTGCGTGAGCAGGTTGAGCGCGGTGCGCTCCGCCGTCAGCAGGCCCCTGACCGGGCCCTCCACGGTCATCAGTACGTCGCCCGCCCGGACGCGCTCGCCGTCCTTGGCCCGCCGCTCCGTACGGGCCGCGCCCAGCCGGACGAACACCGCCTCGGCCACGGCCAGCCCGGCGACGATGCCGTCCTTGCGGGCCACCACGTCCGCGACCGCGCGCTGCTCCGCCGGAATGGTGGCCAGGCTCGTCACGTCGCCCGCCTCCTGCAGGTCCTCGGCGAGCGCCCGGTCGATCAGCGCGTCGATCTCCGCCGGATCCAGCCCGGCGGCGGCGAGCTCCTGCGCCAGTCGCGGCGGCGTGGTGTCGCCGTGCGGCGTGTACGTCACCTGGGGCCCCTCCTCGGTCAGGGTCACGTCCAGGTGACCCAGCCAGTCATTGTCGTCTCGGTCGGGGAAGTCCTCGCGCCAGTGCGAGCCGCGGGTCTCCAACCGGGCCCGGGCCGCGCCGACCAGCACGGTGGCGACGGTCAGCAGGTTCGTGGCCTCCCACGACTCGGTGCACGGCTGGACCTGGACCGGGGTCCAGCGGGCGTCGCGGAGCGCCCGCGCGGTCTCCGCGAGCGACTCGCGGCCGCGCAGCACGCTCGCTCCCCCGCTCATGCGGGCCTGGACCTTGGCACGGATCCTCGGGTCGGCCAGGCCCGTGGCCGCCTGGCTCGCGACCACCTCGCCCGGCACCTCTTTCGGCCGCACCGACGCGTGGATGTCCGCGGCGATGCGTTCGGCGAAGACCAGGCCCTCCAGCAGCGAGTTGGACGCGAGCCTGTTCGCGCCGTGCACGCCCGTGCAGGCGACCTCGCCGCACGCGTAAAGGCCCTCGATGGAGGTACGGCCGTGCAGATCGGTCCTGACCCCGCCGCTGGCGTAGTGCGCGGCCGGGGCGACGGGGATGGGCTCGGTGGCCGGGTCGATGCCGTGCTCGCGACAGACCGCGTAGATCGTGGGGAAGCGGGTCTTCCACCGCTGCGCGCCGAAATGGCGGCCGTCGAGGAAGACGTGGCTCTGCCCGCTCTCGCGCATCGTCCGCATGATGGCCTTGGCGACGACGTCGCGCGGCGCCAGGTCGGCCAGCTCGTGCACGCCGTTCATGAACGCGCGGCCCTCATGGTCGATCAGGAAGGCGCCCTCGCCCCTGACCGCCTCGGAGATCAGCGGCTGCTGCCCGGTCGACTCCTCGCCGAGCCACAGCACCGTGGGATGGAACTGGACGAACTCGATGTCACGCACCACGGCCCCCGCCCTGAGCGCGAGCGCGACGCCGTCACCGGTGGAGACGACGGGATTCGTGGTGGACGCGTACACCTGCCCCATGCCGCCGGTGGCCAGCACGACCGCCCGCGCGTGCACCGCGCCCACGCCGTCGCGGGCGCCCTCGCCCATGACGTGCAGCGTCACGCCCCTGGCCCGGCCGCGCGCGTCCGTCAGGAGGTCGAGGACCAGCGCGTGCTCGATGACCTCCACCGCGCCCGCCCTGACCGCCTCGGCCAGCGCCCGCTGCACTTCGGCTCCGGTGGCGTCGCCGCCCGCGTGCACGATCCTGTCGCGCCGGTGACCGCCTTCCCGGGTGAGCTGGAGCTCGCCGTCGGGGGTCCGGTCGAACCGGGCGCCGCGCTCCATCAGCCGCCGCAGCGCGCCCGGTCCCTCGGTCACCAGCGTCCGTACGGCCCGCACGTCGCACAGGCCCACTCCGGCGATCAGCGTGTCGCTCAGATGCTCGTCGGGACTGTCGCGCGGGTCGAGCACGGCCGCGATCCCGCCCTGGGCCCACCGGGTCGACCCGGACGAGAGCACGTCCTTGGTGACGACGAGGACCTTGGCCGCGGGATCCAGCTCGGCATAGCGCAGGGCCACGGTCAGCCCCGCGATGCCGGAGCCCACGACGACCACGTCCGCCTCGGCGATCCAGCCGGGATCGGGGGCCGTCAGTCGGAGGGGAATCGCCGGTGCACTCATGGAGTCTCCTCATTGAGGCGATTTCGTCAATATGACGATAACCCACGGGCGAAGGTGGCGCCTCCGGGGGGTGGCTCAGTCCTCCAGGTATGCGTAGAGCTGTGGCGATACCTCTGTCAGGCCGGATCGAGCGACAGGACGGCGTTGTCGATCAGCCGGGTGGTGCCGACTTTGGCGGCCACCGCCAGCACCGCCTCGCCCCGGTATGACTCGCTCACTTCGGCGAACGTGGCCGGATCGACGAGCACCAGGTAGTCGAGCGCGAGCCGGGGAGCCGCGCCCTTTAGCACGGCCAGCGCCGCCGCGCGAATCCTGGCCGGGACGGACTCCGCCGCCCCCTCCGGAAGGGCCACGGCCTGCGCCGCGCCCGCCTGTAGGGCCCTGGAGAGCGTCAGGGCGACCTGCCGCTCGTCGGCGGACAGGTAGCGGTTGCGGCTCGACAGCGCCAGGCCGTCGGGCTCGCGGACGGTCGGCGCGCCGACGATGTCGATCGGCAGGTCGAGGTCGGCGACCATCCTGCGGATCATGGCGAGCTGCTGGGCGTCCTTCTGCCCGAAGACCGCCACGTCGGGCTGGACGAGGTTGAACAGCTTGAGCACCACCGTGAGCACACCGTCGAAGTGGCCGGGCCGGACGGCGCCCTCGACGATCGTGCCCATCTCGCCCGACTGGACGCTGACCTGGCGGCCGGCGGGGTACATGTCATCGGCCGACGGGGCGAAGACGACGTCCACGCCTTCGGCCCGGCACGCCTCCAGGTCCGCGTCGAATGTCCGCGGATAGCGGGAAAAATCCTCGTTTGGCGAAAATTGCAGAGGATTGACGAAGATGCTGACCACGACGTGGTCGGCGCGTACGCGGGCCTCGCGGATCAGGGAGCGGTGACCCTCGTGCAGCGCACCCATGGTGGGCACCAGCGCGACGCTCCCCTCGCCGCGCGCTTTGACCAGGTCGGTGCGGTTCTTGGCGACGATCAGGTCCATATGTTGCCTCCGAGCGCGTCGAGCAGGCGCTCGGCCTCTTCGGGCTTCAGCAGCCCCGCGGCGAGCGCGCGGTCCGCCGTGAGCCTAGCGAGGGCGATGTAGGCGTCGGCCGCCTCGGGTGCCGCCAGGATCAGGGCGTCGACATGCTTGCGTACGGTGCCCGCGTCGCCCCGCACCACGGGACCGGTCAGCCCGGCGATGCCGAGCCGCAGCACGTTGTCGAGCGCCGCGCCGAGCAGCGGACCGAGCATGATGCCCGGATGCTCCACGCCGATGCCCCGCAGGAGCTCCTGCGACTCGGCGATGAGCGTGACCATGTGGTTGGCGGCCCCGGCCAGGGCCGCGTGGTAGAGGGCACGGTCGGAGTCGGCGATCCAGACCGGCTCGCCGCCCATCTCGATCACCAGCGCCTCGGCGATGGGCCTGAGCGTGTCGGGCGCCGTCACGCCGAACGAGATGCCGGTGATGCGGTTGAGGTCGTCGTCCCGCCCGGTGAACGTCATCACCGGATGGAGCGCGAGCGGCAGCGCGCCCGCCCTGGCGGCCGGCTCCAGCACCGACAGCCCGTACGCGCCGCTGGTGTGCACGAGCAGCTTGCCCTGCAGGTCCGCGCCGGTCGACGCCAGACCGTTGACCAGATCGGGCAGCGCGTCGTCGGGCACGGTGAGCAGGATCAGCCCAGCCGTCCTGACGACCTCCTCAGGCCGTGTCGGCCGCACGCCGAGTCGCTCCGCCGCCCACCGGTGCGAGGCGTCGGAGACCCCGCTGGCGGCGACCACGTGGTGTCCGGCCTGCGCCAGTGCGGCACCGAGCACCGAACCCACCTTGCCCGCGCCCAGCACGCCCACGGCCAGCCGCGCCGGCCGATCCCCTGCGTCCATGACGTCCACCCCTGTCGACCCTGATGGCACTGCCGCCCAGAGTAACGGCCGTTCGCGACTACGTACGTGACCAGGCTTTTGCCGCATGTTGAGTTACCCATAAAAGGGACAAGGGCATACAAAACATGCACCCCCTGTCGGAAGAGATGAGAGAGGGGTTCATCTCGTGGTGGCGGGCGCCGAGTTGACGACCCGACGCCCGCGTTGATCTACGGGGGGGGCTTACTTCGTGAGATAGTCCAGGGCATGTGGCTCACCTGGCGCGCCGCGATGCAGCACGCGCTGTACGGCGAGGACGGTTTCTACCTCCGCGAGCGCCCTTCAGGCCACTTCCGTACGTCGGTCAGCGCCTCGGCCGCCTTCGCCGACGCGGTACTGGCCCTGCTCACCCAGGTCGACGCCGACCTCGGCGCCCCTGACACCATCGACCTGGTCGACATCGGCGCCGGTGAGGGCGCCCTGGTGGCCCGCGTGCTCGAGGCCGCCGAGCCCGGACTGCGCGCCAGGCTCAACATCACCGCCGTCGACCTCTCACCCAGACCCGACGACCTGCCCAAGAGCATCGACTGGCGCCCCCGGATCCCCTCCGTCATCACCGGGCTGGCGATCGCCAACGAGTGGCTGGACAACGTCCCGCTCGACGTGGCCGAGCAGACGGCCGACGGGCCGCGGCTGGTTCTGGTCGACACCGAGACGGGCGAGGAACGGCTGGGCGACCCGGTGCCCGACTCCGACCGCGCCTGGCTCGACCGGTGGTGGCCGTCGCTGGGCCGCATCGGCTCGCGCGGGGAGATCGGGTGCCCACGCGACGCCGCGTGGGCGGCCGTGGTGAACCGGCTCAGGAGGGGTCGCGCGGTGGCCATCGATTATGCACACCCTGTGGATAACCGTCCGTGCCATGGCACACTCACCGGCTACCGAGATGGTGCGGTCGTCGCGCCCATCCCCGACGGCACCTGCGACATCACCGCTCACGTGGCGCTCGACGCGTGCGCGGAGGCCGGTCGGCGGGCCGGTGCGATATCCACAGGCTTGTCCACACAGCGCGATGCGCTAAGGGCTTTGGGGGTCACCGGCACGCGTCCGCCCATCGACCTCGCCCACGCCGATCCGACGGCTTATCTCCGGGCCCTGGCCCGCGCCTCGGAGGAGGGCGAACTGATCGACCCGAGGGGTCTCGGCGGCTTCGGCTGGCTCGTCCAGGAGCGCCGGTGACCCGTCGGCGAAGGACCGGCTACTTCCTCCCCAGGGACCCCAGCCACGACGCACCGGCTACTTCCGCTCCCCCGGAGGGGGTTCCTGCCCAGGGACGCCAGCCACGACGGACCGTCACAGAGACCGAGACAGCCTTCCCAGGGATCGGAAGCGGATCGTCCGTCAGGGCAGAGGTCCGTTGGAAGAAACCCACTCCCGGAGGGCGGACGGTCGTCGTGGCCGCGCTAACCCGTCGTCAGGTCGAGAGACTTCAGGCCGCGGATGACGTAGCCCGGCTTCCATTCCGGCTCGCTGACGAGTTCCAGCTTCGGCGCCCGCTCCAGCAGGGCGCCGAACGACTCGATCAGCTCGATGCGGGCCAACGGCGCGCCCAGGCAGAAGTGGATCCCCGCCCCGAAGGAGATGTGCGGGTTGTCCGGCCGTCCCACGTCGAGCCGGTCAGGGTCGGCGAACACCGTCTCGTCGCGGTTGGCCGAGCCGAACAGCAGCGCGACCTCGGCCCCGCGCGGGATCTCGACCCCGTGCACCTCGATGTCCTCCAGCACCCACCGCTCGAACATCTGTAGCGGCGTGTCCCAGCGCATCAGCTCCTCGACGGCCGTGGGCAGCAGGCTCCGGTCCTCGCGCAGGCGTACCAGCTCGGCGGGGTTCCTGAACAGGGACCACCAGCCGTTGCCCGTCACGTTCACGGTCGCCTCGTGACCGGCGTTGAGCAGCAGCACGCACGTACCGATCAGCTCGTCCTCGGTGAGCTCCTCGATCGCCGCGAGCGCGCTGATCAGGTCGTCGCCCGGCCGGACGGCCCGCGCGCGGGCCAGGTCCGCGAGGTAGGCGGCGAACTCCGCCGCCGCATTGGCGGCCACGTGCTGCGACTCCACGCTCGGGTTCAGCTCGTACATCCGGCAGATGTCGGCCGACCAGGGGCGCAGCAGGTGCCGGTCCGCCTCGGGCACGCCGAGCATCTCCGCGATGACGGTCACCGGCAGCGGCTCGGCCACCTCGGCGATCAGGTCGCCGCCGCCCTTCTCGACGAACGCCTCGACCAGCCCTTCGGCGATGGCCCTGACCCGGGGGCGCAGCGACTCGACCATGCGCGGCGTGAACGCCTTGGAGACCAGCCGGCGCAGCCTGGTGTGCACCGGTGGCTCGACGTCGAGCATGCCAGCCCTGGTCACCCGCCAGAACGGCTCCTGGAACGCCGGCTCCTCCGGCCTGCCGAACTCCTCGTGCGTGGCCACGTGGAGGTAGGAGCGGCCCAGGCGACGGTCTCTGAGCAGCGCGTTCACGTCCGCGTGCCGGGAGATGAGCCACTGCCCCGTCGGCTCGAAGTAGCTGACGGGGGCCTCACGCCTCAGCTCCGCGTACGCGCCGTAGGGATAGGCAACAAAATCCGGATTCCAGGGATCGAATCGCACTTTTTCATCTTATGAGGAGGCTTGCTTGGCGTGCCTGCTCCGCATCCGGATGTTGAGCAGCTCCACGATCACCGAGAAGGCCATCGCGAAGTAGATGTAACCCTTGGCGATGTGCTGGCCGAGTCCCTCGGCGATAAGCACCACCCCGATCAGCACCAGGAACGCCAGAGCCAGCATCTTGATGCTCGGATGCTTGTCCACGAACCTGCTGATCGGCCCGGACGCGAACAGCATCACCAGCACCGCCACGATCACCGCGGCGATCATCACGCCGAGCTCGTCCACCATGCCCACCGCGGTGATCACCGAGTCGAGCGAGAACACCACGTCCAGGATCATGATCTGCACGATCACCGACGCGAACGAGGTGACGGCCCGTCCCTTGCCGCCCTCCTCCTTCAGCTCCATGCTGTGCCCGATCTCGGTGACGCTCTTGGCCAGCAGGAACAGGCCGCCCAGCAGCAGGATCAGGTCACGCCCTGATATCCCGTGCCCGAAGACCTCGAACAATGGCGTGGTCAGCCGGACCACCCACGACAGTGCCAGCAGCAGGAGCAGCCGGCTGATCAGCGCCGCGCCCAGGCCCATGACGCGGGCCCGGTCGCGCTGCTCCGGCGGCAGCTTCCCGGCCAGGATGGAGATGAAGATGATGTTGTCGATACCGAGGACGATCTCTAGTGCGACCAGGGTGAAAAACCCGATCCAGATCTGAGGGTCGGCCACCCAGTCCAGCATTAGGTACTCCTCACAGCAGGGGTTTCAGTTACCAACGAGGCAGAGGCCGCATAAGTTCGCGGTTGCGATTCATGGCCGGGTGTCGGTTATAGTGCGGATGTAGGTCATGAGTGCCAGCGCACAGCCCCGGCTTGCTGGCCGGCAACCCTCGCGTCCGCGGCGGGGTGCCCCGGGTGAAGACCTGGTCCGCCACGAGGTGTGGTGGGCAAGCGCGGGCTCGCTGGGTGTTCCGGGGGTCCGATGGCCCCAGGAGGTTCGCCGTGTCCACGTTGACGATCTTCAGCTCCCTGCCCGCCCAGGCCACCGACGCGCCGGCTGCCGAGCGCGCCCATCCGATCCCCGCCGTGCTGGGCGCCGATCTGGAAGTGCCGGTCAAGGGTGGCAGGCTGGTGACGTACGCCAACCTCGACTACGCGGCGAGCGCCCCCTGTCTGGAGCCGGTCAGTGCCGCCGTCACCGCCGCGCTCCCGGCCTACTCCAGCGTGCATCGCGGCGCGGGCTACGCCTCCCAGCTCACCACCGCCCGCTACGAGCAGGCCCGCCACACGGTCAGGGCCTTCGTCGGCGCCCGCCCCGACGACGCCGTGATCTTCACCCGCAACACCACCGACGCGACCAACCTGCTGGCCCGCTGCCTGCCCGAGGGCACGACCGCGGTCGTCTTCGACACCGAGCACCACGCCTCGCTGCTGCCCTGGAAGCGGTCCGTACGCCTGGCGCCGCCCGCCTTCCCCGGCGAAGCCGTCCGCGCCGCCGACGAGGCGCTGGCCGGGATCGACGGCCCCAAGCTGCTCGTGGTCACCGCCGCCTCGAACGTCACCGGCGAACTCTGGCCCATCGCCGCCCTGGCGCACATCGCGCACCGCCACGGAGCCCGCATCCTGGTGGACGCCGCCCAGCTGGTGCCGCACCGGCGGCTCAACCTGACCGCGCTCGACCTCGACTACGTCGCCTTCTCCGGGCACAAGCTCTACGCGCCCTTCGGGGCCGGGGTGCTGGTCGGCCGCCGCGACTGGCTCTCCTCGGGCGAGCCGTACCTCAAGGGCGGCGGCGCCGTACGCTCCGTCGACGAGGACATCGAGTGGCACGAGGACGCCGAGCCTCGTCACGAGGCGGGCACCCCGAACGTCCTGGGCGCCATCGCCGTGGCCGCCGCCTGCGACGCGCTCAGCGCGACCGGCTGGACCGCTCTGGTACGCGAGGAGGAGCGGCTCATCGCCCGGCTCCGGTCCGGACTGGCCGCGATCGAGGGCGTGCGCGAGCTGTCGCTTTGGGGGCCGGACCAGCCGCGCGTGGGCATCGTCTCGTTCGTCGTCGACGGGCACTCGGCGCGCGAGGTGGCCGAGGTGCTGTCGGGCGAGTACGGGATCGGCGTACGTGACGGCAAGTTCTGCGCGCACCCGTTCGTCCGGCACCTGCTCGGCACCGCGGACGGCGGCTGTGAGGACGACACGGCGTCCGCGGTCCGCGCCTCGATCGGCATCGGCACCACGGAGGAGCACGTGGACCGCCTCGTAGACGCCCTCCGCGACCTCGCCGCCCGCTGAGGTCACGGAGGCGGCACGAGGCGGCACGACAGTCGCCGCGTCGCCGCCCGCTGAGGTCGCACGATGGCCTTCTCGCGGCCCGCTGAGGTCAGGCGCTCGGCGAACGTCCGCGCGACGGCTCGTCGATGTTCCTCATGTCATCGTCCCGGGCGGCCGGTTGCACCGGCATGGGGGCGGTGCCCGCCTCCGATGGGGCCTCCGGCCTGATGGAGGTGGCCGGCGCGTGGCCGGCGAGATCCTGCTCGGCCGCGCGGCGCTCGGCGCGCCGCCGGTAGCTGTTGTGCAGGATGCCGTCGATGCCGAGCCGGCCACCGCCCACCGCCACGAGCAGCAGGCAGGCCACGGCCAGCGCGCCGGCGAGCTCCCAGCCGCCGTTCTGCACCAGTACGCCGTGGGCGCCGTGGACGAAGATGATCGCGCCCAGCATGTCGACCACCAGCCCGAGGGCCGCCAGCCGGACCAGCAGGCCGATGATGAGCAGGATCCCGCCGACGGTCTCGACGAGGATGGCGAACCCGGCCGAGAGCTGCGGCAGCGGAATCCCCATCTGGTTGAAGGCGGCGGCCGTGACCGGTATCCCGATCTGCATCTTCTGCCACCCGTGGATCACGAAGATCACGCCGATCGCCACCCGCGAGATCAGAGCGGCAAGATCGAAAAGAATTCTTTGCACGGTTTTCTCCCCCCGTTCCCGACGTTCCTCCCCTGTCCAGTGGGCGGAATGCACCGATATAGGATTCCTTGACCTCTTCCTGTGCTGGATCACCACGACTGCCGGTGGCAGCATTGCCATATGACGGAACGCGTGGTCGGGATCGGCGTCGGGGCGAAAGAGCTGGCCACCGAGGACATGATCCTCAACATCGGCCCGCAGCACCCGTCGACGCACGGGGTGCTCAGGCTGCGGCTCACCCTCGACGGTGAGCGCATCGCCACGGCCGAGCCGATCATCGGCTATATGCACCGGGGCGCGGAGAAGCTGTTCGAGGTCCGCGACTACCGGCAGATCATCATGCTGGCCAACAGGCACGACTGGCTGGCCGGGTTCGCCAACGAGCTGGGCGTGGTGCTGGCCGCCGAGCGCATGCTGGGCATGGAGGTGCCGGTACGGGCCGTGTGGGCGCGTACGCTGCTGGCCGAGCTCAACCGGGTGCTGAGCCACCTGATGTTCCTCGGCTCGTACCCGCTGGAGCTGGGCGCGATCACGCCCATCTTCTACGCCTTCAACGAGCGCGAGCGCATCCAGGCCGTGATGGAGGAGATCTCCGGTGGCCGGATGCACTACATGTTCAACCGGGTCGGCGGGCTGAAGGAGGACCTGCCGTACGGCTGGCTGGACCGGGTGTCGGAGACCGTCGCCGAGACCCGGCGCCGGGTGCCCGACATCGAGAATCTCATTCTCAACAACGAGATCTTCCTGGCCCGTACCAAAGGCGTCGGCGTCCTGACCCGCGAGCAGATCCTGCAGTACGGCGTGAGCGGCCCCATCGCCCGCGCTTCCGGTGTCGACCTCGACCTGCGGCGCGACCAGCCGTACCTGGCCTATCCCGAGCTGCCGGTGAAGGTGGTCACGCGCGGCGCGGGCGACTGCCACGCCCGCTTCGAGATCCTGCTCGACCAGCTCAGAGTCTCGCTGGACCTGGCCGACGCGTGCGTCGACCGGCTGCGCTCGCTGCCGCCGGGCCCCATCAACCAGCGGCTGCCCAAGGTGCTCAAGGTGCCGGAGGGCCACACGTACGCCTGGACCGAGAACCCGCTCGGCATCAACGGCTACTACCTCGTGTCCAAGGGGGACAAGACTCCATGGCGGCTCAAGCTGCGCTCCGCGTCTTACAGCAACATCCAGGTGCTGCGGGAGATGCTGCCCGGCCATCTGGTGGCCGACATGGTGGCGATCCTCGGCTCGATGTTCTTCGTCGTGGGTGACATCGACAAGTGACCGACGTCGCGACTCCGCAGCGGGACAAATACGTCGACTGGCTGCGCGCTCTCAGTCTGATCGTGGTGGTGGTGTGGCACTGGGCGTTCACCATCCTGCAGTGGAAGCCCGAGGGGCCCGAACCGACCAGCCCGCTCGGCTTCACCTCGGGGCTGTGGATACTCACCTGGCTGCTTCAGGTGCTGCCGCTCTTCTTCTACGTCGGCGGCCACGTGCACCTGCTGTCGTGGAGCCGCGCCCAGGCCCGCGGCATCGGCATCGGCCGGTTCGTCTGGCGGCGCATCCGCGCGCTGGCCGCCCCCGCGCTCGTGCTGTCGGGCGTGTGGCTCACCATCGGCGCGGTCGTGACCTGGGTGTTCCATGTCGAGTGGATGTGGCGGGTGGTGCTGCTCGTGCTCAGCCCGCTCTGGTTCCTCGGCGTCTACCTGGTGCTGATCGCGCTGCTGCCCGTGGCGTTGTGGCTGCACCGCCACTACGACGTGCTGGCGCTCATCTGGCTGGGCGGCGCCGCCCTGGTGATCGATGTGCTCCGCTTCCGGTACGGCGTCGAGTGGGTCGGCTGGCTGAACATGATCATCGTCTGGGGACTGGCCCACCAGGCCGGCTTCTTCTACGACCGGATCGTCATCCTGCCCAGACGCTATGACGTGGGAGTCCTGTGGACCGGGCTGTTCGCCCTGTTCGGCCTGGTCTACTCGGGCATCTATCCGGGCTCGATGGTCGGGGTGCCCGGCGACAAGTGGTCGAACATGGCGCCGCCCACCTTCGTCATCGTGGCGCTGCTGCTCTTCCAGATCGGCCTGGTGGAGGTGTTGCGGCCGTCGATGGAGCGCGTCCTGGAGAAGCCTGGCTGGCGCCGGGTCAACGGCACCATCAACCGCTATGCCCTGCCGCTGTTCCTCTTCCACACCACGGGGATGGCGATCGCGCTGGGCCTGCTGTGGTGGTTCTTCGGCACGCTCGGCGGCGAGGTGCCACCGGACCTCAGATGGTGGCTGGAACGCCCGCTCGCCATCCTGGGCCCGCTGATCTGCACCCTCCCGGTCATCTACCTCTTCGGCCGCAAACGAGCCCCTGTCGAACGAGTGCCTGACAAGAGTTGACCATGGCCGCTAGCTTGGGGCCATTACGGCCGACATCGGGTTCCTGGCTACCTGGCCGCCTGGTGATTCGCGGCGCCGTCTACCTGGGCCGCTGATCCTCCGGGTCCTTCGGGATGCGGCAGGCGTGTTCCAGGAAGAGGGCGGCGGCGATCAGCACCACGAACGCCAGCAGCGAGCCCACCGCGATGAAGAACTCGAACCTCGGCGTCTCCCTGGTGAACAGCTGGACCGTGTGCAGGACGAACCCACCGAAGACGCCCGCGAACACCGCGCCCACATAGGCCGACGCCTTGCCCAAGGCCGCCAGCCGGGCCACCGCCAGCGGCTCGACCGGCTTGGTGTCAGGTTTGCGGTCGATCCGGGCCTTCGTCACCCACCCGCTGTAGGCCTCCCCGAGGGCCAGCAGCAGGACGGTGGGGATGGCGGTCCACGGCACGATGGGCAGGTCGGCGTAGAACTCCCTGACCACCATCCAGGCGACCAGCGCCACGACGACGATGATGCCGACCAGCAGGCCGGGGCGAGTGGGCCTCAATCCGGACTCTGGAGCTTGAGGTCAGCACGCAGCCGTACGCCGCTCTGGTCGAGGTCCGTGAGCAGGTCGGCGACCTGACCCTGGCCGGGCAGCACGCCGGCGGGGTCCACGTCCGCCCACGGGACGAGGACGAAGGCCCGCTCGTGCGCGAGCGGGTGCGGCAGCGTCAGGTCGGGGTCGTCGGAGACCGTGTCACCCACGACGATCAGGTCGATGTCGAGCGTGCGCGGGCCCCAGCGTTCGTTGCGCTCCCGCCCGAAGGCGTTCTCGACGCCCTGCGCCCGCTCCAGCAACGCCTGCGGCTGGAGCGAGGTCTCGGCGATGACGATCGCGTTGAGGTAGGGGCGCTGCCCGGCGGGGCCGCCGACCGGGTCGGTCTCATAGACGGGCGAGCTCGCGACGAACTCCAGCCCCGGTGCGTCGAAAAGGGTGTCGATGGCGTCCTGCAAGGTCTGGAAGCGCCGTCCGAGATTGCTACCGAGAGACAGTACGACGTTCACGTGCTACTCCTCTCGCTCACGTTCATTCGCGACTCCGTTGAATGGTGACGACCACGTCGTCGAACGGCAGCGGGATCGGTGCCGCGGGCTTGTGCACACTCACCTCGACCGACTTCACCAGGCCGGCGGCCAGGCACACGTCGGCGAGGCGCTGCGCGAGCGTCTCGATCAGCTCGACCGGCTCGCCTTCCACCACGGCGACCAGCGCCTGGGCGAGCTCGCCGTAGTGGACCGTCTTGCCGAGGTCGTCGGAGGCGGCGGCGGGGGCGGTGTCGAGGAACAGCGTCGCGTCGACCACGAACTCCTGCCCGAGCTCACGCTCGGCCGCCAGCACGCCGTGCCGGCCCCGGGCCCGCAGGCCCTTCAGCGCGATGCGATCAGACCTCAAGCTCGCCTTCCTCCTCGTCGTCGTCACCCTGGAGCACCGGCGAACCGTGATGCATCCACAGCCGCCAGCCCTGCGCCGTGCGCACGTAGACGTTACTGGCCACCACCTTGCCGGCGGCGAAGCTGGATTCGCCCTCCTCGCCGGCGGTGAGGATGTTCTCGACGCAGGTGAGCACGGCCACGTCACCCAGCACGGTGGTGTTGACGTCGGTCAGCACGAACTGGATGTAGGTGGTGTTGGCCATGATGAGCGCCCAGGAGCGCAGCACCTCGGACCGCCCCGAGAGCAGGGTCCAGCCCGGATGTACGCAGCTGACCTGCTCGTCGGCGGAGTCCTCGGCCCAGATCTCGGTCATCTTGTCGAGGTTGGCGTCCTCGATCGCGAGATAGAAGTCCTGGTTGACCGTCTCGATCGCGGCGGTGTCGACACTCATGTGTTGGCTCCGGGTCTCTTCCATGCGGCGGCCACGCGCACGGCATCGGCATTGGGACCTACTTCGTGCACTCGTACGCACCAGGCACCGGCGTGCGCGGCCAGCGCTGTCACGGCCACCGTGGCGTCGTCACTGCCGCTGAACGGGCGCGGCGTGCCGTCGGCGTCGGCGAGCAGCCGCCCCAGGAACCGCTTGCGCGAGGCCCCGATCAGCAGCGGATAGCCGAGCTCGGCCAGCTCCCCCATCCCGGCGAGCAGCTCCCAGTTGTGCGCGGGGTTCTTCGCGAAACCCAGCCCGGGGTCGAGCACAATCTGCTCCTCGGACACGCCCTCGGCCAGCACCAGGTCGACCCGCTTGGCGAGCTCCTCACGCACCTCGGTCACGACGTCGTGGTAGACGGCCCGGCGGTCCATGTCATGGCTGTGGCCGCGCCAGTGCATCACCACGTAATCGACGCCGGTGGCGGCCACCACGCGCGGCATCTCGGGATCGGCCAGGCCGCCGCTCACGTCGTTGACCAGCCTCGCCCCCGCCTCCACCGCCGCCTTGGCGACCTCGGCCCGCATGGTGTCGACGCTGACCGCCACTCCCTCGGCGCTGAGCGCGCTGATCACCGGCACGACGCGGGCCAGCTCCTCGTCGAGCGGCACTCTGGCGGCGCCGGGGCGGGTGGACTCGCCACCCACGTCGACGATGTCGGCCCCCTCACCGACCAGCTCCAGTCCGTGCCGGATAGCGGCCGCCTCGTCGAACCACAGGCCCCCGTCGGAGAACGAGTCCGGCGTGACGTTGACCACGCCCATGACGAGGCACCGCGCCTCTGCTCCGACAACCATGCCCCAAGCCTAGGCGGTCATGGTTGATGGGGTCTGTGGAGGGTGCCCACACGCAAATAACAATCCGATCAGTGCCATAGGCTCGTTGACTGGTGCTTATCAGGGCAGGGTCAACATCATCGGCTCGCTGACTCCTGCCTGTCAGTGCAGGATCAGCGCCCTGGGCTTACCGGCTGGTGCTTATCGGTGCAGGATCAGCGCCATCGCCTCGGCGCGGGTCTTGTCACTCGTACGGAAATCGCCGCGCACCGCCGAGGTCACCGTCTTCGCGCCCGGCTTGCGAACACCGCGCATGGTCATGCAGAGGTGCTCACACTCCACCACCACGATCACCCCGCGCGGCTCCAGCACGCGCATCAGCGCGTCGGCGATCTGCGAGGTCATCCGCTCCTGCACCTGCGGGCGGCGGGCGAAGACGTCCACCAGGCGGGCCAGCTTGGACAGCCCGGTCACCTGGCCGCGCTCGTTGGGGATGTAGCCCACGTGGGCCACCCCGTGGAAGGGCACCAGGTGGTGCTCGCAGGTGGAGTAGACCTCGATGTCCCTGACGAGCACCATCTCGTCGTGGTCGACGTCGAAGACCTTGTTGAGCACGCTCTCCGGCGTCTGTCCGAGGCCGGAGAACTGCTCGGCGTAGGCCCGGGCCACCCGAGAGGGCGTGTCGAGCAGGCCGTCACGGTCGGGATCCTCGCCGATGGCGTAAAGGATCTCGCGGACGGCCTTCTCGATCCGGCCCAGGTCTACGTCTTGCGAACTCACGCACTGTCTCCAGAGGGCAGGGCGTCCTGGTGACTGGCAGCGGCGAGCGAGCCGTTGGCCGACTGCTCCTTCGGGGTCAGGATCGGCGGGCGGTCCGAGGGGAGCCGCTTGCCGTAGCCCGCGTAGGACGGGCGGTGCTCCTTGACCACGACTGAGGCGAAGACCTCCAGCACCTGGTCGCGGGAGAGCGTCTCCTTCTCCATGAGCTGCAGCACCAGGTTGTCGAGCACGTCGCGGTATTCGACCAGGATGTCCCACGCCTGGTCGTGCGCCGTCTCGATCATCCGGCGGACCTCCTCGTCGATCGTCGAAGCGATCTTCTCGGAGTAGTCGCGCTCGTGGCCCATCTCCCGGCCCAGGAAGACCTCGGCCTGGCCGGAGCCGAACTTACGGGCGCCGAGCTGCTCGCTCATGCCGTATTCGGTCACCATGCGACGGGCGACCGCCGTGGCCTTCTCGATGTCGTTGGAGGCGCCGGTGGTGGGCTCGTGGAAGACGAGCTCCTCCGCCGCGCGACCGCCGATCAGCATCGCGAGCTGGTCCATCATCTCGGACCTGGTGGCCAGGAACTTGTCCTCCATCGGCAGCGTCATGGTGTAACCCAGGGCGCGGCCACGGGACAGGATCGTGATCTTGTGGACCGGGTCGGAGTTGGGCAGCGCGTGCGCCACCAGCGCGTGACCGCCCTCGTGGTAGGCGATCATCTTCTTTTCCTTGTCGGACATGACCCGCGACTTGCGCTCGGGTCCTGCCATGACGCGGTCGATCGACTCCTCGAGGATGTCCATCGAGATCAGCTTCTTGTCGGCGCGCGCGGTGAGCAGCGCCGCCTCGTTGATCACGTTGGCCAGGTCGGCACCGGTGAAGCCGGGCGTGCGACGGGCGATGACGTCGAGGTCCACCGCCGGCTCGAACGGCTTGCCGCGACCGTGGACCCTGAGGATGCCCTTGCGGCCCTCCAGGTCGGGGCGGTCGACGGTGACCTGGCGGTCGAATCGGCCCGGACGCAGCAGCGCCGGGTCGAGGATGTCGGGCCGGTTGGTCGCGGCGATGAGGATCACGCCGCCCTTGACGTCGAAGCCGTCCATCTCGACGAGCAGCTGGTTGAGTGTCTGCTCGCGCTCGTCGTGACCGCCGCCCAGGCCCGCGCCGCGGTGCCGGCCGACGGCGTCGATCTCGTCGATGAAGATGATCGCCGGTGCGTTGGCCTTGGCCTGCTCGAACAGGTCGCGGACTCGCGAGGCGCCGACGCCGACGAACATCTCGACGAAGTCGGAGCCGGAGATCGAGTAGAACGGCACGCCGGCCTCACCCGCGACCGCGCGGGCGAGCAGCGTCTTGCCGGTGCCGGGCGGGCCGTACAGCAGCACGCCCTTGGGGATCTTCGCCCCGATCGCCTGGAACTTGGCCGGGGCCTGCAGGAACTCCTTGATCTCCTGGAGCTCCTCGATGGCCTCATCGGCGCCCGCGACGTCGGAGAAGGTGGTCTTGGGAGTGTCCTTGGTGATCAGCTTCGCCTTGGACTTGCCGAAGCTCATGACCCGCGAGCCGCCGCCCTGCATCTGGTTCATGATGAACAGGAAGATGAGGACGATGAAGACGATCGGCAGGAAGCTCACCAGGATGCTGACCAGGAAGTTCTCCTGGGGCACCTCGGTGGTGAAGCTCTTGGTCGTGCCCGCCTGAACCTGCGCCTGCAGCTCTTCGGTCAGCTTCGGCCCGTAGCCGGCGACCCAGTCAGACTGGATCATGTTGGTCGCCGTGTCACCCGGCTTGACCGAGATCGGCTTGATCAGCGTCAGCTCGATGCGCTGATCCTTGTCGACAATCTTGGCGTTGCTTACATTGCCGGTGCGAATCTGCTGGAGGACTGTGGACGTGTCGGCCTGCTTGAAGTTGCCGCCGCCGCTCCAGAGCTGGGTGACGAGCAGGAGCAGCACGACGATGCCCAGGATCCACAGCAGTGGCCCACGTGTAAATCGCTTGAGATCCATCCGATGCGGAACCCCTTGCGGGCCCGTCCCTTCCTGACCATGGCCTGGAACCCCGGGAATTCCCGGGGCCGCGGCATCCGACGCCGCGACTTCTGACTACCCGAAGGGGACGCTTGGTCACCCTCCCGGAGTCAGAAGGTACACCGGGGAAGCGCGCGGAGGGACCGCCCGCTACACCGGTCTTGCCCTACCAACGTACGTCAGGTGGCGCGGTGTTCCCGGCGGCTACTTGTAAACATGGGGAGCCAAGGTGCCGATGAAGGGGAGATTGCGGTAACGCTCCGCGTAGTCGAGGCCGTAGCCGATGACGAACTCGTTGGGGATGTCGAAGCCGACGTACTTGACGTCGATCGGCACCTTGACCGCGTCGGGCTTGCGCAGGGCGGCGCAGATCTCCAGCGAGGCCGGGTTGCGCGACTTGAGGTTTTCCAGCAGCCAGTGGAGGGTCAGCCCCGAGTCGATGATGTCCTCGACGATCAGCACGTGGCGGCCCATGATGTCGGTGTCGAGGTCCTTCAGCACCCGCACGACACCGGACGACTTGGTGCCCGCGCCGTAGGACGACACGGCCATCCAGTCCATCTGAACGGGCACGTGCAACGCTCTGGCCAGGTCGGCCATCACCATGACCGCGCCCTTCAACACGCCCACGAGCAGGAGCTCCGTGCCCGCGTAGTCGGCGTCGATCCGCCCGGCAAGCTCTTTCACCTTGGCCTGGAGCTCGTCCTGGGGAATCAGGACTTTCTCGAGGTCCTTGCCCATATCGGCAGCGTCCACCTGTGGTTCCTTACGGGATGGGACTGATGGCGAGTATCAGGGTGTCATACCGCCGCACAGCGGCCAGACCCCCGGGTAGATCCACGGCCTTCTGCCCGCGCCACGCCGTGATGAGCCGGTCGACGGCGCGCACGTGGGTCGCGGAGAGGGCTCCGGACGGCGTTCCCGCCGCGATGGCCGCCCGCCGGAGGACCCGCCGCCTGACGGCGTCTGGGAGGCGTTCCAGCTCGGGTACGGACAGCGTCACCGAACCGGTGATATCGCTTAGAGCGCAATTCTGATAGGCCGTGTCGGCCCATTCGTCAAGGGCGTCGGCGTCGTCCCGGGCGAGATCGGCGGTCCTGGCGAGCGCGTCGGCCACGCCGGGCCCCAGCTCCGACTCCAGCAGCGGGAGCACCCTGGTCCGTACCCGTACGCGGGTGTAGCGGGGATCCTCGTTGTGCGGATCGTCCCAAGGGCTGAGGCCGAGCGCCGCGCACGCGGCGACGGTGGTGGCACGGGAGAGGGACAGCAGCGGCCTGCGGTAGCGGCCGGTCACCGGGGCCATGCCGGACAGCGATCTGAGCCCGCTCCCCCTGGCCAGGCCGAGCAGCACTGTCTCGGCCTGGTCGTCCCTGGTGTGGCCGAGCAGCACGGTCGCGGCCTGGAGCCGGTCGGCCGCCTCGGCGAGCGCGGCGTAGCGGGCGTCTCTGGCCGCCGCCTCCGGGCCGCCGGATGTGCCGACGTCGACGGTGAGAATCTCGGCCTGGTCGAGCCCCAGGGCCGGGGCCAGCGCGGCCACCGTCTCGGCGCGGGCGGCGGAACCCTCCTGGAGCTGGTGATCCACCGTCAGCAGCCCGGCCTTCAGGCCCGCGCGCGGCGCGACGAAGCCGAGCGCGGCGGCGAGTGCGAGGGAGTCGGCTCCCCCGCTGCACGCCGCCAGCACGAGCGCGCCGTCACCGACGTCGGCCAGCGCCTCACGGACGGCCCTTCGGACGTCCGCGACGGCCGGGTGCGGGCCCATGACGAGTCAGGCGGGCAGGGCGTTGCTGCCGATGACGCGGCGTACCCAGGCGCTGGGGTCGGTGATCTCGGGTGTCGTCGGCAGGGTCTCGGGCGAGGTCCAGACGCGGTTGAAGCCGTCCATGCCGACCTGGTCCACCACCGCGCGGACGAAGGCCGAGCCCTCGGCGTACTGCTTCATCTTGACCTCGATGCCCAGCAGCCGCCGGACCGTGCGGTCGAGGCGCGAGCCGCCTTCGCGGCGATGGGCGAACTTGGCGCGGATGTCGGCCACCGACGGCACCACCGAGGGGCCGACGGCGTCCATGACGTAGTCGCCGTGCCCTTCGACCAGCGTCATCACGGCCGTGAGCCGGTCGAGGATCTCCTTCTGGCCGGGCGACTGGATGGCGTCGATGAGGTTGCCCTCGCCGCCGCGCACCACGTCGGCCACCGTGTCGGCGGCGGTGCGCAGCCGCTCCAGCAGCGTGCCCAGATCGAGGTCGGAGGCCAGCAGGAACTCGGTCATCTGCGAACGGATGTATTCGCGCAGCCACGGCACCCCGGTGAACTGCACGCGGTGCGTCTCCTCATGCAGGCACACCCAGAGGCGGAAGTCATGCGGGTCGACGTTCATCTCGCGCTCGGCGTGCACGATGTTGGGCGCGACGAGGGTCAGACGCCCCGCCGGCTCGCGGCCCGTCGGGTCCGGCGGCAGGAACAGCTCATATTGGCCGAGCACCCGCGAGGCGAGGAAGGCGAGCACGGCGCCCACCTCGACGCCGGTGATGCGGGAGCCCACTGCCGTGACGATCGCCGGCGGCGGGTTGGCTCCGCCGCCGACCCGCTCGGTGAGCGGTTCGAGCACCACGCGGAAGCCCTCGACGTTGGCCTTGATCCAGCCGGGACGGTCGACGATGGTCGCCGCCTGCGGCGCGGTCTCAGTGTGAATCTTGGTGAACTCGCGTACGTGCCCCTCGGCCTCACGCGACAGCGCGCGGAGCTCGGTGACGGCCTGCCTGGCCTCCTCCCGGCTCACCTGAGGACCGGGGCGCACCAGGCGCGTGCCGGTCGTGACGGCCAGATCCCAGTCGATCACCTGCATACCGTCCACCGTACGTGGTTCTTGTCCGGCCCGCGAAGAAGCGCCGGTGTCTGGAGTGAGGAGGAAGGGAGCGCAGCGACTGACCGACGATCGGAAGACACCGGACCCCAGCGCCTGAGCCGCGATCCGCAGGATCGCCATCAACACAGCGAAGACCCGCCATCAACACAGCGTTAGGAACGCGCGACGATGGCGGCGAGTCGGTCCAGCACCGGCTCGGCGGTGCTCGGGACGCGGTCGGCCAGGAAGGCGAAAGTGACCAGGCGCCCTTCCTTGGTGGTGGCCATGCCGGCCAACGTGTTGACGTTGTTGAGGGTGCCGGTCTTGGCGCGTACGAGGCCGACCTGGCCCTTGCTGTCGCCGCCGGTGAAGCGTTTGCCGTTGCCCAGGGTGCCGGAGAACCCGGCGATCGGCATGCCGGAGGCGATCGGGTGCAGGTCGGGGTGGGCAGCGGCGGAGGCGACCGCGATGACTCGGGCCATCGCGTCGGCGCTGATGCGGTTGCGCGCGGACAGGCCGCTGCCGTCGAAGACCTGTACGCCCTTGGCCGCGCCGAGCCGTTGCAGCACCCCGACCACGGCCTTGGACACGCCCTCGAAGGACGCCGGCTGTCCTTCCTTGATGGCGACGTGCCTGGCCAGCGCCTCGGCCAGGTCGTTGTCGCTCAACGTCAGCGTGTGCTCGACCAGCGCGTAGAGCGGCGCCGAGTCGACCCGGCCGAGCTCGGCGGCCCCGGCGGGCGCCTTGCCCGGTCGTACGGACTTGGCGACGCCCACGCCGTACTTGGTCAGGAGCCGGGCGAACGCGGCGGCGGCGTACTGCGGCGGGTTGGACACGCGCGGCTGCCTCGCGGCGGGGTCGCGCCGCCCCTCGTCGATCGCCAGCGCGTAGACCGGCGCCACCTCGCCGTCGGGCACGTAGCCCGGCTTCCATCCGGGCGCCAGCGTGGAACCGGTGAACAGGGAGGCGTCGTAGGAGAGCGTGACCTTGGTGACGCCCTTGGCCTTCAGGGCGGCGGCGGTGCGTGAGGCGAGCGTGGCGAGCGACGCCTGCTTGGGATAGTCCTGGGACTTGGCCGACGGCCCGGCGAGCGTCGGATCTCCGCCGCCCACCAGCACGATCGAGTTGGCCGACTGGCCCTGCGTCACCCGGGTGGACAGACGGGTGTCGGGGCCGAGCGCGGCCAGCGCGGCCGTGCAGGTGACCAACTTTGTGGTGGAGGCGGGAGTGATGCCGACGTCGGGATTGGCGGCGAATACCTGCTCGCCGGTGGCGGCGTCGAGGACCACCGCGCCCACCCGAGCGCCCAGCGCTTCGTCACCCAGGGCGCGGGTGAGCTGCTGGGTCAAAGTACGCTTAGTAGTGAGAGGTCCGTCTCCGGCCCTCACCTGGAGTTGGGCCAGCACCGGCCCCGCGGTGACCACGGAGACGGGGGGAGACCCTTGAGGAGACGGTGTCGGCTCGGTCGGTGACGATCCCCTCGTCAGCGCGCCCAGGCTGAAGTCGTTGGTCATCGCATAGAGGCCGATGACGATGGTCAGCACCTGGAGCATGGCGAGAGTGGTCAGCATCACCCACCGCTCGTGCCGCGCCACGTCGCCTGACCTCTCTCCTGGTGTTCGCCTACGAGACATTAACGCCCACTCGGCGTGAGCGGAGGAACCGCGGTGGAGTTCGACGTTGTCGTTGAGATTCCCAAGGGACAACGGAACAAGTATGAAGTGGACCACGAAACCGGTCGCATCAGGCTTGACCGGCTGCTGTTCACCTCTACGCAGTACCCCGCCGACTACGGCTTCATCGAGCACACCCTCGGCGAGGACGGCGACCCGCTCGACGCGCTGGTGCTGCTCCAGGAGCCGACCTTCCCGGGCTGTTACATCAGCTGCCGCGCGGTGGGGATGTTCCGGATGACGGACGAGAAGGGCGGCGACGACAAGGTCCTGTGCGTCCCGGCCACCGACCCGCGGATGGAGCACATTCGCGACATTCACCACGTGCCGGAGTTCGACCGGCTGGAGATCCAGCACTTCTTCGAGGTCTACAAGGACCTGGAGCCCGGCAAGTCCGTCGAGGGCGCCAACTGGGTGGGCCGGATGGAGGCCGAGGTCGAGATCAAGCGCTCCTTCCAGCGCGCCAAGGATGAAGGCCACAGCTGACTGAGTAGGTCACTGAGGCCGGGTGGCACCCACCAAGTCCCCTCGCCACATTGAGGCGACCCGCACCACGTCGCCGGTCTGTGGCGCGTGCACCATCAGCCCGTTGCCCACGTACATGCCGACGTGGTGGATCGTGCTCGGGTCGCTGGTGACGTAGCCGAAGAACAGCAGGTCGCCGCGGCGCAACTGGTCGAGCGGCACGTGCGGACCCGAGGTCCACTGCGTGCCGGTCCAGTGGTCCATGCCGACGCCCGCCTGCTCCCATGCTCGCATGGTCAGGCCCGAGCAGTCGAAGCTGTCCGGGCCATCGGCCGCCCACACGTACGGCTTGCCGAGCTGGGTCAGCGCCCAGTTGGCCGCGACGTCGCCCATGAGCGAGCCGGACGCGAGCAGCCCGTGGCTGAGGCGCGCCTGCGCCAGCGCCGCCTCCCGCCGCCTGGCCAGCAGGTTCGCGTGGGTGCGCGCGGCGTCGACCCGCCGCTGCCACGCGACGCGCTCGGCCTCCAGCCCTCTGGTCTCACGCCTCTGCGCGGCGACGGCCGCCTCCGCGGCGACCTTCGCCTGCCTGGCCCGCTCGGACACGGCCTCGTGCTCGGCGTACGCGTCGGCCGCCGCGCTCCGCAGGATGGCGGAGACCTCCTGGGCGTCGCGCATCCGGTCGAGCACCGCGCCCTGCTCGCCGCTGAGCTGTTCCAGGACGCTCGCCCGGTGCAGGAATCCGTCGGTGTCGCCGATGTCGGTCATCATGCCGAGCATCGGCGTGATCATGTCGAGCCCGCTGTAGCCCTGCGCCGCAAGCAGCGCGACGGGCGCGCGGGCCTTCTCCACCTCGGCGTCGGCCAGCGCCAGCCGGGCCTGGGCCTGGTCGCGGGCCCGCCTGGCGCGTTCGAGGTGGACGAGCTCCCCGTTGTACGCCTCCACCAGCCGCTCCGCCCCGGCCGCCAGGTCGTCGAGCCGTGACTGGGCCTCGGCGAGCCGCGCGCTCGCGGTGCCCAGTTGCCGCGTACGATCCCGTACGGCGTGGCGGGCCTGCATCACCTTCCGGCGGGACGGCCCGGGAGCCGCGTCGGCCGGCGGGCACAGGGTGACGACCAGGCAGACTGCCATGAGTCCGGCTCTGATGGCGTGCATAGTGCACACAGTTCCCGCCTGTCACTCTGTGTAATCCTGGTCACTTTCGTAACATCGTCAACGCAGGCGGAACAGGCGCTCTATCCACGGCCGCACACCCACCGGGATCGGGCTCGTACCCCGGGGATAGGTGAAGACCGGCGTCTGCGTCCCGTAGGCGGCGTGCAACTCGGCCGCCCGGCACCAGTCGGCGCCCGCCCGAGCCGCGGCCCAGGCGGCCGCGATGGCCGGGCGGGACTCCGGATGGCGGTCGAAGGTCTGGTAGAGGGTCATCGTGGCGGCGGCGGCCACCGACCCGTCGCCGGGGTAGGCGGTGCCCGCCAGGTAGGGGGCGGCGACCCGGCCGCCGTGGCAGGTGCCGAGTGCCCAGGTCCAGTTGGCGAGCACGAGGCCGAGCACGGGCTCCGGCACCGCGGCGGCGGCCGCGTACAGGCGCTCCTGGCGCTGACCTGTCAGGCGGCGCGAGGACCAGAGCCAGCCGAGCTCGGCGGGCGGGCCGCCGGGCGGCTCGCTCCCGGAGAGCCAGGACAGGACGGCCAGGCCGCGGGCGGTGCGCAGGCGGCACAGTTCGAGGACGTCCCGGAGCATGCGGGGGCCCTGATCGAGCCAGGTAGGCCAGGCGACGTGATGGCTCCTGGCCATCAGCTCGGCCCGCTCCTCGCTGACCGGCAGGGGGCAGACCCGGCAGCCCAGTTGAGGGTCCTCGCGCAGTTGGTACGCCTCCATGCAGGGGCCTCAGCCGGCCGGGACGGTGGCGGGCGGCGTCGCGGTCGGCGTCTGGCCGGGTGTCTGGGCCGGCGTCTGTGCCGGTGTGATGACCGGCGGAGCGACCGGCGTCTGGGTCGGTGTCGCGGCGGGCGTCGGAAGGTCGTTGGGGCGAGGTGTGCGGGAGTGCTTGTGCGGGTGTCTGCCGGGCTGCTTGTCCGGCTCCCTGCCCGGGTGCGCGTCCGGCTCCCCGGGCTCGGCGGACTGGTGGTCGGGGGTGGGGGTGACCTGGTCGGACTGGGGCTCGGGTGTCTCCGGGGCCCTGGACGGGGCGGAGCTCGCCGGGTCGCCGATAGTGGGCACGGTGCCCGTTGACGGCGTCGCCGTCGGGGGCAGGGCGCCCAGCGGGACAGTGGCTGTGCTGTCCAGGATGGGCTCGACGCTGATCCGCGGGTCCTGGGGCTCGGGCTGCCAGGGCAGCCTGATGCCCGGCGGCTCGCCCGGCGCGGGGAAGGCGGCGGACGCGACGCCCGGCACTCCACCCTCGATCCGGCCGAACTGCTGGAAGATCATCATTATCGCCACCACGGTCGCGGCCGCCGCCATCGCGCCAGCCAGCGCCTGAGGCCACCTGCGAGCGTTCTTGCGCGGGGCAACGGGAAACCCGGCGGCGTCCAGCGCCCCCGAGCGCCGGGCCACGTAGCGGCGGTAGGGCTGGAGCTCGGGGTCGGCGAAGCAGCTCATCACCCTGACCGCGAGCGACTCCGGCAGCGGGATCCGGGGCAGCAGTTCGAAGACCTTGGCCGCCGACACCTGGCGCGTGCGGTGGGGAGAGCAGGTCAGACAGCCCGCGAGGTGCCCCACCAGCCGCGCGCGCGTCTCTGGCGTCAGCCTGCCGGAGAAGCCCTTGAGGATGCCGGCCCGTGCCGCGCAGTCGTAGGGGCTCTTCCTGGCCAGCAGCTCCGCCGTGATCGCGTCACGCAGTCGTTCGCGCGCCTCCTCCTGGGCCGCCTCGACATGGCGCGCCGCGACCCCCAGCACCGCGGCGAGCTCCGGGGTGGGCAGCTCGTGCCTGGCCGACAGCTCCAGCACCTCACGGTCGTCGTGGGACAGGCTCTGGATCGCGTTCCAGGCCACGACGCGCAGGTCGGCGTCGGCCGGATTGTCCGGAGGCGGGGCCTGCGCCAGGGCCTCGTCGGCGTTCGGCGGCTCGGCCATCCGCCGTCGCAGGCATTCGGCGCGGGCCAGGGCGTACAGCCATGGGCGCAGGCGGCCGGGATCGGCCAGGGAGCCGGCGTGGGCCTCCGCCGCGATCATCGTGTCGCGGAGCGCCACCTGGGCGCCGTCGGAGCTGAGGAGAAGGGACCAGCAGTATCTGTGGATGCCCTCGGCGTAGGCGTCGTAGAGCGCGGCGAGGGCACCCGGGTCACGGGCGCGGAGTGACTCGACCAGGGCGTGGTCATTCATATGACTGAAGGTAATGGATTAGTAACTAGTAGTTCCACTCCTTCTGTGGGAATGAATGCCTTGCCGACGGCGCTCCGCTGAACGAATTTGTGGCGCTCGGCCTGGTTTGCAGCGAATGGCCGCTCCGCCCGATTTATCGGCTTATTTGATTGATATTTGATGAGCCATTCACTGCTGGTGCTCGGTCATGGCCTGACTGCCGCGGTCTATCGCGAACGGCTCGGTGGTCGGCTTGATCGTGTGCAGCGGCACCGCGCCGCCCAGCGCCAGATCCTCGAAGGGGCGGCCGGTCGAACCCCAGGTCCGGGCGGTCACATCGGTCTTGGCCACCACGCTGCCCGCAGGCAGGCCGCCCACGGTCAGGATGAAGCGCGGTGGGCTGCCCGCCTTCACGTCGTCGACGAACGTACTGCCACCGCCGAGCAGTTTGCCCGCCTTGTCGCGCAGCAACACGTTCACCACCAGGCTGCTGGCGGGCAGCTGATAGGGATTGTCGACATAGCCGGTAATAAGATAAGAACGGTCCTTTTGCCGGAGCGTCTGCACCCGCGAAACGGGAAACTCCTTGAACGCCGACGCGATGCGAGCGGCCGGCCGCCACTGGGCGGGGCGATAGTCGATGGTCACCTTGGCCGGCTTCTGGGGCGCGTTGACCTGGCCGGTGAAGGCCAGCGAACCGCCCGGCGGCACGGCGTCGAGCGACTGGTCCATCCGGACCACCTCGGTGCCGGCGACGTCACGCCCGACGATCGTCGCCACCACGTGCTCGCCGAAGTGCCACGGGTTGGCGTTGGTGAGGATCCCCGCCCAGTTCACGGCGTAGCCGTCGGACGACTTGACGACGTTCGACACCTGCTCCTTGAGGACGAGGGGCTTGAGCTGCTGTTTGGACGGTTCCTCGCTGGAGCACCCGGCTAGGCAGATCGCCCCGAGTGCGAGGAGGCTGACGGTTCGGCTACGCGGGATCACTTTGCCGTGATAGCCGGTCTATGGGCACGGCAGGGGCGGGACACGCGCCTGCCGTACCAACTCTTTATGGAGCTCTTTAACGCGTTCAGCGGGGACGGACGACCCTGGCCTCATCCCAGACCGGTTCGGAAGCCTCGTAAACGGTGCCATCCGCGCCGAAGACCAGGAAGCGATCGAAATCCGCCGCGAACCAGCGGTCGTGCGTGACCGCCACCACCGTGCCCGCGAACGCGTCCAGACCCGCTTGGAGCGCTTCGGCGCTGGCCAGGTCGAGGTTGTCGGTCGGCTCGTCGAGCAGCAGCAGCGTCGCGCCGGACAGCTCCAGCAGCAGGATCTGCAGCCGCGCCTGCTGACCGCCCGAGAGCGTGTCGAACCGCTGCTCCGCGATCTGCCCGGCCAGCTCGTAGCGGGCCAGGACCTTCATCGCTTCGTTCTTCAGCCTGGCGTGCTCGGTCATGACGATCTCCACCGGAGAGCGACCCAGCAGGTCGGGCCGGGCGTGCGTCTGGGCGAAGTGACCCGGGACCACGCGGGCGCCGAGTCTGGCGACGCCGGAGTGGCCGATCTGCTCGCCCGCGAGCAGCCGCAGGAAGTGGGACTTGCCCGAGCCGTTAGAGCCGAGCACGGCGATGCGCTCGGCGTACCAGACCTCCAGGTCGAACGGCCGCATCAGGCCGGTCAGCTCCAGCCCCTCGCAGATGACCGCGCGCTTGCCCGTGCGACCGCCTTTGAGGCGCATTTTGATGTTCTGGTCGGCGGGGGCCTCCTCGGGCGGCCCCGCCTCCTCGAACCTGCGCAGCCGTGTCTGAGCCGCGTGGTAGGCGGGGGCCATGCCGTCGTTGTACCTGGCCTTGTTCTTCAGCATGATGACCAGGGCCTTGAGCTTGGCGTGCTCCTCGTCCCAGCGCCTGCGCAGCTCGTCCAGGCGCTCGTTGCGGGCCTTGCGGGCCTCCGCGTACGTGGCGAACCCACCACCATGGATCCAGATATTTCCGGACTCGACGGTGACGATCCGGTCGGCCGCGTTGGCCAGCAACTGCCGGTCGTGACTGACCAGCAGGACCGTCTTGGGAGTCTCCCTGAGCGCCTGCTCCAGCCATTCCTTGCCCGGCACGTCGAGGTAGTTGTCGGGCTCGTCGAGCAGCAGCGTCTGGTCCGGTCCGCGGAGCAGCGCTTCGAGCACGAGCCGCTTCTGCTCGCCGCCGGACAACGTCGCCACATCCCGATATTTCACGTTGTCGTACGGCACACCGAGCGCCGCAACCGTACACGTGTCCCAGAGCACCTCGATGTCGTAGCCACCGGCGTCGGTGTAGTCGGTGATGGCCTGCGCGTAGCGCATCTGCGCCTTCTCATCGTCGCGCTCCATCATCACCAGCTCGGCCCGCTCCAGGCGCTCGGCCGCCTCCCGCACGGCCGGCGGAGCGACGCTGAGCAGCAGATCATGCACCGTGCTCCCATCACGCACGCTGCCGATGAACTGCCGCATCACCCCCAGCCCACCAGAACTGGCCACACTCCCCGCCACGGGCTGCAGATCCCCGGCGACGAGCCGCATCAACGTGGTCTTGCCCGCCCCGTTGGGCCCGACCAGCGCGGCCTTGACGCCTTCGCCGATCCGGAAGGACACGTCGTTGAGCAACGGCCGCCCGTCGGGCAGTACGTATGTCAGATGTCCTACTTCGACGTGCGCCACGGCGATTCCCTTCGCAATTCCCCCGCGCAGGGTACCTACCGAGAACTCTGCACAGCACCTCCTTTTCCTCCCCGGCCTGGCGGCGCTTCGCGCGGGACATCTAGGCTCTTCGGAGGTGACGGCATGAGCTGTGTTGATCGCATAGAGTGATGGACTTGCTATAGATGCATAGTACTATGCATCTATGAGGCCAATCCCGCCTTTGCTGTTGCCTCTCCTTCGCTCTAACGCTGTCGGTGAGCTGCTCGCCTGGTTGTACCTCCACCCGGAGAAGGAGTACTCAACCACCGATCTCGCCGCATGTACCGGAACGTCGCAGTCGATGGTGAGCCGAGAAGCGGACCGGTTCGCCGCGGCCGGCCTGATCCGGGAAAGGCGGCATGGCAACCTTCGCCTCATCCGCGCCGACACGGACACGATCATCGCGAAACCCCTCACCGATCTGCTGATCGTGACCTTCGGTCCGGCCGCCGTACTGCCCCCACTGCTCCGGCCCATCTCCGGTATCGACGAGGCGTACATCTACGGCTCCTGGGCCGCTCGACACGCCAACCAGCCGGGACCACCGCCCCAAGACGTCGATGTCCTCATCGTGGGGTCAGCCGACGAGGACGAGCTCTATGACGCGGCGCGAACAGCCGAGCGGACCCTCGGCCGCGAAGTGAACATCACCCGGATCTCATCGACGTCATGGACGAGCGACACGCCCGACCCGTTCATGGCATCTCTACGGGGCAAGCCCCTTCATCCCCTGATCCAGAAAGAGGACGGTCCATGAGATGGATGCAAGGCCGCCCGGCGCGGCGGGCGGGAACGGCGTTTCACGCCAGGGCGATAAAGCACCTCAGCAGGGCCAGCACGCCATATCTGAACTACTTCAGATATACTGAACCCATGGAGACGAAGAGGTTTTCGTACAGCGCATTTCTTCGCGGCCCATCGAAGATCCTCCCCTCGCTGGACAACGCCGACGTCATCCTTGAGCGGCGCGACGACGAGGACCTCATCTTGATGCGGGCGGAGCGTTTCGAGGCGGGAACCGCCAGCTTGCGCGTCGCCGCACGTGCGCTGGCCATCGTCGCTCGCCGTAACGTCGGCCTGGCCGAGGAGGTTCTTGCCGAGGAACTTCCCTGGGTCACCTGGCTGCCCGACGCCGAGCGCAGTGAATGCGTACGTGAACTGCTGGACCACCTGATCGCGGGAGCGGACACCGGCGAACTGCTGCCGTTCGGCCGCGCGCTGGCCTCCTGGCGATCTACGGCCGTCGTCTGGAGCGATCCGCAACTCGCCCGCGAACTCCAAGGCCCCTTCCCCGGCGATGGGCCAGAAGTCCCCCGCCCGACCAGCGAGTCATGATGGCAGGCCGAGGTGACGATGTTCCCCGGCCTCACCCATGGCGAGTACGGTTCGCCGACCGACGCGCAGCCGAAGGTTGGGGTCATCTACTCGCCCAAGCCCGGGAGAACCTCGACCGAGCCTGGGTTGCCATCACCAGTGATCCACGACATGTTGACAGTCGCCAGCACCCCCTCAAAGGCGCTCTGGGCATCGTGAAGGTGGGCGGCGACTCACTGGAGCAATGGCAGTACGAAGCCACATCGGGGGGTCGCGTATGGTACGCGATCGACGACGAGGGCCGCACCTTGTGGATCACCCGCGCGGGGACCGGGCACCCGAAGCAGACTGACTCACGGCGCGGCTGACCGGAGCCAGGCCGGTTAATGCTTGTTGCCGTGGGTCTTACCGAGCTTGGCCGCCTGCTTGGCTGCCTTCTTCGCCGCCTTCTGAGCTGCTTTCTTGGCTGCCTTCTCCGCCTTCTTCAGCGCGGTGGCGGTCTTGCTGGAGGAGGTGGCCGGGGCCGGGTTGGGGCGGATGTCGGCTCGTACGCGGCCGTCGGATGTCTCCGTGAGTCGCTGGCGGGACACGGCGTGGGCTTGCGGGATGCTGGTCAGCTCGAATGCCAGGTCCGGTGCGATGTCGGCAGGGGTGCTTTGAGCGGGGGTGCTTTGAGCGGGGCTGCCGGGGACGGCGTTCCACCAGGAGCCGGTGGCTATCACGCTGGCGATCAAGGCGGCGATCAAGGCCGTCTCGCGCCAGCGCTCGGTGATCAGACGCCGCATCGCCTCTGACCGCCGCAGCGCGGCCGATCGCCGCGCTGCTTCCGACTGTCGGACCACGCCTGACCGCCGGACCATGCCGGACCGCCACATCACGCCCGACTGTGGCATCGCCACCCACCCCGGCGTCGAGCCTGACAGTGACATCGTCCCTGACCGGGGCATCGTCCCTAAACGTGGCATCGTCCCTGAACGTGGTCCCGACCATCGCACCAGCCCTCGCGCCGTCTTCAGCGAGCGCGGGCCCGGCCGCGGGCGAAGGTGGGGGTGGGGGTGAGGGTGGGGGTGGGGGTGGGGGTGGGGGTGCGAGCGCCGGTCCGCACGCGGGTCCCGGTCCGCACGCGGATCCCGGTCCAGGTCCAGGTGCGAGGCCGGGCCCAGGTTCTGGTCCGGGCCCGGGTAGTGGTGCGGGGCCGGGCCCAGGTGCTGGTGCGAGGCCGGGTCCGCGTGGTGGGGCTCATCCGGCAAGTACGAAGCACGGCCCCCGGAGTACGACAGCCCCGCGAGGCCAAGCTCGCCTCGGGTGGCCACTCGCAGGAGTTGGTCGTGGGCGCGGGCCACATCGCTGCGCTGGTCGGGGTCCTTGTCCAGCAGGCCGGCGATGACCGGAGCGAGCGGGCCGGCCAGGTTGAACGGATAGGCGGTGGTGGTCAGTATCGCGGTCAGCGTGGCCGTCTCGGTGCTGCGGCCGAAGGGTGAGTGGCCCTCCACAGCCGTGTACAAGGTGGCGCCCAGCGACCACAGGTCGGCCTGTGGTGTGGACGGGTCGCCGCCGGCCCGTTCGGGAGCGATGTAGGCAGGGGTGCCGACGACCATGCTCGTCCGGGCGACCCGGGACTCGTCGTCCACGGTGGTGGCCAGGCCGAAGTCGGTCAGGACCGCGTGCCCGTCGTCGGTGAGCAGGATGTTGGCGGGCTTGATGTCGCGATGCAGCACCCCGACGGCGTGCGCGGCGCGCAGGGCGTCCAGGAGTTCCAGGCCGATGCGGGTGACGGTGGCCACGGGCAGCGGGCCCTGCTCGGCGATCACCTGGGCGAGGCTGCGGGCGGGGACGAGCTGCATGACGATCCACGGGCGCTCGTCGACCAGTACCACGTCATAGATGGCCGCAATGTGCGGATGGCTCAGCCGGGCGGCGATGCGGGCCTCCCGCATCGTCCGGCCGATCAGCTCCTCGTGCTGCGGGCCGACGATGGTGACCTCTTTGACCGCGACCTGGCGATCCAGGAGCTCGTCATGAGCCCGCCAGACCCTGCCCATGCCGCCCCGGCCCAGCTCGGACAGCAACCGGTAGCGCCCGGCCAGCAGCCATCCCTCGTAGCGCGCAAAGGACATGGGGGCGGGTTACCCGATCATCCTCACGTCATGCCCGGAAAAAGCCACAAGATGGCTACGAATCCCCGGAAACCACGCCTTCCACAACATTTGGATCATTGCCCCGTGAGGCCCTAGACACAAAGTGATCAAATGACTAGAACTGTAGGGAACCCCCCTCCCTTAGGACGTGTGATGACGCGATTCCGGTCCGCCCTCATCCCCCTCGCCATCGGATTGCTGAGCCTCGCGGCCGTGCCCCAGCAGGCGCTGGCCGCACCGCCCAAGCCGGTGCCGTCCGTCTCCGCCGCCACGACGCAGCAGGCCACCACCCGTGCGACATGCGGGCCGACGGTGCGGGGCGCGTCCGTGGACGCGAGGCTGACCAGCCTGTTCACCGCGTACGGCAACGACAACAGCCGCCTGGACGACTGGACCGGCGCCGACGGCACCTACTCGCTGAAGCTGCCCAGCGGGAAAGAGGTGTGGGTCTTCTCCGACACCTTCCTGGGCAAGATCAACCCTGACGGCAGCCGCCCGCCGGTGGTCGAAGAGGGCGGCACGACCGTCTTCCTGAACAACTCCTTCGCCGTGGAGCGCGACGGCAGGCTCTCCACGATCCACGCCGGCACCGCCGCGAAGCCGACCGCGGTGATGCCCCCGCGCGACCAGAACCACTGGTACTGGGCCGGCGACGCCACCCTGGCGGGCGGCATCGTGGAGGTGACCTACCAGGAGTACGAGCGCTACGGCACCGGCGCGTGGGACTGGCGCTGGCACCGGAACGTGGTGGCCAGGTTCGCGCAGAGCCGGCTCGACCAGCCGATCAGCGTGACCGACCTGCCGTCGTCGGCCGGCGTGTCCTGGGCCTCCGGGATCCTCAAGGACGGCGGCTACACCTACGTTTACGGGGTGGAGGATCTCGGCTCGCCCAAGTACATGCACATCGCCAGGGTGCCCGGCCAGAGCCTGCTCGGACAGTGGCAGTACCTCAAGGCCGACGGCACCTGGTCGAGCAACGAGGCCGACTCGGCCCGGATCATGAGCGGCGTGGCCAACGAGTACAGCGTCACCAAGGTGGGCAACGGCTACGTACTGATCACCCATGACACGACCGAGGTCCTGAGCTCGCACATCGTGGCGTACACCTCGTGCTCGCCGTTCGGCCCGTTCACCGGCAAGCAGGCCGTCTACACCACCCCCGAGACGAACGGGAACATCTTCACCTACAACGCCCACGCGCACCCCGACGTGGCGGGCAACGGACTCGTCGTCTCCTACAACGTCAACAGCTTCGTCAACACCGACCACTACCGGGACTCCTCGATCTACCGGCCGCGCTTCATCGATGTGACTTTCGGGTGAGTACCCGGAACTGGGCGGCTCGCCTGCGGCACGTCGTGATCGACGGGCTGCGGGCGGTCGTGCTGGAGAACGAACGGCTCCGCGTGACCGTCGTGCCCGACAAGGGCGGCGATGTCATCGAATTTCTGCACAAGCCAACCGACACTGACTTCGTCTGGCTCTCGCCGCAGGGGCTGCGCGACCCGCACGACCACCTCCAGGGCGCCGCCGACGACGTCGCCCAGTTCATCGACCACTACGAGGGCGGCTGGCAGGAGATCTTCCCCAACGGCGGCGCGCCCAGCGAATATCGCGGCGCCCGGCTGGCGCAGCACGGGGAGGTCGCCGGGCTCCCGTGGCAGGCCGAGGTCGTGGCCGACTCCGAGCAGGAGGTCGCGGTACGGCTCAGCGTGCGCACCCGGCGCCTGCCGTACCGGATCGAGAAGACGTTCCGGCTGGCGGCGGGGACGGCCGCGCTGGAGATCGAGGGGCGCGCGACCAACGAGTCCGGCGTCGAGCTGCACGCCATGTGGGGACAGCACATCGTGTACGGCCGGCCATTCCTCAAGCCGGGCGCCCGCGTACGGCTGCCGGCCGGCGTGACGGTCATCCCGCACGAGAGCGCCATCAATGCCCACGGCCGCCGAGTCAAGGCGGGCGGCCCGTGGAAGTGGCCCGTGGTGCCCGCCGACGACGGCGGCGAGACGGATCTGAGCGTGGTGCCGGAGCCCGGGTCGCCGAGCGAGATCGTCTACCTAACCGGATTTACCGAGGGCTGGTACGAAATTTCTGGGGATGTAGGTATTCGTGTGGAGTGGGATGCGACGCTCCTGCCGTACCTGTGGATGTGGCAGGAGGTCGGTGCGACCACCGACTATCCCTGGTGGGGGCGGGCTTACACGGTCGGGCTCGAACCGTTCTCCAGCATGCCCACCAACGGGCTGGCCGAGGCGGTGGCGAACGGCACGGCGCTCACCCTGGGCCCACACGAGACGAAGGTGCTGAGGTTGCGCGCGGAGGTTGTGACGTGAGTGAGTTCGACGGGAAAGTCGCCCTGGTGACGGGCGGTTCGATGGGTATCGGGCGGGCGGTGGTCGACCGGCTGGCCGACGGCGGGGCGTCCGTGGTGTTCTGCGGGGCCGACAAGGGGGCGGAGCTCGACAGCGAGCACGTGACCGGGCGGGTCGCGGACGTACGGCGGGCGGGCGACATGCGTGACCTGGTCGACCTGGCCGTGGCCAAGTACGGCGGGCTCGACATCGTGGTGACGTGCGCGGGCGTGCAGCGCTACGGCACGGTCGAGGACACGCCGGAGGACGTCTGGGACGAGGTGCTCGACATCAACCTCAAGGGCGTCTATCTGGCCTGCAAGGCCGCTATCCCCAGGATGCGGGCGCGCGGCGGCGGCTCGATCGTGGTGATGTCGTCGGTGCAGGCGTTCGCCTCGCAGGCGCAGGTGGCCGCCTACACCGCCAGCAAGGCCGCGCTGAACGGCCTGACCAGGGCGATGGCGCTCGACCACGCGGCCGACGGCATCCGGGTGAACGTGGTCTGCCCCGGCTCGGTCGACACACCGATGCTGCGCTGGGCGGCCGATCTGTGGCGTGGCGGGCTGTCGCAGGAGGAGCAGGTGGCGGAGTGGGGCCGGGCGCACCCCCTCGGCCGGGTGGGCAGGCCGGAGGAGGTGGCTGAGCTGGTGGCGTTCCTGGCCGGGCCGCGGTCGTCGTTCATCACCGGGGCCGAGCACCGGGTGGATGGTGGGCTGCTTGCCCGCAATCCGGCCGCGCTGCCTGAGCAGGCCTAGCTTCCGGAGGAGGTTCGTCACACGACCGTCTTGGTCCGTGTGACGGTCCATGGTGGCTGGGGTCCCTTGGAGGGAACCCCCCTTCGGGGAAGCAAGAAATGACGGTCCGTCCTAGCTGGAGTCCCTAGGGCGGATCCGAGGGAGCGGGAAATGACGGTCCGTCGTGACTGGGTCCCTAGGAGGGATACCCCCTCCGGGGGAGCGGAAGAAGGGTCCTCCGGAGGAGCGGGAGTACGCCTAGCGCGTACGTCGGCGCGGTAGGAGGACGATGAGGACGGCCGCGGTGACCACGTGCAGCGCGGCCAGTGATGCCTTGGCCGCACCGGTGGTGCCCATCGTGAGTGGGCCGGCCAGGGACATGATGAGGAACACGGCGGCGATCCACGTCCAGATCGCGCGCGACCGTTCCGTGACGCGTTCGAGCACGGCCAGGAGGCCCCAGCCGGCCAGACCGGCGACCAGGGCGGCGACGATCACGGAGACCGCGGTCACCTCTCCGGAGGTCGAGGCCAGCTCGACGCCGGCGAGGACGTGGACAGCCGCCCAGACGGCCAGAGCGGCGGCGGCCGCGCCTAGCACGGCCAGGATGCGGGGGACGGCCAGGGAGCGGGGGGCGGTCACGCGGGTCTCTCCTTGGGCGGGAATCACGCGGGGGCCTCCTTGAGCGGTAAGTAGAGCGCGGACCAGCGGTTGTACAGGCCGGTGGGGACGAGGTAGCACGCCATCACGACCTGCATCAGCACCATGAAGACGCCGTACTGCAGACCGCCCAGGCCCGGGACGACGTCGGGCGGCAGGGTGTAGGCCATGGTCACGCGGACGGCGGCGTCGGCCAGCAGGCCGATGCCCCAGATGACCGTCGCCACCCGCCAGATCCGGCGGAAGGCGGGCAGCCGCTCCCACAGGACGTCCCAGGACTCGCGGCCCGAGCCGTCTTCCCCCTTGAGGGGACCGATGCGGCCTTCCAGGACGAAGCGGGTGAAGGCAAAGGCCAGCGGCTGCCGGCCTCGGACGCTGGCCAGGAACCACAGGCCCGAGATGGCGGTGATCCAGCCGTCCTTGGCCAGCAGGAAGCGGGGGTCGTGGACGAGCAGGGAGACGGCCGCGCTGCCGACCATCATGGCCGTCATGAACAGGCCGAGCCCGTCGGGCCGGCGGCGGCGCACCAGGCTGGCGACCACGCTCAGGCCGGGGAGCAGGGAGCTGATCAGCAGCGCGGAGTGATAGCTCACGTCCATCGCGCGCAGTACGTAATAGAGGCCGATGGGCAGGGCCATGTCGACGAGGACGAGCAGCGACGTCTTGGCGCGAGAGCTCACGGCGTGGCCCGGGTCGCCAGGCGGAAGAGCTCGACCAGCTCGTCCGCGTACACGTCGAGGTCCGCGCCGGGGTCGCCCTCCAGCAGGAACGGCAGGCCGTCCATGGCCCGCTGGATGGCCATCGCCATCACGCGGGTGTTGAACCGGCGGAACTCGCCCGACTCCTGCCCCCAGAACAGCAATCGCTCGATGTGCCCCAGCGAGGCCGGATCCACGGCCGCCTCCTGCGCGGTGGTCCCCTTCTCCGGCCGGAAGTTCAGGAAGATCTCGGTGGCCGCGCGCATCTCACGGCGATGGTCCCGGATGAACCCGATCAGCGAGCGGATGTAGGTGTCCAGCGCGGCGCCGGGGCTGGTCTGGGCGCTGACCCGCTCGGTCATGAACGTGGCGATCCCCTCGTAGATCGTGACAATCGCCTGGCCCATCAGGTCGTCCTTGCCATCGAAGTGGTACGAGATCAGCCGCGTACTGCTGAGCCCGGCCCGCTCCGCGATGCGGGCGAAGGACGCCTGGTGGTAGCCCAGGTCAGCGATCGTCTCGATCGTGGCCGCCACGATCTGCGCCCGGCGGGCGGAGGTCGTGACGGAGTCTTCCTTCCTTACTTGCATGAGTAATTTTTAACTCACGCGAGTAATTCTGGCAAGTCCTCCTCCTCCAATAGCGTCAGCCTCCGATGGCGTCGAGCTCCTCGATCGCGTCGGCCGGGAGGACCAGGCTCGCCGCGGCGATGTTCTCGCGGAGGTGGGCCACGGACGAGGTCCCGGGGATGAGGACCATCGTGGGCGAGCGCCGCAGCAGCCAGGCCAGGGCGACCTGCTGCGGCGAGGCGTCCAGCCGGGCGGCCACGTTCGTGAGCGCCTCGGACTGGAGCGGGGTGAAGCCGCCCAGGGGGAAGAACGCTGCGTAGGCGATGTTCTCGGCCGCGCATCGGTCGACGAGAGCGTCGTCCTGCCGGTTGGCGAGGTTGTAGAGGTTCTGAACGGTGACGACGGGTGCGATGGCCTGCGCCTCGGTGAGCTGGGCCTCGGAGGCGGCGCTGAGACCGAGGTGGCGGATCAGGCCCTCCCGCTGCAACTCGGCCAGGGCGCCGAACGGCTCCGCGAGCGACTCCTCGCCCGCGCCTCCCTCGGCTAGGCGCAGGTTGACGACGTCGAGGGTGTCCAGGGCGAGGCGCTGGAGGTTCTCGCGGACCTGGGCCTTGAGGTCCTCGGGCTCCAGTGCGTGATTCCAGCTGCCGTCCGGGCCACGGCGAGCGCCGACCTTGGTGACGATGCGCAGGTCCGCCGGGTAGGGGTGCAGGGCCTCCTTGATGATCTCGTTGACGACGAAGGGTCCGTAGAAGTCGCTGGTGTCGATGTGGGTGATGCCCAGCTCGACGGCCTCGCGCAGCACCGCGACGGCCGCGTCGCGGTCCTTGGGCGGCCCGAAGACGCCGGGCCCGGCCAGCTGCATGGCGCCGTAGCCCATGCGGGTGATGGTGAGGTCGTCGGCGAGTGTGAGAGTCCCACCGGGAAGGCCGTCTGCCATGTCCATACCTTTCATCTGGATCGCATCTCCAACGGTGCGGTTGCTTTTGATGCTAGCGGCGGAAAACTCCAACCGCAACGTTGCAGATGGGATGGCGCTAGGATGTCGCCATGGCGTGGGATACCGAGGGGACGCGGCGGCGGCTCAAGGAAGCGGCGACAGTCGAGTTCGCCGAGCGCGGACCGGACGGCACGACCATGGCGCGCATCGCCGAGCGGGCCGGGATCAACAAGGAACGCCTGTACAAGTACTTCGGCGACAAGCAGGCCCTGTTCGAGACGGTGCTGACCGACGAGCTCAAGAAACTCGCCGAGACGGTGGGGCCACCCCCGGGTGACTTCGAGAACATCGGCGAGTTCGTCGGGCGCAACTTCGACTACCACGTGGCGCATCCCCATCTCGTCCGCCTGATGCTGTGGGAGGGCCTGGCCGGTGGCGCCGTGGCCGACGAGGCGCAGCGCGCCGCCTTCTACCAGGACAAGACGCGGGCCTACGCTGCCGCCCAGCGCGCCGGGATCCTCGACGACGACCTCGACCCCGATCATCTGGCGTTCATGGTCATCGGGCTGTCCGCATG
The DNA here is from genome assembly GCF_040659625.1 of Nonomuraea sp. NPDC049750. Classification (NCBI taxonomy): domain Bacteria; kingdom Bacillati; phylum Actinomycetota; class Actinomycetes; order Streptosporangiales; family Streptosporangiaceae; genus Nonomuraea; species Nonomuraea sp. NPDC049750. Next base: position 465,707 of record NZ_JBFANB010000001.1, read on the forward strand.
GTGGGTTTCGGCGCCCCAACTCGCCCGCATGCTCACCGGTGCCGACGACGAGGATGCGACAGAGCACGCCCGGCGTCGCGCCAGCGTGGTGCGCGCGGTACAACGGCTGGCCCGACCGCCAGGCGTCGACAGGCGGTAGTGGTCAGCGGGTCTCCTGGAAGACCTTGGACGCGCGCGCCAGGCGGCTGCCGAGGTTGGCGCGGAGGGCGGCGAAGCGGTCCGGATTGCCGGCGACGATCTGCCGCTGAAGGGCGGAGTCGGCGGCGAACCACACCGCCACCAGCCCCGACTCCCACTTGCACCTGGTGTCGGCCGTGGCGGTGCGCTTCTCCTCGGCGGTGACCGTGGGCTGGTCCAGGTTCCAGCGGGCGTCGGCGATGGCGGCCTCGGCGGTGGGGTAGGCGTGTCCGGCCCTGACCATGCAGGCTCGCCAGCTGGTGGCCGCCTGGACGACGGCCGGATCGGTGGCGGCCTTCTCCAGGGTCTCGGCGTCCTGGACGGCGAGCCAGGGCCAGTCGGCCGGCTCGGCGCCTCGGGTCAGGACGGCTGCGGCGCGGCTTATGCAGCCGGAGTCGGCGGTGTCACCGTACAAGTGGGTTCTGGCGGTTTTGGAGAGGTTGGCCGCCCACTGGGGTGGTCTGCTGTGCGGGTCCGAGCGGGACAGGTGGTAGCCGGTGAGCGCGGCCTGCGCCGGGTCGGCGACGCCGTAGCGGCGGGCGTTGCCCGGATCGCCGGCCTTGACGGCGGCCACCGCGACCATGGGCGGGGCCGCCGAGACGCCGTGGCGGCGCATGCACCGCGCGACCAGCTTGGTCTGGGCGTTGGCCAGCAGGACGCGCTGCTCCGGGGTGGGCTTGTAGGCGTCGAACGGAAGCACGAGATCGGCCACCGACGCCACAGATACAGACACGAAGTCCGGGCGCGGCGCGGCCGCGCAGGCCGTGACGACCAGCAGCAACGATGCCCCGGCCCAGAGAGCGGCGGCGGGTGAGGATGACAGCGCTCTCCGGCGGCCGGTCTCCGGTCGCCCCAGAGCGCCGCCGCGGCCGGTCTCCGGTCGCCCCAGAGCGCCGCCGCGGCCGGTCGCCGGGCGCCCGCTCCGAAGCCCGGCTTCGCCGTCCATGGTCAGCGACACCAGATGTCGACGGAGCTGACGCTGTCGTCGGCGAAGTAGTCGTCGCTCTCGGTCGCGATGAACGTGCTGTGCGCCCCGGTGAAGTAGGGGTGCTGCCACAGCGTGGTGCCGCAGCCGATCCGGTTCCTGAACGAGCTCGTCTCGTCGGCGATGCTGTGCCGGGTGCCGCCGTGGTCCCGGTCGAGCCAGGTGTCGTCGCTCAGGTCGGAGTCGTCGGCGACGAAGTCGCGCCAGTAGTCCTCGGTCCCCCGGTTGTAGTCGGAGCCCGCGTACAGGCAGACCCGGCCACCGGCGCACCTGCCGCTCGGTGTCGCGGACGCGCTCATGGCCGGGACGACCACGGTGCAGAGGGCCGCCACGACGCCGCTGATGAGCCGCACGATGCCTCCTTGCTCGCGTGAGTACGTGAGTACCCCCACCCTGATTCAGGGCACGGGGCAGCAGAAGCAGACTCACACGAGCAAGGACGATTCTTTTCCTATGTGCTGACTTCCAGGGATACGGTCGGGTCGGCGAAGCGTTCGTTCGGCACCTGGGCGTACCAGCCGGGCCGCCCCGGGTCCCGGTCGTAGGGGTATCCGCCCAGCTCCTGGTAGAGCTCGGCGTAGTGGGCGACCCGGTCCTTGTCGAGCCGGACGCCCAGCCCCGGCCCGGTCGGCACCGCTATGGCCCCGTCTGCGTACGAAAGCTTGCCGCCCTCGATCACGTCGTCGCGCAGCTGGTGGTAGTGGGCGTCGGCCGCGTACGTGAGGTTGGGCAGGACCGCGCCGAGATGCAGCATGGTCGCCAGCTGGATGCCCAGCTCCCCGGAGGAGTGCACGGCCACCCCGAGCTGGAAGGTCTCGCACACCCCTGCCGCCTTGACGCACGGCCGGATCCCGCCCCAGAACGTGGTGTCCAGCAGCACCACGTCGGCCGCCCGGCGCAGCACGTTGGAGGCGAGCTGCTCGAAGTTGACGACGACGGTGTTCGTCGCCAGCGGCACCCGGACCTGCTCGCGGATGGCCCTGAGCCCTTCGAGCCCCCAGACCGGATCCTCCAGGTATTCGTTGTTCAGTTCCTCGATGGCCCGCCCGAACCGCAGGCCCTCGGCCACCGACAGCACCGCGTTCGGGTCGTAGCGGAGCCGGTCGTCGGGGAAGGCCGCCGCCAGCGCCCGGTAGCACTCCAGCTCGAAGTCGGGCGGGAACACCCCGCCCTTGAGCTTGTGCACGGTGAACCCGTGGTCCGCCTTGAGCTGCCTGGTGTGCTCGACGAGCTGGTCCGGCGTGCGTACCTCGGCGTATCCCTCCGCCGCGTAGCGGAAGAACAGGTAGGAGGCGAACGGCACGGTATCGCGCAGCCGCCCGCCGAGCAGGTCGCTGGCGGGCACGCCGAGATGCTGCCCGATCAGGTCGATGCAGGCGAACTCGATGGCCGCAAGGAGCTGGGTGCGGTTGTTGTAGAGCGACGCGGTCGGGTTGGCGATCTTGAACCGCAGCGCCTCCAGCTGGAACGGATCATGCCCCTTCAGGTACGGCATGAACGCCCGGAACGCCGCCTCGGCGCTCTCCCCGCCCCCGCCCATCTCCCCCAGGCCGATCAGCCCGTTGTCGGCCTCGACCTCGACGATCGTGCGGACGAACCGGCCCCAGTGGGCGCCGTTGCTGTGCCGGAGTGGCGCCTCCAGCGGAACGGCGACCGTGGTGGCCCGGATGTCAACGATCTTCACTCGCACGTCCCCCAAATAGCGGCCACACCGCACGCGGGCAGCCGTACCTTCACCGATTCCGCCGAGACCTCCAAAGGCCGCAGCTCCCGCTCCAGACCGGCGCTCACCAGAGCGCGCCGCAGCCTCGGCAGCCGGACCGTCGCCTCGACCGGCTCGGCGGCCAGCGACTGCAGCCGGACCACGATCTCGTTGTCGCCGTTCTGCCCGAGCGAGGTGACCAGCACGTCGGGGTGGTCGACCGAGACGAACGACTTGACCGCGTCGGGCGCGCTGGTGAGCAGCGCGCCGACGAACTGGTCCGTCAGCCCGGCCGCCGCCCGCGCGCCCAGCCGTCTGCCCTCGATGCCCGGAGCCGACATGATCGAGTAGCGGAACGTGGTCTCCCCCTGCTGTTGGGCGGGGAAGTTCGTGTCCCAGATGTTGTTCAGCGCCCAGGAGTAGACCGTGCCCGGCTCCTCGTCCAGCGTCGGCGGGAACGGCGCGTACGGCATGTGGATGGTGCCCAGCTGCACCAGCGGCGCCTCCAGCGTGGCCCAGGCGACGGTCAGCTCGGGGTCCTCGAAGGCGATCCAGTGCCTGATCGGCAGCATGTACTCGGCCGAGCCCGGCACCCGAGGCACGTCCGGCCCGCCGACGCCGCCGGTCAGCTCCCAGGCCGTCGCGGGGCCCGAGGCGAACGGGAAGGCCAGGAAGACCGCCTCCTTGGCGGGCGTGCCCTGCTTGGCCAGCTGGTAGGTCAGGTCGAGCCGGGCGACGCCGTTGTGCAGCTCGATCGTGGTGCGCAGCCAGTCGACGCCCTTGCCCTGCAGCTCGACGACCAGCTTCTCGCCCACGGCGGTCCGCTGCGCCTTGACGATGGTGGCGTTCCTGCCGATCGCCCGGTCGCCGAGCAGGGTGCGGTCGTGCGCCCCGACGTGCCCGGACAGGTGGTTGAAGTGCGGGGCGGTGGCGTAGCGGTCGTAGACGTACTGGCCGAACCCGGCGGCGGCGTTGTCGTTGACCAGCTCCCGACCGGCCGCCTTGTCGAAGATCGAGCGGATGACGCCTTCGCGGACGTCGTAGCCGACCCGGTAGAACTCGTTCTCGATCACGCCGCCCAGGTCGAGCTCGACCGGCTCGGCCGCCCGGACCTCACCCCTGACGACGTCGATCCGCGCGTAGCCGTAGCCGGGAACCTCCGGCACCACGGCGTGCAGGTGCCGCCCGATCGGCCGGGTCGGCCAGTCGGCCGGGTCCACGAGCTCCTCGTGGTGCGGGATCGTCTCGCCGGTGCGCGCGTCCACGAGGGCGATCGGCACGTCCGCCGGGACCACGTCCCGGGGGAGGAAGGCGCGGACGACATCGGTCCTGCTCGCCGTACCGGGATTGAAGACGGCGAAGGACGTGAGCGCCGACGCATCGGCCACACCACTGTCGGAGAGCGCGCCGCCCCCCGAAAGCACACCGCCGTCGGAGAGCGCCGCGCCGAACCGGCGGGCGGCGGCGTGCAGCAGGTCGGCCGCGTCGTCCTGGGCGTCGTAGGCGCCCGACGACTTGCGGGTCCACTGCAGGCCGCCCGAGTCGCCCGCCTCCTCGGCGTCCTCCCAGGGGTTGGCCGCGCCCCAGGTGTGCTCGTTGAACAGCGCCACCTTGTCGTAGGCCTCGTCGATCTGCTCGGTCGCGTCGGCGCCGGCGATCGTGTGCAGCGTCTCGGCGATGCGCAGCGCGGACTGCGCCCGCCGTACGTATCCGAGGGGCCGCGCGCCGGAGCCGAGCCCGTCGGCCCACCAGTCGGTCCAGTCGCCCTCCTGTACGGCCAGGCGGTCGTGGTAGCGCTCTTCCACGTGCTCGAAGAAGTCGCTGTTGACCGCGGAGCGCAGCCGGGGGAAGGCCCACTGCTCGTTCCACCTACGCGCGATGGAGGCGGGCACGATCGAGGGTCCGGCGTTGTCGGCGTGCGCGCCCTGGACCCGCAGGTGCAGCACGTCCAGCTCGTACGGCTCACGCGGCGCGTCAGGACCTTGCCACCCGAACGTGCCGGGCCCGTAGGGGTAGCCGCGCGAGGCCAGCGCCGACAGGTAGCGCGGCAGCAGGTCGTCGGCCAGCTCGTAGGAGTCGGTGAGCCCGACCGTGTTGCCCTCCATGTACGCCATGCCGTGGGGGGTGTCGGTGAACCAGACGATCACCTCCTTGCCGCTCGGCGCCCGCCACCGGAACGGCCGGGTCAGCTTGTCGCCCCCGTGCAGGTACGGCACGGACCGCCCGGCCCAGTTGTGCGCCGCGGCGAGATAGCGCACCCCGGCGGCGTTCAGCGCGTCGATCACGCCGACGACCGCGCCGGGCACGTCGGTGTGCATGGCCGACTTGGTGGCGAAGCCGTACTTCTCCTGGAGCCGCGTGGTGAAGCGGAGCTGCCGGTAGAGCTCCTCGGTCGAGCAGGCTTCGGTGTGCAGCTGGAACGGCAGCGCGGTCACCTCGATGACGCCGGCGCGGGCCAGCGCGGCGAACTTGGCGACCTGGTCGGCGGGCCGGGCGTCGAGCCACTTCAGCGCCGGCATCGACGACTCGACCGACCACCTGAACCTGGCGTCGTCCGGCCAGGAGGCGGTCTCCTCGGCCAGCCGGAGGGCCGCGTCGAGGTAGTCGAGGTGGTGGCGGAGCACCGTGCCCTGCGGGTCGGTGTAGCCGATGTCGAGGTGGGAGTGGTGAACGACGAACACGCTCCACTTGCGCTGCGGGGTGATCGTGATCTCCGCGGAGCCGATGAGCCCGGCGTCGTCGCGCGACTCCAGGGTCAGCACGCGAGGCGCGGTCACCTCGGGCACGAGCAGCGTGACGTCGGTGCCGGAGGCGCTGTCCTCGCCCACCAGCACGTGCGTCAACGGCACGGTGCTCGTCACCCTGACCGCCTGCCGGCCGTCGTGGGTGAACAGCGGCAGCACCGCGACACGCACCTCCACGCCGCGCACGCCGATCACCGCGGTCGAGGTGTCGTTGCGCAGCGCCTGCCTGATCCCGTCGTAGTCCGGCGAGCCGAGGCTCCGCTGCAGCAACCGGCTGGTCATCAAACACTCCCTAGAGACAGGCCACGGGCGAACAGCCGCTGGGTGGCGAGGAACAGCAGGACCGTCGGCAGCGAGACCGTGAGCCCCGCCGCGAGGCCCACGGGCACCGGGGTGCCCGCGTAGACGTCGGTCATCAGTCCGGCCAGCGCGGTCATCACCGGCCGTACGTCCTCGGTCTGCGTGAGTGTCAGGCCGAAGATGAGGTCGTTCCAGATGAAGGTGAACTCGAGGATGAACACGGCCGCCAGCGCGCTGACCGACAACGGCAGGTAGATGCGCCAGAAGATCCGCCAGGTGGTGGCACCGTCCATGCGGGCCGCCTCGAAGATCGAGAACGCCACTCCACTGTAGAAGTTACGCAGCACGAAAGCGGCCAACGGCACGTTGATCGCCGTGTAGACCAGGAGCAGGCCGCCCCTGGTGTCGTACAGGCCGAGATCGCTGTAACCCACGAACAGCGGCACGAGCAGCATCTGCGACGGGAAGATCGTGCCGCCGAAGATGAGCAGGAACCACCAGAAGCCGTGCCGCAGCCGGAGCACCACGATCGTGTAGCCGGCCAGCGCCCCGATGAGCACGCCGAGCGTGGGCGAGACGATGCTGTAGAGCGCGGTGCTGGCCAGGCTGTCCGACAGGTTCGCGCTGTCGAAGGCCCGGGCGATGTTGTCGAACAGCGCGAAGCTGCCGGACGGCTGCCACGCCTTCGACGGGTCGTACGACGCCGCGGGCCGCGCGGCGTTGACGAGCAGCAGGTAGGTCGGGCCCAGCCAGATCAGGCCGAGCACGATGAGTACGGCACGCCGGATCATCGCACCTGCCTCCTGAGGTAGAGGTAGGACGCCAGCCCCGTGACCACGGTGAGCATCACCGCGACCGAGGCGCCGTAGCCGTAGTCGCTGGCCACGAACGTGTCCTTGTACATGGTCACCGCGAGCGTCTCGGAGTTGCGCCCAGGGCCACCCTGCGTCAGCACCCAGACGATGTCGAACGTCTTCAGGCTCGCCACCAGCGCCAGCCCCACCACGACCGCGGTGAGGGGCGCCATCAGCGGCCAGATGACATGCCGGAACAGCTGCCACCCGGAGGCCCCGTCGAGCCGCGCGGCCTCGATCGGCGCCTTGGGGATGGACTGCAGTCCCACCACGAACAGCAGCGTGTTGACGCCGAGCTGCTGCCAGGTCCAGACCAGCAGCATGGCGATCGTGTTGTGCGGCGCCTTCTGCAGGAAGGCGGTGTCGACGCCGAGCAGGATGTTCGCGATGCCGTCGTGCGAGAGGATCGGGCTCCAGACCATGGCCAGCCCGGCGCCGCTGAGCGCATAGGGCAGCATGAACGGCACCCGGTACCAGACGCCGCCCTTGAGGTCGTACGACAGCACCGCCACCAGCAGGCCGAGACCGACCGGCAGCGCCATCGTGCCGACCACCCAGATGAGCGTGTTGCCCAGGGCGGTGAGCAGCGCCGGGTCGTCGAGCAGCTTGCCGAAGTTACGCAGGCCGACCCACTCGGGCGGCGCGAGCCCGTCGTATTTGGTGAAGCTGAGGTACGCAGTCCACAGGAAGGGCACGTAGAGCAGCCCAGCGACCAGCAGTGCGGCAGGAGCGACATAGCCGTACCGGAAACGGCCAAGCATAGGCGCGCGCATCACTGATGCGTGCTCCAGTACTCGTCAGCGGCCTTCTGAATGGTCTCGAGCACTTCCTTGTAGGTGCCGGGCTCGGTCACGAACTTGCTGAAGCCGTCGAGCGCGGCCGTCAGGATCGGCGGTGGCGTGGCCTCGAAATAGCGGTTGACCAGGCGGTACTTGCCGCCGCCCGCGTCCTTGGTGACCTGGCCGAGCGCCTCGTCCTTGATCGTCACCTTGGGGTTGGCGCTGACGTCGCCGCGGGTCGTGGCCCACTTGTCCTGGGCGGGCTGCGTGGTCCACCACTTGAGGTATTTCTGGCCGGCCTCGGGGTCGGCCGCCTTGGTCAGCGAGCAGAGCGGGCCGCTCTCGAAGATCATCGAGGTCTTGGGGAGCGAGGCGTTCACGTTCGGGATGGCGAAGAAGCCGTAGTCGGTGCCGGCCTTCAGGTCGCGCTGGGTCATGCTGGTGTTGAACCAGGTGCCGAAGGAGACCATCGCCGCCTTGCCGTTCTTCAGCACATCGCCCGGGTCGGTTTTATCGCCTGGATTGATGAAATATCCAGCGTCGATGAGCTGCTTCCACTTCTCCATCACCTGGACCACGCCGGGGTCGGTGTACTTGGCCTTGCCCGTGGAGAGGCGGTCGTACAGGTCGGGGTCCATGCCCGCCATGAGCTGCTCGAACCAGACGAAGGAGAACAGCACGCTGGTGTGGTAGAAGGCTTTGACGTTGTTCTTCTTGAGGGTTTCGGCCACCTTGACCAGCTCGTCCCACGTGGTGGGTGGCTGCAGGCCGTACTTGTCGAAGACCTTCTTGTTGTAGAACATCCCCCAGTAGGCGACGTTCATCGGCACGCAGTACTGCTTGCCGTCCACCGTGTAATAGGGGGCCAGGTCCTGCGACAGGTCGCCGGCCTTGATCGCCTCCTGCCAGATGGCCGAGGTGTCGGCCACCTGCTTCTGCTTGACGATCTCTTCCAGCATCCCGCCGGTCTGCCAGGTGAAGAGGTCGGGTTTGACGTTCGTACGGAACGACGCCTTGATGAAGGCCTGATACTGGGCCGAATCGGTGTAGCCGACCGGCTTCATGCCTAAGCTGATCTGCTGCTTCGACAGAGCGCCCATCTCGTCGAAGTATTTGCTCCAGGCGCCCTTGTCGTTGTAGAGCGACAGTTCGGACTTCTTCTGCGGCGCCTCGGTATTGCCGCCACAGGCGGCGAGAAAGAGAGCTGCCACGCCGAGCGTGACAACGCGTGACCGGATCATGCCCCGGCCTCCTTGTTTCATTTGGGGGGGTCTTGCAACCTCTGCTCTATTACGGTCTTGACGTCCACCAGGTGAGCTCGCATGCGCTCCTCGGCCGCCGCTGCGTCACGCGCCTCGATGGCCTCCAGGATCGCCACGTGCTCGTCGTAGTCACGGCGCCGGTCGTCGAAGAGCTGCAGGATCTCCCGCTGCTCGGGACCGTGGACGGTCAGCAGCGAGTCGACCACCTCGTGCAGCACGCTGTTGCCCGCCAGCCGGGCCGTCGCCCGGTGGAAGGTCATGTTGGTGTCGTGCAGCTCGGCGTCCTGGCCGCGCAGGTGCCTGGCGGCGGCCTCGAGCACGCGCTGGAGCGCGACCAGCTCCTCGCCGGTCGCGCGGGCCGCGGCCATCGCGGCCAGCGGCGGCTCGATGACGATGCGCGCGCCGAGCAACTCAAGCAGCTGGGCGGCGTGCATCTCCCGCATGTTGGGGTTGGGGAGCACGAGCCGCTCGATGTCGGCGCCGACGTAGATGCCGGACCCGTGCCGCATCTCGATGGCCCCGGTGGCCTCGAGTCTGCGCAGCGCCTCACGCAGCGTCGGGGTGGTGACGGCGAAGCGCTGGGAGAGCTCCCGCGTCGAGGGCAGCCTGTCTCCCGGTCGGTGCCCACCTGTACGGATGAGCTCCAGCATGCGCTCGGTCAGAGCGTCGGAAAGGCTGGGCCGCGTTACCTCGGACATATCAAGTCATCTAATCACTTTTCCTCATGGTCGTCTATGAGGAGATTAGCTTTGAGTAAAAAACCTCAGGTCGCCGCCTGGCGAGGTACTCGCACAGGCGGCGACCAGCGGCCTCAGGGCGTCTTGGCCACGACGTGCCGGTGCGGCTTCGCGGGATCTATACGCTCACGCTGGAACGCGTTGTCCACCAGCGTGGCGAACGCGGCCTCATTGGGCACCGCGTCGTTGTTCTTTATGACGTCATCGATGACGTTCGCCCGGGTCTCGGTGAAGCTGTTGTCCAATTTCTGAACGAAGTACTTCGGCTCCTCCGACCAGGCGACTCCGGGGGTGACGAAGGAGTAGAAGGGGGCGAACTTCGAGTCCCGCTCCCCCTCGGGGACCGCCGTCTCGATGGCCGAGACGAGCTGCTTACCGACGTCGTCGTCGGCGGCATTCGGGTCCTTGAGCGCGTAATAGACGACCAGCTTGTCGTATTTGACGGATTTTTGGGTGTCCGCTCTGCTGGACAGGAACACCTTGAACGACCTGAAGAACGGGCCGACGTTGCCGTCCTTGAACAACGGGACGAGACCGCGCACCGCCTTCAGCGCGGCCGCCTGGTTCTTCACGTTGACGATGAGACGCCGGGCGCGGTTCCCCAGGGTTTGCGCCTTCTGTGCGCTGGGCAGCGGGTGAGCCTCGTTGATCAGGTGGAAGTAGTCGCCGGCCCGTAGTCCCCTCCAGTTGTCCGACGCGCTCTGCGCCTCCACCTTGTAGTCGCCCTGCCGCTCACCGTCGAGCAGACTTTGGAAGTCCCGGTTGCCGATCGGCGTGTTCAGGTAGCCGGGCGGGCCCTCACCCATGAAGGAGTACATGCGCTTGACCACGTGCTGAGGGCGTCTGCGGCCGGCGCTGTTGTAGTACTCCCGGTAGGCCTTGGCGAGGAAGTTCCGGTTGATGACGGCGTCACTCGGGCGGCGGGCCGGGGCCGGGGCCGAGTGCGCGGGCTGGGATCCGGCATTCGCGATCACCGCCGCGCGCTTGGTCTTGCTCACCGACTTGACGACGCCGTGCGAGGCACCGGAAACGCCCGGAGTGGTAGAACGCTTGTTCTTCTTCTTCTTTTTCTTGAGCGTGTTCTTCGGCATCGACCGTCTCCGGGGGTCAGGGCGTCTTGACGAGGTGGGTGTGCGGCGCGGCCGGGTTCACGCCCTCGTCCGTGAAGGCCGCGTTCACCAGGTCGATGAACGCCTCCGCGCTGCCCACCTTGTCGTTGTGCTCTATGACGTCCGCGATGATGTCGCGGCGGTTGCTGGTGAAGCTGCCTGGCTGCTGCTTCTCCGACGGCGGATTCACCGGCGCCTTGGGCTGCGGGGCGAGGGGCGAGAGCTCGACCAGCGAGTCCGACCGCTTGGGCTTGGTCAGCACGATCGTGCCGGCCAGCCCTTTCGCGGTGGCGACCGGCGGCGACTGGCGCGTCTTCTTCCGGGTCGTTGCCTTCTTGAGCTTGCTCCATAGCGACATGCCCGCCCCCTACTGAACGCTCGCCCGGTACGTGAGCACCAGGCCGAGGTTGGTGAGAGCCGCCTTGTCACCCTCCAGGACCAGCACCCACGGGTTCCCGCCGACGCTGAGACCGGGGGTGCGCAGGAGCTTGCCGTCAGCGAGCGCGAGCCTCTTGTCGCCGTTGAGCAGGAAGCGCACCGAACCGCGCCCGGCCAGCTCGTACCTGGGATAGACGCCGGTGATCTGGCGCCCGCTCATGGCGGGGAACAGCGCCGGCGTGAACGGCAGGACGAGCTGGTCGTCCTCGCCCTCCTGGAACTGCGCCCACTCGTCGGGGAACTCGCTCGCCACGTCGAAGTAGCGGGCCGACGCGTACGGCTTGAGCATGCCCTTGACCGCGTTGGCGAATACCTCCCCGCCCTGGTCCGCGCTGTACTTGACGGTCACGACCACGTCGCTCAGACCGGCCGGAGCCGGGCCAGACAGCTGCAGCCGCCACCGCGAGACCGCCCCCGTGCCCTCGAACGGCAGGTAACGGTCGTCGTCCAGGCGCAGCTCGAACAGCCCGTTGTTCTCCTTGTACTCCTCGATGTCCGACAGCGCGATCTGCTGGCCGGAGCGCCAGTCCGGGCGCAGCGTGTCGGGCGGCGCGCCCTTCGGATCGAGCAGGAACTTGACCGCCTTCGGGTCGGCCGCCAGGACGGTCTTGCTGTCGAGCTGCGTCAGCGTCGCGTAGACGCCGAGCGGCCCGTCCGCACCCAGGAAGGAGACCGACAGCGTCCGGATCCGGCGCCGGAAGTGCCCGGGGAAGTCCCGGTCGAACAGCGCCTCAGTCAGCGCGAACTCGCAGCGCCTCTCGCCACGCAGGGCCAGCAGGGCGAGCGGGTCCAGGCCCAGCAGCGAGACCTTCTTGGTGATCTCCATCCCGCGGCTGTCGGTGTCGACGTACGCCTTGCCCAGCCGTTCCAGGTCGAAGCCGAGGCTGTCGCCGGCCAGCAGACCGTTGCGCCGGCTCTCCCAGTACCTCGGCTGGATGTAGCCGCCGTCGCCGTTGCTCTCGCCCCGCTCGAACTGGTAGGCCCGCTCGGCGGACCGCGCCATCTCGTACGCCAGGTTGTAGGTCTGGAAGTACAGCCCGGACATCCGCCCGGCCATCCAGTGGTAGAGCTCGGCGCCCGCGAACTTGTCCTTCATGAACGCGGCCACCGCCTCCTGGTTGGCGATGTCCTGCGTGACGACGGCGAGCTCGCGCTGGGCGATCGTCAGCTGGTGCTGGGCGCTGGTCAGCTGGTGGCCGAGCTGGGTCACGTCGCTCTTGGCCATGTTGAGCTGGAGATCCCAGTCCTGCGCCGTGCGCTCCTGCTCCGACCGCACGCCGATCAGCTCGCCGAGGGTGCTGTATCCCTCGGCCAGCGTGGAGGAGACGTCGGCCACCTTGTCGAGGGCGTTGCCGACCTGCTCGCCGCCGAAGCCCGTACCGAAGATGAACGGGCCGAGCAGTGCCTGCGGCACGCCCAGGGCGATCGAGGCGGCGATCTTCAGGCCGCCCGCGACGAAGTGCGCGTCGGAGCCGCTCTTCATCCGGGCCAGCTGCTCGACCTGGAGCGCGGAGAGCCCGTCGGCGATCAGCTTCTCGTAGTGCTGGACCCGCGCCGTCGCGCCGTCCCTGCTCGCCTCCAGCTCGGCCAGGTTCTCCTCGGCGACCTTGATCTGCGCCTCCTTGATGCCGCGCGTCAGGGCGAGGATCGTGCCCTCCTGCCGGTTCTGCAGCAGGGCGAGCTCCTCCACGTCGCGCCGCTCCAGCACGTTGAGCAGGTCGTTGCCGAACTGCCGTACCTTGTCGGCGAGGTCCTGGGCCTTCCTGAAGACGAAGGCGAACCGGTAGTACGGCACCGGAGCCGCCATCCCCTGCGTGAGCTGGTCGAGCGAGGCACCGGACGCGGCGCCCTTGACCAGCGCCATGACATCGGCGGGCGGCTCGAACAGCGGCAGCGGCCGGCTGACGCCCATGATGTCGAGCGACTGCCGGATCTTGCGCAGCCGGTCCTCGACGCGGGACCAGTACTCAAAGAAGACGCTGTTCTCGGGCACGTAGAAGTACGGGCTCGCGACGCTCCTGTGCACCTCCCCGGGTCCCTCCAGCAGCGCTCCCCCGGCGGTCAGCGCCTTCAGCTCGTCGTCCAGCTCGTCCAGCTCCGCCAGCGGGAGGTACCGGAGGTCCTCGTAGGTCAGCGCGGCCGACAGCGGGCGCGGGCCGAGGACGTCCGGCCGCTCCCCCAGCAGGTCGTAGGCGAAGATGTAGAGCATCCTGGCCTCGTCGACGCTCTCGGCCGTGTACTGGCGGAAGAGTAGGTCACCCCAGTCGAGCAGGTTGTCGATGTAGGCCATCACCACGGCCCGGCGGTAGGCGGACGGGCGCAGCTCGGCGATCGCGTGCGGGTCGAACGGATCGTCCATGTACGCCTTGATCAACTTCCCACGGTCGCCCATGAGGTCGTACTGCCGCCGGAGCCAGGCGATCATTGCGATCCGCTCCCGCAGGCCGGACGTCCCCGGCAGGGCCTTCAGCGTGGTCTCGATGTCCTTCAGCCCCATGTCCTTAAGCTCGGTGCCCGCGAGGCCGGCCAGGAAGTCCTTGTCCTCCTGGGAGAGCTCGCCGGCCTGCTCGAACGCCGGGGCCAGCGTCGCCAGCCGGGCAAGGATCGGTTCGAGTGCGGTCGCGACGTCCGAGCCGTCGAGGCCCAGCCCGGCCAGGTCGGCGCGGCAGCTGTCGACCAGCGCTCGCAGGTCGACCGCCAGGAACGGCAGGAACCGCCAGTACCTCACCCGCTCCGTCGGGTCGAAGACGTACTCGTACCAGATCCGCGCGTCCTCGAAGCGCTGGGCGTTGTTCAGCGCCTGCGCGATGAGCAGCGGGGCGTGGAAGAAGATCTCCCAGTAGTAGATGCCGTTGGCGCTCTGGAAGTCCAGGTGCGAGCTGGACGGCGTCCCGGCCACCTGCGGCCGCACCTTGATCGTGGTCGCGTCGGAGTCGTCGAAGCTGAAGGCGGGCAGCTCGTCGGTCTCCTGCGTCTCGGGGGCCAGCAGCGCCGCGACGCCGCCGGTCAGCAGCTCCTTGTTCAGCCGGTAGGCCGTGCTCGACGTCAGCCGGACGATCTCGTGCGGCAGCCCGGCGAACTCGTACGGCCGCTGGGCCGTCGGCTCCGAGGAGTAGACGACGTAGTCGGCGCCGAGGAACAGGTAGAGCTTGGCGCCGTCGAGCACGCCGGTGAACTCGGTTTGGAAGCCTTCGGGCAGGCCGCCCCAGTTGCCGGCGACCGGCCGGTAGGCCAGCTGTCCCGTCGGCTCCTGCCCCGCCTCCAGGAGCGCGTACTCGCTCGTGCCGAGCACGTAGCGCTGCCGGTTGCGCTGGATCACGGCCTTGACCTGGCTCTTCAGCTGCTTGGGGTAGCCGTCGTCGACGTAGTCGGGGACGGTTCCGTCCTTGGGGAGCGTGTAGCGGACCAGCTCCATGCCGCTGGTCAGGTAGAGCTTGTCGCCGTCCACGTACGCGGCGTCGACGGCCTCGGTCGTGCCTATGGTCGTGGGTATGCGGCCCAGCTCCCTGGTCGGGGAGGTCCGGCCGTCCGGGGTGAGGTAGGTGCCCGCCGTGTTGTCGAAGAAGTAGGGGCCGTCGTCGTAGGAGAACGCCGCGTCTACAGGACCGCTCTGGGGCAGGCCCTCGGTGTTCTCGCTCAACGGCTGCGGGCCGTCGTCGGGCGTCTTGCCGCTGAAGCGGATGTAGGTGTCACCCGCGAAGAAGTAGACGCGGTCGCGGTGGGCGAGGGCCGAGTCCGCCACGAAGTCCTTGGGCAGCTCCCAGCGAGAGCTGATCGGCTTCAGTTCGGTCGGGTTTGTGGAGTCGACATACCGCTTCGCCGCGAAGGAGAGGAAGTACTCCGTGCCGTCGAGCGTGAACGCGGCATCCACCTTGGTCCAATGCGGCAGATTGTCGGGGTTGGTGTTGAGCGGCTTCGGGTATCCGGTGTCGGGCGCCCCGAACGGTGGGCCCGAATAGCGGTAGTACTCGGCGCCGGAGAAGACGTAGATGTGTCCGCCTCGCACCAGCACGGCGTCGACGACGCCGGACCTGAGCAGGCCAGTGCCGACGATCCCCCACCGCTCCTTGATGGAGGCCAGCTTCTCGGTGCCGAGCTTGAAGCGCTTGCCCGCGTTGTCGAAGAAGCATCGTCTGCCGTCGGGCAGCTCGAACGCGGCGTCGATCCGCTTCCACTTCGGCAGCCCGTCCGGGTTGCTCCCCAGCGGGAGCAGCGGCTCCGCCCCACTCGGCGCGGTGACCGGCCGGCACAGGAAGCTGCCGCCCTTGTGGTCGACGCTCAGCCACGGCCGGTCCAGGGTCCCGGCCGGCATGTTGAACCGGACGGCACCGGGCTCGTCCACGGGGCTGGTGTCGGGCTCGGCGAAGATCTTGTCCAGCCGGATGGCGCGCGGGGGCTCCGCCACGCCTTCGGCGTTGACCGCGTACAGCTCGGGCGTGAGCGCGAACGCCGACCTGACCCCGGCGGCGTCGGAGCAGGTGACGATGATCGAGTCGTGCAGGCCGTCCGGCCCGCCGGGGACGGTCCTCGACGCCTGCACGTAGAGCCGGACGCCGGTGATCTGCTTCGCCTGGGCGCCGTCGGCGGCCAGCAACTGCGCGGCACCCCATTCCCCGTTCAGGTTGAGGAAGGAGTAGTAGATCTTGACGCGGTACATCGGCGGCGGGGTCTTGACGTTCTGGGTGTCGCCGGTCCTCGTGGCATCGATGGTCGTGTCGGACGTGACCACGACCGGGACCGTCTCCACGACCGTCCAGAACACGAACACGCGGCCGAAGGCGTGCACGGGGTAGACCCGGTCGGCGTCGATCTGGACGTCCACCTTGAGCCACGGCTCCCAGGTGGCGGAGAGGTTCACGCCGTCCCTGAACTCCGCGCCCCGGTAGTAGTAGCGGCGCGGCGCGGTCCGCGTCCGGCCGAACAGGACCAGGCGCCGGGTGCCCTCGTCGGCCCCGTCCTCGGGGTAGACGTACCCACCGGCGATGGCCAGCCGGGAGACCTCCGTGTACTCGTCCAGATACCTCTTGTAGACCCGTTGTACGGTCTCCGGTGTGATCTCGCCCTGCAGCAGGTCGCTCTCCAACGCCTGGAACGCGGGCGTCTTGTCGGAGCGCAGCTCGGGGCGCAGGTAGTTCTCGGGATAGAGGAAGACCTTCCTGTTGGCCTCCCAGAGCCGGTAGTTCTTCAGCCAGCCCCACCAGGTCTTCAGCCGCCGTCTGACCTCGTCCTCGTCGCGGCCCGGCGGGAGCGCGACCTCCTCCAGGTCGAGGAGGTAGCGGTGCACGAAGAGCTGCGTGGCCGCGATGGCCTCCCTGACGCGCGAGGTCCGGCCGGCGGCGCCCATGTCCGCGTCGATCAGGAACTTCTCGTACAGGTCGCGGGTGGACCTGAAGCCGTCCAGCCGGATGATCGCCGACGGGGCGAGGGCGTCGCGCTTGAGCAGGTTCAGCTCGTCGTGGATCTGGCCCGACAGGGTGACCCAGTCCGCTGGACCGCACGTCCGTTCGAGCAGGCCGGACAGGGCGGTGTTGGCGGCCTCGGGGGCCGGGGTCGCGCCGAAGACGCGGGACCAGACGTCGGTGTAGATCGTCGACGGCCCCGCGTCGAACTTGTCGGCGGCCGCGAACACGTCGACCAGCTTCAGCACGAACTCGATCTCGAAGCGGTCCTCCTCCGGCGTGCCGGGCGTCAGCAGGGCGGCGTTGCGCTTGGCCCACCGCAGCTCGTCGGCGTCCCAGCCGAACAGGTCCGCCAGGTAGCGGTACGGATCCTCGACGGCCGCCGGTCCGTTCAGCAGGAACGCGGCCAGGCCGTCGGGACGCGACCGGGCCAGTTCGACGAACCTGACGATGGTGTGCAGATCGCTCAGCCGGTAGTCGGCGCTGTCCGACCACCGGTGCTTGATCGGCTGCGGGAAGGTACGGTCCACGGTGTCGTAGGCGCCCGAGTAACGGACGTACTCGTCGTCCCTGAGCAGGTACGTCCGGCCCTCGAAGACGAAGGCGCCGTCGGGCCCCGTCTCCTCGAAGGCGGCAGGCAGGTCGCCCCAGTCGTCTTTGACGGTCCGGGGATAGCCGGTGGCGACGTATTCGAGGTCGTTGGGCTGGTATCGGATGTACTGCCCCTGCTTGAAGGCGTACAGCTCGCCAGTCGGCGCGGCGAAGGCGGCCTCGATGCCCGGCCCGTCGGCGAACGCGTTGCGCACCTTGCCCCACAGGCTGTTGACCGGCTGATCCGGCTCGGCCCGGTCGGCACGCAGGTATCGGGGGCCCTTGAACAGGTATGTCCCGCCGTCGAGCCCCCGGAAGGCAGCGTCGAGCCCGTCGGCGAACGCGTCGGGCAGGTTCGGCAGGTCCAGGTCCTGGCTGAGCGAGCCGTCGATCGTGCGCGGGTAGCCGTCGTCCACGTAGCGATAATCCGTGTTGGTGTAGCGGACGTACTGGTCACCGGAGAACAGGAACGTGTGCGGGCCCCTGACCAGCGCCGCGTCGACCTTCTGCCGCTCCACGAGCGTGTTGCGCACGCCGCCGAGCAGCCCGAGGTCGTAGTCGGCCTCGGCCGTCACGGAGACGACGTGGCAGGCGCCGCCCACGAACAGGTACAGGTTGCGCCGGTTGGCGAGCACCGCGTCCAGCGGCCGGTCCGTCACCGCGTCCTCGAACGCCTCGGGCAGGCGGGCGAACGCCTCCTCCTGACGCAGGTTCCCGATGATCTTCTTCGGGTAGCCGGGGTCCACGTAGCGGTAATCAACGTTGGTGTAGCGGACGTACTGATCGCCCGAGAACAGGAACGTGGTCTGGCCCCCGTACACGCAGGCGGCGTCGACCGTGGTGAAGGGGTGCAGCGCGCGGCCCCACCGCTCGCGGATCGGGGCGAGCGGCGAGAAGGCGTGGTCGGCGTAGCGGGCGTAGCTCTCCCGGAAGAAGAAGTACGTCGCGCCGTCGGGCGCGGTGAACGCGGTCCTGAGGGCGTCGCCCGGCTCCAGGCCGCGGCCGAAGTCCCGCCAGATCCGCTCGGTCGGCCGCGGGTAGGACCACCGCCCGGTCGCCTCGTCGAACTGGACGCACCGCTCGCCGTACAGCAGGAGCATGGTGCCGCCCTCGAACAGCACCGCGTCGGGCACCGCGGCGCTCTCTTCGCCGGGAACCTCCCAGAAGCCGGCGTCCGTGACCATGGGGTAGCCGTCGTCGGGCTGCCGGTAGTCCTCCCCCGAATAGAGGAGGTAGCGCAGCATGCCGTCGTCGTCCGGGTGCTCGAAGACGTAGGTCCTGCCGTCGCGCACGTAGGCGAGCGCCACCCCGGTCAGCCCGGCCCAGTGGTCGGCGATGGGCAGCGGGTCCCCGTCGATCGTGTCGCTGGTGCCGGTGTAGGTGACGAACTGATCGCCGCTGAACAGGTAGGTCTTCCCGTCCACCCCGGTGAACGCCGCATCCACCGCGTTGTCCTGATAAATCGTGTTACGGGGTCGGCCCCACTCCTCCGTGAGCGGGTACGCCCGGTTCAGCCGGGTGTTGAAGCAGTTCGGCCCCTTGAACAGGTACGTGGTGCCGTCGGCGCCCTCCAGGACGGCGTCCAGGCCGGTCCTGAACTCCTCCGGGACCGGGCGCAGCGTCCGCGGCCGGACCGGCGTCGCCGAGACGGTCGTCCCCTCGATCGCCGACAGCCGCCGCCACCCGTGCGGCCCCTCGACCAGCACCGCGCCGTCCTCCACGAAGGCGCAGCTCACCGGCGCGAGATCGTCGTAGCTCCGGTACAGCTCGCTGGAGACGACGTGGCACCGCGCCCCTCTGAACAGGTAGACGTTGCGCCGATCGGCGAAGGCCGCGTCCACCCCGTCGAGCGTGACGCTCAGGTTGCCCAGCCGCGGCTCCCGGTGCAGGTCCGCGAGGGCACGCGGGTAACCCTCCTGCACGGTGGTGTAGTCGTACCCCTCGTAGCGCACGTACTGGTTCCCGGAGAACAGGTACGTGTACGTACGCGTCACCTCGACGCCCTCGACCAGCTCCGTCGCGTCCATGACCAGCGTGGCGTCGACCCGCCCGGTCCTGGCCAGGTTGCTGATCACGTTGCCCCAGAACGCCGGGACACTCGCGGGATAGCGGTCGTCGACCCTGGTGTAGTCGCGGGTGGAGTAGCGGGCGTACTGGTCGCCCGAGAACACGTACGTCCGGCCGTCCTTGCCGATGAAGGCGGCGTCGACCCTGGTGAAGGGGATGCTGTCCCAGTGCTCCCGCAGCGTGCGGGGCTCGGACCACCAGCGGTGCCGGTGGTCGAAGACCACGAAACGCTCGCCCGAGAAAAGGTACGTCTGACCGTCCCCGGCGCTGAAGACCGCGTCGATCGTGGTGAAGGCGGGGTCGTCCGCCAGCGCGGCGGGCAGATTCCACCAGTTGTCGGCGACCGGCTTGGGGTAGCCGACGTCCGGCGTGGCGTAGTCCCTGGTCGAGTAGCGGACGTAGAAGTGGCCCGCGTCGGCCTGCACCCGGATCCGCTTGGCCTCGCGGACGAGGGTGACGTCGATCCGCTGCTCGGTGACGACATGCCAGTCGGTGGTCGTGCCACTGACACTCACGCCTTCCGCGAAGGTCAGTCCGTGCTCCATGAACCGCCGCCGCAGCGCGGGCGACAGGCGGCCGGCGTTCAGCTCGTTCTCCTGCTCCAGCGGCACGTCGAAGAGCTCGCCGCCCGCGCCGAACAGGTACGTCTTGCCGTCCATGACGAACGAGGCGCCCACCTCGCGCAGCCCGCCCCAGTCGGCGGAGATCGCGCGCGGGTAACCGAGGTCCACGACGGAGTAGTCGGCGCCGGAGTATCTGAGGTATCTCCCGCCGCTGAACAGGTAGGTCTTCCCGTCCAGCCCAGTGAACGCGGCGTCGACCGTACCGCTGGGCAGTACGGGGGCCTGCACGCCCCAGCGCTCGGCCGTCGGGACGGCGGCGCCGTCTCCCTTGGCCGTCCGGCCGTCCTTGAACAGGTGGACGGCCCCGTCCCAGTCGGCCAAGGCCGCCTCGACGCCCGACTCGAACTGCCCGGGGATGCTGGGATAGTCCGACTCGATGCGCCGCGGGTAGCCGTCGTCCACGCGAACGCCGTCGTTCTCGATGCTGCCGGAGTAGCGGATCACCTGGTTGCCGGCGAAGAGGTGGACGCCGCTCGCGTCGGCGTAGGCCGCGTCCACGCGTTCGGCGCCGTCGAAGACGTTGCGGACCCGGCCCCACCGGTCGGCGATCGCCTCCTCCGTGCCCCCTACCGCTAGGTAACGCTGTCCTGTGAAGAGGTGGATCCCGCCGTCGCGGTCCTGGAAGGAGGCGTCGACCGACTTCTTGAACGCCTTGGGCAGCGGGGTGTCGTGGCCCTCCCCCTGCCACCATTCGTCGATGCCGCGCGGGTAGCCCTCGTCGACCACCGTGTAATCGGGGGTGGTGTAGCGGATGTACTGGTCGCCGGAGAAGAGGTAGGTCTTGCCGTCTTCATCCACGAACGCGCTGTCGATCCGCTGGGGGTCGTCGAAGTTGTTCCTGACCTTGCCCCAGACCTGCTCCTTCGCCGCCCAGCGGGTGCCGCCGCGCTCCCTGACGAAGGCGTGTGAGACGCCGTCGCCGCCGTGGCCGATGATCCACTCGCTGCCGTCGGGGTGCGCGAACGCGGCGTCCACACCGGTCATTCCGGTGAACCGGGTCGACAGCTCGATGAGCTGTTTCGGCCGCGGGTCGGCCAGCGCGTACGTGGCCTTCGCGTAAGTCCAGTAGCCGCCCTCGCCGAACAGGTAGATGTTGCCGTCGGAGCTGTCCAGCACGGCGTCGAACCGGTCGAGCCCCGGCGGGAGCGCCAGCGGCTCGGGGTACTTGCCGACCAGGTCCTGGTCCTGGAAGGACACGGTGACCTCGGTGGGGTCCAGGCCGAGCTTGGCCGCGAGCAGCGCGAAGCGCCGGATCCGCCGGTAGGCCTGCCGGAAGTGCGGATCCGGCGGCACGGCCGTGACCTCGCCGCTCTCCTCGGCCGCTATGAGGGCCGGCGCGGCCAGCACGTCGAGCGCCTCCTGGACGCCGCCGGTCACCGCGCCGCAGATCGCCTCGACGGTCGCCGCGGGCACGCCGAACGCGTCGGCGAGCACCGACCATAACGCCGCCCGCTGCTGCTCGGCCCGCCGCTCCAGCGTGTCCGTGATCTCGTCCACCGCTGCGGCGAGCTCCTTGGCCACGGGGTGCAGCAGGAAGAACAGCTCCTTGGCGTAGTCCTCCACGCCGGGCACCGTGAAGTCGAGCGCGTTGGTCGCGGCGCGGAAGTAGTCGAGCCGGTCCTCGGGCACGGCCAGCGCCTCGTCGAGATGCCCGGCCGCGACGAGCACGCTCACCAGGTCGGCCCGCTCCCCGTCGTCGAAGCCCAGCTCGGTGACCGCCTGAAGGTCGAGCCGGTACGGCTGCTCGTCCTTCAGGACCTCCGCGATCCGGCCGGCGACGATCACCTGCTCGGCGGGCCGGAACCCGTCCCCCAGGTCCACCTCAACGCTCTCGTCGAGCACCCGGCCCTCTCGGAGGTAGGGGCCTTCGAGGGCGTCGATCACCCGCTGGGCGATCGCGTCGTCGGCGACGTCCACGAAGTCGTCGGGCGTGAAGGCGTACGTCTCCTTCTGGAACGCCGCGATCTGCTCCTTCATCGCGTCGAGAATGGCCCGGCGGCGCGGATAGAACTCCAGCGCCAGCCCGAAGTCATCCAGCCGCAGCCCGGCCAGCGCGACCTTGTCGAGGTAGCCGCCGTCCTCGTCGAGGTAGCCGTTGAAGCGCAGGCCGGCCAGCAGCGCCGCCTCGTCCACCCCCAGCTCGGCGAAGATCTCGGGGTCGAGCGTGAGCGGCTCCCGCCTGAACCGGTCGACCCGGTCGAGCAGCTCGGCCAGTACGCCCGGCGCGACGTCGTCGAGATCCGCGTTGACCATGAACCGCCCGGCGTTCGCCTCGTCCGCGAAGAAGCCGGGGTCGATGACGTCGCCCTCGCTGTCGAGGTAGCCGTTGAAGACGAGGTTGTCGTACAGCTCGGCCTGCTGCTCCTCCCGCAGGTTGCCGAGGGAGGCCAGGTCGGAGGGGAAGAAGGACGCGGTGCCGTTGCCGAGACTGTTGATCAGCTTGAACAGCGGCTCGGCGAACGAGCCGTAGTCCCTCGCCAGCCGCAGCTCCGCCACCGTCTTCGGCAGCCCGTCGGCGACGAGCGCGCCGTCACTCTGAAGGCGGCCGGCGAAGACCAGGTTGGCGAAGATCTTCGCCGTCAGCCGCTCGTCCAGCCCCAGGTCGACGAAGTCCTCCTTGACGATCAGCCCGAGGTCGGTGACGGCGTCGTAGGCCGCCTGCCGCGCCTTGGTCCGGTCGAGGCGGAGCAGGCGCTCGTCCCGGGCGGAGACCACGCCGTCGTCGTAGGCGGTCAGGACGTCGTGGAGCACCTGGGACGCCCGTTCGCCGAACCGGCGCGACACGAACAGCTCGGGGCTCATCGCGACCGACTCGAACCGCCGGTTGACCCCGTCGAGCACGGCCACCTGGTCGTCGTCGGCCGGTGTCCCCCCGCCGAGGATGTCGGCCAGCTCCTGTGCGCTGAACCCGCCGTCCTGCATCCAGCGCCCGACGGCGAGCAGCGTCTGCGCCAGCCACAGGCTCGACGCCACGTCCGAGCCCTCAAGGATCCGGTAGCAGTCGCGGGTCCGCGGCTCCGTACCGCCGAGAATCGGGAAGGTCGTGTACCGCTGCAGCGACGGATCGCTCTCCAGCACCTCCAGCAGGTCGAACAGCTCGCCGACGGACAGGCCGAGCGCCGCGACGAGCCGCCCGGCCCGTTGCAGCAGCGCGATCGCGGACAGCCCGATCTCTCCCCGGTCGAACGGGCTCGGCTCCAGCGCGGCGTACCTGTCGCGGTAGCGCAGGACGATGTCGACGATGTCGTTCTCGGCCGTCTCGATGGAACGTGCCAAACGGCGACGGTACTCCTTGTTATGTGTTGCCAGGATGTCCCCGGACACCTCGGGCAGATCCTCGAGCTCGGCCGGTTCGATCGGCACGGCCAGGCCGCACACCCCGTCGACGGTCAGCTCGTAGCCCTTCTGGAGGAACACGATCACGGCGATGGTGCGCAGCGCGGCCGCGTCCAGCTGGTTGTCGCAGCAGGTGGTGAGCACCCGGTCGAGGTCGGTCATGCTCAGACCGGTCTTGCGGGCCAGCCGGACGAACCTGTTGACCCGCTCGAACCACACGAACCCGGCACCGACCAGTCGCCGGCCGTCTATGGCCGTAGGGGCCTCATTTCCCCCATTGACGAAGAACTTGGCGGGCGGCCGTTGCGGATCATCGCCCTGGTAGACCAGCTCGCGTACCTCGACCGTGGTCAGCCCGGTCGCCCGCCTGAACCGCTCGACGTCCTCGAGCGCGCTGAGCGGCTCCTCCGCGCCGAGCCCGTAGTCGGCTCTGAGCTGCTCTTCAGAGGTGACCGGTACGGTCACGACCTGGACATCCTCGGCCGAGAGCGCGAGAGACAGCCGCGCGACCACGTCGGGATCCACGTCGGGGGCGAAGAGCCGGTAGAACTCCTCGGGCGCGACCTTGAGCTGGCGCAGGTACATCTTGAACTGCTCGGCCAGCAGGGAGAACGGCATCCCGAACGGGTGGCGGGCCGCGCGCAGCGTCTCGTACGGGTCGCTCCCGACGACCGTCTCCAGCACCTCGTTGACGATGTCGAGGTAGGGCGACTCGGTGAACGTGTGCTCGGCGTCGAGCGGGATCCTGGCCAGATCGGGCCGCCGCGCCAGCAGGTCGGGGTCCCGGAAGACGCCTTCCAGGAGCCGGAGCAGGTCTACGAGATAGGCGGCCGGTGAGTAGACCGACCGGGCCTCGTCGCCCTCGTAGAAGTCGAGTTCGCCGAAGAGCTGCTCATAGCTGGGTAACGCGTCGTCCCTGCGCAATGTGATCCCCCCTAATTGGATCCCCGTGTGTGCCGACTCATGTTCGCCTAGCCACGGGGAGAGGAATACTGGCCGCCGGGGTAACTGTTCGGTCGCCGAAATAACCATGACTCGTCCGCGGTTGCACCGTTCATGGCTTTCCCGCTCTCCATCCTTGACCTTGCACATATCGGCGACGGAGAGACGGCTGGCGACAGCTTCCGCGCCAGCGTGACCATGGCCCAGCGCGCGGAGGAGTGGGGCTACCAGCGGATCTGGTACGCGGAGCACCACAACATGCCCTCCATCGCCTCATCCGCGACCAGTGTCCTCATAGCCCACGTAGCCTCACAGACCCAAACGATTCGCCTCGGGGCCGGCGGCATCATGCTGCCCAACCACGCCCCGCTGACCATCGCCGAGCAGTTCGGCACGCTCGAAACCCTGCACCCCGGGCGCATCGACCTCGGCCTCGGCCGGGCGCCGGGCAGCGACCAGCAGACCATGCGCGCCCTGCGCCGCAACCCGGCCTCCGCCGACGACTTCCCGCAGGACGTACTGGAGCTCCAGGGCTACCTGACGGGCGAATCCCGCATCCCGGGCATCGACGCGACCCCGGGCAAGGGCACTGACGTGCCGCTCTACATCCTCGGCTCGTCCCTGTTCGGCGCCAAGCTCGCCGCCATGCTCGGCCTCCCGTACGCCTTCGCCTCCCACTTCGCCCCGACCGCGCTGGAGGACGCCGTCGCGCTCTACCGGCGCGAGTTCCAGCCGTCCAGGCAGCTGGCGGAGCCGTACGTCATCGCCGGAGTCAACGTCGTCGCGGCGGACACCACGGAAGAGGCGGAGGCGCAGTTCCTGGACGCCAAGCGCAGCAGGGTGACTCGGTTCCTCGGGCGTGGCCAGACGTTCACCCCGGAGGAGGCCGACGTCATCCTCGCCTCACCGGCCGGGCAGCAGCTCCTGCAGATGGCCAAGTACTCCGGCGTCGGAACCGCCGCCGAGGTGCGCGACTACCTCGACCGCTTCGCCAAGCAGGCCCAGGCGGACGAGCTGATCGTCGTCTCCATGGCCCCCGACCGGAAAGCCTGGCTGCGCTCCCTCGAATTGTTGGCCCCAGTCACGGGAATGTCTGGCGGCTGACTTCGGTTACATAACTCGTGGCCGGTGTGCCCAGTGTCCCCGGGCCTCACCTATTGCCTTCGCGGAATACCGTTCGGCTGGAGCCGCGTTGTGCCTTTCGCCGAGAGGCGACACGCACACCGGTACGCACCTCGTAGGGCCGAGGCCCCGCCAGAACACTGGCGGGGCCTCAGCTGTTTCTCGGCCGGAAATCAATTGCCACACCGCATCCTTCACTGAAGGATGTCTTCATGATCAAGGTCGAGTCACTGACGAAGGTCTTCCGCCGGCCTCGAACCTTCTCCGGCCCCATGGGCGCCCTGCGTACCCTCCTCACCCGCCAGTACGACGAGCGGATCGCCGTCGACGACGTCAGCTTCGAGATCCCCGAAGGCGAGGTCGTCGGCTACCTCGGCCCCAACGGCGCGGGCAAATCCACCACCGTGAAAATGCTGACCGGCATCCTCACCCCCACCAGCGGCCTGATCGAAGTGGCCGGACGGGTGCCCTGGCGGGACCGCAAGGCCAACGCCAAATCCGTCGGCGTGGTGTTCGGCCAGCGCAGCCAGCTCTGGTGGGACCTGCCGCTGATCGAGTCGTTACGCCTGGTCGGCGACCTGTACGACGTACCCGCCGACCGTTACACCACCTCGCTGCGCCGCATGCGCGACCTGCTCGGCCTCGACGACTTCCTGGACACCCCGGTCCGCCAGCTCAGCCTCGGCCAGCGGATGCGCGGCGACCTGGCGGCCGCGATGCTCTACGACCCGCCCATCCTGTATCTGGACGAACCGACCGTCGGCCTCGACGTCCTGGCCAAGCAGGCGGTACGCGAGTTCATCTCCGACACCAACCAGGCCGGGCGCACCACGGTCGTCCTGACCACCCACGACCTGGCCGACGTCGAGGCGCTGTGCAAGCGCATCATCGTGATCGACAAGGGCCGGGTGCTCTATGACGGCGGCATCGACGCGCTCGTCACCGCCTACGCCCCGCCCCGGCGGCTGGCGATCCACCTGGCCGACGGCCAGACCCGCACCTTCGACATCGCCGGCGGCGCCTCCGTCCCCGAGTTGATCGGCCAGGTCGCCGCCGAACAGACCATCCGCGACCTGTCCATCCAGGAGCCCGACCTGGAGGGCGTGATCAAGCAGCTGTACGTCGAGGGCGCGCGATGATCCGCCCGCTGATCGGGACTGCCCGCATCGGCCTGCGCTTCCAGCTCGCGTACCGCAGCAGCGTGATCATGACCGTGCTGACGCTGATCGCGCAGGTCTTCCTGCTGCGCATGGTCTGGACCTCGGTGTACGGCGCGCAGCAGCAAGCCCAGGGCATGACGCTCCCGCAGCTCCTGGCCTACCTGAGCCTGGCCAACCTCCAGGCGTTCGCCACCACGCCGGTCATCTCGTACATCGCCCTGTTCAGGATCCGTACCGGCATGGTGTTCTTCGACCTGTCCCGGCCGACCGGCTACCTGCCGCAGCTGGCCGCCTTCCAGGCCGGGCACACCGCCGGCGGCCTCCTCCTGCTAGCACCTGCCATCCCGGTGGTCCTGCTGGTCGGCTCGATCACCCCCACCGGCCAGCCGCTCGCCTACGCCGGGACGCTGCTGCTCGGCTACGCCATCTCGGTGCAGTTGTCGCTGCTCATCTGCTTGATCGGCTTCTGGACGCTGGAGACCAGCGCGATCGCGCTGCTGTACCGGCTGACCAGCCAGTTCTTCGCCGGGACGCTGGTCCCGCTGTCGTTCTTCCCCGGCGCGCTGGGCACCCTGGCCGAGGCGCTGCCGTTCAAGTACCTGGGCTACGTGCCCGCGGCCGTCTACGTGGGCCACCTGTCGGGCGCCTCTGTCCGGCAAGCGCTGGCCGCCGAGGTCGCATGGGTCGCCGGGCTCACGGTCCTGCTGTGGGCGATCTGGCAGCGGGCCCACCGCAGGGTGGTGATCAACGGTGGCTGAGCTCGCCCGCACCCTGCGCCTGTACTGGCGACTCCAGCGTGCCACCATGCGCGGCGCCCTGCGGTATCGGCTCAACGCGCTGATCGGCATCGCGACCGGGGCGGTCTACCAGGGCAGCGGCTTCGCCTTCGTGTGGGTCGTCATGCACACCTTCCCCTCCATGGCCGGCTGGACCCTACGGGAGGTCGCCTTCCTGTACGGCCTGCGCCTGACCGCCCACGCGCTCTGCATGCTGCCACTGAGCAGCCTCATCTTCATGGAGTGGCTGGTCCGCGAGGGCGAACTGGACCGCGTCCTGCTCCGCCCGCTCAACCCGCTCCTCCAGATCATGACCAAACGCATGGGCGTCGGCCAGGTAGGCGACCTGCTGACCGGCCTGGTCCTGTTGCTGGTGGCGGCCCCCGCCTGGAGCCCGTCCATGGCGGCTCTCTGCCTGCTGGCCGTCATAGGCGGCGCGCTGGTGGAGGCCTCGGTACACCTGTCGCTGGCGTCCCTGTCGATGCGCATGCTGGACACCGCCGCTCTGCGCGGGTTCCTGGATGACGTGTTCAGCAAGTTCGGCTCGTACCCGATGAGTGTGTTCGGCGGGGTTACGCAGTGGTTGCTGACGTTCGTGCTGCCGGTCGCGTTCGTGGCGTACGTACCGGCGAGCGTGCTGCTGGGCAAGGCGGCGTCGCTGAACGTGCCCGCCTTCGTGGCGTACGGCAGCCCGCTCCTGGGCATCGCCCTGTTCACCCTCGCCTATCGCTTCTGGTGCCACCAACTCCGGCATTACCAGAGCGTGGGCAGCTAGGACGTTCATCCCACGGTGACCAGCTCCACCTCGGCGTCCTTCAACGCCACGGCGAGGTCCTCGGGCGGCGGCGCGTCGGTGACCAGGATCGATACCCGGTCGAGGCCGCAGATGTGCACGAAAGCGCTCCTGCCGAACTTCGACGCGTCGGCCACGACGACGACCCGCGTGCCCGCGTCGATCATCTGGCGCATCATCTGGGCCTCTTGCAGGTTGCTGGTGGACAGCCCGCCACTGGCCGAGATGCCGCCGACGCCGATCACCGCGGTGTCGGCGCTGATGCCCTGGGTGTCGGCGAAAGTCACCGGACCGATGGTGACATTCGACGAGATACGGCAGCTGCCGCCGATGACGTAGAGGTCGCGCACGGCGTCCTGCGGGATCTCGGGGGGCAGGCGCAGATTGTTCGTCACCACCGTGAGGTCACGCTTGCCGGCGAGCGCCCGGACCACTTCGAGCGTGGTCGTGCCGCCGTTGACGATCAGAGTCTCGCCGCTGGAGATGAGCTGCGCCGCGGCGATGCCGATGGCCTGCTTGGCCTGGTGGTGCACGGCCGCGCGACTGTCGAACGGGGTATCGGCCGTGGCCAGTTCGTCCGTGCGCATCGCGCCGCCGTGAGTGCGGGCGATCAACTGCCGCTCCGCGAGGTGGTCGAGGTCACGACGGACGGTGTCCATCGACACGGCGAAACGTTCTGCCAGCTCGGCCACGGTGGCGTGACCGCGTTCGCGGACGTGCCGCACGAGTTCGGCGCGACGCTTGGCGGGCAGTGCCGTGTCCTGCATGATCGACTCCTGAGGTGCGACTTATTGCGGTTAATTTCAGGTTTCTGCGACCTCACCATTGACCAATTCGCGAAAACAAGCATATTATCGCAGATATAGGCAGGTATGCCTAGCAAATACGGCAGGAACCCGCAATCTCGTCATCCCCCGGACCACTGTGTTCAGACTCCTGCGTCTTAGGAGAAGCGATGACAGCCAGCAGTCCTCGGTCCCTCGGGCGGCGCGCCGCATCGCGACTTGGCGCCGCAGCGGCCACGACGCCGCTGCCGGCCTGCTGTGGTTCCCGTCAGGCGGGCCGATGCCGTACCTGGCCCATCCGGGCCCACCACGATCGGGCTCGACGACACGTTCGTCGCCGGCGTGCTGCTCTCCGACCGCCCGCACGATGAGCGGGCGAGCCGAAGCAGGCCACCGCTTGAGCCCTACGTTCAAGTAACACCTGGAGACACCCAGTGAACTCGATCATCGATCCTGGCAAGATCCGTGGTCTGCAGCGCGTCACCAGCGCCGATGGTTACTTCCTCATCTGCGCCCTCGACCACCTGTCCGACTTCGCCGAACTGCTCGCGCCCGACCCGGCGAGCGTCACCTTCGCCGATGTCGTCGCCGCGAAGGACGCGGTGGTCCGCGCCGTGGCCCCGTCGATCTCGGCCGTGCTGCTCGACCCGTTGTACGCCCTCGGCCACCTCGTGGCCTCCGGCGCGGTGCCCGGCACAGTCGGGCTGATGTCGAGCATCGAGGACGAGGACTACCGGCACGCGGACGGACCGCGCCGTACCCGGCTGCGCGCGAACTGGAGCGCCACCCAGATCAAGATGACCGGCGCCGACATGTGCAAGTTGCTGTGGTTCTACCGCCCCGACGGCGGTCGAGTCGTCGCCGAGCAGCAGCGGCAGCTCGTGGCCGGCCTCGTCGCCGAATGCGCCGAGCTCAGCCTGCCCCTGGTGGTCGAGCCGATCTGGTATCCGCTGCCGGGCGAGGACCCGACCACCGCCGAGTGGAAGGCCGCCCGGGTGCGTGGCATCATCGCCTCCGCCGCGACCGCCGACAAGCTCGGCGTCGACACGCTCAAGGTGGAGTTCCCCGGCTACGTCGACACGGAAGAAGGACGCGCGCAGGCGGCCGCCGCCTGCGCGGAGCTGGACTCGATGGTGAGCGTACCGTGGGTCATCCTGTCCGCCGGGGTGGAATATGCCGACTTCAAGACGCAGGTCGAGATCGCCTGCCAGGCCGGCGCCGCCGGCTACCTCGCCGGCCGGTCGATCTGGCGCGACGCCGTGTCCACCCACGACCCCGCCGCCCGCGAGGAAGCCACCGCGGCGGCCAGGGCGCGACTCGAGGAGCTCAACGAGGTGACGCGGCGGTATGGGCGCCCCTTCACACCGGCCCGGCCACTCGACGTAGTGGTCAAGGAACTACCCAGCGAATGGTACCGATCATGGAACGCCTGACCTCGGAGCACATGCATGCCCAGCTTCCTTCTGCCCGCGAACACTCCGCGCTCGTTCTACCGGGGTGCCGGGCGTATCGGCCGGTTCCGCGGGATTCCGTCCGCCGATGATCCCTACTACCCGGAGGATTGGGTCGCCTCGACCACCAGCCGGCACGGAGCGGCGCCCGCTGGACTGACCACGCTGCCCGACGGCCGGTCACTCGCCGAGGCGATCGCCGGCGATCCCGTGTGGTGGCTGGGCGAACAACACCTCGCGGAACACGGCGCCGACCCCGCGATCCTGGTGAAACTGCTGGACGCGGGGGAACGGCTACCACTGCACGTGCACCCCGATCGGCGATTCGCCGCCGACCACCTGGCCTCGCCGTACGGGAAGACCGAGGCATGGGTGATCGTCTCGGCCGAGCCGGAGGCGGCGGTGCATCTCGGCTTCGCCAGGGATGTCGAGCCGGACAAACTCGCCCGCTGGGTCGCGGACCAGCGAATCGATCAAATGCTCGACGCCACGAACCGCGTGCCGGTGCGGGCCGGCGACGCCATCGTGTGCCCCGCGGGTCTGCCGCACGCCATCGGGGCCGGGATCCTCATGGTGGAGGTACAGGAGCCGACCGACTTCTCCGTGCTGCTCGAATGGGAGGGCTTCGCCGTCGACGGCCCCGCCGTCGGGCACCTGGGCCTCGGCTACGACCAGGCGCTCGGCTGCGTCGACAGGAGCGGCTGGGGCGCGGACCGGCTGAACGAGCTACGCCGCGCCCGCCAAGCGGCGGATGACGCCCGGCCCGGGGGCCGCCGCCTCTTCGCCGAGCTCGCCGACGAGTTCTTCGCCGCCGAGAGGCTGCGTCCCGATCCCGTCAGCGTGCTGGAGCCGGCGTACTCGATCGTCGCGGTCACCGATGGCGCCGGGAGCCTCACGACCGAACATGCCGCTCCGGTCCCGGTCAAGGCCGGAGACACGCTGCTCCTCCCGTACGCGGCCGGGTGGTGCACTCTGCGCGGCGACACCGCGGCGGTGCGCTGCAAACCGGCCCAGAAGTCCACCGAAGACTTGACCGATTGAGACGTCCTGTTCAGGACAGGTCAGACATGTCGAGCACGAACCGGTAGCGGACGTCGTTGCGCTGGAGACGGCTGAGGGCTTCGTTCACGCGTGCCGAGGGAAGCAGCTCGATGTCGGCGGTGATACCGCGCTCGGCGCAGAACGCCAGCATGGCGGCGGTCGCGGGCCGCCCGCCGCTACCCGCGGAGCTGAGCCTCTTACGTCCGACGAGCAGATCGGTGGTCTGTACGGTGACCGGTCCGAGGTGCCCGAGGTGGCTGAGCGTCCCGTCCATGGCGACCAGCCGCAGGTACGGGCCGAGGTCGTGGGGGGCGGAGATGGTGTCGATGACGACGTCGAACCGGTCCCGGGCCGCGGCCATCTGTCCCGGATCCGTGGAGTCGATGAGGCCATGGGCGCCCAGGCGACGGGCGTCGTCGATTTTGTCCGCCGACCGGCTGATGACCGTGGTGTCGGCACCGAGCGCCACGGCGAGTTTTACCGCGAGATGGCCCAGGCCGCCAAGTCCCGCCACGGCGACGCGGGCACCCGGTCCCACGCCGATTGTGTGCAGCGGCTCCCAGACGGTGACCCCGGCGCAGAGCAGAGGGGCCGCGGCGGCGGGGTCGAGGCCGGCGGGCAGGGGGTAGGCGAAATGGTCGCGGACGACGTATTCGCGGGAGTAGCCGCCCAGTGTGGTGGACCCGTCGCGGCGGTCGGTGCCACCGTAGGTCAGGGTCGGGAACTCATGGCAGAAGTTCTCCTGATCGGCCCGGCACATGGCGCACACGCCACACGAGTCGACGATGTTTCCGACCGCGACCGGGTCACCGACGCCGAATCGGGTGACTTCGGGCCCGACCTCGGTCACCACCCCCGTGAACTCGTGGCCCGGCACAAGAGGGACGCTCGTGTCGCCGGGATGAGCACTGACGGCATGCAGATCGGAGTGGCAGACACCGCAGTAGTCCACGCGTACCGCGATGTCGTCGGGCCACAGGTCGCGCCGTTCAAGTGAGACCCGCCGCAGTGTCGCGGAACCGTCCGCCTGCCATCCCACTGTGCTCCTCATATAGGCCAACTCCTTCGCAAACAGACTGTTCGGTCTATCGCAGACTAACCGGCCGTCGGCCACAAAACAAACCGACTGTTCTGTTTGATAGAGTGGACGGCATGGCCGATCAGCCCATGACCTCCCGTGGCGCGGCGACCCGCAGTCGCATGCTCGACGTGGCGACTCAGGAGTTCGCCGAATACGGGATCGCCGGGGCGCGCATCGAGCGGATCGTGGCCGCCGCCCGCACCAACAAGGCGCAGCTCTATGCCTACTTCGGCAGCAAGGAAGGGCTGTTCGACGCCATCTTCGCCGATTCGCTGGAGCGGATCGTGAACGTCGTCCCGATCGACGCCACCGACCTCGCGGACTGGGCCGTACGCCTCTACGACGAATATCTCCGCCGCCCCGACCTCATCCGGCTGGCCACCTGGGCCCGCCTGGAACGACGTCCCGCCGGCCACCTCGTCGAGGAGGCCGACCGCCTCGACGACCACAAGCTGCGCGCCATCGCCGAGGCGCAGGCCGCGGGCATCGTGAGACCGGGCGACCCCTTCGACGTGATGGCCCTGGTCATCGCGATGTCCATGGCGTGGTCGCCCGTCAGCAACGTCTACGCCGCGACTGCCCAGGAGCCGCCGGAGCTGCATGAGCAGCGCCGTACCCTGCTCCGCGAGACCGTCCGGCGCGCCGTGACGACCGCGCCCTTGAATGGCAGCGGCCCCCCGGACTACCCAAGCCGGGGGGCCTGATGTGTGCCGCCACGTGTGGCGCCAGCGGCGTTTAAGAGAACGGATCAGTCATGACGACGTGCGCTCTGCCATTGAGCCATCGGGGCACGAAGAGCCCCGAGCCGGATTCGAACCGGCATCTCAACAATCACAGTCCATCCTCGGTTGATCTGGCGCTCGACGGCGATGCTGAGGCTAGAGCGAGAATCTGAGTTTGATCGGCCGCCTCTACCATTTGGGCCACCGAGGCGCGTACCCCGGGGAGGACTCGAACCTCCACTTGAGCCGTTCGTCAGCTTCAGCTTGAGCTTCAGCTTTGCGCTTACGCGCACCCCGCGCTCAACGGGGAGTCATTGGGTCAGGCGAACAGATACCCGAACACGGCGTCGCCGACCTCCTGCTCATCGACGGCGGTCGCGTTGGCCTCTTCGCGGGCGTACTTGACGGCGTCCTGCAGCTTCTGCACGCGGGCCAGCAGCTCGTTGACGCGCTTGGCCGGCAGGGCTCCGGAGAAAGCGGTCTTCGTCCAGTAGCCGACCACGATGTCCTCGGTGAACACCTGCACCTGGGCGGGGTGCTTGTCCGTCGCCTCGGCGAGCACGTGGTTACGCGGAACCTTCTTGGTGCGGGTGGTCTTGACCGGTTCGGTGCGCCATGTCTCGGCGTTGTCGTCGAACGACCACGTCTCGGCCGGGTCGAGCGTCGGCAACTTCGACACGAACGTGTGCAGGTCGACGAGCTGCTTCTCCAGGAACAGCAGGTACGTGACCGGGGCGCCGGAAATGAGGGTCTCGCCGTCGACCACGACGTCCGCCTTGGCGGTGGCGTTGGTCCAGTCCTTGGTCGCGGTCACGTCGAACAGCCGCGTCAGCGCCTTCGCGACGTCGGCGATGATCGCCTCGGTCTTCACCTGGACGCGCGTCGACTCCGGCGGCAACTGCTCGCCCTCGTCGTCGATCGGCTGATAAGTGCGCGACAGGCCCGACAGGAGCGGCGCCTTCTGAATGGCGTGATAGGCGTCGGACACCGCGCGCTGCGTGCTGGCCTTCACGCCCTTCTCTACGGCGAGGATCTGGTTCAGCTTCGCCACGGAGGGTTTCCGTTCGTTGGGGGTCGGCGGGATAGGGCAGAGCGTACAGCGATGGCGCGATGGGTACGCAACTCATATAGCTCGCCGCACGGATCGCATGGAGGATGCCTACACTGCCTCGCGTACGACCGCGGCCATGGACGTTGCCGTCAGCGATCAGCGGGGAACGACTTGCGCCCGCACGCCGGGAAGATCATCGAAAGCGGCCGACGAGTCCATCGTGACGATGGTTCTCGCCGTGGTCGCGGCGGTGGCGGCGATCAGCAGGTCATACGCTCCCCTCGCCTTCCCCTCCCGCCGGACATGCGCCAGAAGGCGAGCATGCACCCTGGCGACGTCCGTGGTGTACTCCTCAACTGGGATCAACGCCAGGACCTCATCCACGAACGCCTGCCGGGCGGGACGGCGTACGTCGTCGGCCAGCTCCACCCCGACGAGCAACTCCGCCACAGTAATCGCGGCGATGGCCACATCGTCAGCGTCACCGATGACTTCGTCCACAGACGCCTTGCCACGCTCCGCGGCGATGAGCACACCCGTGTCCAGGATCAGGCGTCGGGCCACGTGCCCCTCATCTCGTCATCGACCGTCTCCCGAGCCGCCACGACATCGGCCTCGAAATCAGCGTCCAGCGTTCCCGCGCTCCTGGCGAGAAACGCCTTGACCATACGACCAGGCGCCGTGGGAGCAGGACCGATCACCGCGATCCGCTTCCCACCGCGAGTGACCAGGATGGTCTCGCCATGCTCAGCCTCATCGAGAACCGCTGCGAAGCTTCGTGAGGCCTCAGTGGCAGTCATCACCTTCATGCAATCAGATTATCTGATTGCCTATGCGGCTGACGTGGCCAGCGCTACCCGAGCCCCGAGATGGAGCCCGCCGCTGGCGTCCAGCACCTGGCCGGTCACCCAGCGGGCATCGTCGGAGGCGACGAGTGCCACCACGTCGGCGACGTCCTCGGCCCGGCCGACCCGCCCCAGCGCGGCCTGCCCGGCGAGGAACGCCGCCGCCTCAGGGGGGAACAGCGACGTGTTCGCCTCGGTCATGGTCGCGCCCGGTGCGACCACGTTCACGGTGATGCCGCGGTCGCCCAGCGCCAGGGCGAGGGTGCGACTCATGGTCTCCACCGCGCCCTTTGTCATGGCGAAGGAGGTCTGCGCGGGGTTGGCGATCCGGGTGACGGCCGAGGAGACGCTGATGATGCGCCCGCCATCGGCCAGCAGTGGGAGCGCGCGCTGAATGATGAAGTACGGCGCCTTGACGTTCACCGCGAAGAGCCGGTCGAACCGCTCGGCCGTGTCGGTCTCGATCGGCCCGGCCGGGGCGGCCGCGGCGTTGTTGACCAGGATGTCCAGGCGCCGCCCGGCCAGACCGGCCTCCAACTCGGTGAACAACGCGTCGACAGCCCCCGCCTCCGCCAGGTCCGCGCCGATCGGGAACGCACGCCCGCCGACCCGTTCGATCCGCTCGACCGTCTCCTGTGCAGCTGCCGCGTCCTTTCCGTAGTGGACGGCGACGATGGCCCCGTCGGCGGCGAGACGTTCGGCGACCGCCCGCCCGATCCCGCGTGAGGCCCCGGTCACCAGTGCCGTCTTCTCTGCCAGCTGTCCCATTGCGTACCCCGCAAACTTGTTAGTAACTATCAGCATGGTAGGTTCTATCAGGTGACAGGAGAGACGGCAAGCCTGCGTGAGCGGCGCCGGGCAGAGACCCGGCGCACGCTCCAGGCGCACGCAGTACGTCTGTTCATGGCGCGGGGCTACGACGCGACCACGATCAACGACGTCGCGCAGGCGGCCGGGATATCCGCGATGACCTTGTACCGGCACTTCGCCACCAAAGAGGACCTGGTGCTCTACGACGAGTTCGACCGGGAGACCGCGGCGGCGCTGGCGGCACAACAGCAGGAGGAGCCACTACGTCAGCGGATCGGCCGGGCCCTGGTGCAGACCGCCGCCATGGCCGTCAACGCCGACCGGGACCTCCTGCTCGCCCGCCTCAACCTGATGATCTCCACACCTGCCCTACAGGCCCGTCATCTGGACAGCCAGTACGCCACGGAGATCGCCGTCGTCGACGCACTCTGCGCCGGCACCACCGACCCTGACCTGGAATTCCGTATCCGCAGCACGACTGCCGCATGTTTGGCGGTCATCCATGTCGCGCTTATCCGCTGGGCGGAAGGAGACGGCCAGCAGGACCTCCCCACCCTCATGCGCCAGGCCCTGACCTCAGCCTTCGACACCGCATTCTGAAGGGGTGCGCTCACCACGGTGGTCGGGTCCTCTTCGATTGACGCGCACCCCGGGCTGTGCCACCGCAGCCGGTGGCCTCGGCTCCTACATGAGCGCTTCGTTTAACGCCGCCTGGAGGGGACGAATGAGAGCCGGGCCTTCAAAGCGGCGGCGGCCCGACGTAGTGGATAGCCTTTTGCGCGACGTCAGGCGTTACTCGACCGGCCCAGTCGAATGCCGCGTTCTGATCATCAGTGGGGATGTCCGTGGTGAAGTACACGGCAGGGCCGATCTCCCCTTCCGGCCGGAGCGCCCAACCATCGGCTTCCCTGCTCAACACCCATTGATCCGCCGTCGGCGCCGTGTCGATACGGGGACGCCATATTTCGACGACGGCCCGCGGCAGCGACTTCCATCTGGACGCGTACAGGGCCAGACCACCTCGCCCTGTTCCGCTGGGTGCGTAGCCGAGGACGCCCTTACGGGCTCGGCCGAGCAGGCATAGTCGCAGCACGTCAACCGCATGCCGCAGTGCTGCCGTTCGAGATCCGCACGGTTCAGTGGCGTTCGCAGTCATTGGCGCTCACCAATCGTTCGGGGCTGTCTTTCTGCGCGGGTTCGAACTCCTTCACTCTGCCATCGGCACCCCTTGTCGCGCCGACGGCTGTACCTCTTGCACGCCATAGACCTGGAAAGCAGAGCGCGGTCGCAGTCAGCGTCTTCGGCGTCGCCGGCGGAACCGTGCGGTCCCCCCGTTCGTCCATGGTCACCCATCGGCCGTTGGTATCCCGGAGCTGTATCCGGACGGATATCCGGTGTCGAATGGGCGGCACTTCGCACCAGTACTTCAGGGTCGCGCCGATCCCAGCTGACGAGATGCTCATCCCTTCATGCAAAATCTCCATAAAGCACTGCGGATCCGACGCCCGGCCCTTCTCGCCGCCGATCCGTCCGGCACAGGCGGTTAAGGCGGCGAACGACAGCGTGGCGAGAACGCATACGCGCAACGGCCATCGCATCGTCAAGCCTCCTCGCCCTTGGCATACCGTCACAGACAGTAGTCGTACGATCACGATCGAGCAATACGAGCGGCGGTAAGACCCACGTCCCGGCAAGACGGCAAGGCCAGCCTGCCAGTCCACACCGAACCGCTCTGTGGGGGCGTTCCTCCGCCCATATCGAAGACGTGGACGCTACGGCGAGATCCCAGGACGTCGCTGCCGCGCTAACCCGGACACGCTCTCCGACTGGCCCGAGAAGCCACCGTTGGTCTCACCTTCCGCTGGATCGCGTGGCCGCGAACCGGCTGTATGAGCGGCTTGGCTTCCGAATCAGAGAATTGCTGGCGATGAATGATAAACAGCCGCCGCGCAGCCAAATGGGGTTGGAAGTCATTTCCGGCCGGGTCGGCGCCAGTTCAGGCACCGGCCTCGAGCACGGCGAGGTCACGCACCGCATAACGGTGATGCTCGGCCTCTTCCTTCAGCACCACCTTGAGGCAGCGGCGCACGACGTACTCCTGGTCGGGATACGGGTCCGCCGGCCTGCGACCGCATACCCGATCGAGCTCGGCCTCGGTGAGCCCGTCGACGACACGCCGCATCGTGGCCATGCGGGCAAGCCGCGGCGCGAGCACTTCGTCGAGCGTCGGAGTGGCTTCGAGGGTGAGACCGAGCTTCGCCGTCGCGTCGGGCGGCATCCCGCCGTGAGGAAGGCCCAACGGGTGGTACGGCGCATCCTCCTCGAGCACGGCATTACCAAGCCAGGCATCGCCGGCCATCAGCAGGTGCCGTTGGGTCTGGACGAACGACCACTCGCCGTTGACCTGCTCGTGCAGCTTGGCCTCGGGCAGGAGCCTGGCGCGGTCGAGCGTCGCCTCCCATTGCGTCTCGATGGCATCCCAAGCAGCCCGGTAGTCGACGCAGGACGCGGCGTCACGCGCCAGCACCCGCGTGGGGTGCCGCCGGTCGAGCTCGGCCTCGACGTAGGCGGTCACGTCGACGTCGTTGACGACGAGACGCTCGAAGTCGCCACCGAGGTAGACGTCGCTCCCATAGCAGTCGACGATCTTCAGACCGCTGACCTCGCAATCGCGGATCTCGAGACCGGCAAGGTCGCACAGGTGGATGCGGGCACCACGGAACTGGTCACTCTGGGCGTACTCAGCAGCCATCGTGGCAGTCTTCCGCACCCGTCCCGCCCCCGCCACCTTTGGCAATGTCGATCACGTAGACCGACCTCCGCGCCATCATCGCCATCCTCCGGAACCCCGTTGAAGGGATCAACAGCAGGATCATGGACGCGGATGACCAATTCCAGGCGATACGCACACGTCGTGACCTGGCTCAACAGCGGTCGAGCCCTACGGGAGTGGCCCAATAGCCTGCTCAGCCAAGCCTCAATCTGGCTCAATAACCTGATCGCTAACCGTCGTGCGCCTGTTGTCGGGATGAGCGGACCGCAGCGCCGCCGGTGGCGCTGGTTCAGCCTGCCGTACGTCTCTCGTGCGCCGTTCCGATGTGCGGCGGCGGTCGCGGGCGGGACCGGCCCGGAGAGGCCGCACGCCCGGGCGCGTACCGCCGACCGCCCGCCGCCCAACGGGCGGCGGCTTGAATACCGTGAAGAAAGTACTCATCCGATCATGGTCATAACGTCCCGACCTGCGCGATTGCTGCCCGCCTCGGTGTCTCGGACAACGCCTGATGATCGAACGGCCTTGAGGTTTACGCTTCGTCGCCGGCCTTGACGATGGTCCGGTCTGCGGGGAGTAGGCGGGATTCTCCGTCTGGGTCGGTGATGACCAGGATGGGCACGCCTTCGGCTACGCCGAGTTGCTTGCGTTCGGGCTCGGTGGGCATGCGCGCCGTGACGTGGGTTCCTGGGGTTATCTGGACGGTGACGGCTTCGCCTGCGTCTCGGACGCGTGAGCCGCGTAGCTCGGTGATGATGAGTCCCTCTCCCCTGAGTACGGCCATGGCTCGACGGACCGAGTCGCGGGAGATGCCGAACTCGGCCACGTAGTCGCTCTCGGCGGGGAGTCTCTGCCCGGGGCGCAGGTCTCCTCCTTCGATGCGTGCCCGGATCAGGTCGGCGAGTTGCTTGTAGACCGGGCGGTCGGCGCTGGGGTCAATGGCCATGACCTCGAAGCTACGTAGCACTGTACGCACCTTCGATTGCGCCTACGTACGTATGTAGCTACATTCGGATGTACGTTGACCCTACCTTGATCGGCTGGCCTCATGACGCTTCAGGATCTGGCAACCCAATACCCGAACTGGGTGATCTGGCGCGGTGCGACCGACACGGGCCCCGGAAGCTGGTATGCCACGCGACGTGGGATGGCCCTGAGTGATGACCAGATCGGTGCCGGGATGGCCCAGACAGTGAGCGGTGACGACGACGCCGCGCTCGTCCGAGAGCTGCAATGGCAACACGAGATCGCTTTTCAGCTTTCTCGGAACACGAGGGTGAACCCGTGACGGACCTTGGCGATCTCGACGATCCGTACCACGGGGTCCATCCGGCCGTACCTCAAGCAGGCTATGAGCGGCTCACCTGGCAGGAGCCCGATCCCCGTTGCGATCGGGTACGAGTGCGCGATCACACCTGCGAGTGCCAGCACATCGTGTACGAGCTGTGCCAGGCAGGCGGCCTGCACTTCATCCGGCGCCTCTACCGCTCGGACTGCGTGGTCGAGCACCAATCCGACTGGCTGCGCGCCCCCGAGGCTGAACGGCTGTGGCTTCGCATCCTGCTAGGCCAGGCCCGATGAAGGAACAACAGAACGGGTGCCCGGCTCACGAGGAGCATGCTCCGTGAGAATGCACGGCTTCCGCCAGGCGATCGAAAACCGGCATGATCTCGTGCGCCACCGCATGCATACTCTGAAGGTACCGCCCCCGACCACTACCGATGATCCGTCTGCGCGACCTACGCCATGTCCACACGACCGTGTTGGTCCTGGCCGGCGTTCCCGTACACGTCGTCGCGGCCCGCCTCGGCCATGCCGACCCCGCGATCACCCTCCGGGTCTATGCCCGCATGATCCGCTCCGCGGAAGCAGCCGCTGCCGATATCTTCGCCAACTCCCTCGAAACCGCAGATTAGGAGCAACGGCAGCCGTAGGAGGTCCCTCGTAGATCACATGAGCCTTCTCGCTATCAGCCTCAGTCCGCCTGCCGCTTCCAGAGCTGACGCGGTGCATACC
The DNA here is from genome assembly GCF_040659625.1 of Nonomuraea sp. NPDC049750. Taxonomy (NCBI): domain Bacteria; kingdom Bacillati; phylum Actinomycetota; class Actinomycetes; order Streptosporangiales; family Streptosporangiaceae; genus Nonomuraea; species Nonomuraea sp. NPDC049750. The sequence goes on from NZ_JBFANB010000001.1 coordinate 506,175, forward strand.
CGCTTCGTCGAAGCCAGTGTTCTGTATAGACAATCCGATCAGCTTCGACAACGGTCAGCGGGCCGGACGGCGGTTCGTCGAGCGGGCGCGAACGCTCCACATGATCCGACTGCCACCTGAACGCGGGCCAGTAGTGCGAGAACTCCGGATCATCGATCCCAAGAACGCGGGCTCGTCCGAAGACCTGGGCGCCTCGGCTGCTGGCCTGTCCCACCAGCGGGGCGAATATACCGATCGAGACCCTGGGGTCTGCGGCTACGTTCCGCATCTTGGGAGACGTGGGCACCGCCGTGAACATGAGCGCGAAGCCCAGGTGGAAGTAACGCACGGGGGTCGCCAGCGGCCCGTCAGCCCCAGACGTCGCCAGGACACACATGTTCTGCGATGAGAGCAGGTTCAGGATGCGCTCTTCCAGCAGTTCTCTATCCAGGCGCTTGGTTGGTGACGGACCAGCCAGCCATTCATTGGTTACAGGCATGGCAGAGGATCTCATAGGCCATACAAGGGCCCGGCACGATGCTCCTGTTAGCAGGAGTGTTAGCAAAAGGCCCCCCGCGATCATCGCGAGGGGCCTTTGACCTGGAGCCGCCTTCGGGATTCGAACCCGAGACCCCTTCATTACGAGTGAAGTGCTCTGGCCGACTGAGCTAAGGCGGCGTGCCGTACAGCGTGAACGAGTCTACAGGAGCCCAAGGGGTTCTTGCTCCCCCGATCAGCCGATGCCCGGACAGACTGTTCCGTCCTCTGGTGGTGTGCCCGTCAGCAGGTAGTGGTCCACCGCGTCGTCCACACATGTCGAGCCGTTGAAGTACGCCGTGTGACCGTCACCGTCATAGCCGAGGAACACGCCCGAGTTCAGTTCGCTCGCCAGGGCCTGCGCCCATGAGTACGGGGTGGCCGGGTCGCGTTCGGTGCCGATGACCAGGATCGGGGCGGCGCCTTTGGCAGTGAGTGAGCGGTTTGTGAGTGTCGGCTTGGCGGGCCAGAAGGCGCAGGGGAGCGAGCTCCACATGAGGTAGGAGCCGAACCTGGGTGCCTGGCGTTCCGCCTCCGTCGCCGCGGCCGCGTAGGTGGAGACGTCCTTGGGATAGGCGCCGTCTACGCAGTTGATGGCCATGTTGGCCTCGGTCTGGTTGGAGTAGACGCCGTTGGCGTGCCTGTCGATCAGCTGGTCGGCGTTACGGAGGAGCAATCTGCCGTCGCCGTTCAGGGCCTGGCGGAACGTTTCGGTTAGTTCCGGCCAGGAGCCGCGGTCGTAGAGCGGCGTCAGGGCGCCGAGGGTGGCGAGCGACTCTCCGGCCTGGCGCCCGTCGGCCGGCAATGGGCGGGCGTCTGTACGGCGAAGGAGCTCGGTCACCTCGGCCAGAGCGCCGTCGACGGTACGGCTGCGGAACGGGCAGTCGCCCTCCGCCAGGCAGGACTCCAGGTAGGCGCGGAGGGCGCGTTCGAAGCCCATGGCCTGGTCGGCGTTGAGCTTCAGCCGGGAGGTGGCCGGGTCGAGAGCGCCGTCGAGCACGAGGGCTCGGACCTTGCTGGGGAACATGTCCGCATAAACAGCGCCCAGGAAGGTGCCATAGGACTTGCCGAGATAGGTCAGTTTCTGGTCGCCGAGTGCCTGGCGCAGCCCGTCCATGTCCCGCGCGGCGTCGACGGTGCCCACATGCGGCAGCAGTCGGCCTGACCCGGCCTCGCAGCCCTTCGCGAACTCGCGCGAGCCCTGCTCGAGCGCGGCCCGTTCCTGCGACGTGTCGGGGGTGGTGTCCAGGGCGATGAACGCGTCGAGCCGCGAGTCACTCAGACACTCGACCGGCGACGACTCACCCACACCGCGTGGATCGAACCCTACGACGTCGAACCGTTCGCGCACCTCCTCGCTCACGATCGATCGGGCGGCTCGCGCATACGTGACCCCGGAACTTCCTGGACCGCCTGGATTGACCACGAGAGACCCGATTCGGTCGCCGGTGGCCGGCAGCCGGACCACGCTGATCTTGATGTGCTCGCCGTTCGGCTGACCGTAGTCGATCGGCACCGACAGCTTCGCGCAGTCGAACCCGTCACCACAGTCAGACCAGCTCAGCCCGTCCGCCGGCGCCCTCGTCCCGGCACAGGCGGAGGCGAACAACACAGTCGCGGCGACGACGGTCAGTGCTCGAACCCACACGCTCCGAATCTTACGCGTGCCCCATCTCCCTCCAGCCTGCGGATGGCATCAGCCCGCGCCGCATACGGGCCAGACCAGCCCCGGCGCCGCATACGTGCCAGGCGCCGCGCCGCATACGGGTCGGGCGTGCCTCTCCGCATACGGGTCAGGTTTGCCTCTCCGACCCCCGTGCCCGAAACGCGGCCCAGTCAAGGAGCACAGCTGAGGAGCACAAGGGCGCGGCAGACGGGCACGAAGTTCACGAGCACCGCCCGTGAACTTCCCGCGTCGTGCCCGCCGGCTACCCGCCGCTATCCGCCAGGAGACGACGTGCCGCCCTCCTCGCCGTACATCTTGTCGTGCTGCTGCCGTGGCGAGCACACCGAGGCGGAAGGGCACGCACAGCGCCGTCCACCATCGTCCAGACGCACCGTCACCGTGTCCGCCGGGACGTTATGCCCCAGGACACTCCCCTCCCCCTGCGGCGTGCTCACCCGACTGCCCGTACGCGGCATCCGGTTGCGGGTCTCGACATAGAGCGGATGCTCGTACTTGAGACAGCACATCAGCCGCCCACACGCCCCGGCGATGCGCAAGGGATTGACCGGGAGGTCCTGGTCCTTGGCCATGCGCACGGAGACCGGCTCGAAGTCCTTGAGGAACGTGGCGCAGCACAGGTCGCGGCCGCATGGGCCGATGCCACCCTGTAGGCGCGCCTCGTCACGCGGGCCGATCTGCCGCAGCTCCACCCGGGCCCGCAGGTTGCGGGCCAGGTCTCGGACCAGCGCGCGGAAGTCGACCCGATGCGGAGCGGAGAAGTAAACCGTGTAGACGTTGTCCTGGTCGAGGTAGTCGACGCCCACCACCTTCATCGGCAACTCGTGCCGTTTGATCAACCGCTTGGACACGCTGCGGGCCTCGGCCCTGCGGCGCTTGTTGGTCTCGTCGCGGGAGAGGTGTTCCTCTCCTGCTATGCCCGCGCACACCGGCATTCCGTCGATGTCTTCACTCGAATATTGCGGCGCCCACACGCACTCCGCCACCTCAGGACCCGAGTCGGTCGGGACCAGCACCTTGTCGCCCACCTTGGGGGTGTGGCCACCGGGATCGAGGTAGTAGAGCCGCCCGTAGCGGGTGAAGCTCACGGCCATGATCATTCCCATGGGCTCGTGCTCGCCTCCTGACGGCCTCGGGGGTTCTTACGGCCTTCGGTTGCCACATTACGTGTGTCTACGCGTACGGCGTGAGGACCCCATCACCAGATCCCTGCGGCACCCTCAGGCGCCCCGGAACGGCACTACCGCGTCTTTGTAGCGCACATCTTGCTGCCTCCAGGCTGTGAGATCCCATAACGCGTATAGATCTCCAGCTGTTCGCTCATGCACCTCTGGTCGACGACTTGCGCGACGCCGGGCATGCGGCGCAGCTTGTCGATCATCGCGTCCCCATGGGAAGCCGGCTTCATCGCAAGACGGAACGAGATGGGCATGTCGGATGGCTTCGTTGCCTGGACGAGAGCCTTGTTGCCGGCATAGGAACGGCGGAAGTTTTCGTACGCCTCTTGCTGATCTTCGAAATGTACTGATGCGACGTCTGGCATCCGGTCGATCGCCGTCGCAACGGCTCTCTGCTGGGCCGGCGTGATCCTTTTTCCCTCTCTGCTGATCATCTGAACTTTCTTTGACGGTCCCCGAGTGACGACGGCGCCGCACGCTGGCATGGACGAATGATCCCCACATAGGAAGACCGTAACCTCCATCTTCGGCGGCTCGGCGGCCCCCGTCAGGGCGTTCAGCGATGTACGTGAGGCGCTGACCACCCCGCCTGTCGCCTTCGCCTTTTGGATCAGCGCATCCACGTCGGCTCCGGGCTTGAGCTTGACCCGGAACGACGCGAACATGTCGCTCATCTCGACCCCGTCTAGAACCGCGTTGTTGCCTGCGTAGTGCTGACGAAAACTCTTGTAGGCCGTCGCCTGATCTTCGAAAGACAACCACTCTACGTCCGGCCGCTCGCTCAGAGTCGCCTGTAGTGCCGCCACCTGCTCGGCAGTGGCGCTGCCCGCGCAATCGGGGCTCTTCGACCCGGTGGAGCACAGGAAGAGACGGACCTCCTGCGGCCCCTTCTCGCTGATCGGCGGGTTGGCCGCCACCGCGCGCTGCTCGTCGCCGGCAGACGTGAGTGCGGCCACGGTCGCCGCCCCCGCGAGCACCACCGTAACCCCAGCCACAGCAAGCAGGCGGAAATCGACGCGACGGCGCCGGTCGAGTGATTTGAGCGGCCGCAGCGTGCTGGGATCGACCGTGGCACCCGCCTCAGTGAGGGCCGCACGTAGACGTTCTTCCACAGGGCTGTTCATGAACCCTCCTCAAGTGCTCGGCCGAGAGCAGCGAGCCCTCGTGCGATCGTTGATCTGGCGGTGCCCCCGCTGATGCCCATGGTCTCGGCGATCTCCTGGTCGGACAGATCTAGGTAGTAACGCAACGTCAGCGCCTCGCGCTGCCTGCTCGGCAGCTCGCGCAGGGCCAGCAGCACCTCGCGGCGCTCCTCGCTCACCAGGACGGCGCTCTCCGCGGACCAGACAGGCGGTTCGTACGGCACGGCGCGGCGGAACGCGATCGCCCGCCTCCGCATCACGGACCGGCAGCCGTTGAACACCGCGGAACGCACATAGGCCAGCGCCTTGTCCGGATCTCGCAGCCTCCAGCGGCTGGCGTGGGTGCGTGTGAACGCCTCCTGGACGACGTCTTCGGCGGTCGCCTGGTCACCGACCATGACGAGCGCCAGCCGCACGAGACCCACGTGATGCTCAGCGAAGATCGCCGCGACATCGACGCGTTCTCGTATCAAGGGCTCTGGTGGGGAAAGCTGCTCGACTTTCACATTACAGAGACGCTCAAGGGCCTCATCTGCTGCTCCTGCCACATGACCAACTTCCGCGAGGGTCACCCGGCGGGAAAGAACCCGCTACGCGGCGGACCGGAGGGAGAGCATCATCGCCTCGACCGCGATCTGCGGGTTGACGTTGGCGTCGAGGCGTTCGCGGCATCGCATGATCGCATCGATCCGCCGCAACGTCTCCTCCGGCGTCGACAGCTTGGCCAGCTGGTCGAGCTCGAAGCGGAGGTCGTCGTTGGCCAGCTCCACCCCGGCCGCGAACTGCATGGCCAGGACGTCCCGATAGAACGACACCAGCTCCAGCAGCGCCGCGTCGAGCGAGTCGCGTTTGATGCGCGTGGCCCGCGACTTCTGCCGGTCCTCCAGCTCCTTCAACGCCCCCGCGCCGCCTCGCACCAACCCACGGTTGAGGCCCTTGCCCGTGGACCCCTCGCCGTAGATCTTGCGCAGCTCGGTGGTCTCGGTCTCGTTGAGCGCGGCCGTCGCCGCCGCGGCCTCTTCTTCGGCCGTTTTGACCAGGCGTTCGGCCGCCGAGACGCAATCGCCGACCCCGGACAGCGAGCGAGGGATGGCCAGGACGGCCTCCCGGCGCCGCCGTACGTTCTCGTCCAGGGCCAGTGCCCGAGCCCGGCTGATGTGCCCCTGAGAGGCGCGGGCGGCGAAGCGGGCGGTCTCCCAGGGCACGCTGTCGCGGGTGGCCAGCACGTGGGCGACCGCCTCCGTGGCGGGGGTGGCCAGGGTGATCACCCGGCAGCGCGATCGGATGGTGATCATCATGTCGTCGGCGGCGGGCGCGCACAGCAGCCAGACCGTACGGGGAGGCGGCTCCTCGATGGCCTTGAGCAGGGCGTTCGCCGCCGACTCCGTGGCCCGGTCGGCGTCCTCGAACAGGATGACCCGCCAGCGGCCCTGCGTGGGCGCGCCCGCCGCCCGCAGGATGAGCTCGCGCGTCTGCTTGACGCTGTAGGACAGGCCCTGGGGGCGTACCGTCTCGAGGTCGGGGTGTGAGCCGATCAGCACCTGGTGGCACTGGTCGCAGTGACCACAGCCGCCGTCCGGGCAGAGCAGCGCCGCCGCGAACGCCCGCGCGGTCTCCTCCCGGCCCGACCCGGGCGGGCCGGTGAACAGCCAGGCGTGCGTCATGCCCGCGCCGCGACCACCCCGCACGGCATCGCCTGCCGCCGCGGCCGCGCGGGACAGCACGGCCACCGCCTGGTCCTGACCGACGAGGTCATCGAAGACGCTCACCCGACAAGGCTAGTCGCGGATGGCGGGCATCGTGCCCGTGATGTCCTCGGACTCCTGCGGCACCGGATCGGGTAGGAGCTCGTGCACCCGGTCCTGGATCAGCCGGGTGATCTGCTCGGGCGGCAGCATCCCGTCGACCACCAGGTAGCGGTCGGGGTCGGCGGCGGCCAGCGCCCTGAACTCCTTGCGCACCCGCTCGTGGAACTCCAGCGGCTCGGACTCGATCCGGTCCGCCGCGCCGCCCAGTCTGGTCAGCCCCACCTGGGGCGGCGTGTCGATCAGCACCGTGAGATGCGGGACCAGCCCACCCGTGGCCCAGGCGTTGACCTTGGAGACGTCCTCGGGGTCGAGCGCCCGTCCCGCTCCCTGGTAGGCCAGCGACGAGTCCACGTAGCGGTCGGAGATCACCAGCGAGCCGCGGTAGAGGGCCGGTCTGATGACCTTCTCGACGTGTTCGGCCCGGTCTGCGGCGTACAGCAGCGCCTCTGCGCGCGCCGAGAGCCCGCGTTCGGCCGCGTCGAGGAGGATCGCGCGCAGCCGCATGCCGACCTTGGTCGAGCCGGGCTCACGGGTCTGTACGACGTCGAAGCCCTGATCGCGCAGCCAGATGGCGAGCAGTCGCGACTGGGTCGTCTTACCCGACCCCTCACCGCCCTCGAACGCCACGAACAGCCCCGGCACCTGCTCCGCCGTCTCCGACTTCGGCCGCTCGCCGCGCACCGCCGCGATCAGGTCCTCGGAGAGCGAGACACCCTTCCTGTCGTCCATGTGGCGCAGCGCCAGCAGGCCGACGACCGTCGCGAGCACGCCACCGACCACCAGCACCAGGTTGGTGCCGTCGAACCGGTAGACCACCTCGCCCAGCCTCAGCGGGTGCGCGCCGACGAGCGCGGCCAGCGGGTTGGCCACCGCCACCACGAACAGCAGCGTCACCCGCGCGGTCGACTGCAGGAACGAGAACGTCCGCCCCCGCATCGAGTCTTCGACCTCGAGGCCGATGAGCGTGTAGCCGATGATCCACGCGATGCCCGCGCACGCCCCGAGCAGCACGGTCAGCATGACCACGATCACCAGGTTGTGGATGATCGCGATCGCGATCAGCACCACGCCCGCCACGGTGATCGCCAGACCGAACAACCGGCGCCGCGACAGCTCGCGCAGCAGCCGGAGGCCGAAGAACATGCCCAGCGCCATGCCGACGAAGACCGCGGCGAACACCACGCCGTAGGCCGCGTCGCCGCCGCCGAGCGCGCCCACGTAGATCTTCGCGACGCCCACGACCGCGCCGCCCGCCGCGAACGCCCCCAGCATGCCGATGATCAGACCGCGCACCAACCGGTTGGCGCCCACGAACCGCCAGCCTTCGACGATCTGCTTGAGCACCGACGGGGTGGAGATGGCGCCGTCACGCTTGGGGATGCCGCGCAGCGTGAAGATCAGGAACGCGGACACCAGGTACGCGCAGGCGTTGACGATCAGCGCCGGCCCGGTGGGGTCCATGCCGGACAGGAACGGCACGGCGTTCTTCAGTACGTCGCCCACCACGGACAGCGCCGTGAACAGGATCGCGGCGACCGGCGCGCTGCCGTAGGTGACCAGCAGGTTGAGCTGGTTGGCCGATTCGAGCTGCTCCTTCGGCACCAGGTTGGGGACCGTGGCGTCCTTGGCCGGGACCCAGAACAGGTTGACGCACTCGACCAGGATCGTCGCGACGATGATCCATTGATAGCTGCCGACCAGCGGGATCGACAGCACCACGGCGAACCGGGCCAGGTCGGAGGTGAACATCGTCACCCGCCGGTCGAAGCGGTCGGCGAACGCTCCCGCGAGGGGTCCGAGCAGGACGGCGGGCAGCATCTTGGCGATGAAGACACCGCCGATGGCCAGCGCCTGCGTGCGGTAGTCGCCCTGGGTCAGGTTTCCTGCCAGGGCGGTCAGTGCCAGGATGTTCAGCCAGTCGCCGAGGCTGCACACCGACATCGCCGTCCAGAGCCGGCGGAAAGATGCGTTAGCCAGCACATGTGTCGGTTGGCGTCGGCCACGGGCGGTCATAATGTCAGCGTATCCAGGTGCTCGCCGGAAATGGGAAGACAGGAGACGAGCCGGATATACCCGGCTGCTCGTCGCTGAGAGTATTACGTATACGGGCCGTCGCGCATGATACACAGCTCGAATAGGCCCCCGAAAACACCAGACAGATCCTTCTTGTCTCGCTAGTCCCTTTTGTACGGCCGGGCGAGCTCCACCAACGGCTGCCACCCGGCCCGTACGGGCTCAGGAAGCACCAGCTCATCCCAGAGCTCCACCAGCAGCAGCCCGTCGAGATGCTCGAGCAGCTCCCGCTGAGTCCCTTCCCGCAACAGCACGACGTAGGCGTCCCGGCGATCCCCGCGATCGGCCAGGTCATAGGCCCTGTCGCCAAGGCGGATGGCAGCCAGGGCCCGCAATGCCGGCAGGCGCGGCAGCCGGTTGGGCACGTGGAACGGGCGGCCGTCGGCCCCCTGGCAGGTGGTGAACTCGACCTTGGCCTCCAGCACCAGCCGGAACCCGGCGGCGTCGAGGATGCGCCCGGCCGTTTCGAGCGTGGGCGACTTCCGGCCGTGCTCGTAGGCCGACAACGTCGTCCGCGACGTGCCGCTCATGCCGGCCAGCGCCTTCTGGTTCATGTTGGCCGCGTGTCTGGCCTGTTTGAGCAGCAGGCCGCCACGCTCCGCCCAGAACGTGACGTCGGGCGTCGGCCCCTCGGGCACCGCACCCTGCTCGGGCAGCAGGTCGCCGAACGCTCCCTCCACCGGGGAAGAGATCATCCCACCTCCAACGTATCCGCTTGGATACTACCCCCTCGCGGCTTGAGTGACCAGCGGATCGCGGAAAGTCAGCAGCCCACTTCAAACCCCACGGAAGCCGGGAGCACGGCGGGTCTCGGGCAGCGCGCCCACAACGACAAGCAGCGCGGTTTCGGGCGGCGCGCCCACAGAGTCGCCCGCAAACTCGCGCCTCGCGAAGTCAGGAGCGCAGCTCAAGCAGCGTGATCTCGGGCGGCGCGCCCACCCGGACCGGCGGCCCCCAGAACCCGGCGCCGCGCGTGACGTACACCCGCACCCCGTCAACCGTCGCCAGCCCCGACACGACCGGCTGCTGCAGCGGCACCACGAGGTTGAACGGCGCCAGTTGCCCGCCATGCGTGTGCCCCGACAACTGCAGGTCCACGCCATAACGAGCGGCCTGCGAGACCTGAACCGGCTGATGGGCCAGCAGGACCGTGGAGCGGCTCGTATCGCGACCGCCGAGCGCCCTGTCGAAGTCGGGCCCGTCGTTCGCGGTGGCGCCGTTGAGGTCGTTCACCCCGGCCAGGTCCAGCACGCCGCCCTGGTGCCGGATCTCCACCCGTTCGTTCCGCAACGAGCGAACGCCGAGCCGGTCCAGCTCCTCGATCCACTCACCAGGGCCGTTTCTCGTGTAGTACTCGTGATTACCTGTCACGAAATAGGCGCCATAGCGGGATTCGAGGCTCCGCAGCGGCCTGGCCAGCGGGCCCAGCTCGGCCACCGAGCCGTCGACCAGGTCGCCGACGATCGCCACCACGTCGGCCCGCAGACCATTGATCATCCGCACGATGCGTTCGGTGTGCGCCTTGCCCGTGAGCGGCCCCAGGTGGATGTCGCTGACCACGGCGAACCGCAGGCCGCTCAGCCTGGCGTCGAGCCCGGGCAGCGTGACCTTGACCGGTTCGATCACCGGATCACCCAGCGCGGCGCTGATGCCGTACCCGACCGTGCCGAGCGCACCCACGCCCGCGACGGCGGCGGTGCTCCGTCCGAGGAAGAGCCGCCTGCTCATCGCGTCGCCGCCCGGCGACGGCTCCACCCCCGAAACCTGCCCAAAACCCGAAATATCCGAAACATCGGGAGAACCAGAGGCAGGCACCGTCACCGGTCGCACCACCTCAACCGGCGACGGCGGCGACCCGGCCACCCGCCCCCGGACCAGCGCTAACCACGCCACCAACCGCGGAATCTCCAGCAGGACCAGAGCGATCACCAGATAGAACATGATCGCGATCCAGAGATAGCCCGGCCACGCCAGCCACTGGAACATCTCCAGCCGCATCCCCGCGAACGTCACGACGACCAGCGCGAGGAGCCCCACCAGCCCCCAGGTCAGGCCGGTGCGCACCCGCCCGCGCCTAGTGGTCGAGCGCACCATCCGATGCCACAGATAGAGATGCGCCACGAACACCAGGCCCACGAAGATCAAGACCACCACGCGGCAATGCTACTTACGACTTGGCCGCCGGCTTCTTCGCGGGTGCCTTCTTGGCCGGCGCCTTCCGGGTCGTCGTCTTCTTCGGCGCCGGGGCCCGCTCACGCCGCTCGGCCAGCAGTTCCGCCGCCCGCTCGATCGTGATCTCCTCGACCGTGTCGCCCTTGCGCAGCGACGCGTTCGTCTCGCCATCGGTCACGTAGGGACCGAATCGCCCCTCCTTGACCACGACGGGCTTCTTGGAGTTGGGGTCTTCACCCAGCTCGCGCAGCGGCGGCGCGGCCGCCGCCCGGCCCCTGCCCCGCGGCTTGGGCTGGGAGAACAGCTCCTTGGCCTGCTCGATCGTGACCGTGAACAGCTCTTCCTCCGCGGCCAGCGACCGCGTTTCGGCGGCCTTCTTCAGGTAGGGGCCGAACTTCCCGTTGTACGCGACGACCTCCTCGCCCTCCAGCTCGCCGACGACCCGGGGGATCGACAGCAGCTTGAGCGCGTCCTCGAGCGTCACGGTGTCGAGCGACATCGACTTGAACAGCGAGCTCGTCCGCGGCTTCGCCGCGTCGGCCTTCTTGGTGCGCCGCTTCGGGGTCTCCTCCTCCTGCGTGGGCAGGATCTCGGTGACGTACGGCCCGAATCGCCCGTCCTTGGCGACGATCATGTGCCCGGTCACCGGATCGGTCCCCATCTCGCGGTCGCCAGTGGGCCGCGAGAAGAGCTCCTCCGCCTTCTCGGCGGTCAGTTCGTCGGGTGTCATGTCCTCGGGCACGTTCACCCGAGCGCCGCCTCTGTCAAGGTATGGGCCGTATCGCCCGACCCTGATGACGATGTCGGTGCCCTTGATCGGGAAGGAGCTGATCTCCTTGGCGTCGATGTCGCCGAGGTCGGTGACCATCTCCTTCAGGCCCTCGTCGCCGTCCTCGCCGTAGTAGAAGCGCTGCAGCTCCGGCACCCGCTCCGCCCGGTCGTTGGCGATGTCGTCGAGCACCTTCTCCATCTCGGCGGTGAAGTCATAGTCGACCAGGTTGCCGAAATGCTGCTCCAGCAGGTTGACCACGGCGAATGCCAGGAAGGACGGCACCAGCGCGGTGCCCTTCTTGAACACGTAGCCACGGTCGAGGATCGTGCCGATGATCGAGGCGTACGTCGAAGGACGCCCGATCTCCCGATCCTCCATCTCCTTGACCAGCGAAGCCTCGGTGTAGCGGGCGGGCGGCTTGGTCGAGTGGCCGGCCACGTCGAGCCGCGACACGCTCAGCGCGTCGCCCTCGGCCAGGTTCGGCAGCCGCTTCTCGGAGTCGTCGCGGTCGGTCGACGGATCGTCGGCACCCTCGACGTACGCCTTGAGGAAGCCGTAGAACGTGATCGTCCGGCCCGAGGCGCTGAACTCGACGTCCTCGCCGGTGGCCGACGCGCCGCGCACCTTGACCGTGACGGACTCGCCGACCGCGTCCTTCATCTGGGACGAGACGGTCCGCTGCCAGATCAGCTCGTAGAGGCGGAACTGGTCACCGTTCAGCCCGGTCTCACCGGGAGTGCGGAACTCCTCCCCGGAAGGCCGGATCGCCTCGTGCGCCTCCTGCGCGCTCTTGACCTTGCTGGTGTAAACACGCGGCTTGTCGGGAACGTACGCAGAGCCGTACAGCTTGATCGCCTGGGAGCGCGCGGCCGCCACCGCCGTCTCCGACAGCGTGATGCTGTCGGTACGCATGTAGGTGATAAAGCCGTTTTCGTAGAGCCGCTGCGCCACCTGCATCGTGTACTTGGCGGAGAAGCCCAGTTTGCGGCTCGCCTCCTGCTGCAAAGTGGTCGTCCGGAAGGGAGCGTACGGCTTACGGGTGTACGGCTTGCGCTCGACGGACTTGACCGCGAACGACGAACCCTGGAGCCGGCCAGCCAGCTCACCGGCGGCGGCCTCCGACAGGTGGAGCACGTCGTTCGTCTTCAGCAGGCCGGTGGTGGCGAAGTCGCGCCCCTGGGCGACCCGCTTGCCGTCGACCGAGGTCAGCGTCGCGGTGAAGTCACGCGGACGCTCCTCGGCCTTGCCCGTGTCGAACAGCGCCTGCAGGTCCCAGTAATGGGCGGACGTGAACGCCATGCGCTCCCGCTCGCGCTCCACCACCAGCCTGGTCGCCACCGACTGCACCCGGCCCGCCGACAGCCGCGGCTTGACCTTCTTCCACAGGACCGGGCTGACCTCATAGCCATAGAGCCGGTCGAGGATGCGCCTGGTCTCCTGGGCGTCGACGAGGCGCAGGTTCAGGTCGCGCGGATTGGCCACCGCGTCCCGGATGGCCTGCGGGGTGATCTCGTGGAAGACCATGCGGTGCACCGGCACCTTGGGCTTGAGCACCTCGCGCAGGTGCCATGCGATGGCTTCGCCCTCGCGGTCCTCGTCAGTGGCCAGGTAGAGTTCGTCGGCATCCTTCAGCAGCTGCTTCAGCTTGCTGACCTGCGACCTCTTGTCGGCGTTGACGACATACAGCGGCTCGAACTCATGCTCGACATTGACCCCGAGGCGCGCCCAAGCCTCCCCCTTGTACTTCTCGGGGATGTCATCGGCCCGCTCCGGCAGATCGCGGATGTGGCCAATGCTGGACTCGACCATGTAGCCGGCACCGAGGTAGTCCTTGATCGTCTTCGCCTTGGCGGGCGACTCGACGATCACCAGACGGCGGGTTCCACCGGTGCTGCCGTTGTTGGCTGGCACGCTGCTTCCTACCTCACTGTTCGCTTGCAATTCCCCCTGCCGGGAGCCGGCACTGATCTGAAAGGTAACCCGACTCGCGGAATTTTCCTTCCCCCGGGACTACCCACTAGCTTCCGGACGCACCCACAAGCACGCAGAATAAGCCCCATCGAGCGGCATCGCGCCCTGACTCACCCTGGAGACTAATCGTTGTGCTCGACTACTCCTACATGGATATCTTCATTCCGCGCGATCTGTCCCGCGAAGCAGCACGTCAGCTGCTCACCGAACACGCGGAGTACGGTCAGTGGGAGCTCTCGCGTGTGCGCCTGCACCCTGACGGAAGCCGTCATGTACGGTTGCGCCGCAAGGTCATGCGCGTCCGCAGCACCCTGTGATCAGACATGGCTTTGCCCGCCCCGGGCCGCGCCCCCGGAACGGGCAAAGCGTCTTTCGCTACTCGCTCACCGGCTGTGAGCGGTAGACGTTCTTGTCATTACTTCCGGCCGAGCCGGAAGCGGCGGGTGGCCGCGAACAGCGTGGCCGAGGCGGCGAACATCGCGCCCAGGACCAGCGCGAACAGCGAGCCGGTGGTCATCCCGGTGACGCCCGCGGGCTGAGCCGCGCTCATCAGCCCCAGGTCGCCGGTGGGCAGGCTGCTGGTCGCGAGCTTCACCGCACCACCGACAGGCGTGCCGGCGATCAGCGCGGTGGCCGGGGCCAGCGGCGACTGCGTGTCCTCGGCGCGGGCGGCGTGGGTGACCGGAGCCTTGCCGTTCTTGACGTGCTTGGCCGGCGTGACGTGCCTGACCGGGGTGGCGGGCTGGCCAGGCAGACCGGGCAGCTCGGGCAGACCGAACAGCTCGTGCAGGTCACCGACCAGGGGCATGTCGCCGACGACCGGCAGCTCGGGCGAGCCGCCGCCACGCATCGGAGTGATGTTGCCCACGCCCCGCAGGCTGCCCAGGACCGGGACCGGGGGAAGCGCGGGAAGCACGCCACCGGCCTTGGAGTCGGCGGCCTGGTGGGAGCTGTAGTGTCCGTAGGGGTGGTAGCCCTCGTGTCCCGGCTTGCCGACACTCGAGCCACCGAGGCACCCGGCCGCGGCGTCGCCGAGCACCGCCACGGCGTTGCCGCAGACGTTGACCGGCGCGGTGATCGGCGCGATCACCTGGTTGCCGCCGAGCACGGAGCCCTTGCCGGACGTGGTGTTGCCACCCGCGCCCGAACCGCCGTTCTTGACCACCGAGGCGCCGCCCTTGCAGCGAGCCCCGGACAGCCCGAGCACGGCCACGGCGTTGCCGCAGACGTTGACCGGCGCGGTGATCGGGGCGACCACCTGGTTGCCACCGAGCACGGAGCCCTTGCCCGAGGTGTGGTTGCCCCCGGCGCCGCCCCTGCCACCGTTCTTGACCGAGGCGCCGCCCTTGCAGCCCGCGAACGCCTTGCCGATCACGGCCACAGCGTTGCCGCAGACGTTGACCGGCGCGGTGATCGGCGCGATCACCTGGTTGCCGCCGAGCACGGAACCCTTGCCGGACGTGGTGTTGCCGCCAGGGCCACCCTTGCCGGTGTTCTTGACCGAGGCGCCGCCCTTGCAGCCGGCGTGCGCGTTGCCGACGGCGTTGCCGCAGGCCACGATGGGCAGGCTGATCGGTGCGATGACCTGGTTGCCGCTGCCGACCCCGAAGCGCCCGTCGGTGTCGTTGCCCGTCGAGCCGTGACCGCCCCGGTAGTGGGTGTGCCCGCCGTTCTTGACCGTGGCGCCGCCCTTGCAGCCCGCGAACGCCCTGCCGAGCACGGCCACCGAGTTGCCGCAGATGTTGATCGGGGCGCTGACCGGCGCGATCACCTGGTTGCCGCCGAGCACGGAGCCCTGGCCAGAGGTGTGGTTGCCACCGGCCCCGCCCTTGCCGGCGTTCTTGACCGTGGCGCCGCCCTTGCAGCCCGCGTCGGACTTGCCGATCAGGGACACGGCGTTGCCGCAGGCGTTGATCGGGACGTTGATCGGCGCGTTGACCTGGTTGCCACCAAGGACGCTTCCCTTGCCAGAGGTCTTGTTGGAGCTGCCGGCCCTGCCGGTGTTCTTGACCGAGGCGCCGCCCTTGCAGCCCGCGTCAGACCTGCCGATCACGGCCACCGCGTTGCCACAGGCGTTGATCGGGACGTTGATCGGCGCGTTGACCTGGTTGCCACCAAGGACGCTCCCGTCGCCGGAGGTCCTGTCGGAGGTGCCGCCCTTGCCGGTGTTGACGACCGTGGCGCCGCCCTGGGAGCTCGCCTCGGACTTGCCCAGCACAGCGGCGGAGTTGCCGCTGATGTCGATCGGCAGCGAGACAGGCAGGTTGACCTGGTTGCCACCGCCGACGGAAGAGTCGCCGGAGGTGTCGGCCAGCGCGGTGCCGCTGCCGAAGGACATGACGGCTACAGCTAGAAGAGCCGCGGGGGCCGAAGCCTTCGCCCACGTACGCATGATGAATGCTCCTACTTGGTTCATAGGGGGATACCTGACGGTTCGCGGGCAGCCGAGGGCATGCGAGGTCGCAGTGCGCCGCGCACAGCGGAGACCTCGGGGAATCGCGAACCAAGATGACTGACATGTCACCCGCTGGCGGAGGGGATCTAGCCGCGCTCCGCCGCCGTACTCATCGGAATCTGTGGCGGGGGTCAGTCAGGTGAGAAAGAAGGGTCATCCGCCGCTGTGCGGACGACCGGAGGAAGCACGGACGCCAAGGGGGCGCGCCGAGCCTCGATACGCGGGTCGAAGTAGGACCGCGCGACATCTCCCATGCTTGGCCCGAACGGGCCACTGCCACCGCCGCTGGGCACCAGACCATTGGTGTCCAGGATATCGGTCGCAGGAGAAGCAGGCGGCAGGCCGGGATCGGACTGGCTGTTGAGCCCGTCGACCGTCCGCCCCGCCATCGCCTCGGCATTGTCCGACGCCGAGACCTTTCCGATCATCTCGGCGTTGTCCCACGCCGAGACCTTTCCGATCATCTCGGCGTTGTCCGACGCCGAGACCCTCCCGTCAGCCGTGGGGAAACCGTCCGTGATGGACCCGGTGACGGTGCGAGAGGTGCCGGCCGCTGTGGCCGTCCCTGTCGCCGCGGTGGAATCCGCGGCCGCCGGAGCGGCGAAGAGCAGTCCGAAGAGAACGGCGAGCAGCCATCCCGCGGCCAGCAGGACGCCGGCCGCGACTACTCGTGCGATGACCTGGCGGGCGCCGGCCGCGAACCGCGCCATCCGGGCGGCCCGATCGGCGATCGCATCCTCCGCGAAGATGATCACGGGCACGCGCCGGGAAGCGAGGGCGGGCATTGCCCGCCACCACCGCACCGGCATGCGTGCCACGTGAACCCTCCTTCAGAAGCACCAGGACCGACCTCACAATGTGAGGCCGGTCCGTGGACTCACCCCTCAACGATCCGTAACCGTAGCATCACTCAAGGTTGCCGCAAGGGGTTTTCAGCAGTGATCCAGGAAGCGGTCAAGCACTCGCACCCCAAACCTGAGCGAATCCACCGGCACCCGCTCGTCAACCCCATGGAACATCCCAGAGAAGTCCAGGTCCGCAGGCAACTTGAGTGGCGCGAACCCGTAGCCCCGGATTCCGAGCCTGCTGAACGACTTGAGGTCCGTCCCTCCGGACATCGTGTACGGCACGGCGCGCCCGGCCGGGTCCTCGGCCAGCAGCGCCTCCACCATGGCCGTCACCAGCGGCCCCTCGAAGCCGAACTCCAGCGCCACCTGGTGCTGCACGAACTCCCTCGTGACGTTGGGCCCGAGCAGCTCGTCGACCGTGGCGAAGAACTCCTCCTCGAACCCCGGCAGGAACCGCCCGTCGATGGTCGCCGAGGCCGTCTGCGGCACCACGTTCGCCTTGTAACCGGCCTCCAGCATGGTCGGATTGACCGTGTTGCGCAGCCCCGCGCCCAGCATCCTGGCCACCGGCCCCAGCTTGGCGATCGCGGCCTCGGGATCGCCGCCGCCTATTTCCTCCAGGAACCTGCTCATGGTCGGCGTCAGTCGTACCGGCCACTCATACCGCCCCACACGCGCCACGGCGTCGGCGAGCTCGGTCACGGCGTTGTCCAGGTTGAGCATCGACCCGTGCCCGGCCCGGCCGTTCGCGGTCAACCGCATCCACGCCATGCCCTTCTCCGCGGCCTCGATCAGGTAGAGCCGTTGATCCGCCCCGATCGACACGCTGAACCCGCCGACCTCCCCGATCGCCTCCGTGACCCCCTCGAACAGCTCCGGGTGCTCCTCGACCAGGAACTTCGCCCCGTACTCCCCACCCGCCTCCTCATCGGCGGTGAACATGAGCACCACGTCACGCTCAGGCCGGCGCCCCTCCCTGAGCCGTTGCCGCACGACCGCCAGGATCATCGCGTCCATGTCCTTCATGTCCACGGCCCCGCGCCCCCAGACGCATCCGTCGGCCACTTCCGCCGAGAGCGGATGATGCCGCCAGTCGCCCGCGTCGAACGGCACGACATCGAGATGCCCGTGCAACAGCAGCGCGTCACGGCCCGGATCGGTGCCCTCGATACGCGCGACGACGTTCGCCCGCCGATCGTCGCTCTCCAGGATCGTCACTTCGAGCCCTACCTCGGCCAGCTTCTCCCCGACATACTCGGCCGCCGCCCTCTCCCCGGGCCCCGCGTTGTCGCCGGCGTTGGTCGAATCGATACGGATCAGATCACGGCACAGCTCGACGACCTCGTCCTCGGCCATGAAGGCTCCTTACGATCGGGTACGTATTGCCGTCTCATCCTCCCTCCGGAATCCTGGTATGACGCACCCCTCAGAGTTTGCTAACCTTACGGAGCCGACGCGGGATGACGGTCCCACGTGCAGGCACCAAGTCCGGGTGGCGGAATAGGCAGACGCGCTAGCTTGAGGTGCTAGTGCCCTTTGCGGGGCATGGGGGTTCAAGTCCCCCCTCGGACACCATTTGGTACATGATCGCCTGAGCTGAGCTCTGGCGATCACTGTTTTCTGGCCCGGGTCGTGGGTCGGACGTAGGCCGAGCGGCTCCTACACATCAGCCTTGTCCTGCGGATCCGCGCTGTGGAGCAGTTTTCGAAGGTCGCCGAGCTTCGTAACCATCGCAGCGATCTCCTCCTCGGTGAGTCTTTTAGGAACTTTGGTGATCGCCTGGTCCAGGCGCATCTGCTCGGCCTTTCGCTTGGCCTCTGTCTCGGTGATCCAGCCGGCGACCACCACCGGGTCGATCCCGGCATCAAGAACCGCGCGATAACCCACCAGCTTGCGCTCACACTCGGTGACGGCTTGGCGGGCGGCTTCAACGGCGGCCAGCCGATGGTCACTCGCGAGTTGCGAGTCGGTCAGGGCCTGGATCGTACTGGGCCAAGAGCCAGAAGAAGATCAAACCACCGCTGGATGGCTACACCCTTCGCCTGCTCGCCAAGCAGGATGGTCGCTGTCCACTCTGCGGCGAGCAGCTCCTCACCTCCGATCAGCCGCCACAATCCCCGATGCTTCTTCGGCGTCATCACTGTGGATGTCGAGCCGGAGTTGGCCAAGCTGGACGGTGGCGGCTGGCGGCCACCGCGCCCGGGCGTCACCGACGCGGCGCTGTTGTGATCGGGAGGTGGCTTGTCCGCGCAGAGTCGTGCTAGTCCGGGTTTCGCATGGGCGGCAGGGCGGGCCGGTGGCGTACCTGCGCACCGTGAAGACCAGCTGGGCCGAGCCACGTTGTGAGGGCGGCCCGGAGAGCGTCCAGGTCTGGCTGCTCGCCGGCGCGGGTGACCCAGGCGATGTGTCCGTCGGGACGAATGAGTACGGCGTCCGCACCGAGGTCGGAGCCCTCAGCAGGGCGGGCGCGGGCGAGATCGACTCGGTCCGCCCAGCCGGTCACGACGGCGGCGACCGGCGGGAGACCACCGAGATCCAGCAGAATCGCGCGAGCGCGGTGCAGCAGTTCGTAGACGCGACCGTGTTCGAGGTCGAGATCCGGCATCCGCATGCCGAGGAGGTCGTCCGTCCCCTCCATCGGATACCTGATGTCGGTCGCCGTGATCATGCCGGCCAGACGCAGCCGTACCTCGTCGATGCCGATGAGGTCGCCCAGCACCTCGCGCAGAGCGGAGGTGTGATCGTCCACCCGCCAGAGTGCGGTCTGGGCGCGGGTGTTCTGCAGGACGCGGGCGGCGATCGGGTGGCGTTCGGCCTGGTAGGTGTCGAGCAACAGGTCTGGGGCCTGGCCGCGGACGACGGCGGCGAGCTTCCAGCCGAGGTTGACCGCGTCCTGCACGCCGGTGTTCAAGCCCTGACCGCCCGCCGGGAAGTGGATGTGCGCGGCGTCGCCGGCCAGGAGAACCCGGCCCACGCGATAACGGTCGGCCTGGCGTGCCGCGTCGCCGTGCCGGGAGAGCCATCGCGGTGAGTGCATCCCGTAATCCGTCCCGGCGATCTTGAGCAATGACTTGCGGAGGGTCTCCAGGGTCATCGGTTCGTCCCGGCCGACGACGTGATCGAACTCGTTGGTCAGCACCCGGTACCAGTCCGGACCGTACGACAGCACCGAGAATCTGCCGTGCTCGCGCCGCTCCTGGAAGATGTCGGCCGCGGGCGGCTCGGCGAGCTCGACGTCGCCGAGCATCGCGGTCATCGTGGCCTGGGTGCCGGGGAACTCGATGCCGGCGAGCCCGCGCACGGTGCTGCGGCCCCCATCGCAGCCGACGAGGTAGTCCGCCCGGACACGCGACCCGTCCGCGAGTTCCACCGTGACGCCAGTTTCGTCCTGGGTGAACCCCGTCACCTCGGCGTCGCGGCGCAGCCGTACCCCCAACCGCGCCGCGCGCTCATCCAGCAGTTGTTCCACCTCGGCCTGCAAGATGAGCAGAGCGTACGGATATCGCGTCGTCATATCGGATAGGTCGAGACCGAGCCCGGAGAAGTGCACGTCCTGTCGCGGCCGTCCGCGCTCGAGGAACCCGGCGAGCAGACCCCGCTGATCGAGCATCTCCAGCGTGCGGATGTGCAGGCCTCCGGCCCGCGATTCCACCGTTCGAGGCTCCGGGAGCCGCTCGAGGACGAGCACATCGATCCCGGCAAGCCCCAGTTCGCACGCGAGCATCAGACCGGTCGGCCCTGCCCCAGCGATCACTACCTGTGTATCGGTCATGGTCAGCTCCTTGGTCATCCTTGAATCGAATTGGTCAACACACGCGAAGGGGGGAGGCGCGTTCGTCGATCGCCACAGGACATGTCACCTGCCGCGCCGCATCTGCAGCGGCAACTCCGCTTGCGCGAGACTCGCGCGATCGCGACCTACTGCGCTGTGGCCTGCCGACTCCTACCGGCTGATCTGACGCGGAACCGTCAGCGCGAGGAGTTTGTCCGGGTTGCGGATGACGTAGAAGTTGGTGATCTTCCCGTCGCCGATCTCGAACAGGCAGACGCCTACCAGGTGATCGCCGTCGTAGGCGGCCATCGCGGGCGCGTTGTTGCAGTTGACCATCTCGATCCGCGCGTTCGGCAACCGCCCCACGCGGAACAGTTCCATGACGAGCACGGCCACCTTCTCCGCGCCCACCACCGGCTGGCGCGCCGCGGTGACCTTGCCGCCGCTGTCGGCGGTCCACGTGGCGTCCGGCGCGAGCAGCGAGAGCAGCCCCACCATGTCACCGGTCGCCGCCGCGGACATGAACTGCTCGGTGATCCGCGTGGTCGTCCCAGCGTCGACGGGGTCGAAACGTTTACGCCGCGCCTGTACGTGCCCGCGGGCGCGGTGCGCCATCTGGCGCACCGTCACCACGGACTTGCCCACCGCTGCGGCGATCTCGTCGTGGTCGAATCCGAACACCTCGCGCAGCACGAACACCGCGCGCTCATCGGGGGTGAGCGTTTCGAGCAGCACAAGCATCGCCATCGACACCGACTCGGCGAGCACCACATCGGCCGACGCGTCATTCTCCTCCAGCAGCAGCGGCTCGGGCAGCCAGGAGCCGATGTACTCCTCGCGACGGCGCGTGCTCGCGCGCAAGGCGTTGAGCGCCTGACGGGTCACCAGCCGCGCCAGATACGACTTGGTGTCCCGCACCGCCGCGAGATCCACCTTGGCCCAGCGCAGATAGCTGTCCTGCAGCACGTCGTCGGATTCGGTCGCCGAGCCGAGGATCTCGTACACGATGGTGAACAGCAGCGGCCGCAACACGGTGAATCGCTCGGCATGCTCGTCGGCGCTCACGGGGAGGTGACCGTCCGTGCGGCGGAGGCCGGCTGTTCGGGGCGCGGACCGCCCTTGGGCCAGCCCATGGAACCCGGCTTGCCTGCCTCCAGACGGATCCTCTTCGATACCACGAACTTGCAGGTCACTTCCTTGATTAATGCGCCCATGCGGCCGGGGATGTAGATGTTCACCGCGGTGTCGTCCTTACCGGCGATCTGCCTGATGCCGGCGTGCCGGCCGAGGCTGACGCATGCGCCGGTGAAGGCCAGGTTGATCGCCGCCGGTTCGGTCCCCGCGATGCGGCTCAGCACGGTGTCGGCGGCCTGCGCCCCGAGCGGCCCGGCGGCGTAGCCGCTCATCCGCAGCGGCTGGCCCGACGGTGCGGCGGCGTCGCCGGCCGCGACGATGCGGTCGTCGTCGATGCTGGTCAGCGTCTCGTCGGTGAGCAGCCGGCCGAGCGCGTCGGTGCGCAGCCCGCTGGTCGCCGCCAGCTCCGGCAGGCCGAAACCGGCCGTCCAGATGGTCAGTGCGCTCGGACGCACCACGCTGTCGGCAGAACCGTCAGCGAGGACGACCGCGTCCGCCCGGACCTCGGTCACCGCGCCGCCTTCGAGCACGGAGACACCATGGCGGGTCAGCCATTTGGTGACGTATCGGCGCCCCCCTGCGCTCAGGTAGGGCGCCAGGGTTCGGCCACACACCAGCGTGACCTTGCGCCCTTGTTCGGCCAGTTCGGCGGCCGTCTCGACGCCGGTCAGTCCGCCACCGACCACGGTGACCGGAGCCTCGAGGGGCAACTCCTCCAGCCTGGCGCGCAGCCGCTGCGCGGACTCCAATTCCGCGATGGGCCAAGCGAATTCGGCCGCGCCTGGCACCGAGGGGACCGCGCCGGTGCTGCCGACGGCGTAGATGACATAGTCGTAGTCGAGCGCGCGGCCCGACGCCAGTCGCACGGTGCGGGCAGCGGTGTCGATGCGCGTGACGCTGTCGACGACGAGGCGGATGCCCTCGCCGAGCAACGTGCCGTAATCGATCGTGGCGTCGCCGGTGCCGGCCACAAACTGGTGCAGCCGGATGCGTTCGACGAACTCCGCGCGCGGATTGACCAGAGTGATGTCGACGTCGTCGCGCTTCCGCAGCCGGTTGGCCGCCAGCGTCCCGGCGTAACCGCCGCCGATGACCACGACCTTGTGGGATGTGTTGTGTTCGGTCATGGCCTCAAGACACCGGGGATCGCAGAGACGTGACAGGGCGCGACGTGACGTGCGTCACTCCACTTAAGGGCGCGGAACACGTGCTCGCGGCAGAGCCCTCGGCCCATCATTGATCGTATAACCGGCTCTACGCATCCAACCTGTGATAGGCGGCGCGGCCGGACCGGTGACGTTCGACGGAGCACATGGCTCTTGACCGGTCATCCCTGATCGTCGCCGCTGCCCCGCACCACGACCAGCGGGCAGGGCGAATGATGCAAGAGCGCGTGACTCACCGATCCGAGGACCATCCCGGTGAGCGTTCGGTGTCCGTGTGATCCGACCACGAGTAGATCGGCTCCCATCGCCGCCTGGCGTAGAACCTCGACGGGATGCCCATGCACGACCTCTTCGATCATCTCGACATCCGGGTGCTGTGGATGGTGACCGGCGAGCGTTTCCTTGAGCACGAGCAACTCTTCCTGCTCGCTGGCGACGTCTGCCGGCTCGAAGCCGCCCAGCCGAGGCCAGGCCCACGCGTGTACGGTACGCAACCGCGTTCCCCTCAGCTCCGCCTCGGCGAAAGCGAAGTCCAGCACGGCGTCGAATCTGGGCGAGCCGTCCACACCCACCACGACCTCGCCGCGCGGCAGCGAAGGCAGCGCGCGTACCACGACGACGTCACACGCGGCGTGTCCAGCGACACCATAGGCCACCGATCCAATGAGCATGCCGCGTACGCCTCCGAGTCCATGACTGCCGATCACCAGGAGTTCGGCGTCCTGCGATGCTCGTATCAAGGCCGGACGCGGATCCCCTGGCAGCGCAAGGGTCTCCACCTCGGCCTTCGGCTGCTCACGGACCGCCCGAGACTTGCCCTCGGCAAGCACGGTCGCGCAGCCCTCACGCATCCACTTGGTCGCCTCCGCAAGGCGGCCGTCACGGGTCTCGCAGGCCCATCGGGGCATGGCGTGTGCCACGACGAGCGGCACCTCGCGAAGCGCGGCTTCCCTCGCCGCCCAGCTCACGGCCTCGAGCCCGGCCAGCGATCCATCGACTCCGACTACGATCACGACACACCTCCTGCGTTCCGCTGGAAGCTCGACTTCTACGGTCGAAGCGGCACTTCTGGCACTGGATCTCCCCATAGGGATGATGCGTCTTCGTCTCTTTCAGTTTGGGAAGTGTCCAAGCCAAATGAGCATGGCAAAGGTCCTGACATCCTGGCCATGGTCCCTATTCGGCAGCCTGCTCGCATCTCGGCGCGGAGCGGCCGGACGACGTCCGCGTGCCGTGGCCCGTATGGGCATGCGCGCTCACGGAGGCGGAAGCGATGCCTCCCTCTCCTGTTTGCTCACCACACGAGCGTCCGGCCCCGGGAACACGAGTGTTTCGTGTTCAGAGTCGATCCAGTGCACAACATACGGCGGGGAACCATCATCATGGCGCAACTCCGTGATCACGCCGATCCGCCGGGGCTCATGATTGTAGGTGCCCTCGACGATCAACCGGTCACCTACCGAAGCCTTCATCGCGGTCTTCTCCCCTCGACCGCGGCCGGCGTCCATCTGGGCGCTGGCGCGCGAATCGCTCTGTGGCTCTGGCCGTCCGGCCCTTTGATCGGTCGGGAACCATGGATTCGAGATCATCTCTCCTGAATGGAGAGGGCTTCTTCATCCTTCATCTCCTCGTGCGGCCGGTCAGCGTAGCCGGGGACGACGGCGACGGGGCAGGTGGCATGCTCCGCCATTGCCCTGACCACCGTGCCCAGATGACCGTGATGCCGGGTTCGCTCCGCACCGACAATGAGCAGGCTCGCCTGGCTCGACGCGGTGCGCAGGGCTTCCTTGGCCGGAGCGATGACGACATGCCCCTCCACATGGACCTCCGCATGCCGGTCGCGCCAGGGAGTCAGGCGTTCCTCCATCCGTTTCTGTCCGGCCCGGGTAAGAGCTTCGACGTCGGGTACGGGTGCCATCGCCACTCCCCACGCCATGATCTGCAGATGGACGGCATGCACGACCACCAGCCGAAGCCGGCGCAGAGCGGCCTCGTCGAAGGCGAACTGCAGTGCCGCATCCGGCGTGGTCGGACTCAGACCCAGGACCACAGGGCCCGGATGAGCCGTCACCGGTAGCGGGCCAGGGCCGCGCACGATGACCACCGGAGCCTGCGCGTGGGCCGCGACATAAGCGGTGACCGAGCCGACTACCGACCTGGCCAGGGCGCCCAGGCCCCGCGAACCGACGACGACGAGGTCCGCGCCGACCGATAGCTCAACGATGCGTTCGGCGGGTGAACCCTCGTACAGATCCGCCTTGACATCGGTCAGCGTGCTGGAGGAACGCGCGCAATCGGCGCCATGGTAGAGCACATGCTCGGCGGCGTTGCGCAGATGCAGCTTGACCTCGTCGGCCGCCTCACCGTAGGGCCAACGCCACGCGTGGGTGACGGTCAGCGGCAATCCCCTCAACTCGCACTCGTCGAGCGCCCAGTCCAAGGCCTGCATCGAGAAATCCGAGCCGTCATAACCCACGACCACCCGGTGAAACTCAGCCATGGCTCTCACCTCGCACCCGTCGCCGGAGACGGCGACGCTAGAGGCCAATCGGAACGTCCGCTTTCGTGAAGACCATCCCCCGGATCCCGCAGAGGCTCCCGATGGACCGCTACCCTGGCACAGCGGTGATATCCACTTAGACCCGTGCAGCCTCACGGTTGGCCGTTCCCGCCACGATCCCGACGAGCTGATCAGTCGAGCACGTTCTACGGCCGGTAGGCCCGGCAGACCAAAGTCCTGCCGTTAAGGGCCATATGGCCCTGCTCGGACGGGATGTCACCGCAGGATTATGGCTAAGTGAAGCAGACTCTTCCGCTGGGCAGAGTGGCAGGCATCCCGGTGCGTGCGCACTGGTCGGCGCTCGGTATCGCGGCGCTCATCGTGGTACTGCTCGGCGCTACCGTGCTGCCGCAGGCTGTGCCGGGATACGGCCAGAGGCAGTACTGGCTGGTAGCCGTGATCACGGGCACGCTGTTCATGGCTTCGCTGCTGACCCACGAGATGGCCCATGCGCTGATCGCCCATCGGCACGGGCTCAGGGTCGGCTCCATCACGCTGTGGGTCCTCGGTGGCTACACCGAGTTGCAAGAGGAGGCGAAGGGTCCGCGGATCGAGTTGGCGACGGCGGTGGCGGGCCCGTTGGCCAGCCTGGGCATCGCCGCCGTGACCTTCCTCGCCTACCTCTTCTTGCCCGGATCGGCTCTAGCGGCGTCCGCCGCCGCGTGGCTGTTCACCATGAACCTGATGCTCGGCCTGTTCAACCTGCTTCCTGGCGCTCCTCTGGACGGCGGGCGCGTACTGCACGCGCTGCTGTGGTGGCGGTTCGGCGACGCCATCCGAGCGGATCGAGCGGCAGCACGAGCGGGGCAGATCCTCGGTACGACGCTGATCTCATTCGGTCTCCTAGCTACGTTCCTCTGGAACTGGCTGGGCGGTCTGTGGCTCGCCTTCCTTGGCTGGTACATCGCCGCGAGCGCACGCCAGGAGCTTGCCGTCAAGCTCGCCCGCGCGGGGTTGCGCGGCCTGCTGGTGCGTGAGGTGATGACCCCGGCGCCGGACATGGCGCCTGCCTGGATGAACGTCGAACAACTCGTCGAGAAGGTCGTGCTGAACTCCCGTCAGACGGTCTTCCCGGTGGTGACCCTCACCGGCGCCCCGGCCGGCTTCGTCTCACTGGACACCCTGGCGGCAGTGCCCACGGAGCGCCGGAGCTCCACGCGGGTGGGGACGCTCACAACCATGCAGCCACCGCTGCGAACCATCGCGCCGGACGAGGAGGCCACCTTGCTGTTGGAGCAGGTCGCGCAAGGGCAGCCGATCGCCGCCGTTGTCGTCGACGGTGACCGCTTGGTCGGCATGGTGACCGGTGCCGACCTGAGCCGGGTGTTGGGACAGGCGCTGCTGCGGACCAGCGCGTCACCCCGGCTTGCGGACCACGATCACGTCTAGCTTAACCGCCGCTCTCAACGTCGGCCAGGAAGTGACGCTCGTCTGTTCGAATCATAAGCATTGCTTTCAGCAAGGAGGCTTTGGGATATGGACAGACGATGGCAAGGCGGCAACCTGGCAGGCCGGATCGAAGCCCTGTCCCAGTCGTGCGGCCCACTGCGAGTAACTATGCAGTTGTCTGAGAGAGACCGTGATAGCGGTTCGCACCCGCCATCTCTATGGAGCGTGGATTACCCGTCGATGTCCAGCACCAGCTTGGCTCGCGAACGAATCCGTTGATATCCGTCGCACGTCGCGGTTGCAGCTTTGGGCCGTTGGCGCGTCGACCACGAACCGGAATGTGCTCCGCCTCCGTGATAGCTGAAGGTCCTGAGTAGAGATCTTCAGAGCTGTCCCTGCCGCTTGGACCGAGGACATCATGATTGTGGTGGGAGTTCGACGGCTCGCAGGCCAGCCCGTGCAGCCCCGCAATGAGGTGATCGTCGGCGTCAGCGGGTCGGCCGGCGACCAGGCCGTGATTGGGTACGCTTTGGCCGCTGCCATCCTGGGCATCAGCATCCGAGTCACGCCGGGGTGGGCGCGTCCTGGGCGCGCACCACGGCGACAGTGCAGTGTGCATGGTGCAAGACGCCGCGGCTGACCGAGCCGAGCAGCATCGCGCCCACCGTGCCGTGGCCGTGCGAGCCCACCACCAGCAGGTCGGCTCGGGCGGAGGCGTCGGTGAGTGCTTCCACCGGCTGCGCCGGCTGGACTTCCTCGACGACCGTCACCTGTGGGTACTCCTTCGCGAACGCCCCCACCCGATCCTGGACGATCTGGTGCTGCGCGATGCGGACGTCGTCCATGTCGTACGGCACCCCGGAGGCGAACACGTGCACCGGCTGCCAGGCGTGCACCACCCTCAGCACGGCTCCGCGCAGCTTGGCCTGCCGGAAGGCGTAGGCCAGCGCGGGCTCGCATGCGGGCGAGTCGTCCACGCCGACCACGATCTCCCCGTGGACCGGTTGGTGATCGCCGCGTACGACCACGACGGGGCAGTCCACATGACCCGCCACATGCGTGCTGACCGAACCCAGCAGCGCTCCGGCGAACCCGCCGAGACCGCGGCTGCCGAGCACGATCTCGCTAGCTTCCTTGGCCTGTTCGCGCAGCACCTCAGCGGGCGCGCCCTCGATGTCCCGCGTCGTGACCTCGACATCGGGCTGACGCTCGTTGGCCAGGGCCAACCCTTCGCGCAGGATCCGCTGCCCCTCGCGCAGCAGCGGGTCGGGCAGCGCGGCGTTGGGGAACTTGCCGATCTGGTACGGCGAGCGGTCCACGGCGTGCACGATCCGCAGCGGCTCCTTCATCCGGAGAGCGTCGTTGGCCGCCCACTCCACCGCAGCGCGCGCGGTCGTCGAGCCATCCACACCTACGATGATCATGATCCGTCCTCCTTCGTCATCTCCATTCGACCCGCTCACAGAGCGTTGTCGTAGGGCCGGAAGTCCGTCGGACAGGAACCGAAGGACCCTGTTTTCCCTGGTGACGCGGTGCGTAGCGTCGGTGGTGCGGCACCAGGTCGGCGTCGCTCATCTGGCGGGCGCCCGTACCGGCGCACCGAGGAAGGTCCCCATCGGCGGGTGCCCGGAAGGGAAGCCGTAAGACTCGGGATGATCGGAGATACGGCCGAGCCGCAGTTTCATGGCCTCTCCTGGTGGGGCCGTACGACCGCGACCGGGCAGGTGGCGTGGTGCAGCACGGCGCGGCTGACCGAGCCCAGCACCGCGGAGGCGAAGCCGCCCAGCCCACGCGACCCGACGACGACCAGGTCGGCCGTGGTCGCCGCCTTGATCAGAGCGCCGGCCGGGTGCTCGCACAGTTGCTCGTCGCTGATCTCGATGTCGGGGTACTTCTCGCGCCAGGGGATCACCCGCTCGCCGGCTATCCGGACCTCGTGCTGGAATGCCTTCTCCAGCAGGCTGCCGTAGGCGGCCGCGTACGGGGAGAACATCGGCAGTTGCCAGGCATACAGGACATGCAGCCGCGCGTGGCGAGCGCGGGCCTGCTCGATGGCGTACTCCATGGCGGCTTCCGACTGCTCGGACCCGTCGTAGCCGACGACGATCCGGCCGTGCTCTTCCTGACCGGGCTCTTCCTGGCCGTGCTCTTCCTGGCCGGGCCCGCGGACGATCACCACCGGGCCCCGCGCGTGGCCCGCGACGGCCGTACTGACCGAGCCGAGCAGCAGGCCGCTGAAACCGCCGAGTCCTCTGCTGCCCAGCACCAGGCTGTCGGCCGACGCCGACTCGCCGATCAGCTCGTCGATCACGTTCCCAGCGCACAATTCCGTCGTCACCTCCACGCCGCCTGCCAGCTCACGCGCCCGGTCTGCGGCCGCCTCGAGCGCACCCGCGCAGTACTCCGCGCTGAACGCGGCGAGCCCGTGCGGCCACTGCTCACAGACGTGCACGATCCGCAGAGCCAGTCCCCTGCGCCGCGCGTCGGCGGCGGCCCACCGCACCGCCGCTGTCGCCGGCTCGGACCCGTCCACGCCGACCACGATCCGTCTGGTCATCACGTATCCCCTCCCTGAACGGTCCCATCCCTGAACGGTCCCATCCCTGAACGGTCCCATCCCTGAACGGTCCCATCCCTGAACGGTCCCATCCCTGAACGGTCCCATCCCTGAACGGTTCCATCCCTCAACGGTCCCATTCCCGAACTGGAACACCCCAGCTCCAGCCTCGCGAAACAGGCGGCCGACCACCGGAGGACGAAGTCCCGAATACCAATGCCATTGGTCCCAAAGTCAGCAATTCCGCAAACCGATCGTGGGAGGACACTCCCAATACACGGCTGATCGGACCCACCGACGCCGTCGTGCGCGTGGAGCAGGCATTCGGCTCAAGGAGGAACGCCCCAGAACAGGCGAGCGGCGAGCGATCGGCGTCTGGGCTTGGCATGGATTTGTTGTTGCTGCCCGAGGTGGAGCAGGGGCTCACGTGGGGGTGTCGCCTGGATCGCTGTTGTGGTCCTGGTCGGCATCGTGACGGCGTTGGCGTTGTGCCGGCTCGTGTGGTCGGGCGCGGTGTGGTGGGCGCGCAAGGCGGCATCCCGTCGCCGCCGGGGCGATGGCGCAGGGGGCGAACGGTGAACCAGGGGCAGGAGTTGGCGCCGGGGCGGGGATTGTCGGCCGGACATCCGAAACCAGTCCCCTTGCGCTGGCATGCCTACATCGGGCTATCATCGCCATATGGCGATTGATTCTGAAGGTGGCCGGTGCGTCAGCGCTGACATCGCCGCCGGCATCTCCCCGGCGGCGGCGCTGTTCCACTCCCTTGCCGATGAGACCCGGCTGCGCATCGTGCAGCGGCTCGCGCGCGGCGAGGCCCGCGTCGTGGATCTGACCAGCCGGCTCGGGCTGGCCCAGTCCACGGTGTCCAAGCATCTGGCCTGCCTGCGCGACTGCGGCCTGGTCGACTACCGGGCCGAAGGACGGCAGTCGTTCTACAGCTTGACCCGGCCCGAGCTGATGGATCTGCTGGCCTCGGCCGAGCACCTGCTGGGCGCCACCGGCCACGCCGTGGCGCTGTGCCCGACCTATGGGGTGGAAACCGGCGACGGGGACGCCGAACTGGAACCGATGTCATGAGCGCGGTGAACCTGCCCGGCATCGGCATGGCCCGGCGCGCCGTGCTGCGGCGCCGAATCCGGCTGCTGGTCGCGGCGACCATCACCTACAACGTGATCGAAGCCGTCGTGGCGATCACCGCGGGCACCATCGCCTCCTCCGCCGCGCTCATCGGGTTCGGCCTGGACTCGATCGTGGAGGTCGCCTCGGCTGCCGCGGTGGCCTGGCAGTTCTCCGTCACCGACCACGAGCGGCGGGAGAAGGTGGCTCTGCGGGTCATCGCGGTCTCGTTCTTCGCGCTGGCCGCGTACGTGAGCTTCGACGCCGTCCGGGCGCTGCTCGGCGTCGGCGAGGCCGAGCACTCCACGCCCGGCCTCATCCTGGCCGCGCTCTCTCTGGCGGTCATGCCGTTCCTGTCGTACGCCCAGCGCCGCGCCGGCCGCGAGCTCGGCTCGGCCTCGGCCGTTGCCGACTCCAAGCAGACCCTGCTGTGCACCTACCTGTCCGCGGTGTTGCTCGTGGGGCTGGCGCTCAACAGTCTGTTCGGCTGGTCCTGGGCCGATCCGATCGCCGCTCTGGTCATCGCCGCGGTCGCGGTCAAAGAGGGCCGCGAGGCCTGGCGCGGCGATACCTGCTGCGCCATCCCCGCCACCACCATGCTCACCCCGGCCGCCGACGTCGCCGAGCCCGGCGGCTGCGCCGGTGGCTGCTGCTCGTCTACGCAGGAGGAATCCCGATGATCGGCCGTCCGATGCCCGTCCGCGTGCGGGCCGCCTACCGCGCCGAGATGCGCGCCGCCCGCACCACCACCGACCCCGAAGCCAGGTGGCGGCACTTGGAACGGGCGCACATCGTCTCCCAGCCCTGGCCCTGGCCGCACACGGCCAACCACATCGCCATGTTCGCCCTGGCCGTCCGCCTGCGCGACCGGCGCGAAGCCCTCGGGCAGGTCGCGCGCATCATCGTGGCCGCGCCAGGCTCGGCGCTGGGCCGCTACCCCGAGGGCAACACCGGGCGCGCCACAGTGGGACTGACCCAGCCCATGCCGATGCCCGCCGACCTGGCCGAGCTGCTCCAGAGCGCCTGACCCGGCCGGAGACGCCGATCACGGACACGACGCGGGCACTTCGCCTCCACCGTGGCGGCCTCCCGGCCGGACTGACTCGGCTTCCACCCTGGGCTCCCGTACGTCATGGCGCGCCGTGCGGAAGTCATCGGCTCGGGTTCGCCGGGGCCTCGCCGAGAGCGGTGAGAAGAAGGTGGCGCTGGCGCAGCGTGAGGTCGCCGATGCTGGCATCAGCGTCGATCTTGGCCTGCCGTAGTGTTCGGTCGATCTCGGCGGGCGTGCGCCCGGGCAGAGCGCGCAGCATCGGCTCCAGGTCGGCGCGGATGGTGGTCGCCTCCCTGCGCGACAACAGCGCCTCCAGGCCGAGTCGCCCGGTCGCCAGCGCGGCGCGCAACTGCGCGGTGGTAGTCGGTTCCAGCGAGGTAGAAGGTGAGGGCTTGGCGGGGCGAGGGTGCTGAGTGGGCAGCCGCCCCTGGGCCGCGGCGACGGGTACGGCCGACTGGGGCAGATCGTCGGCGAAAAGCGTTTCGGCCATGACCAGCACGCCTCCGATCGCCACCACGGCGGTGGCGGTGACGATGAAGTGGCGGCGCGAGAGCCGTCGGCTGTCCCTGGCTATCGTCAGCCCGATCACCGCGGTGCGTAGCAGCACGCCGGTGACCATGACCCATGCCGACTTCTACGGAGAGTAGTTGAAACGCTACGAAGTGGTTATACATCTGATGTGATGTTCATATGTAGAAGCGAGACAGTTTGGCGCCCTGACGTATTGACGGGGATCTCTGGAGTCGCAATCATGTGCACATATGAACACTTGGGCAGATGTCAGCACAAGGAGCTCAGCGCATGTCTGATCAACACACGCACGACCGAACCCATGGGCATGGGCATGGGCATGCGGTCAGCGCGCAAGCGGACCGGCGCTATCTGAGCGGTGCGCTCGCCCTGATCGTCGGGTTCATGGCCGTCGAGGTGGTGATCGGCGTGATCGCCGGCTCCCTGGCGCTGATCTCCGATGCCGGTCACATGCTCACCGACGCGATGGCGCTCATGTTCGCGCTGATCGCGATGCGGATCGCGGCCCGCCCACCCCGCGGCGGCTTCACCTACGGCCTCAAGCGCGCCGAGATCGTCTCCGCCCAGGTCAACGGCATCACCCTGCTGCTGCTCGCGGCCTACTTCACCTTCGAGGGCATCCGCCGCCTGATCGAACCGGGCCAGGTCGAGGGCCTGTTCGTGGTGGTCACCGGGCTGGCCGGCATCGCCGTCAACGTGGCAGCCACCTGGCTGCTGTCCAAGGCCAACCGCTCCAGCCTCAATGTCGAGGGCGCCTTCCAGCACATCCTCAACGACCTGTACGCCTTCATCGCCACCACCCTGGCCGGGCTCGTCGTCTG
Organism: Nonomuraea sp. NPDC049750; assembly: GCF_040659625.1. NCBI lineage: Bacteria > Bacillati > Actinomycetota > Actinomycetes > Streptosporangiales > Streptosporangiaceae > Nonomuraea > Nonomuraea sp. NPDC049750. Next base: position 538,891 of record NZ_JBFANB010000001.1, read on the forward strand.
GCTGACCGGCTGGACCCGCGCCGACGCCATCGCCGCCCTGGTGGTCGCCGCCCTGATGCTCAAGGCCGGCTGGGGGCTGGTCCGCGACTCAGGACGGGTGTTCATGGAGGCCGCACCGCCCGAACTCGACCCGGCCGAGGTCGGCCGCCAGATCGTCGCCCTGGACGCCGTGGTCGAGGTCCACGATCTGCACATCTGGGAGGTCACCTCCGGATACCTCTCCCTGTCGGCCCACGTGCTGGTGACGCCGGGAGCCGACTGTCACGCCGCCCGCATGGCCGTCGAGGGCTACCTCAACGACGAGCACGGCATCGAGCACACGACCCTGCAGATCGACCACGCCACACCCGACACCCACGCCTTCGACGACGACGGAGCCCTGCGCCGCCTCGTCGAGCACTGCGCCGACCCGCACGGCCCCACCCACCACAGGCTGACGCCCGGACCGGTGGCGAACGCGGACGGCCACGCCGGTCACTGAAGAACCGGGCACGGTCGGGGCGGCGACGCGATCCCGGCCCTTACCCGGAAGAGAGATCACGTGCCCGAAGCGCGGCTGGAGCCGCTGCCGTCACTGCTCTGGAGCTCGCCGCCCAGTTTCTTGCGCAAGGTCTCCAGCACGGGAGACTCGGCTGTGACGACCCACTGGCGTCCGACGAGATGGGTGCCTTTGTACATCAGCGCATAATCCAGCCAGTCTTTCCGCCCCTTTTCCGTCGTGAAGCTGGTGACCGCGTAGTTCCCGTCGGCCGTCTTGCAGATCCCCTGGCGAAGCTCGGCGGAGTGGTGATAGCGCATTTCAACGGAGCAGACATGACGTAGCCTCCCAAACTGCGATCGATGGGAGATACGTCGAGGGACGATCGCCAGTTCGGCGCCTGAGCATAATTTTCTACAAGCTATAGAAGTTCATGCGTGCACCCTGTCAAAGGCCGCCTGCCCACAGTGTCCAGTACATCCAGAATCGCTGGAGAATGAGCCCGGCGATGACGAGCCCCCAAGCCATCACCACGACCGTGTGATAGCGCGCGGCCGCCGCCGCGAGGTTGTGCATGGCGGAGGGAAGCCGGATCCGGCCCGCCTCGACGTTGGCCAGGCTTATGTACCAGAAGACGACGACTGTGGCCACCCAGACGAGCATGCAGTACGGACACAGCGCGCCGATCCGGTACAGCGATTGGAAGATCAGCCAGTGCACGAAGACGACGCCCGCCCCGGTGCCGAGGTGCAGGCCTTGCCAGAACCAGGCGTGGAAGCGGGCACCGGCCAGGAGGGCCATGCCGACGGCGAGGACCAAGGCGAACGCGGCGATGCCGATCAGCGGGTTGGGGAAGCCGAAGACCGAGGCCTGCTCGGTTCTCATCACCGAGCCGCAGCTGATGATCGGATTGATGCTGCAGGCCGGGACATAGTCGGCGTTCGCCGCCAGTTTGAGCCGCTCGACGGTGAGCAGGAACGCCGCGCCGAATCCCAGCGCCCCGCCCAGGACGAGAACGTACGGCAGCGAGCGCATGACGATCGAGCCGGGAACCGCCGTCATGACGTCAGGGCCGCGTCGATCTTGGCCTTGAGGTTGTCGTAGCTGGGCTCGACATCCAGCGGCGCGCCGTTGAAGAAGATCGTCGGCGTGGCCTGGACGCCGAGCGCGAGTCCGTCACCCTGGTCCTTCTTCACCCGTTCGGCGGTCTTCGCGGCATCGAGGTCGCGCTTGAAGACAGTCATGTCGAGGCCGGCCTGTTTCGCCAGATCGAGGAAGAACGCCTCCTTCGATGCGCTTGCCTCACCCCACTGCGCCTGGGTTTGGAACAGCTTGGCGTACATCACCTCGAGCTTGCCCTGCTGGGCCGCGGCCTCGGCGACGCGTGCCGCCAGTTCGCCATTGCGGTGGCCGGGCATCGGGAAGTAGCGGACGACCAGGTTGATCCGCCCGGCGTACTCGGCACGGATGCGTTCCATGTGCGGAAAGACCGCGCCGCAGGCCTCGCACTCGAAGTCGAGGAACTCGACCAGCGTGACCTTGCCGTCGGGGGCCGTTGAGAGCCGGTGGCTGTCGTCTCGTACCAGGAACCGCGCCGGGACGGTATCCGTACCGGATGCGGACGTCGGTGTGTTGGCGGGCTCGGGACCGAACATCGCGACCGCTCCCACGATCAGGGTCACGATCAAAGCCGTGACCGCGCCCATGCCGAGGGTTACCTTCAGGTTCTTCGTCATCTTCCGCTCTTCGGGACGGTGCGGGTTTCCGCGGCGCCGCGGGCCGCTAGATTCTACGCTTTGTAGAACTTCTACCGTACGTCGAATATAGGGGTCATAAGGCGAGACGCGGTCAGAGCGTGATGCACACCAGCGGCGCGACCAGCACGGTCACCGGGCCGCTGAGCAGGAGGCCGGCGGTCGAGTACGCCGCCGCGGGCACCCAGCGAGGCTGCGCGCGTTCGCCGAGCAGCCGTTGCAGGCGCTCGACGACTCCCGCGTCGGCCAGGGAGAGTGTGGCGAGACCCGGGCCAGATGCGGAGGTGGTCGTCATGCGGACAAGAGCGCGCGCCAGAGGCAGCGCGCCGTGCGCCCGGCACGCGTGATCGTCGGCGATCATCTCCACCAGCACCGCGACCGCTTGCCGCGCCGTCTGGGCGGAGGTCAGCCACGGGAACGCGTGCGCCAGCGCGGCGAAAGGCAGCAGCGCCAGATCGTGGTGGCCTCGGGCATGCGCACGCTCATGCCCGAGAACGGCCTGCAGCTCCTTCGGACTCAGCAGCTCCAGAGTGCCCCGGCTCAGCACGATCCGCCGGTCTCTGCCCGGTACGCAGTAGGCGACATGTTCGGCGACAGGCAGCACATAGACGTCATGCGCCGGTGAATGATCGGCGACCACGTCGACCAGCCGGCGCTGCCGGCCTCGCTCCCGGATCGTCTTGGTGGCGACGCGCACCGTGTGGATGACGAGCCAGCCCATCAGGCCCGCCGACCAGGCCAGGGCCAGCAGATGCACCGGCCCGAGCCCGTCGAGGCCATGCCCGCTGACGATCTGGCTGACCAGGGTGTGCGCTCCGTGCGGAAACACCGCGGCCAGCGGCGCGACGGCGCCGACCAATCCGAGACCGACCGCGCCCAGACCGGCGGCCAGCCCGATCGCCTGCCACAGCGCCAGCGCCGCGCGGGGGCAGCGGTGCGTCCACGCCGCCCCGGCCAGCCTGCGCGCGGCCCGGTCGCCGAGCGCCACCGGCAGCAGCGCGATCCCGGCCGCGACCAGCCAGGCGATCATCGCGCCGATCCGCCCCGCTCGCCCAGGGCCGCACGCAAGGCGGCGGCCACCTCCGGCGTCACCGTTCCGACGAAGCGCTGCACGGCTGCCGCGACGTCGCCGGCCTCGTTCAGGGCGGCGCGCATGGCCTCGGCGACGAAGGCGTCCTTGTCCGCGGTAGCCCTGTACAGGTGCGCTCGTCCGATGCGCTCGCGGGAGACCATGCCCTTGTTCGAGAGCCGCATCAAGACGGTCAACACCGTCGTGGTGGCGGGCCGGGACGGTAGCTCCGCGGCGAGGACGTGGGCGAACATGCCCTCGGGATGCTCCCACAGGGCTTCCATGACCGATCGCTCCAGGTTGCCGAGCTGCACCGTCACCCCTCCTGCCCGTGTTCTACTCAAAGTAGAAGAGTACCGGCACTGCTCTTCACGGCCGCGCTGTGCGACATATGCCGACAAAGACCGCACGCTTGACATGCCGTCCAGGCGACGCCCTATCTTGCTCATATGAATGCTTCTTCAGATGATGGTGTGATGGCGGTGGACGGTTGTGCCGCCAAAGTGGTCGACGCCGATCGCGTAGCCGCCGTCTGTGAGCGGATGCCGGCCGCCGAGGATCTCACCGACACCGCCGACATCTTCGGGCTGCTGTCGGACCCGAACCGGCTGCGGCTCCTGGTCGCCTTGCTGGACGGCGAACTGTGCGTGTGCGACCTGGCCGCCGTGACCGGCCAGAGCGAGTCCGCCGTCTCCCACGCCCTGCGGCTGCTGCGCGCCCACCGCATCGTCGCCGCGCGCCGCTCCGGCCGGATGGCCTACTACCGTCTGGAAGACCCGCACGTACGCATGCTGCTCGACCTGGCGCTCGCCCACACCGAGCACACCGACGCCATCCATCCCGAACGCGGCGGGAACACTTGATGGGCGCGTGACCCGCCCCAGGCGCCCAGCGGCGCCGAGGGTCGTGTACGCGCTGAACAAGATCAAGCCAACTGTTGGTGCGACCGTACGTGTCGCGTGCCGCCGCGTGCCCTCGTCGGGCGAGGCTGCCATCCGGCGCCGGTGCCGGTTTCCCCGGCCCGGTGGATGAAGGCAGTGCTCTGCGACGAGAGGAACATCACGATGAGGCGCATCCGAGGGATGTGTTACCCGGTCGCCGCCCTCGCGGCGGCGGCCCTTCCGCTGACTCTGTTCGGTGCGGTCCCGGCCGAGGCCGCACCTGCCGTCACCGCCCCGGCGCTTTCGCGGGTCGCGCCGGATCCCGCCTCATGCCCCGACCAGGTGTCGCTGGTCAACGGCGGTTTCGAGCAGCCGGTCGTCAGCCGCGGGACGTGGGCCTCGTTCCCCGACGCCTCGCAGACCGGAGCGCCGAACCACGTGCCCGGCTGGCTCACCACCGCCACCGACCACATGATCGAGCTGTGGGCCAGCCCGCCGAACCCGGCCAACACCCCGCCCAAGGAGGGCAGGCAGCTCGCCGAGCTGAACGCCAACCAGGTCTCGACCCTGTACCAGGAGCACGCGACCACCCCGGGGGCGAAGCTGTACTGGCGGCTGTCCCACCGCGGCCGGCTGGGGGTCGACACGATGGCCTTGGACATCGGCGATCCGGCGTCCCCGGTGCAACAGAAGGTCATGTCGGACGGCACCGGGAGCTGGGGCACCTACTCCGGCATCTACATCGTGCCCGCGGGCCAGACGACCACCAGGTTCGCCTTCCGTTCCGTCTCGGCGGCCGGAGGGAACGCTACCTTCGGCAACCTGCTCGACGACATCTCCTTCGCGACCGCGCCGTGCGTCGTCGTCAGCAAATCCGCGAGCCCGCAGGGGCCGGTCGACGTCGGCGACGTGATCACCTACCGGCTCACCGCGGTCAACAGGGGCGGCGCCCCGGCGGAGAACGTGCGCCTCACCGACACCGTCCCGCCGGGGACCACTTACGTGCCCGGCTCGCTCCGGGTGGTCGACGGCCCCGGCAGCGGGGACAAGACCGATCAGGCGGGCGACGACCAGGGCGACTTCAACGCCGCGGCCGGCAAGGTCTCCTTCGCCCTCGGGAACGGCGCCACCGCCGCGGGCGGCGGCTCGCTGCCCAACGCCGCGAGCCTACCCGGCGGCACCACCGTGGAGTTCAAGGTCAAGGTCGGCCGGGACGCCGCGGGCGGGGAGGTGACCAACCAGGGAACGGTCGGCTACGAGAACCGGCTCGGCCCGGAGCCGGAGCTGCTGACCTCCACCAGCGGCGACGCCGTTACCAAGGTCAACCCGGCCGTGGACCTGAGTGTGGTCAAGTCCGCCGATTCGACCAAGGTGACCGTGGGCCAGACCGTCACCTACCGCGTCACCGTACGCAACGCCGGCCCGAACGACGCGACGGGGGTCACGGTCAAGGACATGCTGCCGGCCAACCTCACCTTCGTGTCCGCCATGGCCTCCAACGGGACCTACGCGCCGGCGAGCGGGATGTGGACCGTCGGCACGCTGGCCAGCGGCGCCTCGGCCACGTTGACCATCCAGGCCAAGGCCACAGCGGTCGGAGAGACGACCAATGCGGCCACGGCCGACGGCAAGGAACTGGATCTCGATCCCGCCAACGACTCCGACAGCGTCAAGGTCTGCGTCGACCCTGAACCCTTCTGCCCGTACTGCGTCAAGGCGAAGAGCTAGCGGCAGGACGCCGGTCGACGCATTCGACCGGAAAGCGTCCCTGCCACCGATCGCCTCGTGGCAGGGACGCGGTCGCCCAGGCCGGGCATCGGTGACTCTGGCGTTCCCGAGGTCGCTCCTGCGCGGCCGCCGGTTCACTCGTACGGCTCGGCCGGTTGGTCGATCTTCGTGACGTCAGTAACGGTCATGGCGGGGATCACGTAGCCGTTGGGGATCTTGCCCTTCCACGGGATCCAGGTGCCGGTGACCTCCACCCAGCTGTTCTCCCTGGGGGCGGGCACGCCTTCGACGGCCACCTTCAGGGCGAGCGCGTCGGCGGCGCAGCAGCTCATCTGCATCCTGGCGACGTACCAGCGTTTCTTCTTCGCCGAAGTCACCACGAAGCCGGTCAGTTTGACCTTCTGGCCGGCCAGCGAGGTGTCGGACGGGTCGTAGGCGCGCCCGATGAACTCGCCCATCGCCAGCGGGGCCACCCCGCCGGCGGCCAGCGGGCGGTAGGGAACGGCCTTGGCCGGGGGCGGCGCGGACGGGGAGTCCTCGCGCCCGGCCGCGAACGATCCCAGTGCGGGCGGCGCGATCGTCACTATCGCGAACACCGGCACGGCCAGCAACCACGCCACCCGCGGCCCACGCCCGTGATCATGCCCGCCCTCGTCCTCGTGCGCGGCTTCGTGTGCGTGATCGTGGGTTGTGGCGCGCCCGCGCACCGCCCGGACGAGCGACACCAGGGCCAGCACCACCAGGACCGCGCCGGCCCCGATGAGCAGCGGCCGGAAGCCCGGCTTGACGTAGTTGACGTAATCCGTGGAAAAGGCGGAGATGTTCAGCAGCGCCCCGCCGAGTATCAGCAGGAGCAGGCTCTGCGTCTGGCGGTTCACAGCAGCACCCATCCGGTGACGAAGCTGACCCCGATGGCCAGCGTCAGCGTGAGTGGCACGAAGCGCAAGGTGAACGCCCGCCCGAACGTTCCGGTCTGCAAGGCGATCAGTTTCAGGTCCACCATGGGCCCCACCACGAGGAACGCCAGCTTGGCCGTCGGTGAGAACGCCGTCAGCGACGCCGCCACGAACGCGTCCGCCTCCGAGCAGATCGACAGCAACACCGCCAGCAGCGCCAGCACCAGCACCGACACGACCGGCACCCCCGCCACAGTCGTCAGCCAGGGCTTGGGCACCAGCACGTTCAGCGCCGCCGCGGCCAGCGCGCCAACGACCAGGAAGCCGCCGGCGTGCAACAGATCGTGGCACATCGCGTCCACGAACGCGCTCCACCGGCCCTGCCCCGGCGAGCTCGTACGGCGAGGCGTCCGCAACCACTCCCCGCGCCCGAACCGCGCCCACACCCAGCCCACCAGCACCGCCACCGCCAGCGAGGCGCCGAACCGGGCCAGCACCATCTCAGGATTGGCGGAAAAGGCCACCGCGGTCGCCACCATCACCACCGGGTTGATGGCGGGTGAGGCCAGCAGGAACGCCAGCGCCGCGGCCGGCGGCACACCCCGCGACATAAGCCCCGAAGCCACCGGCACCGACGCGCACTCACACCCCGGCAGCACCGCTCCGGCCACCCCGGCCACCGGCACCGCGGCGTACGTACGCCGCGGCAGTGCCCTCGTCCAGAACGAGGCGGGCACGAACGCGGTGATCGCCGCCGACAACGCCACCCCGAACACCAGGAACGGCAACGCCTGCACGCACACCGCCACGAACACGGTCGCCCACGTCTGCAACGCCGGAGCCGTCAGGTACGGCGCCAGCAGGAACCGCCCCGCCACCAACAGCCCGACCAAGACGATGAACGCCCACGGAAACGGAGAGTCGGCCGACTGTCTACGCCCCCAGGTATCGGGGGGAAGCTCGTCCTCCTGGCGGCCCGGCCAGTTCGTTGCGGTTGGCTGCGTCATGGCTCATTTCGACCGGTTCTTAGGCAAGTCTGCCGCAGCACAGTACCCGAGTCACGAAGGAACGGCGTGGAACGCCTAAAGGGCAAGACTGCCTTTCAGGGGGATCCATGCGCATCTCAAGACCGCGTCTCTTCACCGTCGCCGCGATCGTCTCACTCACGGCCATGCTCGGCATCCCAACCCCAGCCTCCGCCGACGCCGCCACGGACTCCAGGATTCTGTCGCTCACATCGAGCTCACTCTTCGCGCGAGGGGCGTTCGGCAGCCCGTGGAAGGTCGGGGACTGCCATCTGGAGTTTCCCAGTTACGTCTATATCGAGAGCGGCACTACTCGTGTGCACGTGCACGCCGTGAGCGATACCGACTTCACCAGGCACGCCGACGTCTGGCACAGCCAGCTCGTCTTCATGGACGCCCAGCAGCGGGTGGTGGCCAGCGTGGGCAGCACGGGCACGAGCCCCCTGGACTCGCCCGACATGGTGCCCGCCTCAGGCGACGAGGGACCGAGCGTCGTCTACGAATGGGACCACGTCGTGGTGGTGCCGAACGGCATCCCGTCCAGGGCCGTGTCCGTCAGATGGCTCTCAGCCTGCTGACCACCACGCATCCAGGAACCTCAATGGCCTGAGTTGTCCTTTGTGCGCTGCGCCCTCAGCGTCGCGAGTCGCTCCCGTGTGGCCACGGTGTACGGGTGAGCCTCCCCGAGGAGGCTCGTCCTGCTCGCCAGAACCGCTTCGTACTCGGCCTCCGCCTCCTCGATCTGCCCCAGGTCACGCATGACGTTGGCGAGGTTGTCCCGGCTGATCAGGGTGTCGGGATGCCGGGGCCCGAGGAGGCGAGTACGCTCCGCGATCACCGCGCGGTGCTCAGCGGCGGCTTGTTCAGGCTGCCCGAGTTTGCGCAGCGCGCGGGCGACGTTGTTGCGTCGTGTAAGCGTGTCGGCGGGGGTTTCTCCGGCTAGGGCGCCCGCAGCCCGCCAGCCGGCCACCGCGATGTCGAATCGGCCCCGGTTGTAGGCGGTGATGGCGATGGCGTCCGCATCGGAGGGTCCACAGTGAGGCAGCGCGGCCGGCAAGACGTCGGCGTCGACCTCGCGTCCGGGGCGGGCGTCACGCTGTACGACGTCGACGAGGTAGTCGAAGACCTCGACATGTTCACCTCCGATTGGCTGCAGCAGCGCGGTGGTGGCGCGGCGCGGCTGTGTCGCCCACTCCCAGGCATCCTGAAGGGGATCGGGACGCAACCGTGTTCCTCCTCTGATCGACAGGTGGTGCCCGTGGAGCTGATCGAGCAGGGTGCATGGGACCACGGCGGAGTGCCCGGCACGTCGCAAGTCGATCGCCGCGGTGATGAGGGCCGCAGCCCACGGGTGGCTTGGAGCTCTGGGATCGGTATTGGGACTCCAGGCGTTCTGCCAGTCCCGGAGGAGCTCCGGTCCGGCGGCCAGGTATTCCGCTATGCCGTAGTCGGCGGCATGGTCGAGAGCGTCGGCGATGCGCCGGTCCCAGGCCCTGACGCGGGCGCGCTCCTGTTCTGAACCACTGAACATGCGGCGGAGATAGATCCTGCGCGCCTGCGCGAGGGTCTCGGTGACGTCTTTGACGGCCTGGCGGCCTTCCTCTGTGGTTCGTGCCGTCAGGCGCGCCTCCTCGGCCGCACGCAGAGTGGCGATGACGACGCGGTGGTGATCCTTTCCGTTGATCAACCGCAGCACATCGTTGCGGCGGAGCCCGCCGCTGCCAAGATGGGTCTCGGCGTCGTCGAGCCACAGGACGCACATCGCGGGGAATGTAGACCGGGACCGGTTGCCGCGGTTCCTGCCCGCGACCGTCCGGCTCGCTCGCCCTGATGTTCCTGTCGCGAGCGTAAGGGCCTACCTGTCGCCATCGAGCCGCTCCCTGTCCCCGCTCCATGCCGACCAGCCCATCGTCGATACTCCGGACTTCTGGTTACAGTCGCGGCGTTCTCATAGGTCGTCAAGACCGCGACCGCGGGACCGGACTTCACCCTTTGCCATGCCCGCGCCAACAACCTACGCTACTCCGTAATAATGGAATAACGTAGGAGAGCCCGATGAGCGAGGACAGACTCGCCGCACTCGAACGCCGGATCGCCCACCTGGAGAGTCGGCTCGACACCACAGGCCCATCGCGACGCTCGCCGGAGTCGCCGTCACTCAGCGCGGCGGCCACTGGCATGCTTCGCCAGGCGAAGAAAGAGGACAAGCTCGGGACAGTGGGCTACATCGGAGCCTCACGGCTGGCCGCCGGCGAAACTCTCTGGGACCGGCAGCTCTCCCTCGCCGATTTGCTGTCGGCCGATTGGGCGCCGGTGGCCCACATCCTGGAGACCCTCGGCAGTCAGCCGCGGCTGGCCCTGCTCGCCGCGCTCCTAAGACAGGGGCGGCGGACCAGCACCGATCTCCAAGAGTCCCTTGCCGGAAACGGTGAGCAGACCACCAGTGGCCAGCTCTATCACCACCTCCGCGCGCTGCAGAGCGCCAGGCTGATCACGCAACGGCGGCGCGGCGAGTACGAGCTGGCGCCTCAGGCCATGCCTCAGGTCGTCAGCATCCTCGCCGCCGCGTTCGACCTGGCCAACGACCCCCCGCTCTTCCCACCTATCGATCTCCCCAGCATGGAATGATCCGGGTTTGCCTGACGGTCGCGGGGTGCTCTCAGCGTCGATCGTTACCCTGCGATCATGTCGTTCATTTATCGATCATCCGGCGCGCTCGCGCTCGCGGCCGCCGCCGCACTGGCCACCACCACGACCTCCATCGCGCAGGCGCAAGCGGCGCCCACGGCCGCGGCCGACCGGGTCCTGCGCGTCTACAACAACAACATCGAGAACCTGGTGCGGAACAACGCCGACGGCTCCTGCACCCGGATCTCCGGGCCGGACCACCTCACGTCGATGCTGGTCGACGACAACGGCAAGACGGGCACCTCCGGCGTGCAGGCTCCCGATCTCCTGATCGTGCAGCAGGTACGCGGCACCGGACAGGCCACGGCCTACGCCGACCAGCTCTCGGCCAAGTTCGGATATCCGGCGGGCACCTACAAGGCGATCGTGGCCTGGGACGACCCCGAGGTGTGGGGCTCCACGCACAAGTGCTCGCAGCAGGCGCTGGGCGACCTGAAGAAGAAGCAGACCAACGGCATCGTCTACAACACCAGAACGCTGAGCCTGGCGACGGGCGACACTTCCGCGTATTGGAGTGCGGGCTGGTTAAAGCCCGGGACATCGTACGGTGGCGGAGCCGGATGCACGCTGTACAAGCCGCCGAGCAACGACGACGGCAGCACCAACGCCTACAAATGGAAGCGTACGAGCGCCATCGCGGCGAAGTTCACGATCAAGGAAACGGGCACCACGGTTTTCGCCGCGACCATGCACCTTCCGGAACAGAACGGAGCGAACGCCTGCGCGGGCGCCGGCGACACGGGCATCGCCAACTCCGGCATCCACGTCGGCGCGGACGCCACCAGTCTGATGAACGCCTCGACGATCCGGGTGATCGGGATCGACGCGAATCGTACGAACATCGCCCCCACGACGCTCAGCGGCTTCGGCATGACCGGCTATGGGGCGAAGGTGACGTCCGGCTCCAGAAAGATCGACTATCTGTTCGTCAAGGGCGCCGTGCAGCCGTCGAGCATCGATCACACGGTGAGCGGCACGAAGTCGAACCATATGGCGCTGTACGGATTCATCACCTACTGAACCCACAGAGTGTGGGCGGCCTGACCCCGCTCGTGTCGAGGTCACGCCGCCGGCGTCGTAGGTCAGCGCCAGTCGCCGATGACGCGCCGGAGGTCGGCGGCGGCCTGCTCCAGGTCGTACCCGGGAAGGGTGTCGCGCAGGAGGGCGTCGGCCTGGCGCTGGGCGTCGGCGCCCGCCAGGTCGAGGGTCGCCATGACCTCCTCCGCCAGATCCTGGCTGCCCATGCGCAGAGCGCGGGGGCCGAAGGAGACGTTCAGCACGCGGCCTTCGGGGTTCACGGATGCCTCGACGTGGCCCGACCGGCTCTTGGCCGTACCGACGATCTTGTCGAGGTCCTCCTGGGCCGCCTCCAGGGCGGCCATCATCCGCGCGCCCTCGCGGGCGGGCCCGTCCACGTCCCGGACGCCGAAGTCGTTCTCCGGAAAGTACACGCTGTGCCTCCTGGATGAGCTACATGAGATCACGGATGGCCTGCTCGCCCCGTGCGCGGACGAAGGTCTCGTCGAGCGGCTCCGGCAGGGCGTCGGCACGGCTCGACGCCTTGTCCACGACCTCCCGCGCCTGCCGCGCGGCGTCGTTCTGGGCCGCCTGGAGCACCTCGGTCACCTCGCGGCCGAGCTCCCGCTCGTTCTTTCGCAGCGCCCGCGGGTTGATGCTCAGCCGTGTCACCCGGCCCTGGCCGTCAGCGGTCGCCCACACCAGACCGTCGGCGCTCTCCGCCTGGCCTTCGAGCCGTCCGATAGCCGTCTGCGCGGCGTACAGGCCACGAATGACCTCCCGGCAGCGGTCCACGTACTCGGCCAGGAACGCCGCGTCCTGCTCTGGGGTGGGTACAGACACGTCGACTCCGTGCGGGTTCGGTGAAGGGGCCCGCCGCGATGGCACAAAGCGCGGGCACTCGGTTATCGCTTTCCTAACTGGTCGTGACCGACGTCGGAGAATATTAAGAGATCGCTCTTCCGTTTTTCTTCCGCTCTTCTTCCGTACCGATGACCGATGAAAACTTTCAGCGCCGCGCGCATTTGGGAAAAATGTCGAGGTATGGTCATCCGGCATGACGGGATTGGAGATCAGCCTGGGGGCAGTGGGACAAGACGCTTCCCGGCTCAGAACCCACGCAGAAGAGCACGATGCCGCGCTCAACCCTCTCGTACAGCGAGGGGACGGCGTTTCGTCCTGGGGGGACGACGGCATGTTCGGCATGTTCGCCGGCATTTACGCCGATGCCCGCGAGACCTCGATGGCCGCGCTCACCGCCCTGTCCACGGCGCTCGGCGAAACCGGCGACGGACTCCACCGCGTGGTCAGGAACAACTCCGAAGCCGAGGCCGCGAACGCGCGGAACGCCGGTGACATATGGCGGTGATGCTCGACCCGGCCGCCGCCGGGATGATGCAGATGATCGGCCACTGGCCGAACATCAACGAAGACGAGATGCGGGCCGAGGCCAACGCCATGCGCGGCACCGCCGCGACCGCGCTCACATCGGCGACAAAGGCGGAGACAGCGGTCCGCGGCGCGCAGCAGAACTACCACGGCGGCTCCGCCGAAGCCATGCAGACCCAGTGGAACAGGCTCGGCGTCAACGGCGGATCCCTCGCGCAGGCCAGTCAGGCCTTATCCGTGGCGCCCGCGACCCTGGACGGCGCCGCCTCCGTGGTCTCGGCGGTGAAGGTCGTCTCAGGCATGCAGGCGGCGGCCACGGCGGTCACCGTGGCGAAGCTGCTGGCGGTCGGGGGCGTGACCGGAGTCTCGTTGGCCCTGGTACGGATGAGACTGGCCCGGGCCCAGCTCAGGAGAGCCCAGGCCGAGGGCATGGAAATCACGGGCAAGCGAGTGGGGGAGGTGGTCATCAGGAGGCTGAAGGAGCCGATGCGCCGCATCCTGGACGATCTCCCGCGCCGCGGCGGCGGGTCCGGCGGGCGCCTGGCCTTGGCCGGCCCGCGCGGCGGAGTGCCCGTGCGGCCCGCCGGCATGAGGGCGTCGTCCGGCCCCCGCTCGGCCGAGAACGGCATCGCCCGGATGTCCCCCCGCAACAACAATCGAGGGAACGGGGGCAACCGAGGTAGAGGCCGCGGCTTTCTCGGCAGAGGAAGAAGCAACAAGAGCTACCGCGTGGAGAGAGACGGAAGAATCCATGAGGAGACCCCGACCAGCGCCAGGGGCATGACAGAGGCGGAGGCGAGGAAGGCCCTGTCCGAGATGAAGAGAAGCGTCAATGTCAGAAAGAAAGAAGAGGAGGTCAAGGGTTATGAGGTCGGGCACGCGCAGCGAATCGAAAGGGAAGAAAAAAATATCAAGAAATTAGAGGAGAGCATCCAACGGCGGGAGTTCCACCAGGATTCCGGGAGCGGACCCAGCGCCGGGGGGAGCCCGGATGCCAGCGAGTTCGAGAGAACTATGGGCCGGAAGCCGTACTGGAACGGCGAATACTGGGAGTAGTCGATGCAGACGCAAACAGGCGACGATCTGATCGAGCGTATTCGTACGCATCCGGCCGACGACGAGATCATGGGCGAGGCCGCCAATGACCTGCTGAGCGAGTTGTACGCGGGATACCCCGTCGAGAACCTCGCAAGGCTCCTTCACAGCGGCGAAGAGGTGGTCGTCGGCGTGGCCTCCTGGCTGCTCTCCGAGCTGGCCGAGCTCGCGGCCCCGATGATGGACGAGCTCCCGGCCCTGCTGTCCAGCCCGGTCCGCAACACCCGGTACAACGCGATCACCGTCGCGCTGGCGAGCACTGACGGGCGGCACGGGCCCATCCTCGCGCAGGTCATCAACCTGAGCCTCGACCCCGATCGCGCCATCCGCTGGAAGATCCTCGAGTTCCTGACCGAGGCCTCGATCGAGCAGCTTGAGGCAGGGGCGTCATGTCTGCCCCCGGGTCAGCTCAAGGAACTGGTGGAGTGGCTGATCCTCCAGGACGAAGAGGAGTCTGACCGGACCGGCATCGTCATCCGAATGGAAGAAGGCGACCCGCTGACCCGGCTGTTCGCCGGGGCGGCCGCCGCGAGCCTGTCCCACAAGGACGACACGGACCTCCTGGCGCACGCGGCCATGGCCAGGGATGAGGCGATCCGCTCGTTCGCCCAGACTCGGCTGGAGCGGCTCCGCGAGGACGATTAGCGGCCCTCGGGGTTCATCAGGCCCGCGAGCTGGGCGCCGGCCTCGACGGCCTGGCCCCCCGGCCCACGCGCGTCGTACCCGTCAGTGGCCGTGTCCGTGGCCGTGGCCGACGAACGCCGCCGCGGGCTTGCCCGGCGGCACCAGCCACAGCGCGATGGCCGCCGCGGCGCCCGCGGCGACGACGCACAGCGTGAGCCCCGAGACGAAGCCGCCGATGCCCGCCGTCGAGCCGGGTACGAGGCTGGACGCGGCGACCGTGGAGACGACAGCCACCCCGATCGAGCCGCCGAGTTCGTGGAAGGTGTTGATGACGCCGGAGGCGACGCCGTTCTCGCCGGGCGGGATGTTCGCCATGGTCGTGGTGGTGGCCGTCACGAACGCCGGCCCGATCCCCAAAGCGGCCAGCACGAAGCCGGGTAGCAGCGTGGTGTACGCGCTCGCGTCGGGCGAGATGCGGGTCATCAGCGCCGCCCCGGCCGCCGTCACCACGAAGGACGCCACCGCCACCGGCCGGCCGCCGATCCGGCCGATGAGATGCCCGCCGAGCTGTGCGCCGATCGTGATCGCGATGGCCACGGGCAGGAACAGCAGCCCGGTCTCCAGCGCGCTGAACCGCAGCACGTTCTGGAGGTAGAGCGAGCTGAGGAAGAACAATCCCAGCATCAGCCCGGTGGCCATCAGCATGACGAACGTCCCCGAGATCACCGGCCGCCTGGCCAGGGTCTCGGCGCGCATGAGCGGTGCGCGTACCGACCGCTCGACGACCACGAACAGCGCGTACAGCAGCACGGCCCCCACCAGCGGCAGCACCGTGCCCACCGCGCCCCAGCCCGCGTCGCCCGCTGTCACCAGCCCGTAGATCAGCAGTGCCGTCGCCAGTGTGACGACCAGGGCGCCGGGTACGTCGACCCGCTCGCTCCGCCCGGGCGTGGGCGGTACGACGGCGGGCACGGTGGCGAGCACCACCAGCCCGATCGGTACGTTGACGATGAACACCCAGGTCCAGCCCGGCCCGGCGGTCAGCACGCCGCCGAGCAGCACGCCCAGGGCCGCCCCCGTACCGCCGATGGCCGCCCAGACGCCGAGCGCCCGGCCGCGCCGTTCGCCCTGGTAGGTGCTGGTGATGACGGCCAGGGCCGCCGGGGAGAGCAGCGCCGCTCCGATGCCCTGGAGCGCCCGCCCGGCGATGAGCATCACGCCGCTCCCGGCCAGCCCGCACACCAGCGAGGCCGCCGTGAACAGTCCCAGCCCCATCATGAGCGTGCGACGGGCGCCCCACGCGTCGGCGAGCCGCCCGCCGAGCACCATGAGGCCGCCGAAGCAGAGCGTGTACGTGGTCACCACCCAGGTCAGCGACTCGCGGTCGAGCGCGAGGTCCGTACCGATGGTGGGCAGCGCCACCTGCACCACCGTGATGTCGACGATCAACATGAACTGGGCCAGGCACAGCAGCACGAGCAGGCCCCACCCGCTCGTGCGTGTCTGGGCGGAAGGCGTGCCAAGACTCATCCGAAGTCTCCTTAACTCGAACACTGATGTTCAAGTTAGCACCCGTGAACCATACACAGGTAGGGTTTTTTTTCGGGACGCGGAGCCTGCGGAGGCAGGCCGGGGTCAGGCGGGCTTGGAGAGCAGCGCCAGCATCGTCTTGATCAGCACCGGCTCGACCTCCTCGGCCGCCAGCCGCCCGGTCTCACGCTCCTGCGCCGCGCTGTGGATGATCGAGAAGAACGTCGTCACCAACCAGGCCAGCGGCAGGTCGGTGCGGAAGTCGCCCGCGCGCTGACCGCGCGCGATGAGCCGCTCCACCCGCTGCAGCGGCCGGTCGTGGTGCTCCCTGATCCGCTCCGTGGCCAGTGTCCGGTCGGCGGCCAGGAACAGGCGGCGGTGCCGTTCGAGGATCTCCCAGGACGACCGCAGGAGCTTGGCCATGGCCTCGGGCGCGGGTGCCGTGTCGATCGAATCGTCCGCCAGCACCGCCTCCGCCACGCCGACCGCGTGGTCGAGCACCGCGTCCACCAGCGCCTCCCGCGACGGGAAGTGGCCGTAAAGGGTGACTCTGCCCACCCCGGCGGCCTTGGCGATGTCGGCCACGCTGGCCGTGTGGTCGGCGCTGAGCAGCCGGGTGCCCGCTTGGAGGATCGCGGCGATGTTGCGCTCGGCGTCCGCACGCCGGGCGGGTACCGGCTGCCGTGCTGCGGTCTTCACCATACGACCAGCCTACGACCCGCCGTTCCGCGCTCCTCACGATTTTTCGAGACATAGTGTATATATCATAGGCATGCTGTACTGAAACCTTGAAAGGACAGCCATGCAACGCGCCGACGCTCACATCACGACCGATCGCGCCAGTCGCTACCTCGTCCAGCTCTGCCGCCATGCCGACCAGATGAGCCGCGGCTTGCCCACCGGCCCCGGCCACGGCCCGCACATAGGCGGCGAAAGACCCAAAAGCGTCAAAGCAGACTGGTCCGAGACAGACGGCACCATCAACCTCGACTGGGGCACCTGCACCCTGCGGGCCACCCCGGAAGGATTGACGGTGCGTGTCGAAGCCGTGGACGAGGACCGGTTACAGCGTGTGCAAGCCCTTCTCACCAGGAACATCACCAGGATGGGCAGGCGTGACCACCTGAGCGTGGACTGGCGCCGCCCTGACGGAACCACGAGCCCCGTCCCGGCCACGGCCCCGCCGCGCCGGAGCCGTTACCTGACGCTCGGCCTCACGCTGGCCGCCGTCCTGGCCGTGGCCGTGCACGTGGGGCTGGCCGCCGGAGTGCTGGCGATCCCGCAGTGGGCGGGACTGGGTTCGGACGCCGTCCTGGGGATCATCCTGGTGATGGCTCTGGCGAAAGCCGTCCTGATCATCGGCCATCTCCGGCGCCGCCGCCGGTCTTCCGCAGGCCCTCACTGAATCCCGCTGAAGGCAAGCTCAGCGCGGTCGCAGCCCGGTCAAGGTAAGGGAGACGAGGCGCTTGACCGCGGCCTCCGAGGACAGGTCGACGGCTGCCTGCAGCGCGTGGGTGCAGAAGGCGGCGAGCTCGTCCGCCGCCATGTCGTCACGTACGTCACCGGCCCGCGCGGCGGCTGTCAGCGCGTCGCGCAGCATGTCATGCAGCCGCCGCTGGGCGCGGCCGGCGTCCTCGGACCGGTGCAGGAGCATGACGAGATCGGGGCTGAAGCCATGCCGCGCCATTCGCCGATGCATCAGGGCGTACGTCTCCAGCATGGCTTCGAGCCGCAGCCGGGCGTCGCCCTCGCGCTCCACCGCCTGGGCGAGGTGCTCCAGATGCCCGGCGACCATGCGGCCGTGCCAGGCCAGCAGGATGGTCTGGACGTCGGGAAAGTATTTGTAGAGCGTCGCGCGGCCGATGCCGGTTTTCTCGGCGATCTGCGACATCGTCACCGCCAGGAGCCCGCGCTCCCGCACCAGCTCGACAGTGGCGTCCAGGATCGCGTCATGCACGGTACGGCGGTGCGTCTCGATCGTCTCGTTCCACAGCTTCGGCACCCGGCCAGTTTACGAATCGGCGAGCTGGATACACGCCGCCGTACCCGACAAATGCGGCGAGATACCCCCTATGAGTATGCTCAAGGCTCGACGCCGGCTAAGGAGCAACATCATGGACCACAGCGATCACCCGGCTACTGGTCACCACGCCCCGCCCGCGGCCACGTGGACGGTGGCCGCGCAGGCGACCCTGCACTGCCTGACCGGATGCGCCATCGGCGAGGTGCTGGGCATGGTCATCGGCACCGCCGCCGGCCTGTCCAACTTCACCACCGTGGTGCTGTCGGTGGTGTTGGCCTTCGTGTTCGGCTACGGGCTGACCATGCGTGGCGTGCTGCGGGCCGGACTCGGCTTTCGCGACGCGTTGAAGGTGGCGCTGGCCGCGGACACCGTCTCCATCGTGGTGATGGAGATCATGGACAACGCGGTGGTCGTGGCCGTGCCCGGTGCCATGGACGCGGGTCTGACCAGCTGGCTGTTCTGGGCGTCGCTGGCCGGGTCGTTGGTGGTGGCCTTCGTGGTGACGACGCCGGTGAACAAGTGGCTGATCTCCCGGGGCAAGGGCCATGCGGTGGTGCACCAGTACCACCACTGAGTGGCCGAAGGCGGTGAGCGCCTTCGGCCACGCGAATGGATTACTTGAAGCGGCGCAGGCGCAGGCTGTTGCTCACCACGAACACGCTGGAGAACGCCATCGCGGCTCCGGCGATCATCGGGTTGAGCAGGCCGATCGCGGCCAGCGGCAGGGCGGCCACGTTGTAGGCGAACGCCCAGAACAGGTTGCCCTTGATGGTCGACAGCGTGCGGCGGGACAGGCGCAGCGCGTCGGCCGCCACCCGCAGATCGCCCCTGACCAGGGTCAGGTCGGACGCCTCGATGGCCGCGTCGGTGCCGGTGCCCATCGCCAGGCCCAGGTCGGCCTGGGCGAGCGCGGCGGCGTCGTTGACCCCGTCACCCACCATGGCCACGACCTTGCCCTCGGCCTGCAGCTTCTTGACCGCGTCGACCTTGTCGGCGGGCAGCACCTCGGCTATGACTTCGTCGATGCCCACCTCGGCCGCCACCGTACGGGCCACGGCCTCGTTGTCGCCGGTCAGCAGCACCGGCGTCAGGCCGAGTGCCCGCAGGTCGGCGATGGCTTGCTTGCTGGTCGGCTTGACCACGTCGGCCACCACCAGCACCGCGCGGGCCTGGCCGTCCCAGCCGACCGCGACCGCGGTGCGACCCTTGGCCTGCTCGTCGGCGAGCTCGCGTTCCAGGTCGACGGGCAGGTGCTGGGACCACTCCGCCAGCAGCCGGGGACGGCCTACCAGCACCGCGTGGCCGTCGACGATGCCCTGTACGCCGAGCCCTTCGACGTTGGCGAAGTCCTCCACCGTGGCGTCGGATCGGGCCTCGCGGGCGATGGCCTGGGCGATCGGGTGCTCGGAGGCGTGCTCCAGCGCGCCGGCCAGCCTGAGGACCTCTTCGCGGTTCTCCCCCTCGGCGAGGTGGACGGCGACCAGGGTCATCTTGCCCTCGGTGACCGTGCCGGTCTTGTCCAGCACGATCGTGTCGACCTTGCGGGTCGACTCCAGCACTTCCGGGCCCTTGATCAGGATGCCCAGCTGTGCGCCCCGCCCGGTGCCGACCAGCAGCGCGGTCGGCGTGGCCAGGCCCAGCGCGCAGGGGCAGGCGATGATCAGCACGGCGACCGCCGCGGTGAACGCCGCCGCCGCGCCGTTGCCCGTGCCGAGCCAGTATCCGAGTGTCCCGACCGCCAACGCGATCACGATCGGTACGAAGATCCCGGAGATGCGGTCGGCCAGCCGCTGCACCTGCGCCTTGCCGGTCTGCGCCTCCTCGACCAGTCTGGCCATCTGCGCCAGCTGGGTGTCCGCGCCCACTCGGGTGGCCTTGACGATCAGGCGGCCGCCCGCGTTCACCGTCGCGCCGGTGACCGCGTCGCCGGGCTTCACCTCGACGGGCACGGATTCGCCGGTCAGCATCGAGGCGTCCACCGCGGAGCTGCCCTCGGTGATCACGCCGTCCGTGGCGATCTTCTCGCCCGGCCGGACGACGAAGGTGTCGCCGACCTGCAGTTGCTCGGTGGGGATGCGGCGGCCGTCGGCCAGTTCGACCTCTTTGGCGCCCAGTTCCAGCAGCGCCTTCAGTGCCGCGCCGGCGCGGCGTTTGGCGCGGGCCTCGAAGTAGCGACCGGCCAGGATGAACGCGGTCACCGCCGCCGCCGTCTCGAGGTAGATGTTGCCCGAACCGTCGGAGCGCTCGATGGTGAACGTGAAGGGATGCGTCATGCCGGGCGTGCCGGCGGTGCCGAAGAACAGGGCCCACAGCGACCAGCCGAGCGCGGCCAGCGTGCCCAGCGAGATCAACGTGTCCATGGTCGCGGCGCCGTGCCGGAGGTTGGTCCAGGCGGCCTTGTGGAAGGGCCAGCCCGCGTACACCACCACCGGCGCGGCCAGCACCAGCGACAGCCACTGCCAGTTGGCGAACTGCAGCGCCGGGACCATCGCCATCGCCACCACCGGCACGCTCAGCACCAACGAGGTGCGCAGGCGCTGACGCAGCGGCCGCAGCTCGTCCTCCGGCTCCTCCTGCCGCTGCGCCTCCGTCTTGGGCGGGGCGGGCAGGGCGGCGGTGTAGCCCACCTTCTCCACCTCAGTGATCAACTGCTGCGGATCAATGCCCTCGGGGAAGGTGACCTTCGCCTTCTCCGTCGCGTAGTTGACGGTCGCGGTCACGCCTTCAAGCTTGTTCAGTTTGCGTTCGATGCGGTTGGCGCAGGATGCGCACGTCATGCCGCCGATGGTGAGTTCGACAGCTCTGCCTTCGGTGAGGGAAGACATCACTCCCCCTTTCTGCTCAGTGCTTGTGGTCGTCGCCGTGGGACGGGCTGACACTCGGCTCCGCCGCGGGCTTGGGCTGTCCGGCCCCTGCTCGGGCGGTGAAATCGGCGGTGCGTACCTTGCCGGCGTGCTGGAAGTCCAGGAACAGCCGGTAGTCGCCGCCGCTGGGCACTTCGGCGTAGAAGGTGATCTCGGGCCCGGCCTTGTCGCTTTCTTCCGGATGTACGTGGAGGTAGGCCAGGTCACCGGCCCGCAACGCCACCAGGTGGCCGTACGCCCCCAGGTATGGCTGCAGATCCGTCACCGGCTTGCCGTCCTTGCTCACGCTCAGCGTGAGCTTGCTCGCCTGGCCGGGAACCAGGTCGCCCGTCAGGGTAACCGTGTAGCCGTCCACCTGCGCCGTACGACTGACCGCAGGCAGGGCCCGCGGCGCGTAGTCGCCCGCGACCGGCACATCCATACCAAGTGTCAGGCCACTTCCGCCCGCGGGGGCGAAGTCGGCGAAGGCCCGGTAGGCGCCAGGGGCGTCCAGCGTCAGCTTCACCGACCACACCCCGTCGCCGGCCTGTTCGGGGTGCAGGTGCTGGAACGTCGCCAGGTCACGAGAGACCACGATGAAATGGAGCTTCTTGTCATGCTGAACCTGATAGTCGGTCACCGGCTTGCCATCGGGCCCTGTCACAGTGAACCGGAAATCGGTGGGCTCGCCGGTCTTGACAGTGGTCAACGGATTGAGGGTGTAGCCGTTCTGGGACACCTGCAGCCCCCCGGGGGTATCGTCCTGCGGTTTTGCGCCGGCCTGAGTGGGAGTGGTGTGGGCGCTCCCATGGCTCGGGGGCGCCGGTGCGGGGGTGCCCTCCCCGAACGCGTTTCCGACGCCCAGGGCGCCGCCGAAGACGACGGCCAGCCCCACAGCGTAGGCACCTAGCTTGCTCGCGGTGTTCATGTCGTACCGCCTCCTCGGCGAGGTCATCGGGAACGCGTGGGTCGCGCGATCTTTCGACTTCCTCAACGTACTATACCCCCCTACCGTATTCCAATCCGGCTACATGAGTTTGTCCGGAGTGATGGGGAGGGAGCGGACGCGTTCGCCGGTCGCGTGATAGACGGCGTTCGCGATGGCGGCGGCCACGCCCACGATGCCGAGCTCGCCGATGCCCTTGGCACCCAGCGGGGTCTGCGGGTCGGGCTGGTCGACGAAGTGGATGTCGATGTCGGGCACGTCGGCGTGCGTGGGCACGTGGTACTCGGCCAGGCCGCGGTTGACGATGAGGCCGGTGCGCTCGTCGAGCAGTGTCTCCTCGGTCAGTGCCATGCCGATGCCCATGATGATGCCGCCGCGCATCTGACTGGTGGCCTGCTTGGGGTTGACGATCCTGCCGCCGTCGAACGCGCCGACCCAGCGCGTGACGCGCGCCTCGCCGGTCTCCTCGTCGACCCGCACCTCGCAGAAGTGCGCGCCGTAGGAGTAGGTGCCCCGCTTGACGGTCTGGTACGGCAGCGCCGACTTCCCCGCCACCTCCACGGCCTCCGTCTCGGCCCTGGCCAGAATGCGCTCATAGCTCTCACCCCCACGGGGCCCGAACAGGCCACCGTCGCGGGTCTCCACCTCCTCGAACGACCGTCCAGCCAGCGGTGAGTCGGTGTCGCGCACCAGCTTCAGCAGCTCGCGGACGAGGTTGTCGCGGGCGGACCAGACGGCCGAGGCGAGCGTCGTGGTCGCGGCCGAGGCACCGGGGATGCGGGTCCTGGCCACGTTGGAATCGCCCTGCTCGAAGCGGATCCGGTCGAGAGGCAGCCCAAGACGGTCGGCCGTGACCTGGCTCTGCGCGGTCGAGGTGCCGGCGCCCAGTTCGTTGGTGCTGCTGCGGATGGTGACGGTGCCGTCGGCGGACAGGCGCAGCTTGACTCCGGCGATGAGCACGGCGTCGGGGTTGATCGCCGCGGCCATCCCATACCCGATGAGCCAGCGGCCGTCCCGCGTCGCGCGGGGCGCGGGCGGGCGCCGGGACCAGCCGAACGCCTCGGCGCCCAGGGCGTACGCCTCGCGCAGGTGGCGGCTGGTGAAGCTGATTCCGCTCATCGGGTCCCGCTCCGGTTCGTTGCGCAGGCGCAGCTCAAGAGGGTCGAGGCCGAGCCGCCAGGCCAGCTCGTCCATGGCGGATTCCAGCGCGAAGGATCCGGGGGCGACGCCTGGGCCACGGAAGAAGGCGTTCTGGATGCGGTCCAGGCGGACCACCTGCTGGACGACATGGACGTTGGGGCAGGCGTACAGATGGCGGGAGGCGACGACGGCGGCCTCGGCGAACTCGTCGCTCGTGCACGGGGCCAGGGCGTCGTGTTCGAGCGCGGTGAGCCGCCCCGTGGCGTCGGCGCCGAGCGCGACGCGGCTGCGGGTCGGGGCCCGGCCGCCGGTCATGGCGAACACGTCGGCCCGCGAGAGCACGAGCTTGACGGGACGGCCGGAGAGTTTGGCCGCCGCCACCGTGAGCCAGACGTGCGGCCAGGCCGGCGTCTTGCCGCCGAAGCCGCCGCCGATGAACGGCGCCAGCACGCGGACGTTCTCCTCGGCGAGTGAGAACTTCTTGGCCAGCATCTCCTTGACGCCATAGGGGTACTGCGCGGTGTCGTAGACGGTGAGGCGGTCGCCCTCCCAGTCGGCCACGGTGGCGTGCGGTTCCATGGCGTTGTGGTGTTCGAGCGGCGTGGTGTACTCGGCCTCGACCGTGGCCGCCGCCGCGCCGAGCGCCGTGCGGACATCGCCGCGCCTGGTCACGGGCTCCTCCAGCACGGCGTGGGCGGGCGTGTACGGTTTCCCGTCGGCCATCGACAGCCTGGCGGGCCACGGCTCGTAGTCGGCGTGGATCAGCGACGCCGCGTAACGGGCCTGTTCCAGGGACTCGGCCACGACGACCGCGATGGGCTGGCCGTACCAGAAGATCTCGTCGGTGTTGAGCACCGGCAGGCTCATCGCGGCGGCGCCGAGCGGGCCCTTCATGGTGGCGTACGCGGGGGTGCGCTTCATCGCGGGCGCGTTGTCGTGGGTCATCACGAGCAGCACACCGGGCGCCCGCGGAACGTGGACGGCGGTGACCCGGCCCCTGGCGATTGTGCTGCCCACCACGACCGCGTAGGCGAGGCCGGGAAGTCGCCGCTCGGCCGTGTAACGGATGGCGCCGGTGACCTTGGCGCGGCCGTCCAGCCGGTCGGCGGGCCTGCCGAGCTCGGCGCGGCGGTGGGCCAGGGGATCGGGCCTGCCGTCGGGCAGGAGTCTGGCCAGCCTGGTCAGTGCCTTGCTGGCGAGGGTGAAGCCGCGGGCGGCGAGATTCATGACCTGACTCCTTGCAATGCTCGCCGGATCAGGCGCCGGGCCAGCTCGGCCTTGAACGCGTTGTGCGCGCGTGGACGGGCGCCGGCCAGCGCCTGTTCGGCCGCCTGGTGGATGAGCTCGTCGTCGAGAGTGGTGCCGGTCAGGAGCCGTTCGGCTTCGTACGCGCGCCACGGTTTGGCGGCGACCCCGCCCAGCGCGATGCGTACGCCGGTGGCGCGGCCCGCTTCCATACGGACGACGGCGGCCACGCTGACCAGCGCGAAGGCGTAACTGGCCCGATCGCGCACCTTGAGATACACCGAGCGGCCCAGCTGGGCAGGCGGCAGGTCGATGGAGGTCACCAGCTCCCCCGGCGCGAGCGCCGTCTCCAGGTGCGGCGTGTCTCCGGGCAGGCGGTGGAAGTCCACCAGCGGTACGGGGTCGCGGCCCGCGATGTTGACCACGGCATCCAGGGCGGCCAGGGCCACGCACATGTCCGACGGATGTACGGCGACGCAGCTCTCGCTCGTGCCGAGGATGGCGTGCGTGCGGTTGAACCCGTCGAGAGCGTCGCAGCCGGCGCCCGGATCGCGTTTGCCGCAGGCCGAGTGCCGGTCGTAGAAGTAGCCGCAGCGGGTGCGCTGCATCAGGTTGCCGCCCACGGTGGCGCGGTTGCGCAGTTGAGGGGAGGCGCCGTTCAGGATGGCTTGGGCGAGCACCGGGTAGCGATCGCGGATCCGCTCGTCGGTGGCCACCCGCGTGTTGCGGGTCAGGGCCCCGATCCGCAGGCCGCCCGCGTGCTCCTCGATGTCGGCCAGCGGCAGCCGGGTGATGTCCACGAGCTCGTGCGGCGTCTCGATGCCCTGGCGCATCAGGTCGACGAGATTGGTGCCGCCTGCCAGGTATTTCGCCCCTTCTGCGGCGCGGGCGACGGCTGAGGAGGTGTCGGTGGCCGGTACGTAGGAGAACGGGTTCACCGGACGACCTCCCGCACCGCCGCGAGGATCCCGTTGTACGCGCCGCACCGGCACAGGTTGCCCGCCAGCCGTTCCCTGATCTCGGCGTCCGTCAGACCGGCGCCACCTACGGCACTGGGCACCCCGGCCTCGCCCACGGCGCTCGGCACCCCGGCCTCGTACTCGGTGAGCATGGCCACGGCCGAGCAGACCTGGCCCGGGGTGCAGTAGCCGCACTGCAGGCCGTCGTTGCGGACGAACGCCTCCTGCATCGCCCGGCCGACCTCCGACGAGGCCAGCCCCTCGATGGTCGTGATCGCCGCGTCCGCGCATTGCGCGGCGAGCACGAGGCAGGAGTTGACCCGCTCACCGTCCAGCAGCACCGTGCAGGCGCCGCAGGCCCCTTGGTCGCAGCCCTTCTTGGTACCGGTCAGGCCGAGGTGCTCGCGCAGGCAGTCGAGCAGGCTGACCCGGGTTTCCAGCTCCAGCTCGTGCTCGCGGCCGTTCACCGAGAGCCGCACTTGTATGGATGGCATCCGCATTCCCCACTATCTCGTACATCCATGTACGGGTTGTAGAGTGCGGACTATACCCCTCCTCCGTATGAAGGTTGATTCGTGGCTGATACACGGCTGAGGCGTCGCGGATGTCGGCGGCTTGTATCGTCTGTTGCCTCAGGCCTTTGGGGAGAAATGTCGCTTTCGGTGTCGGCTCCGGTGACCGTGCTGCTCGTCGAGGACGACGAGGTGATCCGCAAGACCGTCGGGATGGTGCTGGAGCGCTACGGCTATCGCGTGGGCACGGCGGGCGACGGTCTGACCGGCCTCGAACTGTTCAGG
The DNA here is from genome assembly GCF_040659625.1 of Nonomuraea sp. NPDC049750. Lineage (NCBI taxonomy): Bacteria > Bacillati > Actinomycetota > Actinomycetes > Streptosporangiales > Streptosporangiaceae > Nonomuraea > Nonomuraea sp. NPDC049750. The sequence goes on from NZ_JBFANB010000001.1 coordinate 565,018, forward strand.
GAGCAGCGGCACGACGTGCTGCTGCTGGACGTGATGCTGCCAGGACTGGACGGCATCGGGTTGTGCCGGCAGGTCAGGGAGTGGAGCCTGGTGCCGATCCTGATGATGTCCGCGCGGGGTGACGCTCTCGACGTGGTGTCGGGGCTGGAGGCGGGGGCCGACGACTACGTGGTCAAGCCGGTCGACACCTCCGTGCTGGTGGCCAGGATCCGTTCCCTGCTGCGCCGGGCCTCCTTCGCTCCGGGTCCGGAACACCTCCAGGAGGCCACTGGCCTGGTCTTCGGGGACCTGACCATTGATCCGCAGGGGCTGGAAGTGCGCCGCGCCGGGGAGCCGGTCGAGCTGGCTCCCACCGAGTTGCGGCTGCTGCTGGAGTTCGCCGCGAATCCGGGGATCGTGCTGGACCGGCAGACACTGCTGCGCAACGTCTGGGACTACGGCTGGGACGGGGACAGCCGCGTCGTCGACCTGTGCGTGCAGCGGCTGCGTAAGAAGATCGGCGCCGACCGGATCGAGACGGTCCGCGGCTTCGGTTACAAGCTGCGGCGCTGACGTGGGAAAGGCCGCACGCGGACTACTGAACTGGCGGTCACTACGCTGGAAGATCGCCGCGCTGGTGGCCGTGACGTCCTGCGCGGTCGCGCTGGCCGTCGGGGTGCTGGTCCACCGGAGTGCCTTCGACCGGTCCATGAGCCTGGGCAGGGACAGGGCTTTCAGCGCGCTGCTGGCCGAGGTGGACGCCTACCGGCGTACGGGCGAGGCGCCGCAGACCGCTCAGGTCCCGCCCGCGCTGCTCCAACAGGCCAGGAGCACAGGCGAGTTCAGCACCTGGTACGACGACCGCCGACCGGACATCCCCTGGATGTGGGCGGCGCAGCTGATCGACGGCCAGGTGCTCGCCGTGCAGATCGACATGGGCTCGGAGATACGCGGTCTATGGGCCCTGGACCGGAACATCCTGAAAGCGTCGCTGGTCGCGCTCGCGGTCGTCGTACCTCTGGCCGTGCTGGCCGCCGAGACGTCCAACCGGCGGCTGAGGCGGGTGGCCCGCACCGCGCGGCGGATCGCGGACGGCGACCTAGAGGCCAGGAGCAGGATGGGCGGCCGGGGCGGCGACGAGATCACCGACATCTCGGCCACCATCGATTCGATGGCCGACAGCCTGCGGGACCGGCTGTTTAGCGAGCAGCGCTTCACCGCCGATGTGGCCCACGAGCTGCGTACCCCGCTGATGGGACTGGTCGTCTCGGCCGAACTGCTCCCGGAGAGCGAGGCCACCGACCTGGTACGTGACCGGGTGCGGGTGCTGCGGGCGCTGGTGGAGGACCTGCTGGAGATCTCCCGGCTGGACGCGGGCGCGGAGTGGGCCGACCGCCGTCCGGTGCCGCTGGGCCGGGTCGTCGAGGAGTGCGTGGCCCGGACGAAGCTCGCGGTCCGGCTGACGGTGACCGGTGAGCCGGTGGTCGACACCGATCCGCGGCGCATTGACCGGATCATCACGAACCTGGTCATCAACGCCCACCGCCACGGGCGCGCTCCGGTCGAGGTCGCCGTGAACGACACGACGATCGTCGTACGCGACCACGGCCCCGGATTCCCGGACGGGTTGCTGGCGGAGGGACCCCAGCGGTTCCGTACGGGCGGGGCCGAGCGTGGCCATGGCCATGGTCTGGGCCTGGCCATCGCCGCCGGACAGGCACGGGTGATCGGCGCCGATCTCGCCTTCGCCAACGCCCCGGACGGCGGCGCGACGGCCACGCTTCGCCTTCATCACCCGGTGTAGTTCTTCCCAGGGGGCTTACCGGGGATCGGCTTGCCGATGAGGGCGACGGGGATGAAGAAGAAGATCTGGCTGATCGCCAGGGTGAGCGTCCAGAGCGCCTTGTCGTCGTAGTGGGCGGACGCCTTGGCGTACAGCTCATCGGGGACGCGCTCCCCGGACGGGTTCGGGGTGAGGACGGCCTCCACGAGCTCCAGCGCGACCCGTTCGGCGTCGGTGAAGTAGGGGGCGTCCTGCCACGACGCCACCGCCGTGATGCGCTCCTCCGTTTCCCCGGCCTTGCGGAGCAGGCCGGTCTGCCGGACGGTGTGGTAGGTGCTGCCGACGATCTGACCGGCGCGGAGTTGCAGCAGGTTGACGGTGGTCTGCGGAATCGCGCCGTTCAGGGTGGCCTTGAGCATGGCTCCGGCGATCTGGCCGAGCTCGGGGAAGAACTGGGCGGGGTCGGGCAGGCGTGACTGCTCGGTCGTGGTGGGTGTGGACATGGCGAGGTTTCCCTTCTCGATCTCTACGGGTCACGACCAGTGGTAGGCCAGGTTCACGGCCAGTGCGGCCACCGCGGTGAGGAAGAATCCGCCCCAGTTCACGAGCTTGCGGGAACCCACCCGCAGGTGTGCGAGGAGCGCGCCGACGAAGTACAGCACGAGGCTGTAGGCGGCGAGTGTCCCCAGCATCGGCACGGCGAACCCGCCCAGCAGCCCCAAAGAGCCCGCCGCCAGCATCATGCCCAGGACCGGTACCCACGACCGTGGCAGGCGCTTCATGTCCGCCTGGGCCTTGGGAAATTCGTGGCCGATCAGGTAGACGACGGCGGCGCTGCCGAACAGGAGCGCGGCGAAGATGGTGACCGCGACATAAGCGGCGAACATAAGCTTTCCTTTGTGGTTGTCAGCTGCGAGAACTTCCGTCGAGGAAGCCGGCCCGTGCATCGTTGATCACTGCGATCCGGGTCCCAGCAGTCCGACGAAACAACCGCGGAAAATGTCAGGCGACGCGCCGACCTCACAGTCCCGTGGGCTGTCTCGTCGAACGGGTGAGGGCAGCCGCGAGCAAGGGAGCCATCGACACCATGACCACCCCATCCGATCCGGGCCTGAGCGCGATCATGAGTGAGCGGCGTCAGCTGATCAACCTCGCCTATCGTCTCCTCGGCTCCCTGGCCGACGCGGAGGATGTCGTACAGGAGACCTACGCCCGCTGGTACGCCATGACCCGGCAGCAGCAGGACGCCATCGAAGTCCCCGGCGCCTGGCTGACCACGGTCGCCAGTCGCATCTGCCTGGACCTGCTCGGCTCGGCACGGACCCGGCGCGAGAGCTACGTCGGCGAATGGATCCCCGAGCCGCTGCCCGACCCCACGGAGTGGATCACCGGGCGGCCGGTCGACCCGGTGGACCGCGTCACCCTCGACGAGTCGATCACCATGGCCTTTCTCGTCGTGCTCGATTCGATGACCCCCGCCGAGCGCGTCGCGCTCGTCCTGCATGATGTCTTCCGCTTCTCCTTCGCCGAGGTGGCCGAGATCGTCGGCCGTACGCCGGGGGCCTGTCGCCAGCTGGCCTCCTCGGCCCGCCGCCGTCTCGGTGCCGCGCAGGCGCCGGCAACTCCGGCGGCGCGGCAGTCCGGCATCGTCAGGGACTTCAAGCAGGCATGGGAAGCCAAGGACATCGACGCCCTCATCGGTCTTCTCGACCCCGACGCCACGGCGATCATCGACGGCGGCGGCCTGGTCAGCGCCGGACTCCACCCGATCGAAGGCAGCGAGCGGATCGCCCGCTACATCCTCGCCCTCGCCGGCAAGGCACCCGACCTGACCATCCTGGAGCGTACGGTCAACGGTCAGCCGGGTCTGGTGGCTCAGCAGAACGACGTCGCCGTGACGGTGGCCGCGTTCGACGTCGAAGACGGCCGGATCAAGCGCATCTGGGCGGTACGCAACCCCGAGAAGCTCCGGCCATGGACGGCGGCCACCTCGCGGTAGCGTGACGCGGCGATCCGGGGCTACCTGGACGGGTGATCGCGCGACGTGACGCCCGGAGGGGTGGCGCGAGCGTGTCGTCGCGCCACCCCGGGGTTCCGGTCAGGGATCGTTCGGCTTGGGGTTGTGCGGGCTACCGCCGCCACCTCCACCGCTGCTGCCGTTGTTGCCGGCGAACTGGATGGGCTGGTAGTTGGGCAGGACCACGGTGTTGGCCGAGGCGTCGGAGCCGTCGGTGCTGAGCGTTTTGTACACGGTCCAGATGAACTTGGCGAAGCCGAGGACCTGACCCCAGTCGATGCCGTTGTTCCAGTGCACGATCGACACCGCGTACGTCTGCTCGGCGATGTCCGGTGCGACCTGCCCGGACCAGTTCTCCGTACGCTTGGAGTAGCCCAAGGCGGTGCCGTTGACACCCCAGCAGTCGCCGCCGACCTCGCCGATGACCATGCCGTCGATGTTGAGGAGCAGGGCCTTGGCGCACAGCCGGACGCCGGTGAGGTAGACGCCCGACTCGACCGTCGAGACCCCGTAGACGTTGCCGCTGGCGTAGACCTTGACCGTGGTGTCGATGGTCTTGTTCTGGTTGTTGGCGTGCCAGGAGTGAAGCGACGCCTCGGCGACCAGTCTGTCGGCGCTGGCTGGCGGTGAGGCGACGACGAAGCCGGTCAAGGCGATGAGGGCGGTGAGTAACGCGGTGATCAGTCTTCTGGGGGTGCCCATGGAGGCCTTTCCGTTCGTGGTGCTCGGATGATCCGTCCGAATTCTCACCACGTGGCCATTCACCGGCGAAGAGCCACCGACCCGTAATCAGGAAGGTCCGTCGTTTCACGGATGCCGCCCTGCCAGAGGGTACGTCGTTCAACGGATCCCACGGCCGGGCCCGCCGATCCACCATGTCCAGGTGACCTCACGCCTGGCCTGCCGACCGGCGGACCAGGGCCGCGCGGGTGTTGACGCCGAGCTTGCGGAAGACCCGCGCCAGGTGCGTCTCGACCGTGCGCGGGCTCAGGTACAGCCGCTCGCCGATCTGCCGGTTCGTCAGACCCTCACCGACCAGCTCGACGATCTCGCGTTCGCGCTCCGACAGCCGCCCGCCCGCCCCATGGGCCGCGGCGCCGCGCTGCCTGCGCCCGGCCTGCGCCGCCGGCCAAGGCGCGCCGACGCGCGTGAACAGGGCCTTGGCCTGGCCGAGCTGCTCCTGCGCCGTGCGGACGTCGCCCGCGTCCGCGCTCACCTCCGCCAGCAGCATCCGGGCGAAGCCTTCGCCGACGGGCAGTCTGGCCGTGACGAGACACGCCACGGCCGCGCGCGCCGACGCGTCCGCCTCGTGCGGCCGGTCCGCGGCCATCGCCAGCGCCGCGCGGGCCGCCTCGACGTCGGCGGACCGGGCGGGCGGCGCTCCCGACGCCACGACCGCGACGGCCCGCTCGTACCACTGCCCGGCCGCCGTCAAGTCGCCGCAGGCCGCCTCCGCCCGCGCGCGGCGGGCGAAGACACTCGCCGCGCCGGGCCCGAGCCCCGACGGATCGCCGCCGACGCGGGCGGCCAGGAACCGCCGGCAGTCCTCCGTACGGCCGACCGCCATCAGCACCTCCGACACCACGTCGTCGGCGATGGTCCGCCACCACGCCGAGCGCATTCCCGGACCGTGCAGCACCCCCTCCACCAGCGGCACGGCGGCCTCAGGACCCGCCTGCCACAGCAGCGGCCGGGACTTGACCACGTGCGCGAACGCGAGCATCTCGGCGCTGCCGAGATGACGGGCGATCTCCTCCGCCTCCTCGGCGTCGGCCAGCGCCGCCTCGATCTCGCCCAGCGCGGAACGGACCATGGCCCGCGCCGCGTGCAACAGGGGGACGACATTGTCGCGGCCGTGGTCACGGGCGACCTGCAACCCGCGAGCCAGGTGCCGCAGCGCGTCGTCGTGGTGGTCGACGATGAACTCGCCCCACGCCAGAGGTGCCACGAAGCCGAGGTCGTCGCACAGCTCGCGGTCGGTCAGGGCGTCCATGAGCGTCTTGGCGCGGGCGAGCAGGCGATATCCGTCGGGGAAGTGGCAGCGGTACAGCTCGGCGACCGCGAGCAGCGTGACGGCCGAGGCCGATGTTCCAGACCTTGCTTGGTTCGACTGATCCAGGGCCTGGGCGGCGTTGTCCGCCGCCGAGTCCCACTGGCCCTGCAAGAGGTCGATCGCCGCCAGCTCCACCAGGAGGGGCGGCCTGCCCGCGGAGTCGTCCACCCGGGCCAGCTCGCCGGTCAGCAGCGCCCTGGCCTCTTCCAGCCGGCCCAGCGACCGTTGCATCGCGGACAGCAGCCCCACCGCCCGGTCCCTGCTGCCGTCGCCTTCCCGTACGAGCTCGTCCAGCAGCCCCCGGGCCTCCTCCAACCGCCCGGACACGGCGAGCGCCGCGGCGAGCGACATCCGCAGCTCCGGCGTCGCGTCAGCGGGCGACGCCTCCAGCGCGGCGCGGAACCATCGCGCCGCCGTCGCGGGCGCGTTGACCGACACCGCTCCCGCCGCCGAGACGAGGAGCGCGGCCCCATCCGCGTCGCCCACGCCTATTGCGTGCTCCATGTGCACCGCGCGGCGGACGTCCGAGGCACCCCGCGAGAGCAGGTGCTCCGCCGCCCGGCGATGCGCCGCCCTCCTCCAGGAGGGCCCGGCCAGCTGGTAGGCGGCCGCGCGAACCAGCGGATGCCTGAACACCAGCGCCCGCCCGGCCGTGCCGAGCACCCTGCGGCGCACCAGTTCGTCCAGCGCCGACTCGACGGTACGGGGATCCAGCCCGGACACGGCCGCCACGAACGCCACATCCACGTCATCACCGGCGACGGCCGCCGCCTGGGCCACCAGCTGCCGGTCCGGGTCCAGCCCGGCGAGTTCGGCCACGATCAACCGGTCAAGGGCATCGGTCCTGGTGACCTCCGTGAGAGCACCGGTGACCTCCGCGAGGTCGGCGGCCTGGATGTCCGGCAAGGTGGCCAGGATCTCCAGGAACAGCGGGTTGCCGCCGCTGCGCTCGTACAGCCGCCGCCTTCCCGGACGGGACAGTTGCCGCTTTCCCGGACGGGACGGCTGCCCGGCCAGCATGGTGTCGGCCTCAGCGGCCGGCAGCGGGCCGAGCGACAGGTTGACGACGTTCGCCGAGGTCAGCGAGCGGACCAGCCCCCTGGGCAGCTCGCCGGTACGGCAGGCGAGCACGATCACGGCGCTCGTGTTCGGCGGATGTCTGATGTGATAGTCGATCACCTCCACCGAGGCGTCGTCGGCCCACTGCACGTCGTCCATCAGGACCACCAGCGTGCTCGACTCGCCCATTCGCTCCACGCCCTGACGCATCTCGCGGAAGCGGCGGTGACGGTCCAGACCGGCCAGGTCACCCGTCCCGCTCTCCCGCGACAGCAGCGCGCGCAGCCCATCGAGGTGTCCGGCGAGGTCAGGATGCTGGTGGGCGTCGGCGAGCGCGTCCTGCACGATCCCGTACGGCGCGCTGCGCTCGAACTCGGTGGCCCGTCCGGCGATGGCCATGATGCCCCGTTCGCGCGCGAGGTCGGCGAACGCGCCCAGCATCCGGGTCTTGCCGATGCCCGGCTCACCGGTCAGCAACACGAAGACCCACTGCCTCCGGGCGTCCAGGAGACCCGACAGGTGGGCCAGTTCGGCGGTTCTGCCGACCAGTGGACGCCGGCTCTCGAACACCTGCTGCCTCCCACGGACACGCCACTCTCGGCCGGGAGGATCGCCCGGACGTGATCCATGTCTATCCCACGCGAATCCCCGTCAATGCGCCAGCCGCCTCAAGTCCGCTGCGGTAGTCCGGCCGGACGAGCACCGACCCGGATCTGCTATTTGAAGGCCGCGACGTTGCGCTCCGCCCACTCGGCGAAGGTGCGGGGCGGGCGCCCGAGGAGCCGCGCGACGTCGGGGCTGACGCGCTGCTCGGCGGCGGACGGGGCGCCGAGGGCGCCGAGGGTGGCCTCCACGACTGGCTCGGGCATGTACTCCAGCATCTGGTTCCGCGCTTCCGCGCGGCTCTGCTCAACGAACCGTACCGACTCGCCGAGAGCGGCCCCGATCGCCGCGGCCTGCTGCCGGGGTGAGATCGGTGCCGGTCCGGTCAGCGTGTAGACCTTGCCCTCGTGGCCTGGCCCGCGCAGTGTGACGGCAGCGACCTCGGCGATGTCGGCCGGGTCGATGGCCGGCACCGCGACGTCGCCGAACGGCGCCGTGACCACCCGTCGCGTACGGACCGAGCCGGCCCATTGGGCCGTGTTGGAGGCGAAGTTGCCCGGCCGCAGCATCGTCCACTCCAGGCCCGACTGCTTGACGGCGTCTTCCAGGTGCGATGGGTGGCGTTGGGTGCCCACGCCGTGGGAGGACAGCAACACGACCCGTGGGACGTCGGCCGCTCGTACGACGTTCATGACGTCACTGAGATCACCGTTCGCCATGAAGTCGGGGGAGGTCAGCAGGAACAGCGCTTCGGCTCCATGCAGGGCGGGCTTGAGGCTCTCCGGTTCGGCCAGGTCGGCTCGCTGATGCCGTACCCCCTCCGGCATGTCCAGCTCTGAGATCCCACGTGAGACCGCCGTCACCTGCTCGCCATACGCGACGAGCGCCCGCACGAGCGGCTGCCCGACGTTGCCCGTGGCCCCAGTCACCACAATCATGTTCACTCCCGTTGATCGATGTCCTCTGTGGACTCGATGGAAGCTACTAGCGCTGTGATAGTAGGTACCTAGAGGAAAGTATTGGCGAGGAAGGCTCATTGTGACCAACAGCACACCTTGGCCGCCTCCTGCCGACGTCCCTCCGGAGCAGGCGTGCCCGATCACCCCGGTGGTCGACATCGTCTTCAGCCGCTGGACCACGCCGATCCTGTGGGTGCTCAACGAATTCGGGCGGCATCGGTTCGTGGAGCTGCAACGCCGCATCACGACCATCACCCCCAAGGTGCTGACCGAACGACTGCGGCAACTGGAGCGCGACGGACTCGTGGTGCGGACCTACCACCCCGAGGTTCCGCCGCGGGTGGAGTACGAGATCAGCGAGCTGGGACGCAGCCTGGCACCCCTGTTCGAGACTCTCGCCGAGTGGTCGGTCAACTTGGACAAGGTCGAGCAGGCCCGGCTGGACTACGACGCCAGGAAGTCAGCCTGACCCGAAGGCCGCGGAAAATCGCGTCGTCAGCGATCCGATCCGCCAGCAGGTCGTAGGTCGCGGAATTGCCACGCGCTTCCATGGCCGCGAAGCGCCGGTAACTGCGCCGCTGTGTCCACCGTCTCCCCCTCCGTCATAGCGATCTTGACGGAGGAAGAGGGCGCCGGGAAGGGCGGCCTGCCGATATGGCGGTCAGTACGGGTGCCGGTCGGGCTTGTTCATCCACGCCGCACAGGCCTGGGCGCCGAGTTCGGGCTGAGCCTGCTGGATCAGGATCCTTCGCTCGTCGAGAGGCCGGGTGAAGTCCTGGTACTGGAACTCGTCGTCGAAGCCGATCTTCTTCGTCGCCGCCAGGTCGAAGGCGAAGTAGACCCTGTCGATACGTGACCAGTAGATGGCGCTCATGCACATCGGGCAGGGGGCGCCACTGCTGTAGAGCGTGTATCCCATGAGCATCCGGGCCCGCTCCGGCATGAGATCGGGGGATCCCTCAGGGCGTGGCACGAGCTCCAGGGTCGATTCGTTCTGCTGGCTCTCCGGTATGGAGGGGGCCCGGGAATTCAAGATCTGAATGGCCTTGCGGATGGTCTCCACTTCGGCATGGGCGGTGGGGTCGCCGGTGAGAAGGACGCGATTCTGCCCGCGGGCGATGATTTCTCCGTCGTTGGTGAGGACCGCACCGAAAGGGCCGCCCCAACCGTTCTCTACGGACTCGATAGCGAGCCGCACCGCTTCCGCCATGAAATCCTTGGAGTCCATTCCGAACCCTCCGATCCGTAAAAGGCGGTTGAAGTTTCGGCCCTTCGCCGACCTGGTCAATCGCCGCATCCTGCTCCTTACCCGGGCGCTGCTGCACTACACTCGGCCTTATGAAGCCTGGTGGTGGCCACAGTCCCGACAGTCAGGGCGCGACCGTGGTTATTTCCTCGATAGTTCGCCAAGGCCGCGACAATGATTATGAGCGGTGGCAGGAAAAGACGACCGAGATAGCCCGCGGTTTTCCTGGGTTCGAGGGCACCGAGCTTTATCCGCCGATCGCCGGCGAGCAGAATTCATGGGTGGTCGTATTTCGCTTCTCCAGCATCGGGCAATTGACCGCGTGGCTTGATTCCGAGGTGCGGCGGAAACTGCTCGACGAGGTTCGCCCGATGCTGGAGGAGCCCGCGTCGCAGGAGGTTCTCGCCGGGGGGCCGGCGGTCCGGGAAGCCGTCACGGCGGTGATCTCGCACAATGTGCGGCCGGGGCGCGAGGCCGAGTTCGCGCGCTGGCAGGAGAAGGTCCGAAAAGCGCAGGAGAGGTTCACGGGCTTCATGGGCACCGAGGAGTTCGAGCCCGTGAGTGGTGTCCAGGATCGCTGGGTGGTGCTGCTTCGCTACGACACGCGTGAGCATCTGGACGAATGGCTCGGGTCCGACAGCCGCGCGAAACTGCTGGCGGAGGGTCGCGACTACTTCGTCGACTATGACGTGCGGAAGGTCCAGTCGGCGTTCAGCGGCTGGTTCCAGTTCGGCCGCGACGCGGGAGACGGCGCCCCGCCGAGCTGGAAACAGGCCATGACCGTGCTGCTCGTTCTCTATCCCACGGTGATGATCCTCAACCTGACGGCGGGCCGTGGGTTCGCGATGGCGCACCTGCCCGGATATCTCGCCATGTTCCTCAGCAACGTGTTGAGTGTCGCTGTCCTGACGTGGCTGGCCATGCCGCTGGTGAACAGGGTCTTCGCGGCATGGCTCGTACCCGGCCGGACGGCCTCCGCCCGCGCGAACGTGGTGGGCGCCGTCGTGATCGCGCTCTGCTACGCGGTCTCCATCGCCGTCTTCGGGATGATCGGCGGCTAGAACCAGTCTTCTCGGACAACTGTCCGACTGGCGGTCGCCCGCTGGTATAATCAGGCGATTCGCCGCAGGTGCCACGGCCGGGACGCCGCCGCCATGCGGACAACCGAGCAGAGGAAGACCTCCCATGGCGCGCGCCGAGACCGGACCCGATTTCATCGAGGCGCTGGCCCGTGGCCTCGATGTCATCAGAGTGTTCCAGCCGGGACGGGCGAGCATGTCGCTGACCGAGGTGGCCACCGCGGCCGGGCTGGCCCGTCCGACGGCCCGGCGCATCCTGCTGACCCTGCAAGAGCTGGGATACGCGCGGGCCGAGCAGGGCGGCTTCGCGCTCACCCCGCGCGTGCTGGAGCTCGGCATGTCGTACGTGCGCTCGATGGGTCTGTGGGAGGTCGCCCGGCCGCATATGGAGCGGCTGGTCGAGCAGACCAACGAATCCTCCTCGATCGCCCAGCTCGACGGGTCGGACATCGTGTACGTCGCCCGGGTGGCCGTGCCGAAGATCGTCGCCCTTCGGGTGCAGATCGGGACGCGGTTCCCGGCCCTGCAGACCTCGCTCGGCAAGGTGCTGCTCGCCGCGCTGCCGCCCGCCGAGGTGAGCCGGGTCCTGGCCGAGCCGAGCCGCTCGGGCATCCAGCCGCGCTGGGAGCCGGACGCGGAGGAGCGCGACGCGGCGCTGCGGGTGGTGCGGGCCAAGGGCTGGGCGCTGACGGACGAGGAGCTCTCGCTGGGCATCAGGTCGGTGGCCGCTCCTCTGCGCAACGGGCTCGGCGAGGTCATCGCGTCCGTCAACGTCAACGTGCACGCCGCCGAGACCTCCGTACGGAAGCTGACCCAGGAATACCTGCCGCTGCTGCTCACCACGGCCGGCGCGATCAGCGCCGACTGGGTGCGGTATGAGACGGTGCCCGAGGTCACCGCCTCATGATCATCGCAGCGGCTCAGGTGGCGATGTCGGGATAGGGCATGGCGAAGTGCGCGAGCCGCTGGGCGTACTCAAGCTGGAATCCCAGAGGCTCGTGGTCCCGCTCGAACATCGCGATGAACAGCGTGAGCGTGAGGAAGGGGTGCGCCCCCAGCCCGAACAGCGCCGGATAGTCGTGCGTGGCCAGCGCCTCGCGCTCGACGTCGTCGAACCGCAGCCAGGTGGAGGACTCGCCGTCGTGGCAGTTGAGGATGCGGTTGGCGTAGTCGGTCTCCCACATCGCCACCGTGCCGCGCGGGTCCTCGCGGTAGCGCTCGACGAGTTCGGGATCGCGGTCGACGGTGAACAGGAACTTGTCGAGCAGGTACTTGCTCATGAGCCGCCTCCGTTGGGATACCAGGTGAAGTAGGCCTCCATGGTGTGGAACAGGTCGTACGTGTCGACGTAGTCGGCCTTCCTGCCCTCGCCCGCGACGCCCATCATCAACATGAAGTCCATGAACCCGTGGGTGGCGTTGCCCGGCGTCCACAGGCTGTCCAGTGTGACCTCGGCCAGGCAGCCCTCGATGTCCCCGGACGCGATCCAGCCGACGGCCTTCTGGTCGAACTCCGGGTCCGGCCCATGCGGGCCGAACTGGCGGGGCCCGCCGAGTTCGAGCGACAGGTGCCCGGTGCCGATGACCGCGACCCTCTTGTCGGCCGGCCACGCTTCGACCAGTTGCCGGATCGTCCGCCCGAGCTGGACGAACCTGGAGGGGCGCGGTAACGGCGGCGCGAAGATGTTGGTGTAGATCGGCACGATCGGCAGGTCGTTCTGCGGCCGGAGCGTGATGATCGGGCACGTGATCGAGTGGTCGATCCGCAGCTCGTTGGAGAAGGCCAGGTCGAAGCCGGCGTCCATGCCTTCGCGCAGCACGTACGCCGACAGGTCCTCCTGGCCCTTGAACAGCATTCTCGGCAGGCCGAACTCGCGCTCCTCGTTGTAGAAGTTCGCGTCGTAGAAGGGGGCCTTGCCGACCAGGAACTGCGGCATGTTGTCCAGCCACAGCTGGTGGAAGTGGTCCGAGCCGACCATCACCAGCACGTCCGGGCGGGCCCGGGTCAGCGTCTCCCGGAACGCCTCGACCTTGCGTACCCACTCGTCCGCGAACGGCGGGCGGTCCTCGCCTGTGGCGGTGCTGGCCCGGTAGAAGAAGGGATGGTGGGTGGACGCGATCACCGCGACCAGTTCAGCCATGCGAACCTCCTGGGGGATGTGGCTCGGGTACGACGGAGCGGTGGTTCAGGTCGACCGACAGGAAGATCTCGTTGGCCACCGGGTGACGCAGCTCCTCGGCCAGCTGCCCGATCAGCCCCGCCGTCCTGGCCAGCAACGCGAACCCGCGCAGCAGCTCCAGCGGCAGGCCCAGGTCGGCGAGCGCCGCGCCGCAGACCCCGGCCCCGTTGAGCGGCAGCGTGCGGCCGAGCACTCGCGGATGGACGCGGCCGATCGCGGCGAACAGCGACAGGTGCGGCCCGAGGAGCCCCTCCTCTTCGGCGATCTGGAACAGCCGCGGCGTCCGGGGGTCGACCTCCTTGTGCACGTGGTGGCCGAGGCCGGGGATGCGCCGCGCCGCCGTACGCTGGGCCGACACGACGTCCAGGGCGACGGCGTCCCACCCCGCGTCGTCGTCGGGCGGCGGGCCGTCGAGCGAGGTCAGCACGTCGTGCAGGAACCGGCCGCTGTCCTCGGTGACCCCGAGAAAACGGGACCCGCCGCCGAGCAGCCCGGCCGCCAGCGCGCCCTGTACGGAGTCAGGCGCGGACAAGTACGTCAGCCGGGTCACGATCGCCGTGGGCGTGAACCCGTGGTCGGCCAGCGCGGCGAGCACGGCTTCGAACACGCGGGTCTCGCCCGGCGTCGGCCGCCGCTGGGTGGCCAGCCAGAAGGCCAGCTCGCCGAAGCCGACCTTGCCCATCACCTCGTCGGCCAGGTCCTGGCCGAGCAGGGTGATCGACGTCGGCGTCGACGCGCCGAGCGCCGTTGGGTAACCATTCACGTCAGTCATGCGCGCGGCTCCAACGTCGGTAACCGTTCACGAGGTCAGTCATGCGCGCGGCTCCTCGCCGTGGGGTAACCGCCGTTCACGGAGTCAGCCATGCGCGCAGCTCCTCGCCGTGTTCGTCGAGGTCGGGCGGCGGCAGCCGGTAGCTCACCGGGGTCTCGGAGAACCTGATCGGATGCCGTGTCGTCGGCATCGCGCGCTCACCCTCCCCGGCGGCCACGACCGGGTCCAGCCCGAAGCGCTCGGCCATCGCGAAGCCCCCGTCGATCGTGTTGATCGGCCCGCTCGGCACCCCTGCCTCGACGAGCAGCTGGAACCACTCGACCGCGCCGCGCTTGACCAGCCGCTCGACGAGGATGGGCCGCAACTCCTCGCGGTGCGCCACCCGATCGACGTTGCGCGCGAATCGTGGGTCGCTCGGGACGTCCGGGATGCCGAGGACCTCGCAGAGCCGGCGGAACGACCCGTCGTTGGGCGCCGCGATGATCAGGTCGTTGTCCGCGGTCGGCAGCGGCTCGTACGGGAACACGCTCGGGTGCGCGTTGCCCATCCGGTACGGCACGGTGCCGCCCGCCACGTACGCCGAGCTGTGGTTGACCAGCCCGGTGAGCGCCGACGACAGCAGGTTGACCTCGACCAGCTGCCCCTGCCCCACGGCGTCGCGGTGCCGCAGCGCGGCCAGGATGCCGATGACGGCGTGGTTACCCGCCATGACGTCGAAGACCGAGATCCCGGCCCGGTACGGCGGCCCGTCCGCGTCGCCAGTGAGGCTCATCAGGCCGGAGATGGCCTGGACCATCAGGTCGTAGCCTGGCACGTCGCGCCCGGCGCCCGAGCCGAACCCGGTGATCGAGGCGTACACGACGCCCGGGTTGGCGGCCCGTACGGACGCGAAGTCGAGGCCGAACTTGGCCAGCCCGCCCGGCTTGAAGTTCTCGATCAGCACGTCGGCGCGGCGGGCCAGCTCCCTGGCCACCGCCGCGTCGGCCGGGTCACGCAGGTCTAGCGCGATCGACCGTTTGCCGCGGTTGACGCCGAGATAGTACGTCGACACGCCCTCGCGCACCGGCGGCATCCACGTACGCGTGTCGTCCCCCTGCGGGCCCTCGACCTTGACCACGTCGGCGCCCATGTCCGCGAGCAGCATCGTGGCGTACGGGCCGGCCAGGATCCGGGAGAAGTCGGCCACCAGAACACCTGACAGCGGCCCATCACTCATTGACTCACCCTCCGTCGTCCGTTCAACGGACATTGGTCCGTTGCACTCTAACCGGGAAACCCTCTGCTTGACATCCACTCCCGCGCTTCTAGAGTTGCGCTGACCGTACAGCGGACACTCGTTCGCCAATGCGGCGCGAAGCGGTAAGGAGAGGGCGATGGAGTCGATGGACGGACGGCCCGTGGTGCTGCGCGGCGGCACCGTGCTCCCGATGGACGAAGGGCGGCAGGTGCTCCCCCGCACGGACGTCCTCGTCGCCGGCGACCGGATCGCGGCCGTGGGGCCCGATCTCCAGGCGCCGGAGGACGCCGTCGAGATCGACGCGAGCGACGGCATCGTCATGCCCGGGATGATCGACACCCATCGGCACATGTGGCAGACCGCCATGCGCGGTTACGGCGCGGACTGGACCCTGACGCAGTACTTCGTCTGGTACTACCTGGAGCACGGGAAGCTGTTCCGGCCCGAGGACGTGCACGCGGGCAACCTGCTGGCCGCGCTCGAAGCCGTCGACGCCGGGGTAACGACCGTCGTCGACTGGTCGCACGGTCTCCAGACGGTCGACCACGCCGACGCGGCCGTGGACGCGCTCCAGTCGGCGCCCGGCCGGTACGTCCTCGCGTACGGCAACATCCAGCAGCCGCCCGCGGCCTGGACGGGCACACCGGAGTTCCGCGACTTCGTGCGGCGCCGGATCACCGGGGACGACCTGCTCGGCTTCCAGCTCGCCTTCGACGTCCTGGGCGACCCCGCCTTCCCCGAGCGGCCGGCCTTCGAGGTCGCCCGCGACCTCGGCGCCCCGGTCACCACGCACGCCGGAGTGTGGGGTGCCACCGGCGACGACGGCATCCGGCTCATGCACGAGCACGGCTTCATGACGCCCGAGACCGTGTACGTGCACGCCGCGTCGCTGTCGGCCGACTCCTACCACCGCATCGCCGCCACCGGCGGCTCCATCTCGGTCTCCACCGAGAGTGAGCAGAGCGCGGGCCAGGGCTACCCGCCCACCTGGGCCATCCGCGCCCATGGCATCCCGGTGTCGCTGTCGATGGACACCAGCGTCTGGTGGAGCGGCGACCTGTTCTCCGCCATGCGCGCCACCCTCGGCGCCGACCGCTCTCGCCAGCACCTGGAGGCGCACGCCAGGGGCGACACGGTCACGCACTGCAGTCTGCGCGCCGACCAGGTCGTCGAGTGGGCCACCCGCGGCGGCGCCCGCGCCCTCGGCCGCGACGATCTCGGCGTCATCGCCGCCGGGAAGAAGGCCGACCTGGTGCTCATCAAGAACGAGGCTTCGCCGGTGTCGTTCCCGTTGCTCAACCCGTATGGGCACGTCGCGTTCCAGGCTCAGCGCGGGGACGTGCACACGGTTCTGGTCAACGGCCGGGTGGTGAAGCACGAGCACCGCCTGGTCGGCGTCGACCTCGCCGCGGCCCGCCGCGCCGCCGATCGGACGATCGAGTATCTGCGCTCGACCATGGGCGAGGAGGCGTGGCAGAAGGGGATGAACCCCGACATTCCCGAGACGACCATCCTCGATAATCCGTATACCTATACCGACTACCACAGCGCCTCGACCCACACCGCCGGGTGACGAATACTTATCTCCGAAGCGGTTCGCCCGATTTAATGTACGGCCGGAATAGCTGTATCACCTCGGCTGCTTTTCGACGGCTATTGACGTGCGGAATGACGTGACTATCGTTGAACAGGTTAAGAAGGGTGCGGTCCATGCGCTGACTGCCGCCGGGACCGCCAGACTGCCTGGCAGATTCCCACAAGGAGGCACCGTGGTCGCGGTGAGACCCGAAATGGTCATCGACGACGAATTCACCGAGCTGGACCAGCTTGAGGTGATCGAATCCAGCGAGCTCAAGCTCAGCGGGTCGTACCACTCCTACACCTACAAGGCGGCGGAGGACACCGGCGACCTACCCGCCAAGGGCTGACGAGGCTGTCGGCCGGTCCGGTGGAATCGCGCGACGCCGACGTGCTGCTCCTGTTTCCGCCGCAGACCGAAGCCAGGTTCTTTCCCTATTTGAGCCTGCCTTATCTCACCGGTCACCTACGGCGGCACGGGCGGCGGGTCCACCAGGCCGATCTGAACATCGCTCTCTTGCACGACCTGCTGGAGCATCCGGAACTGCTGGGCGACATGGTGCGCGAGCAGCCGGACGACGGGGCGGGTACCTGGTACCGAGGGGCGATGGCCGACGTCGTGGCCCGATACGTCGACGAGCTCCGTGCGCATGTCCTGCGGAAGGAGCCGGCCGGAGAGCTGGGCCCCGCTCGTGCGGTCAGGCTCGCCCATCACGCGATCGAGCTGCTGGTGCGCGATTCGTTCCTGATCCGGACGTGGCAGGATCTGGCCCAGCTCGACGACGCGGTGCGGCGGTCCGCCCGGTTGCCGCCCGCCGCGTCGGGGATACCGCTCGATCGGCTGCACCTCATGGTCGAGGCGCTGCTGGCCCGGCACCGGCCGCGCGTGGTCGGCCTGTCCGTGGCGTTCTTCAGCCAGCTCGCCCCCGCGCTGCTCATCGCCGCCTGGATCAGGCGGCTGCGGCCGGACGCCAAGATCTGCCTCGGTGGCCAGCAGGTGATGCTCCGGCACGAGGAACTGGCGCGGCTGCCCGGCGTACAGGCGGCGGTGGACGCGCTGTGCTGGACCGCCGGCGAACAGCCGCTCGAACGCTGGCTGGACGCGCTGGACGGGAACATCCCGGCGGACGCGGTCCCCGGCATGACCTGGCTGCCGCACGGCGCACCCGCCCACCGCGCCCAGCAGCCGGTCACACTGCGCTTCCACGACCTCGGGCCGCCCGACTTCGCCGGGCTGCCGGTCCGGTCGTACCTCAACGAGACCATGGAGGTCGCGATCATCTCGTGCGTCGGCTGCTACTGGGGGCGGTGCGCGTTCTGCTCGTACGGCAATCGGTCCCTCGCGCCGGGCGCCTACCAGCAGGGTACGGTGCGCCAGATCGCCGACGCCGTGGAGAGCGTGGTCCGCGACACGGGCGCGGCCTTCGTGTCGATCTCCGATGAGAACACCAACCTGCGGCTGATCGTGAAGGCGATGCGCGAGGTACGCGAGCGCGGCGTCAACGTGGGGTTCGGCGTACGCAGCAGGCTGGACGCCACCCTGGCCGACCCGGACTTCTGCCGGAGCCTCGCCGAGGTGGGATGCGAGCTGATGTCGGTCGGCTACGAGGGGACCTCCCAGCGGCTGCTCGACCTGATGGACCGGGGCGTGCGGGCGGCCGACTACCAGCGGATCGTCGAGAACGTCGCGGCGGCGGGCATCGTCCTGCGGTTCTCGGTGATGGGGTACGTCTTCGACGAGACGCCCGCCGAGTTCGAGGAGTCCCTGCGCTTCCTCGCGGCGAACCAGGAGCGCATCGGCATCGACGCGCTGGAGCTCATGGTGTCCGAGCCCGGCAGCAGGCTGGCGCGGGACCCGGACGGCTTCGGCCTGTCGCTGGACACCTCGGGCGCGCTCGCCGGCAATCCGGAGCTGAGCTACCTTTCCGGGCGGGTCGGGCATCCCCTGACGGTGCCCGGCGGACCCACTCGGGCGGAAGCGCTCGACCGCCTGGTGCGCGTCTTCCACACGGTCAAGCCGGGCAAGGTGAGCGCGATCCTGCCCCGCCGCGCCGGGGCCCGAGCCACTGTCGCGGCTGTCAGGCCGTATCCATGGGTACGGACGGTGCCGGCGGGCGTCGACGCGGCCGGGTTTGCGGGGGCGAAGCGCGAAGCGGACCCGTACGGCCGGATTCTGGTGGCTGATCTGGTCTGGGAGCGGTTCTACGCGCTGCCGCGGAGAGACGTCGAGCAGCGCGGCGACGGCGTGCTCTTGGCGCGCACCTCCCAGGGAGGGCGGTTGCTGGCCCGCCTGGTCGAGGCGACGGCAGGCACAGAGCACACGGATGAGGAACGCGCGGATGAGGACCATCGGGAGGCGCCGCCGATGGTCGCGGGCGGCGAGCCCGTGAGGAGGCCGACATGACGACCGATATCACGACCGGGACCATGCGGGCCGGCGAGACCGGCCCAGCCAGGCTGGGGTTCGGTCTCCTCATGGACATGCCGTGGGGCGGCGGGTCGCTCGGCCGGCGGGGCGTCGGGTTCGTGGAGACGGACGACGGCGGGGACATCACGCCACGGGTACGCGCCTTCGCCGAGCGCCATGGCGACGACTTCGCGTACGCCGCCTTCGCCTACCAGCCCCGCTCACGCGCGACCCCGCGAGCGGCCGACTACGTCCGCACCTACGACCGCTTCTTCCAGGCGCTGCCCGCCGGACTCGGCCGGGCCTTCCATCAGACCGAGTTCAACATGGGCACGCCCGAGCGCTACGACCGGCGACCCGCGGCCGAGTTCACCAACGAACTCGCTGCTCGCTACGGTTTTCGCTGGGTGGTCGAGGACCTGGGCATCTGGAACCTCCGGGGCTATCCGCTGCCGTACCCGCTGCCGCCGCCGCTGACCGAGCCGGGCCTGGAGATCGCCACGCGGAACGTGGCCGAGACGGCCCGCCTCCTGGAGTTGCCGCTGCACGTCGAGTTCCCCGGGTTCACCGAAGGCGGGTCGTTCGTTCTCGGGCACCTCGACGCTTTCGCGTACTTCGCGCGGCTGGCCGACGACGCGGACGCGCACGTCACGCTGGACGTGGGCCACCTGCTCAGCTACCAGTGGCTGCGCGGACGGACCGGCCGCCACATGGTCGACGACATCGAGGCGCTGCCGCTCGAACGCTGCCGCGAGCTGCACCTGTCCGGCTGCCAGATCGTGAAGGGCAAGTTCCGCGACCTGCATCACGGGGTGCTGCTGGACGAGCAGCTCGAACTCACCGAGTACCTGCTGCCGCGCTGCCCCAACCTGCTCGGCGTGACCTACGAGGACCCGATGTTCCGCGACGACGGCCGGCTGGTCGAGAAGTCGCGGCGGAACTACGGCCGCCTGAAGGCGCTGGTGGGCGCGTGGCGAGACGGCACCGCCCAGCGGGATGGGGCGGCGCGATGAGTGCCCCGGTCGTGCGGTCACTCGACGGTGAGCAGCTCGCCGACCTGATCATGCGGCTGCTGCTCGACAGCCGGCTGCGGGAGCGGCTCGCCGCCGGCGGCGCCGCGGCCGTGGCGGCGGACGCGGGCGAGCTGGAGTGCCTGGAGACCATCGACCTGGACGAGCTCGACGCCGCCGCCCGACGGTTCCGCTCGACCATCTGGCGGCTCGGTGCGGGAGGCAGCCTGGCGTCGGCGTTCCCGCGCAGCGTGTCCGCTTTGGCCGCGGCCGGCATCGGCGATGCCGAGTTGCTTGACGGCTTCCTCGGGTCGCCGCGTTTCAGCAGGTTCCGGCTGATCCCGTACTCGGGGGCCGGGGTGTCGGTGGAGGAGGCGTTCGCCGCGTTCCTGCTCGACCTGACAGAGGAGCGGGTCGCTGACGCCGCGATCCTGCGGGAGACCGTGGGCCACGAGCTGATGATCGCCCTGTTCGCGGCGCTGGCGTGCGAGCAGCCGCTGTCGTTCGTCATCGAGAGCGAGGGGATCGTCGAGACCGGCCGCGGTCACGCCGCCCTGCGCCGGTACGCGCCGGCCTCCCTCGTTTCCTGGGGCGAGGCCACACCGGGCGCCGGCCAAGCAAGCGTGCCGTACGCGTACTTCGCCACGCCGGCCGGGGTCACTCGCGGCGTGATCTCCGAGCGTGTGGCCACGGCGTTCGCGGCCGAACCGACGGCCGAGAGCGACGCGGCACGTCGCGCGCTGTCCCGGCGCGGCCTGTGGTGACCCGGTAGGACGTACGACCTGGAGATGAGGGACAAACCCATGCACATCGTGTTGGTGGACATGCCGTGGTCGTCGATCGACGCGCCGTCGCTCTCGCTCGGCGTGCTCAAGCGCCGGGTCCTCGACGTGTTCCCGGACGCCGAGGTGGACGTCGTCCATGCCAAGCTCGACTACATCGACTGGGTGGACGAGCACGTGGGCTTCACCTTCGAGGAGTACGACACCTTCGTGAGCTCCTACTTCTCCGGTCACAGCGAGTGGATCTTCTCGGCGGCGCTGAACGAGCGGCCTCGGTGGAAGGTGACGGAGTTCGCCGAGTTCCTCGGGGGCAGCGTGCCGGAGCCGATGCTCGCCAAGGCGACGCGACTCCACGAGCTCGCGCCGCTGTTCATCGAGGAGACCGCCGCCCGGATCGCGGCCATGACACCGGACGTGGTCGGCTTCACCGCCACCTTCGCGCAGAACGCCGCGGCCCTCGCGGCGGCGCGCGCGGTCAAGAGACAGGCGCCGGATGCCGTCACGGTGTTCGGGGGCGCGAACTGCGAGGGTCCGCAGGGCGCGGCGATGCACCGCAATTTCCCGTTCATCGATTTCGTCGTACGCGGCGAGGGCGAGCTGGCCTTCCCGCAACTGCTCTCCGCGATCGGCGCCGACGGCGGGGACGGAGGCGACGTGAGCGAGATCGCCGGACTGTGCTGGCGCGGGCCGAGCGGCGAGTCCGTCGTGAACGCGGTGGAGGCGCGGCCGCTACCGCCCGACGCGCTGGTCCCGCCCGACTTCGGCGACTACTTCGAACAGCACGCCAGGTCCCTGGCGGGCACCTGGGTGGAACCGCGGCTCACCGTCGAAGGCTCGCGCGGCTGCTGGTGGGGCGAGAAACACCACTGTACGTTCTGCGGGCTGAACGGCTCGCTCATGCAGTTCCGCAGCAAGGACCCCGGCCGGTTCGTGGCGGAGATCCTCAGCCTGGTCGAACGGCATCGGGTCCTCGACGTGTGGGTGACCGACAACATCCTCGACATGGCCTACCTGACGTCGATGGCGCCGCGCCTCCAGGAGTCCGGCTACGACCTGCGGATCGGCTACGAGATCAAGTCGAACCTGCGCCGCGACCAGCTGGAGATCCTGCGCGCGGCCGGCATCGACTACATGCAGCCCGGAATCGAGAACCTCAGCAGCCGGGTGCTCACCCTGATGGACAAGGGAGTGACCGGCTGTCTGAACGTCCGGCTGCTGCGTGACGCGGAGACCGTCGGCATCAACCTGAACTGGAACTACCTCTACGGCTTCCCGGAAGAGTCCGAGGCCGACTACGACAGCGTGATCGACCAGGTGCCCGCCCTGGTCCACCTCATGCCGCCGTCGAACGCCACCCGGCTGAAGGTCGAGCGCTTCAGCCCGTACTTCGACCGGCCCGAGCTGGGTTTCGGGGAGCTCCGCCCGGCCGCGCAGTACCGGCACATCTACGATCTGCCCGAAGCCGAGCTCGCCGACCTCGTCTACGTCTTCGACTCCCCGCGCCGTGGCATCGACGCGGACTGCCTCGACCGCCTGCGCGCGGCCGTCGCCGCCTGGACGGACGCCTACCCGCGCAGCCGCCTGACCCACTGCGACCTGGGCGACCACATCGTGCTCGTCGACACCCGGCCCGGCTTCTCCTGGCACCTGCTCGACCTCGCCGAACCGCTGGAGCTGACGGTGTTCCGCCTGCTCGACACACCGCACAGCCCGGCGGCGCTCGTACGCAAGGCCGCGGCCCGGCACGACGACGTGACCAAGGAACGGATCGACGAGCTGCTCGCGCGCTGGCGCGAACTCGGCCTGATCTTCTGCGACGCCGGCCAGGCGGTCCACGTCGCGCCGGCCGTCGCCAACCAGGACCTGATGCGGCTCGACGGCGAGAATCTCAGTCGCGGCGAACCGCTCGTACCGGCACTCTCGGAGACTGCGGTACCGGTGGGGACGCCTCTATGAGCGCCGTCGCCGGGCTCCCGGCTCACGTACCGATGACGCTGTGGAAGGATCGCGACCCGGCGGCCATGCGCGTCCGGGGGATGTACGCGGGCCGCGTGAACGTCACCGGCGATCCCCTCGCGACCGTGTCCCGGCTGGCGGCGGACGGGGTCCAGCTCGCCCAGCTGGACGACATGGTCGATCTGGACGACCCGGGCGGCGCGGCGGCGGTGGCCGCCCTCGCCGTCATCCGCGAGCTGACCAGCCACGGCATCGCGGTCGACTGGACCCTCCGCATGTCGGTCGGCTCGGCGGGATGGCGGCCGCTCAGCCACCTGCACCCTCCGGCGGCCGTGTACGCGGGGGCCGCCGGGGACGGCATCGCGGCCGAGTGGCGCGACACCTTCCACATCGCGAAGTGCGGCTACCGGCTCGGTCCCGGCTTCATCGAGATCCGCGACCGCCGGACGGGCTCGTTCAGGCGCCTCGTCATTCGCAACCCGAACCGCGAGGAGGCGATCGCGCCGCTGCTGCGGGGCGTACGGGCGGCGAGCCTGGCGCCGACGGTGACGGAGCGGTATCTGCGGGCGGACCTGCTGCATCAGGTGGGGCGGTACGTGTGGTGGACGCCGTACCGGATCAGACGCTGGCCGCTCAGCTCGACGATCCCTTAATAGTCGGCACTCACCCGTGCTTCGTGGGCGCTGTCTCGCTCGAACATCTCCAGCCACCGTTCGGTGACCGCACCCGCCTGGCGCTTGATGCCGGGCTCGGGAAGGGAATCGGGCGGATCGACGCCCAGGTGCCGCAGGCAGCCGAGGACGGTTCCCGGGTAGTCGGCGAGCATGTCCTCGTAGTAGACGACGTGCGGGACGCGTTCGCGGCGGTCGAAATACCGCTGCCACGCCCTCGTCTCGTCATCGAGGTGTTGCAGGTGGCGGCGGATCTCGGCGTAGTCGTAGTGGGGCTCGGACCGCGCCCGGCTGGTCGACAGGTAGATCCCGTCCACGATCCAGACGCCGGTCTGCTTCGCCAGGACGTACGAGATGGCCTGCCGGATCCGGTCCCTGCGCCTTAGCCAGATGTATTGGGGCGACATGAGAAGCTCGTCCAGATCGACTTCGAGTCCCTGTAGGTGCTCGCCATGCACCTTGATGCCGAAAACTCCGTTCGGACTGGTCCGGCAGGTCATTAATCGGCTTATATAGCCTTTTACCCGGCCTTCCGGATCGGCGGTGTCGAACCCCCAGCGCTCGAAATAGTCGAGAACATGGGTGTCCGCCAGATAACCGTCGGCGAAACCGGCCCGCCCGGTGTGCCAGAGCGTACGAACGAGCATGTTGCTGCCGGAACGCGGCGCCGCGGCCAGGACATAGCGAGTCGGCGGGAGTCCGGCGAACGGCGGGAAGTCGAATTCCGGGCTGTTGGTCCGGAAAAAAGGGGCCACAGTCCATACCTACCACCGCACCAGGCGATCAGTCAGTGACCGATGCCAGGTGGTGGGGTGTCGTCGCGGGCGGCGAAGGTCAGCGCGACGGCGCGGGCCAACTTACGGCACCGGCGTTCGACATCGCGGTCGATCCCGAGCGCCCGTATGTGGTGCATGTGCAGGAATGACGCCACCACCGATGATTCGGTCAGATGCGGCGCACCGAGTGCAAGGCGGTCCAGGTAGGCGGCCACGGCTCGCCGCCGCTCCTCCCACGCCCTGACGATCCGCGAGCCGCCGGGGAGAGCCGCGAGCGTCGCCCGATCCCCGCCTGGGAGAGCCGCCGACGCGGCCCGGCCCCCGCTTGGGAGAGCCGCCGGCGCGGCCCAGTCCCCGCTCGGGAGAGCCGCCGGCGCTGCCCAGTCCCCGCTCGGGTCCGCCAGGCCGACCGCTTGGCGGACGACCTCGCGGCCATTCGGGGCAACGCGCCCGGCCGGAGGGTGCTCGATCTGCCAACGCGCCCCCGCCGCCCGGCCTCTCATCAGGGCGGCCGTCAGATCGACCAGGCTTGCCGCGGTGAGCGCGTGCGGGTGTACGTGGCGAGCCGCCGACAGCGCCGCCAGCTGGGCGACCACCGCGGCGGAGTCAGCCGCGAAGACGGCCTCCGCCCCGGCCATGACCTCTCCCGACCCATACCGCGCGGTTTCCGGGTGGTACGTATCCAGGACCAGGTCACCCACGAGGCCACGACCACGCAACTCGGCGACCCACGCCCCGACCCGGGCGGCGGACGGGCCGTAGTCGTGTTCGCCGACCAGGTGCAGCCGCAGCCGCAAATGCGGACGAGGGTCGCGGTAACGCACGAACCACCACATCGGCGGCTCGTCCCAGCTCTCAAGCAGTTCGGGCAGGTGCCTGGCGAGGATCGTGTCGACCACCCCGGGATCCCCGTACAGCTTGGCGTACAGGACACGCGCCCCAGGTAGAACCCCGTCCTCCCGCCCGACCAGCGGCAGCTGCCCCGGCACCGTCACGGCGGCGGGAGCACGGGCAGGCGGCGCGGTGGCGGCCAGCGAGACGACGACCTCGTGCGCGCGGCGGCCGAACCAACCGTGATCCGCCGGTCCCGCCGCCTCCGACACGACGGCGGCCTCACCGGCGCCGTCCAGGTGAGCGCGGAGCAGCGCCAGGCTCATGGGCTCGTCCAGGTCCAGGCGCAGTCGGCGGTCCGCCGTACCCACGGACACGGCGGCGGGCAGCCGCAGGCGGGCGCGCAGTTCTGTCATGGCCCGCACCCACTCCGGCCACGCGGCGTCCGGCCTGGGCAGGACGCCGGTGGGGATACGCCACCTAGCGGGCGCGAGCACACTGCGGCCGTAGCGGACTCGCGGCAGGAACGGCAGACACGCCGCCGTCCCCCAGGAGAACGGCGACACCACAGCCGCCCGAGCACGCGGAATCTCGAACAGCAGGCGCGCGATCGGCGGCATCGCATGCCGCGCCACGGCACTGCTCAGCACCGGCTCCACCACCTGCCGCCGCGACTGCGACAGCAGGTACAGCCGGTCGTTGTCCGCCGTAACCGCCAGATCCCGCCAGGAGATCCGCCCATCGGGGCTGGCACGGTGCTCGGCCAGGGTGACCAGTTCCGGCAGCAGGAGTGGGGTACGGGCGACGTCCTGGGCGCGCGGGTGCCGGGCAGGGAACGACAACTGCACGGGCACGGCACCGTCGACGGCGACGGGCAGCCGACTGTAGAGGCCGACCATCTGGCTCCGGTCACCGTCCTTCCAGCCGCTGCCCTGCCGGTCGCGGTCGCGTGGGAGGCCATCCTGCCGGTCGCCATCCTGTCGGAGGCCGTCACGTGGGAGGCCGTCACGTGGGAGGCCGTCGTCACGTGGGAGGCCGTCACGTGGGAGGCCATCGCGTGGGAGGCCGTCCTGCGGCGGGTCGTCCCGCAGGTCGCCGTCTTGCTCGTCACTCAGGAGGTCGGTGAATCGGCCCGCCAGGCCGGCCGCTGTGCCGTCGACGGCGAGGACCGTCATGGTGAAGGCTCCGGCGGCCAGCGCGTCTGCGGTGGGCGCGCAGACTTCGGCGACCAGCTCCATGTACGGAACCGGTCGCGCCCCGTACATCCCGTCCGCGGCCAGAGCCTCGATCGCGGCGTCGTCCAGCACGATCTCCCGTGCGCCGTCCAGGGCCGCCTGCTGCGCCAGGGCCAGCAGGCGCTGATCCCTGCGCGACAGGGGCGCGGGGTCGGCCGGCCCGTCGTAATGGCCGGGGAACCCCAGCCCCGCTGTGGGATCGACGAGTTCCTCGATCGGTACGACGCCGCCGACCCCGTACCGGTCCAGGAACATGACGTGGTACTCCCGCCAGGCCGGATGCCCGGCCGGGTCCGGCGTCAGCCGCCATAACGCCCCGGCGGCGGACTCTGCCTCGGCAGCCACCTCGCGAGGAAGTACGACGGTGCCGCCCAGCCGCAGGTCCACCGTGAGCGGCTGGGCGACCTCGACCGGCACCACGTCCCGCATCCGCTCCCCGACCGCTCGCCTGGCCCGTACGGCGGCCTCGCCGGTCGCGCGGTCGGCCGCCCGCAGCCCCGCGCGGATCACCCTCAGTTCCCGAACCAGCCGAGCCACCTCGGACCTCTGGCCCAGCGAGCCAACCTCGGCATCCCGGCCCAGCAGGGCGGCCTCTCGTAGCCGGTCCTGCGGGACCTCTTGTACCTGGTCCTGTGGGTCGGCCTCTTGTACCTGGTCCTGTGGGTCGGCCTCTTGTACCTGGCCCTGCGGGGTGGCGGCGCCGGGCGAGTTCGCCGCGTCCCGCAGCCGGTCGAGCACGTACGCGAGCCCGTCGACGCTGGTCGAAGGCGGACGCAGGCTGGTGATCAGCACCCCGCACGTGACCAGCTCCGCGACCATCGCCTCGATCGCCGGGACCCTGGCACCGGGGAACGCGGCGGCCAGCCCGTCGACCAGGTCGCCGGCCCGAACGGGTGTCTGGGCCAGCTCCATGACCGTGCGGACGGCCGCGCTGTGCCGTACCGACAGCTGCACCAGCTCGCTGCGCGCCGGGTCGCCCGCGTGCGGCTGCCAGGGCACCACGAGGCGTTCCCCTCGTACGAACGCGAGATCGTTCACCATGACCGGGAGGCGGCGCCGCAGCTCCGGGTCCGATTCCAGGCGGGCGATCACCGAGGCCAGCCACACGCCGTCCGCGGTCGTCCGCGTACGCGGGGCTCCAGCCAGGTACTCCGGTGCCGCGCCGAAGCGGAGCGGGGCTACGCCCGCGAACGTCCCGAAAGGGGTGGCTCGGCCGTGCATCCGTACCAGATACCGGGCCAGCGACAGCGCCATGCGGCGGAGGCGACCGGGCCGGGGTCGGCGCCCCGCGCAGACTGCCTCGATCTGGGCCGCCAGGACCGGGCTGGCCAGCGAGACGGCCGCCGCCACGGATTCCCGGGCCCAGACCTGTACAAGCCACTCGCACCACCGCTCGACGTCGGCCGCCTCGTCATCCGTCTCGCGTGCCAGCGGGACATACGGTTCGGGCCATGGCGGAAGGTCCGGTTCGCCCGCATGGGCAGTGGCGCGGATCAGCGCGGCGTCAAAGTGCCGGTACGGCTGCGAACGCTGCACGGCTGCTGCCTCCCACGTCCAACTGCCGCCGCCGGGACGGCTCGGCGGACGGTGTCACACGGAGTGTCACACCGAGTGTCGCACGCGTGTGGAGCCCGTTTGTGTCGCGAAGACGATCACCCACGAGCTCGCGGGTGACCGCAGGTGACCACAAGGGCCGCCGGATGGTTCGTCACACGACCGTCTCAATCCCGGTGACGGTCCGTCGTGGCTGGGGTTCTGGGAGGAGTACCCCCTTCGGGGGAGCGGAAGAACGGATACCCGGCGAACGTTCGGGGATACCGCACAAGCCGGAGCGCTGCGGATCAACTACTCCCGAAAGGGTTCGGACGAAGGCTGACGTATGACGGCGGCGATCACCCCGTCAGGGCTTCGTCAGCGCAGGTAGCCGCCACGACGAACACACAGCCTGACCCGGCGAGTGCGCTGCTTCCGGCCCAGTGTGTCATGACACGCTGAGCTTGGTCAGATACGTACAGTAGTGGCCATGAACGCCTTGGATCTCGCGCGTTGGCAGTTCGGGGTCACTACGGTGTACCACTTCCTGTTCGTGCCAGTCACGATAGGGATGTCACTGCTGGTGGCGATCCTGAACACGGCCTGGGTGTGGACCGGCAAGGCGGCCTACCTTCGCGCCACCAAGTTCTTCGGGACGCTCTTCCTGATCAACTTCGCCATGGGCGTGGTGACGGGGATCGTGCAGGAATTCCAGTTCGGGATGAACTGGAGTAGCTATTCAAGGTTCGTCGGCGACATCTTCGGGGCGCCACTCGCGCTGGAGGCGCTGCTGGCGTTCTTTCTGGAGTCGACGTTTCTCGGGCTGTGGCTCTTCGGTTGGGAGCGGCTGCCGCAGAAGGTGCATCTCGCGTGTATCTGGATTGTCGCGTTCGGCACGGTATTGTCCGCCTACTTCATTCTGGCCGCCAACTCGTTCATGCAGTGGCCGGTGGGCTTCCGGCTCGACGGGCGGGCTGAACTGGTCGACTTCGGGGCCGTGTTGAGCAACAAGGTGCTGCTGGTCACCTTTCCGCACACGATCTTCGGGTGCTGGCTGGCCGGTGGGGTGATCTTCATGGCGGTTTCCGCCTGGCATCTGGCTAGAAAGCGGGATATTGACATCTTTCGTCCGTCGCTTCGGCTGGGCATCGTGGCGGTGCTGCTGGGCGCGCTCGGCACCCTCGTCTCCGGGGACCTGCTCGGCAAGATCATGACGCAGACCCAGCCGATGAAGATGGCCGCCGCCGAGGCGCTCTACGAGACGCGGCAGCCCGCGCCGTTCTCCCTGTTCACCATCGGGACGCTGGACGGCACCAAGCCGATCTACCAGCTGGAGATCCCGGGCCTGCTGTCCCAGCTGGCCACCGGCTCGTTCAGCGGCAAGGTCGAGGGCGTCAACAACGTCCAGGCGGACTACGAGCGCAGGTTCGGACCGGGCGACTACCGTCCCTACATCCCGGTCGCCTACTGGGGTTTCCGGCTGATGATCGGCTTCGGCATGCTCGCCGCGCTGGTGGCGCTCCTCCTGCTCTGGATGACCCGTGGACGACGGATCCACGGCAAGGACTGGATCTGGAAGGCCGCCGTCTGGTCGGTCGTGCTGCCCTTCCTCGCGAACAGCTTCGGGTGGATCTTCACCGAGATGGCCAGGCAGCCGTGGATCGTCTTCAGCCAGATGAAGACCGCCCGTGGCGTCTCACCGAGCGTCGGCGCGGGGACCGTACTCACCTCGCTGATCGTCTTCACCGCCCTGTACGGCGCGCTGGCCCTGGTGGAGGTCGGCCTCATGGTCAAGTACGGCAGAGCGGCCCCGCCGCCCGCCGACGGTGCCGAACCGCAGGACGGCGGCGAGACGTCCTTCGCCTACTAGGGGGATCGGGTAGTGGAGCTCACCGAGATCTGGTTCGTGGCCATAGCCATCCTGTGGGTCGGCTACTTCGTCCTGGAGGGGTTTGACTTCGGCGTCGGCATGCTGCTGCACGTCATGGGACGGAACGACGCGGAACGCCAGGCGATGCTCGACACGATCGGCCCCGTCTGGGACGGCAACGAGGTGTGGCTGATCACCGCCGGCGCCGCCACGTTCGCCGCCTTCCCCGAGTGGTACGCCTCGCTGTTCAGCGGGTTCTACGTCCCGCTGCTGCTCATCCTGCTGGCGCTGATCGTGCGCGGGGTGGCCATCGAGTATCGCGGCAAGCGGAGGTCCGTGACGTGGCGGCGGTGGTGCGACACGGGCATCGCGATCGGCTCGTTCGTGCCCGCGCTGCTGTGGGGGGTCGCGTTCGCGAACATCGTGCGGGGCGTGAAGCTCAATTCCCATCACGACTACGTGGGTACGGTCGGGGATCTGCTCAACCCGTACGCGCTGCTCGGCGGGCTGACCACGCTGTTTCTGTTCTTCACGCACGGCGCCGTCTTCGTGGCGTTGAAGACCAGCGGCGAGATCAGCCGGCGCGCGACCACAGTGGCACTGCGGAGCGGCGGCGTCGCGGCCGTGCTCGCGGTGATCTTCCTGGTCTGGACGCAGTTCCGCGGCGGCGGGCCCGGCACGGTGATCCTGGCCGCTCTCGCCGCTCTTTCCTTCGTGGCCGCGCTCGGCGCCATCGCCAAGGGCCGTCAGGGGTGGGCCTTCCTGCTGTCCGCGGTCGCCGTCGGCGTGACCGTGATCTGCCTGTTCGCGGTCTTGTATCCCGATGTCCTGCCTTCGACGGTCAACCCGGCCTACAGCCTGACCCTCCAGAACGCGGCCTCGACGCCGAAGACGCTCGGCATCATGACCAGGGTCGCGGCGATTTTCCTGCCGCTGGTGGTGCTCTACCAGAGTTGGACTTATTGGGTTTTCCGCCACCGAATCAGCGCCGGTTGAGGTCTTTTCTCTGCACCAGCACGACCATTTTTATACTTTGTCGCCGCTAAAGGGAAACGAAACTCCAACCTCCTGTAAAACGCGATTGCCAGCCTTTTTTCCTGGGCACTGAGAATCGAGAGCCGAGGAAAGGATCATCCATGACGCTCGTTCTCGGCACGTCTCTCCAGGAACGGGACGAAGCCGGCCGCGCGCTGGCGGAGGATGCCGAGCTGATCGCTCGCGCGTGTCATGCCGTGGCCCTGCGCTTCCATCTGGGAGGCCGGTTGCTGAGCTTCGGCACCGGTCAGTCCGCGGCCGACGCGGCGCATCTCGCGGTGGAGTTCGTTCATCCGGTGATCGTGGGGAAGCGCGCCCTGCCGGCCATGTCGCTGGCCAATGACGCGTCGGCGATGAGTGGGCTCGCCCGCGCGGGAGTGTTCGCGACCCAGCTGCGGCTGCTCGGGCGTACCGGGGACATCGCGGTGGGCATCACGATCGACGACGACTGTGACGAGGTGGCGGCGGGGCTCGCCGTGGCGCGTGAGATGGGCATGACGACGCTGGCGCTGACCAAGGCGGGCGGGCTCGACAGCGCGGTGGTGGATCACCTTCTCACGGCACGCAGCCGTGATCCGCGGGTCGCCCGCGAGCTCCATATGACGACATATCACGTGCTGTGGGAGTTGGTGCATGTGTTCTTGAACGACCCTCTGCTCACGGCGACGGAGGTCTCCCGATGACCTCGCCGGAAGATCCGGACCAGTCGAGTCCGGTGACTTCGCCAGGAGATTCGGGCCGGTCGAGTGCGGAGTGTCCCGATGAGGTGTGTCTGACCTGCTCGGACACGGCCGTACCCGTTCGGATCGTCGCCCTGCTGCCCGGCCACCTCGCACTGGCCGACACCGCCGTCGGTGCGGAGGAGATCAGCGTGCGGCTGGTCGACGCGCGGGCCGGTGACGTGGTCCTGGTGCACGCGAAAGAGGCCATCGCGGTGCTGGAGAGAACAGCGCCCGAAAGAGCGGTGCCGGAGTGAGCGGTGCTGGAAAGAGCGGTGCCGGAGTGAGCGGCTCTGGGGAGAAGGCTGTGAGCGACGCGCTCTATCCCTTCCTGTCCGCTGCGGCGGGCGATGTCGACTCGCTGCTGGCCACGGTGACCCGTTCCACGGCGGAGAAGGCCAGGGAGATCGTCGCGCTGCGGCGGGAGGTGCTCACCCTGCTCGGCCCCCGGATCGCCGCGTGCGCCGGGGCGCTCGCCGCGGCATTCGCCGGCGGCGGTCGACTCTTCACCTTCGGGAACGGGGGCAGCAGCACCGACGCGCAGGCCGTGGCCCACCTGTTCCTCGCTCCCGGCCACGGACACAGAGGGCTACCGGCGATGTCGCTGACGGCCGATGTCGCGCTGCTGACCGCGCTCACCAACGACATCGGCTTCGACGCGGTCTTCGCCCGGCAGCTCGCCGCCCTGGGCACCGGTACGGACATCGCGATGGGCATCTCGACGAGCGGCGGCTCGCTGAACGTCGTGCGCGGGCTCCAGGAGGCCGAACGCCTCGGCATGGTGACGGTCGGGCTCGCGGGCTCGGGAGGCGGCCAGCTGGCCGAGTGCGGTGCCGTCGATCATCTGCTGGTCATCCCGTCCTCATCCGTACATCGGATCCAGGAGGCGCAGGCCACCGTGTGCCATGTGCTGTGGGAGTCGGTTCGGCGGGCACTGGACGAGGCGGACTGACCGTTGGACCCGATCGTGCGCTCCCGGATCCGGGTCGAGGGCATCGTCCAGGGCGTGGGGTTCCGGCCGTTCGTCCACGGCCTGGCCGTCCAGTACGGCCTGTCGGGCACGGTCGGCAACGACGGCTTCGGGGTGTTCATCGAGGTCGAGGGTCCAGCGGAGGCCGTGAACGCGCTGGTCGAGGCGGTCCGATGGAACGCGCCCGCGTTGGCGGTCGTGGACCGGGTGAGCGTGGAATCAGTGCCTCCCACGGGCGCCCGCGGCTTTCGCATCGTCCCAAGCGAGACGGGCGGACCTAGAGAGACGGGCAGACCGAGCGAAACGGGTAGATCAGGCGGGACGTGCGTACCGAGCGAGATGGGTAGACCAGGCGGGACGTGCGTACCGAGCGAGACGGGTAGACCAGGCGGGACGTGCGTACCGAGCGAGATGAGCGTCCGCAACGAGACCGGCGGACCAGGTGTGATCGGCGGCGCCCCGCGCGCGCACGTGTCGCCGGACGCGGCGACCTGTGACGACTGCCTGGCCGAGCTGTTCGACCCGGCCGACCGCCGCTACCGCTACCCCTTCGTCAACTGCACCAACTGCGGCCCCAGATTCACGATCATCACGGCCATCCCGTACGACCGGGCCGCGACCACCATGCGGACCTTCGCCATGTGTACGGCATGCGCGGCGGAGTATCGCGATCCCCGCGATCGTCGCTTCCACGCCCAGCCGGTGTGCTGCCCCGCCTGCGGTCCCACCCTCGTCCTGCACACGTCCGACGGCACGATGGTCGCGGGCGATCCGGTGTCCGAGGCGGCGGCGCTGCTCCGCGGTGGTTCCATCCTCGCGGTGAAGGGACTCGGCGGCCATCATCTCGCCGTGGACGCCGCCGACGAGGACGCGGTGGCGGCGCTGCGGGCCCGCAAGCACCGTGGCGACAAGGCGTTCGCCGTGATGGCGCCGGACCTGGCCACCGTACGCGAGCTGTGTGAACTGGACGGTGAGGCGAGCGGGGTGGTCGCCGCCCTCACCGGCGCGCGCCGCCCGATCGTGCTGCTGCCACGACGCCCCGGCTCGCCCATCGCCGTCTCGGTGGCGCCCGGCAACCGGGACATCGGCGTGCTCCTGCCGTACACGCCCCTGCACCACTTGCTGGCCCGCGAACTGGGCCGCCCCTTCGTACTGACCAGCGGGAACCTGTCGGGCGAGCCCATCGCGCACCGCGACGAGGACGCGCGGCGGCTGGCCGCCGACGCCTTCCTCACCCACGATCGGCCGATTCACGCGGGCCTTGACGACTCGGTGGTCCGGGTCTTCCGCGACACGGAGGTTCCGGTACGGCGAGCCCGTGGGCACGCTCCCGCGCCGCTCGCGCTGCCCTGGACGTTCCCCCGCCCGGTTCTCGCCTGCGGAGCGCAGCTCAAGAGCACCTTCTGCCTGGCGACGGGCAGCCACGCGTTCGTCTCCCAGCACCTGGGCGACCTGGAGAACTACGCGACGATGCAGGCCTTCGCCGGCGGCGTCGCCCACTTCCGGCGGCTGTTCGGGATCGAGCCGGAGGTGGTGGCGCACGACCTCCACCCGGAATACCTGTCCACCAAGTACGCCCTCACCCTCGACGGCGTCCAGCCGCTCGGCGTACAGCACCACCACGCCCACATCGCCTCCTGCCTGGCCGACAACGGCGAGAGCGGCCCGGTCGTCGGCGTGGCCCTGGACGGCACGGGGTACGGCACGGACGGCACGATCTGGGGCGGCGAGCTGCTCGTGGCCGACCTGGCGGGCTTCGAGCGGGCCGGGCACCTGGAGCCGGTGCCGATGCCCGGCGGCGTGACGGCGATCAGGCAGCCCTGGCGGATGGCCGCGGCCTTCCTGCACAGCGCGTACGGCCCCAAGGACTTCGACGACCTCGACGTGGTCCGCCGCAACCAGGACCGGTGGCCGGCCGTGGCGGCGCTCGTGGCGAACGGCCCGGCGCAGCGGGTGACGTCGAGCGCCGGGCGGCTGTTCGACGCGGTGTCCGCGCTGCTCGGGATCCGGGACACGGTCACCTACGACGGACAGGCGGCGGTGGAGCTGGAGCAGCGGGCCGACCCGGGCGTCCGCGGCGGCTATCCGGTCGACGTCGCCGGAACGGTCATCCGCAGCACCGACCTGATCCGCGCGGTCGTCGGCGACCTTCGCCGGGGCGAGGCGTCAGAGGTGATCGCGGCGCGCTTCCACCACGGGCTGGCCGAGGCGGTGGTGACGGCCACGACGCGGGTCGCGGCCACCAACGGGCTGGAGGTGGTGGCGTTGTCCGGCGGGGTGTTCTGCAACACCCTCCTCCTCGGCGCCGTGGTCGACGGGCTGCGCCGCCACGGCCTGCGCGTCCTGCTGCACCGGCGCATCCCCTGCAACGACGGCGGCATCAGTCTCGGGCAGGCCGTGGTGGCGGGCGCTCGGGATCGAGCGACCCGCTGAACACGACACCGGGTGTCAGCAGATGCGCGGCAGCGGGTCGCCGACCAGCAGGTCCACGATGCGGGTGCCGCCGAAGGCGGTCCTCAGCAGCACCAGTCCGGGCGGATCCTCCCCGACCCACCCGATGATCGCGGCCCCGGCGCCGACCGGATGGCCGCGCATGATGTCCACCGCCCGCTCGGCGTGCTCGCCGTCGACGACGGCGACCAGCCGCCCTTCGCAGGCGACGTACAGCGGGTCGATCCCGAGCAATTCGCACATCCCGGTGACGGCGGGCTGGACCGGTACGGACTCCTCGTCCATCACCACGGAGACGCCCGAGGCGCCCGCCACCTCGTTCAGCACAGTGGCCACCCCGCCACGGGTGGCGTCCCGCAACGTCCGCACCTGGGTGGGGAGGGCGTCCAGCAGCTCGGCCACCAGGCCGTTCAACGGGGCGGTGTCCGAGACCGTGTCCGCCTCGATGCCGAGCTCGCCACGGGCCAGCATGATGGCGACGCCGTGCTCGCCGATCGGCCCGGACACGATGACCGCGTCACCGGGCCGGGCGGCGGAGATGGACGGCGTGGCCGGGCGTTCGACGACGCCGACCCCGGCGGTGGTGATGTAGCAGCCGTCGGCCTTGCCCCGCTGGACGACCTTGGTGTCGCCGGTGACGATCGTGACGCCCGCCGCCTCCGCCGCGGCCGCCATCGAGGCGACGATCCGCCGCAGGTCGCCGACCGGGAACCCCTCTTCGAGAATGAACCCGGCGGACAGGTACAGCGGACGGGCCCCGCACACCGCGAGGTCGTTCACGGTGCCGTTGACCGCCAGGTCGCCGATGTCGCCGCCGGGGAAGAACAGCGGGGAGACCACGAACGCGTCGGTGGTGAACACCGCGCGGGAGCCGTTCAGCGCCAGCGTGGCCCCGTCCTCCAGCGGGGCGAGCAGCGGATTGCGGAACGCCTCCAGGAAGACCGCGTCGATCAGGGTCCGGGTCGCCTTGCCGCCGGAGCCGTGCGCCAGGGTGATGCGTTCCTCCCGGACCACCGCGCGGCGGCGCCGTACGCGCTCGATCCGGTCGAGGACCTGCTTCTCGGTGGTCATGCCCGGGTCGCCTCCCGCACTCGTTCCCGGCTGAACCGGCCGAAGTTGTAGTACGCCGCGCACGCTCCCTCCGACGAGACCATGCAGGTCCCGATCGGCGTCTCCGGGGTGCACGCGGTGCCGAACACCTTGCACTCCCACGGCTTGAGCACTCCCTTGAGCACTTCGCCGCACTGGCACGCCATGGGATCGGCGATGCGCGTACCGGGGATGTCGAAGATCCGCTCCGCGTCGAAGGCGGCGTACTCCTCGGCCATCCCCAGCGCCGAGTGCGAGATGAAGCCGAGCCCCCGCCACTCGAAGTGCGGGCGCACGCGCATGACCGTCCCGATCGCCTCCATGGCGATCCGGTTGCCCTCCCACGGGACCACCCGCGCGTACTGGTTCTCCACCTCGCCACGGCCCTCGGCCAGCTGGCCGAGCAGCAGGTCGACCGCGTGGAGGATGTCGAGCGGCTCGAACCCGGCGACCACGAACGGCTGCCGGTAGTCGCGCGCGATGAACTCGTACGGCCGGCAGCCGATGACCGTCGAGACGTGGCCGGGCCCGATGAAGCCGTCGAGCCGCAGGTCGGGCGAGTCGAGGATCGCCTTGACGGCCGGGATGATCAGGACGTGGTTGCAGAAGACGGAGAAGTTGTCGATGCCCTCCTCGGCCGCCCGCAGCACGGTCACCGCCGTCGACGGCGCCGTGGTCTCGAAGCCGATCGCCATGAACACGACCCGCCGGTCCGGATTGTCCCGGGCGATCTTGAGCGCGTCGAGCGGCGAATAGACCATCCGGATGTCGGCGCCCTGGGCCTTGGCATCCAGGAACGTGGCCGCTCCCCCGGGCACCCGCATCATGTCGCCGAACGACGTCATGATCACATCGGGTTGCCGGGCGATGTGGACGGCGTCGTCCACCCGGCCCATGGGGATGACGCAGACGGGACAGCCCGGCCCGTGCACGAGCGTCACGGCCTCCGGCAGGTAGTCCTCGATGCCGTGCTTGTAGATGGTGTGCGTGTGTCCGCCGCACACCTCCATGAACTTGTACCGGCGTCCCGGCTCGCACCGGGCGGCTATCCGCGCGGCCAGCGCGCGGGCCGCGTCGGCGTCGCGGAACTCATCGACGAAGCGCATCGCGCTCCTTGCAGAGGAGGGTCATGAGATGTCCGATTCCTTGAGCGCGTCGATCTCGTCGGTGTAGGCCTGCCCGAGGCCGTGCAGCATGTCCATCACGGCCTTGGCCTCGGACTCGGAGATCTTCGACAGGGCGAAGCCCACGTGGACGAGCACCCAGTCGCCGGGCTTGAGGTGGTCGTCGGCGAGCAGCCCCATGTTGATGCGGCGGCGTACCCCGCTGACGTCCACCATGGCGAGGTCGGTGTGCTCCTCGACGTCGCCCACCAGCTCACCGGGGATCCCGAGGCACATCGGCTTCCTCCTCGAACCGGTCTGATTCCAGGGCCGACCCGTCCTTGAACTGGACCGATTCCAGGACCAGCTCGTCGCCGCCGCGGACGTCCACGTCGTCGTCGCCGCATCGCGCGCAGACCGCGAGCACGTCGACGGACTCCGACTGGTGACCGCAGGCCCCGCAGTCCACGGTGACGGGCGTGACGACGAGGTCGAGCGCCGCCCCCTCGGCGGCGCTGCCCTCGGCGGCGAGCGCGAAGGCATGGTCGAACGCCTCGCCCACGACCGCGTGGCGGGCGCCGATCCGGACCCGCAGCCCGGTGACCCGCCGGCCGTCCGCCTGCTGCCGGACCAGGTCGACCAGGCCCTCGCACATTCCTAGCTCATGCATGAAGTGCCTACATCCTTCTCATGTTCAGGTAGCGCTTGATCTCCGGCCATTGCGCGGCGATCATCGCGACGGCCGCGCACAGCGTCACCAGAGCCACCACAGGCCCCTTCCTCATCCGTTTCCACCTCCTCGGTTTTCGGTAACCCCGCTCCATCGATGGCTTCGATCAAGTCTCGACAAGGGATCGGACCGTCTTGAGTGCCGGGCCGAGGGCGGCGCGTACCGGCTCACTCAGCTCGACCAGCACGTCTTCGTCCGGCGCCCCGGTCATCACGGTCTCCGGTTCGCAGGCGACGACGAGCACCCGGCGCGGTATCCGGCCCAGCTCGGCGGCCAGCCGGAGCACGCGTACCGGGTCCATGCCGTGGGTCTCCATGGGCACGCCCGCCTCCGGCTCGGCCGGTTCGAGCACGGTCAGCGTCCCGGGAGCCTCCCCACGGGGCGCGGCGTCCACGAAGATCACCGTGTCGTAGTCGCGTTGCAGCGCGTAGGCCAGGTCCATGCCGCGGATCCCGAAGTCCACGACGTCCACTCCGGGAGGCAGGTCCTCGGCCGCCAGCAGCCGCGCCACCTCGACGCCGAAACCGTCGTCGCCCAGGAAGATGTTGCCGATGCCCGCGACCAGGACGCGGGCGGGCTGGCTCTCCGCGACGATCGGCTCCACCTCCTCGGCGGAGTAGAAGAACCGGTGTCCGGGCAGTTTCGCCTCTCCCAGGTCGCGGCCGGGATCCTCCTCAAGGGTGACGGCCAGGTGGAGGGCGCCCGCCTCGTCCTGTTCGACGCTCTCGACGACGGCCACCCGGCCGCCGAGCGCGAGGTCGAAGACGTCGGCGCGCGAACGTGGGCGCAGCCGCACCCGGCTGCCCGCGCCGAGCGTCACGCCGTCCACGATCACCGTGTCCGGGCCCCGTCGTTCCATCCGGGCCCAGAAGTCATCCGTCGCGGTCATGTACCGGCTCCTGTTCGATCAGCGGACGGATCTCGCGTACCGTGCCGTGCAACCGCATGAGCCGCTCGGGTGTGAGCGAGGCGCATCGGTCGAGGATCTCCCTGGCCCGGGGATCGCCGTCGCGGATCTCCCGCCGCTCCTCCTCGGTCAGGGCGAGCACGCTCAGGGTGAGCAACTGGTCGATCTCGGTGGCGTCGAAGAGGTCACCCGGGCTCTCCGGCGCGATCCGGGGGTAGTCGTACAGGATGATCGGCGCCGACAGCATGGTGTGCCGCTCGCCCTCCTCACCCACCAGAACCGGCCAGGCGCCGGCGTTGTCGCAGCCTTCCGCGAGCGGCCGCAGCTCCTCCGGCGGGTCGGTCAGGGAGACGAACCCGCCGCGCGGCGCGTGCAGGACCGTGTGCGCGGAGAGGAACGCCTGTTTCAGCCCTTCGGTACGGCTGCCGCCCGCCCAGCCGGTCGTGTTGGCGACCTCGACGGTGATCCGGAAGAGGCCGGGCGCCGGGCGCTCCGCGCTGATCTCGACCCGCCCGCGCAGCCCCCGCCAGCTGCGCGAAAGCGCCCCGACCCCGCGCCCGTCCGGGCCGATCAGCCATTCGACGTCCCCGCCCTCGGGTATGTCGATGTCCACCACGGCGGCCCGCCGGACGAGACCCGCGAGGTCGAGCCCGAGCGCGGCGACCTCCCGCTCGGTCGCCTCGTCCCTGGCCACGTGGCGCTCGCCCCCGGCCGTCAGCTCCGCGACCGGCACGAGCTCCTCGCCGGTGCCGCGCGCGACCTGGCGGGCGACGGAGTGCAGGAAGCACACATGGACGTCGACGGTGTCGGCCGGGTCCGCCTCGATCAGCACCTGGGTGCGCATCAGCGAGGAGTCGCCCGTCTCGGCGCACCGCTCCGGGTAGACGCCGCCCAGGGTCCAGCGCTGCGCGTTCTTGAGCGCCGAGGGGCGGTAGGGCCACAGCAGGTAGCCCTCGTACAGCACCGCGCGCGCGACCTTTGTCACCTGGTCCATCGGTCAGCCCTCGCCCTGTCCACGTGCCAAAAGCGCCGTCACGACGTCGTCCCAGGTCGCCAGCGTGTGCCGGACCTTGTAGTCGTACAGCCGGTCGAAGGCGTCGCGGTCCAGCCGGAGCCAGGCGCCGCGCGGGAAGTAGTGCTCCATGACGTCCTTCCAGACCTGGACCGGCATCCGGAACGCGACGTCGGTGTCCCACGGGATCCGGGCCGCCCGCAGCAGGCCGGCGTCAAGGTAGAAGATCGTCCCGCTGAACAGGAAGGTCAGCGGGACCTCACCGTCCGGCAGGCAGTGGAAGTACTTGGCGACCGCTACCTCGAAGTCATACGTGCAGGCCACGTCGATGCTCGCCACCGTGTGCCCGTCGAAGCCGGGCACCTGCGTCACCGTCCGCGCCCACAGCAGGCTCCTCGACGTCCGGCCCCAATCCTCGGGCGCGCCGAACAGGTCGGTGAGCCGCCGCCGGGTGGGCGGGTCGTACTGGCGCCGAGCGGCGTCGATGCGGATGTGGGTGTCCAGCGCGACGGTGCGGATCGGCGACGGGCCGGCGCCGTCGATCCGCAGCGTGAACCGCACCGTCGGCACCGCGGCGAACTCCACCGCCTCGGCGCTCTCGATCACGAACCTGAGCGCCGGCGGCGCGTCCTCCCGCGTGGCGAAGGCGGAGTCCGGCCTCATGCCGGGGACAGGTTGGGCATGGCCGGGTCGATCGGGTCGTGGTCCTTCGGGTTGATCCCGGTGGATCGCGCCGCCGTCGAGCGGCCGTCGGGAAGGTGACCCGGTTGCTGCTCGTAGTTGCCGACCGAGTTGCCCTCGTGGACGCCCTTCAGGTGCGCGGTCATGTCGGGCCGCGCTTGGGGGCGGCCCACCTTGATGGAGCCGGTCATCGTGGAACTCCTTTCGACACGCCCATGGGCATGGGCTTGGCTCGGCGCCGCAGCTCGGTGAAGAAGGCGCCGACCTCGTTCCAGACGGCCTGGCCGCCGGCCAGGCCCTTCCAGTGAGACCTGAGCACGGCGACGAGGGCGAAGCAGTCGTCGATCGGCACCAGCCAGTGGTCTCGCGCGTCGCGCGTCCGGTTGACCAGCAGCGCCTCCACGTCGGGGGCCAGCCGCCGCAGCACGGGGTTGGCCTCCTCCACCGCGGCCCAGGCGGCCGGCTCGACCGCGGCCTCGACCGCGCCGGCCGGGCCGGGGTATCGGATCACGGTCCGGCCCTCGGCCGAGTCGTGACAGGCGAAGGCCATCTGGACGGGAATGTCCAGGGCCGCCCAGGTGGCGTCGTCGAGGACGAAGTCCGGCAGGTACCACCGGCGGTCGGGCACCAGGCGGTAGCGGTCCCCGTCGGCCGGTGGATGCTCGAAGAGCAGCGCGCACGGGCGGCAGGCACAGCGCGGTTCGCGGACCGCCGGTTCGAGCAGGTGCCGGTGGTCGGCGGGGATGGGCGCGGCACACAGCTCGCACCGGCAGAGGCTGTCGTCGTGGTCGGCCGCAGACTGGTCGGCCGCGGACTGGTCAGCCGCAGGCCGGTCGGCCGCGGACCGGCCGGCCGCATGTCGCTCGGCCGTCCGGTCGATGAGGCCGCGCAGACCCCCTCGTGCCATGTCGCGCTCCCTCACCACGTCCGCGCGCCGGGGTCGCGGCGCAAGGCGTCGATGGAGATCAAGACGGGTGGCGGGCCGATCTCCTCGATCTCCACCCGGTCAAGCTCCGGGGCCGCGTTGCGGATCGCCTCCTCCAGCAGAGCCGCCCGATCGGCAGTGCCGCAGCCGCCGCGACCGCGCAGGAGTCGTACGCTCGCCACACCGTCCGCCACGGCCACCGTCTCCACGGCCGCGCCGCCGAGCCGGGGCCGTACACCGCTCACGGCCTTCTCGACCCGGGCGGACACGTCCAGCGGGTGCAGGTCGTGCAGCACCAGCAGGTAGGAGACCAGTTCGTCCTGCGCGAGCGCCGGCCCGAGCCGTTCCCCGCCGATCGCGACGATCCGGGCGAGCGCCTCGCCGTACAGGTCGAGCAGCGCCTGGAGCACCTCGATGGTGGACTCCGGGTCGGGCAGCGACTCGACGCCGTCCAGCAGGGCGTCCACCCGGGCCAGCCGGTCGGCCACCTCACGGTCGGTCAGTGACATCGTCCGCCCCTAACCGGAGAAGCTCGTGCCCAGCGTCGGGGAGTGCACCTGCTTGAGCACCTTCCCGTCGCCGAGGTACATGTGGACGCCGCACGGCAGGCAGGGGTCGAAGCTGCGGACCGTACGCATGATGTCGATGCCCTTGAAGTTCTCCGGGCCGTTCTCCTCGAAGATGTGCATGCCCTGGACCGCGTCCTCGTACGGACCGGGAGTGCCGTAGACGTCCCGTGGGCTGGCGTTCCACGGTGTGGGCGGGTACGGGTGGTAGTTGGCGATCTTGCCGTCGCGAATCACCATGTGGTGGGACAGAACCCCGCGCACCGCCTCGTGGAACCCGCAGCCGATCGCGTCATCGGGCACGTCGAAGTCGGCGAAGACCCGCGTCCGGCCGGCGCGTACCTCGGCCATCGCCTGGTCCAGGAAGTGGAAGGCCATCGCGGCGGAGTAGGCGACGAAGTAGATGCGGGCCCGGTTGCGCTCGATCGTGTTTGACCATTTGGGGATCTTCCACTCGAACCGCATCTCCGGCAGGACCGCGCTCTTGGGCAGGTTGATCTCCACGCTGCTGCCGGTCGCCCGGACGCCTCCGGTGTCGACGATGCCGGCCAGCGCCGTCGTCCAGAGCCGCGCGAGGGCCCCGCCCCCGGTGTCGAGCGCGAGGTGATCGCCCGTGCGGTCGTCGTACCAGCGGG
Organism: Nonomuraea sp. NPDC049750; assembly: GCF_040659625.1. Classification (NCBI taxonomy): domain Bacteria; kingdom Bacillati; phylum Actinomycetota; class Actinomycetes; order Streptosporangiales; family Streptosporangiaceae; genus Nonomuraea; species Nonomuraea sp. NPDC049750. The sequence continues at coordinate 607,456 of NZ_JBFANB010000001.1, forward strand.
GGCTCATGACCCAGCTGTAGTTGCCGCCCGCCAGGTCGCGCTTCTGCGGCTTCGGCAGTGTGGTCTGGTTCCACGGATGACGCCGGTCCACCGGGTTGCCCAGCGGGTCGTGGGTGACGAAGACCTCCTCGTTCACCCAGTCGTCGTAGAACGAGCTGCCCAGCAGGATCCGCATGCCGAGGTTGATGTCCACCAGGCTCGTGGTGCGCAGCTCGCCGTCCAGGACGATGCCCGGAGTGACGAACATGCCCCGGCCCCACTCGCCCATGTTGCGGTAGTCGTAGTCGACCACGGCCGGGTCCTGGAACGAACCCCAGCAGCCCAGCATCGTCCGCCGCCTGCCGACCTCCTCGTAGCCGGGCAGCGCCTCGTAGAAGAAGTCGAACAGGTCGTCGTTGACCGGGACGACCTTCTTCACGAAGTCGAGCACCCTGAGCAGCCGGGACAGGTAGTCGGTGAACAGCTGGGGTGTCGCCACCGTGCCCACGCCACCCGGGTAGATCGTCGAGGGGTGTACGTGCCGCCCCTCCATCAGGCAGAACATCTCCCGGGTGACCCGGCTGACCTGCAGCGCCTCGCGGTACATCGCGCCGGTGAACGGGTTGAACGCCCGCATGATGTCGGCGATCGTCCGGTACCCGTGGATGTCGCCGTGCGGTGCCTCGGTGGTCTCCGCCCTGCGCAGCAGGGTGGGGTTGGTCTCCTTGACGATCTGCTCGCAGTAGTCGACGAAGACCAGATTGTCCTGGAACAGGGTGTGGTCGAACATGTACTCGGCCGCCTCGCCGAGATTGATGATCCACTCGCCCAGCGGCGGCGTCTTGACGCCGTAGGCCATGTTCTGGGCGTAGACCGAGCAGGTCGCGTGGTTGTCGCCGCAGATGCCGCAGATGCGGCTGGTGATGAAGTGCGAGTCCCGCGGGTCCTTCCCGCGCATGAACACGCTGTAGCCCCGGAACAACGAGGAGGTGCTCTTGCACTCGACGACTTCCTTGTTGTTGAAGTCGATCTTCGTGTAGATCCCCAGGTTGCCGATGATGCGGGTGATCGGGTCCCAGGACATCTCGACCAGCTGCCGAGTCTCCTGAGCCTCCTTGGATCGGATGGTCACCGCGACGTTCCCTCTCCCCTAGCTGTGGTCCGGTTGGTAGCCGCTGGTCAGCTCAGGCCGGTTGTGGCGCCACTTCGGCTCCTTGTTGACCGTCCTGTTGGTGATGCCGCGCAGCTTGCGGATGAACGACCCGTACGCCCCGGTGGCGGTGGAGGAGACCAGCGCGCCGGGTGGCTGGTCCATGAACGGCATGAACTTGTCCGGGAAGCCGGGCATCGTGCAGCCGATGCAGATGCCGCCCACATTGGGGCAGCCGCCGATCCCGCCCATCCAGCCGCGCTTGGGGACGTTGCAGTTGACCACCGGCCCCCAGCAGCCGACCTTGACCTGGCATTTGGGGGAGTTGTAGTCCTTGGCGAAGTCGCCCTGCTCGTAGTAGCCGGCGCGGTCGCACCCCTCGTGCACCGTCTTGCCGAACAACCAGGTCGGTCGCAACTCCTTGTCCAGGGGGATCATGGGAGCCAGCCCCGCGGCCTGGTACAGCAGCCAGGTCAGGGTCTCCATGAAGTTGTCGGGCTGCACCGGGCAGCCCGGCACGTTGATGATGGGCAGCCCGCCCGCCGAGCGGAAGTCGTGGCCCAGGTAGTCGCCGAGTCCCATGCTGCCCGTCGGGTTGCCCGCCATGGCGTGGATGCCGCCGTACGTCGCGCAGGTGCCGATCGCGACCACCGCCCACGCCTGCGGCGCGAGCCGGTCGATCCACTGGTTGACGGTGATCGGCTGTCCGGTGACCGGGTCGTTCCCCATGGACGTCCAGTAACCGTCGCCGTTGATCTGCTCGTTGGGGATCGACCCCTCGACCACGAAGACGAACGGCCGTAGCTGGCCCTCCGCGGCCTGGTGGAAGGGTGCCATGAAGTCCTTGCCCGTCTCCGCCGCCAGCACCTTGTTGTGCAGACGCACCTTCGGCAGTCCGGGCACCAGGCCGAGAAGGACCGCTTCGAGGCTCGGATTGGAGGCCGCCGTCACCGAGACCGTGTCGCCGTCGCAGCTCATGCCCTCCGAGGTCCACAGCACGTGAACCTCGTCCACAGCGGTTTTCGTCGTGGTTTCGCTCATGTACCCGGCCCTCGTCTCGGCAGCTGGGGGAATGCCGTAGGTATCGCCCCTAATGACAACGAGTAAGCGTTCGATGCACATAGTGACCACGTCGATGGAGAAATGCGGACGACCAGGTCACTTCCCTTACCGATTCCTGCACATTCGGGGGCCCGGTCCGCATGATGCGCCCGCGTGGACCAGGAGCATGTATTATCCATACTATTTAGGTAGGAATAAGGGAATGCAAAGGGTCGGTGAGCAGCGGTGTCCCACTCCACGTCGTCGCCTAGCCTCGACTCCATGTCGAACCCCACGGACGTTCCCGCTGCCCTGCTCCCCGACCCTGACCGCGCGACCGTCGCGATCGCGCCGCCGATCGCGGGCGAAGGGCACTGGGCGGGGGGTCCCAGCGCGGTCGCGGCGGACGGGCTGATCTACCTCGCCTACCGGATGCGCCGCCCCGTGGGGGAGGGACGCGGGTACGCGGTGGTGGTGGCCCGTTCAGTGGACGGCGAGCGGTTCGAGACCCTGACGACGATCACCCGCGAGGAGATGGCCGCCGAGTCCCTGGAACGGCCCACCCTGGTACGCACCGAGGACGGGCGCTGGCGGCTGTACCTGAGCTGCGCCACTCCGGGCACCAAGCACTGGCGGGTGGAGGTGCTGGAGAGCGACGACCCCGCCGGATTCGACCCGCGCTCGCGCGAGACCGTCCTGCCCGGCGACCCCAAGACCGGCGTGAAGGATTCGGTGATCGTCCGGCGCGACGGGAAGTGGCACCTGTGGGCCTCCTGCCATCCGCTGGCCGACTCCGACGAGGCCGACCGGATGGTGACCGACTACGCCACCAGCGCCGACGGCCTGGAGTGGACGTGGCACGGCACGGCGCTGAGCGGGCGGCCGAGGCTGTGGGACGGGCGGGGCGTACGGATCAGCTCGGTGCGTTTCGACGGCGACCGGGTGCTGGCCTTCTACGACGGCCGGGCCAGCGCGGCCGAGAACTACGAGGAGCGCACCGGGATCGCCATAGGGACCGACCCCGGCGAGCTGACCCCGGTGGGGACCGCCCCGGCGGCCATGTCGCCGCACGCGGGCGGCGGCCTGCGTTACCTCGACATCGTCGACCTGCCGGACGGCCGGATCCGGCTGTACTACGAGTACACCCGCGCCGACGGAGCCCACGAGCTGCGCACCGAGCTGCGCTGAGTTTTTTGGACCGCTGATCGTCAGGACGGGTGCGGGCGCCCGTTCCTGGACTGCCGCTGGCCGGGCGGCCGGCTGCCGACCAGGCCGCCCGAACGCTCCCTGGGCCTGAGCCAGTCGCTGAAATCCTCGCCGGTGACCCGCTGAAGGAGCCGGATGTCCTCGATGAAGTACGGAATGAGCTGCCGCCGCTGCTCCCAGGTCAGCGGGCGGCGCGGGGCGGCCCGCCGCTGAAGCAGCTGCTCGACGGGATCGGCCAGAGTGCCGGGCAGGAGTCGCCGGACCGAGGACAGCACCGCGTGCCGCGGGCTCGCGGCGGGATGCGCCGTCACGTTCTCCCTCGGCATCTCGGTCAGCAGCCCCCGCTCCACCCCGAGGAAGCCGCAGATCCGGTCGAGCGTGTCGGCCGGCCGGTCGACGAGGTCCCGGTAGCGGAAGAGCAGCACCTGCTCGCGCGGGAACAGCTCGTACAGGGCGGCCAGTTGCTCGCCGTACCTGCCGAGTCCCACGTAGTGCCAGAAGTGCGCCCACCCGGCCGCGATCCGTTTGCCCTCCGCCTCGCAGGCGCGCACCACGTCGCCGATCGGTTCGAGCCCGGCCGACCACAGGTGGGTCCAGTTGGAATGGGCGCGCTCGACCGGGTCCCGCACGATCACGATGAGCCTGGCCTGCGGGATGGCCGCCTTGATGCGCCGCTGCGCGTCCCGGTCGTACAGGTAGAAGGGCGTGCACTCGCCGGCCAGCGTCCCGGCGGGCGCCGCGGCGAACAGCGCCTCGTAGTCCGTACGGCGCCAGACGTGCTCTCGGTACGTCTCCACGTCGCCGGGCCCGCCCCCGGCCGGTGGCGGGCCGTCGGTGAGGAAGTACTTGGGCTCCTTCACCTGTGGCAGGAAGAGCTGCGGATGCCGCTGGAGAGCGGCGTGCAGGGCCGTCGTTCCCGCCTTCGGGACCCCTACGACCAGGAAGTTCGGCATATCCACGGTCATCCCTCCAAATCCCGGCGCTTAACATCCAATTTCCTACCAGTTATATAGGATGTTCAAGTAGGCAATCGGACAGGGGATGCTCACCGTGTGAGGACCCGGGGCCGGTTACTGGATGCCGCGGAGGGGAAGTCCCGCCTTGCGATAGATGTCGTCGATGACCGTCATGTTGGCGACGGAGTCCGCCGGCGGGGTAAGCGGCGGAGTGCCCTGCTCCACCGCCGCCACGAAGGCACGCAGCTGGCAGGTGTACGTCGCCTCGCCCGCGACGCGCTCGCGGCGCCGCCGGCCGTCGACGGTCACGGTCATCCGGTGGAAGAGCTGCGGGGCGATGAAGTTCGTGATGCGCAGCGACCCGCGTTCGCCGTCGACCCGCGCGGCGATCTTGAGCAGGTTTCCCGACCACATGGAGGCGTGGATCCGCCCGGTCGCGCCGGTGGGGAAGCGCAGGTCGGCGGCCATCGCCCGATCGACGCCCGGCGATCGCAGCAGGGCCGCCGCGCTCACGACCGAGGGCTCGCCCGGCCCGAGCGTACGCAGGCAGTGCACCGCGTAGCAGCCCGCGTCCATGAGCGCGCCACCGCCGAGCTCCAGCGAGTAGCGGATGTCGGAGAAATTGGGGAGTGGAAAGCACATCCATGTCTCGACATGCCGGACCTCGCCGAGTTCGGTGGCGACGATCTCCAGAGCCCGTTCCATCAGCGGGTGATACCGGTAGTGGAAGGCCTCCATGACCACCACGCCGGACTTCGCGGCGGCGTCCGCGACGGACCGCGCCTCGGCGGCGTTGGAGGTGAACGGCTTCTCGGCGAGCACGTGCTTGCCCGCCTCGATCGCCTTGAGCGTCCACTCGGCGTGCAGGGCGTTCGGCAGCGGGTTGTAGATGGCGTCCAGGGAGGAGTCGGCGATCACTTGCTCGTAGGAGTCGTGGACGAGCGGGATGCCGTGCTTGGCCGCGAACTTCCCGGCCCGCGACCGATCCCGGGCGGCCACCGCCGCCACCTCGACCTCGGGCACGGCGCGGGCGGGCTTGACGAGCGCCATGGGGGTGATGCGAGCTGCGCCGAGCGTCCCGATTCGCATGATCGCATGATGCCAGACCGGCGGGCCGTGTGTCGCTTTGCCCGGGCTTGACAGCCGATCTGTTGGAGTGGACGGGGTTACCTCGCGCGTGGAGGAGCGAGGCGCGTTCGTTCAGGACACAGGACGTTCAGGACACAGGGCGTTCAGGAAAGGAGCGGCGTGGAAAGGATCATCTCGGCCGCGACGCGGTTGTTCGCGGCCCTCGGATACGACGCGACGACGATGGGGCAGATCGCCGAGGCCGCCGACCTGGACATCGATACCGTCATGGAACTCGCCGGTTCGAAGCGGGAGCTCTATCTGGCGGTGATGGGGCGCGGGTACACCGCGCAGAAGACCCTGTTGGAGCACGCACTCGCACGTTTGGACGAGTCGGGAGCGCCGCAGCTGGCGGCGAGTGTCCACGCCCTGGTCGACGACTACCTGAACTTCTGCCTCGACAACCCCGACATCTCCGCGCTGCTGATGCACCGCTGGCTGGGCGACGCAGCCGATCTGCAGAACCTGGAGCAGATCTACAACGAGCCGTTGGTCCATGCGGTCTACAGCAAGTTCAACAGCGCCGCCGAGGCGGGCCTCATGGACTCCGAGGCCGACGTGGAGCTCTGTGTGCGAGCGATCGCCTGGTCCGTCATCATTTTCGTGCGCTACGCCACGATGAGCACGCCTCTTTCCAGCTTCTCCGAAGGCCAAAGGAGCGTGGACCGCTTCCGCACCCACCTGCACCGGATCACCACCCGGATGCTCGGCTTGTCGCCCCCGAGCACGACTTCCTGACTCCCCATCAGGGGCCTGGTTCCGGCCGACGCGAGATTCCGGAATCACCACCAAGCGCGCCGAAGAATGCGCCTTACATGGGGGATCGCTCCGCGCGATGATGCCGCGCGGAGCGACCGTTGTGCGTGGGTCGGTGCCGGTGGGTCAGTGGTTGTTGTGATCCCACCAACCGTTGTCGTGGTGGTGATCCCACCAATGGCCGTGACCGTGACCGCCCATGCCGCCACCGCCGCCGCCGCTCTTGCACCACTGCTTGGACCAGTGGCCGTGGCTCCAGCAGTACTTGCACCAGTTGTGGTGGCTGTCCCACTTCCACTTGCACTTCTTGGCCACACTCTGCGGCGTGCCCACGAGCTGGGCGGTGGGCGGGCAGGCGCTCGCGGCGCTGGCGGCCTGCGTGGTGGCCGTTCCGGTGACGATGACGGTGGACGCCGCCAGGGCGGCGCTGAGAAGCAGACGCTTGAGCACCAGAGATCACTCCCTGAATGACGATCGTTCCCCCGATGATGATGGGGATCGGATGAGAGCGCCGGATTCGGTTTCCCCGGGATACGCCGATACGGCATGAACATATCCCACCATAATCGCGGCGAGCGGTCCGGTCTCCCGGCGACAGGCAAAACCTCATTTCACAACATGCCTCTACATAATACGAATGCGCCAGATATGTCGGGAAATTCGGCATTGCGTGCGGGGAGGCACCTCAAAGCATCGCGCCGGGAATTCATCGTCTTCACTGGAGAGGCGGTCGGCGCTTCCCCTGGCTCTTCAACGACACACCAGGAAAATGGTAAATGACGGAAAAGGTGATTGCCTGGCGCTCGCCCACGAGCGGTTCTCCCAGACCGGCCGCCCGCGCCACCGCATCGACGGGACCTCCCGGGGAGTGGGCGTCCGCGTACCATGTACGACGGGTTCGCGGCATATGGTGGGCTTTTACTGCGGAATCGGGCCGGTCGGAGTGGTGGTGAGCGGCGAGGGTTGGCTTCGTGTACCGATCGGCTCCGGGTCTCGTCGTTGGCGCACGGTCGGCACCAGCCGGAACATCCTCGCGGTGGCGCGTACGGTCACCTCGGCGAGCCGGCTGCTGGACGTGCTGCCGCTGTTCCGTTCGGACCCTCGTGTCCAGGTGCTGTTCACCGTCGCCGCGGGTTCGGCGTTCGACGACGGGATCGGCGACTATCTGCGGGACGTCGAGGCACGTGTCGTCTCCTGGGCGCAGGCCGTGGACACGCCGTTCGACCTGGCCGTCTCCGCCAGCGCCAACGGCGACCTGCACCGGCTGAGGGCCCCGCTGCTGCTGGTCCCGCACGGCGCCGGGCACAACCGGCTGCTCCCGTCCGCGGGCGGCGTCTCGGGTCTCGCCCGGCGCCAGCTGGTGCACGACGGCCGGCTCGTACCGGCGGCCATCGCCCTGCCGCACCACGAGCAGCTGACCCGGTTGGCGGGCGAATGCCCGGAGGCGGTGCCTCTGGCCGTGGTGACCGGCGATCCGTGCTTCGACCGGATCCTGGCGAACGCCGCGCGGCGCGACCGCTACCGGCGCGCCCTCAGCACCGGTGACCGCAAGCTGGTGCTGATCAGCTCCACCTGGGGCGAACACTCCCTGCTCGGCGCCAACGACGACCTGGTCGCGCGCCTGACGGCCGAGCTGCCGGTGGACGAGTATCAGGTGGTCCTGGCCGCGCATCCGAACGTCTGGTACGGCCACGGCGGTCTGCAGGTCCGGCTGTGGCTGGGGGACGCCCTCGACACCGGCCTGGTGCTGCTCCCTCCCCGGCAGGGCTGGCAGGCGGCGCTCCTGGCGGCGGACGTGGTCGTGGGCGATCACGGGTCGGTCACCTTCTATGGCGCCGCGCTGGGCCGCCCGACCCTTCTGGCCTCGTCCGGTCGCGAGGCCGAGGAGCTCGATCCGGCCTCCCCCACGGCCGCGCTGTCCCGGGCGCTGCCCCGCCTCGACCCGCGGCGGGATCTGCTGGGGCAGATCGAGCGGATCATGGAGACGTACCGGCCGGGTGCCTATGACGAGATCACCGAGCGGACGCTGGGCGAGTCCGGCCGGGCGGGCACGTTGTTACGGCACGTCGCGTACCGGCTGATGGACCTCGAACCCGGACCCGAGCCCGCCGCCACCGCGCTGCCCGATCCCTTGGGGGAGCGTGGCGAGGTGCTCTCGTTCCTGGTCGAAGCCGAGGTCCAGGACGGCACCGTGTCCCTGCGCCGCTTCCCCGTGACCGGCGCGGACCTTGTGACCGGCGAGGGAGACCGCGTACGAGATCCGCATCTCGTCGTGGACGCCGAGGAGCCGGACCGGCGGCGGCTGGAGACCGCGGCCATCATCGTCCGAGGCGACCCGGCCGACGGCTGGGCGGCGGAGACCCTGCGGCGCTACCCCGGCTGTCTCATGGCGGCCGAGGTGGCCGGTGCGCGGCGGGTCCGCCTGGCGCTACGAGACGGGCGGCGGCTCGACGTCACCGCATCCGCCGGAGCGCGCGGCGACCTCGACCCCCGGTGCCTGCCGTCCGCGGTGTACGGCTGGCTGGTCAACGGCGACGGCCCCTTGACCACTGTCCGGGTCGGCGACCGGGAAGCGGCCATCGACCTCGCTTAACCGCCGCCCAGGCGGGCGCGGAGTTCCTCGGCCTTGGGCAGGTTGCCGGAGGCGAGGCAGACCGCGATGGCCTGCCGCAGATAGACCTCGGCGTCCCTGTGATCGAGGTCGGCCAGCAGCTCCAGGGCACGCGTCTGCTTGGTCGGAATGCGGCGCTCGCGCATGATGTCCGCGGCGATCCGCGCCGAGTGCAGCGCCTGCGCGGAGTGGCCGAGCTCGCGGTGGGCCGCACCCAGAACGAGGTGGATCTTCCCCTGGCTGAGCTCGTCACCAGCCGAGATCATGAGAGCCAAGGCCGGATCGAAGGCGGCGATCGCCGCTTCGTGCCGACCAGCGCGGCTGTGGACCAGGCCGAGATGGTAGCTCTGCAGGCCGATCCCCCGGGTGTTGCCCAGCCCCTCGTGGATGGCCAGCGCGGCGGCGAAGTGGGCGGCGGCATCCTCCATCAGCTCCCGGGCCTGACCGAGCGGCTCGAGGGCGGCCGCTTGGGCCAGGGCGGCCTGGCCGAGCGACTCCAGGACGACCGCCTCCATCCTCGGGTCATCCGCCTCGCGGGCCGCCTGATGCGCGTGGACCAGCTCGGCCTGGGCCTGGTCGGTCTCGCCGAGCTCCAGGTGGGCGCGGGCCACCTGATTCCGCATCCTGGCCTCCACGGCGCGGTCGCCGACACGCAGCGCCGCGGCCACGCCCAGCCGGTTGGTCTCGATCCAGTCCGCGTAGTGCTTGCGCTCGTGATAGAGCGGCCACAGGGCCTCGGCCAGCTGCCAGACCAGCTCGTCCCATTCACCCGCCGCAACCGCGCGCAGCAGCGCGAGCACGTTGGGGCGCTCCTTCTCCAGCCAGTCGAGGGCCGCGCCGGGCGTGGCGAACGGCAGGCCGACGGCCGACAACCGCTCCCGATGGTCGGCCAGGCGCAGCCGGGGACCCATGGCGGCGTCGGCGGCGGCCACCTGCCCCAGGTACCACTCCGCCACTCGCCGCAGCGCGGCTTCCCGCGCCTCGGGCGGGTCCTCGCGCCGCGCGCACCGGGCCGCGTGCAGCCGGACCAGGTCATGGAAGCGGTAGGTGTCGTCGTCGAGCTCTTCGACGAGACTCGCGTCGAGCAGCAGGTCCAGCGCGTGGTCTGGCTCGCTCTCCAGGACGGCCCGCGCCACCCCGGCCGAGAAGCCGGGGCCGGGCAGCGTGCCCAGCAGGCGGTAGAGCCGGGCCGCCTGCTCCGGCAGCCCGGTGTACGCGGAGTCGAAAACCGCTTCGACGATCGCTCTGCCCTCCGTCATCAGGTGGTCCAGCCGTCGTTCGGCGTCCCGCAGCTCGCCGACCAGCCGGTCGACCGTCCACGTAGGCCGTTGGACCAGCCGCGCCCCGGCCACCCGCAGGGCGATCGGCAGGCCGCCGCACAGCCGTACGAGCTCGCTCACCCGCTCCCGCTCGGCGGCGACCCGGTCCTCGCCGAGCATGCCCGAGAGGAGTCGTACCCCCTCCTCGTCCTGGAGCGGCGCGACCCTGACCGGCCGCGCCCCCGCGACCAGCAGCTCGCCGAGCTGGTGGTGGCTGGTCACGACGACCGCGCTCGCGGCGGAGGCGGGGAACAGCGGCGTCACCTCGGCGGCGTGCTCGGCGTCGTCCAGCAGCACGAGCAGCCGCAGGTCGGCCGTCATGGAGCGGAACATGGCCGCCCGTTCCGGCAGCTCCGCCGGGATCCACTCCTCGTGGACGCCGAACGCGCGCAGGAACCCGCCGAGGACGTCGCTGACCTCGGTGCCGCCCCGGTGCCGCAGCGCGCCGAAGTCGGCGTACAGCTGGCCGTCACTGAACCGCTCGTGGACCTGGTGCGCCCAGCGGCGGCTGACCGCGCTCTTGCCGACTCCCTTGAGGCCGCTGACCACCGCGATCGCGGGCCCCTCCTCAAGGAGAAGCAGGCAGTCGAGCAGCGCCAGCTCCGTGGTCCGGTTGACGAAGCCGGGTGGCGCGGCGGGCAGCTGCCGGGGGATCCGTACGGGCGGCGGAGGCGTGGCGCCTATGGTCACGGACCCTATGTCCCTGGCCTGCACCACCCCGCCGGACACCTGTCCGGACACCTCGTTGCGTATATCAGCGTCGTTCGCCTGCCCAGCGCTCTCCGGCCCAGCCACGGTTCAGTAGTGTTCCGGCCGCACTGGATCGTGGCAAGCGGAGCGCTAGTCTGAAAGAACGTCCTGACGAAAAGAGCTGCGATGGATCCGAGCGTCATTCCCGCGCTGGCGGCGGTCATCTCCGCAATAGTCGGCGGCGCCGCGGGCGAAGCCGGCAAGAATGCCTGGACCTCTTTGACGGGCCTCGTACGCCGACGTTTCGGCGACGACGCCGTGGCCGCCATCGAAACAGCGCAGACCCCGGAGGAAACCGCCAAAAGCCTGGTCGAACGCGCCCAGGAAGACGCTGAATTCGGACAGAACCTCACGTCGTGGACCACGGAGACGGCCCGGCTCGTCCAGACCAAGCACGACGTGTCCAACACGATCAGCGGCGACGCCCGGATCACCGGCCCAGTGCTCCAAGCGGGTGACATTTTCGGGTCGATCAATTTCGGCAAATCCAGTTAAGGCTGAAAGGTCCGCCCGATACCGCCATTCCAGCGGTTAAGTGCCTGATTTGTACGAGTCCTTCCGTTCCCGTCCATAGACCAACCGCCTACGCGCGGATACGTTGCACGTATCCCGATATGACGACACCCCCAAACCCTTGGGAGGACTCTCGCATGTGCGGAATCGCCGGATGGGTGGACTTCAGCCGCGACCTGGCCAGTGAACACGGCACCGCCCAGGCCATGACCGAGACCATGAGCTGCCGCGGCCCGGACGATCGGGGCCTGTGGCTGTCACCGCACGCCATACTCGGCAACCGGCGGCTCGCGGTCATCGACGTCGAGGGCGGCCACATGCCCATGACGGCCGAGGGCCCGGTCGTCATCACCTACAGCGGGGAGATCTACAACTTCGTCGAGCTGCGGGCCGAACTGGCGGCCAAGGGGCACCGCTTCCGCACCAGGAGCGACACCGAGGTCGTGCTCCACGGCTATCTCGAATGGGGCGCGGGCGTCGCCGACCGGCTCAACGGCATGTACGCCTTCGCCATCTGGGACGACCACGCCCAGGAGCTCCTGCTGGTGCGCGACCGCCTGGGCGTCAAACCGCTCTACTATTACCCGCTGCGCGACGGCGTACTGTTCGGCTCCGAGCCGAAGGCGATCCTCGCCAACCCGCTGGTCGAGCCGGTGGTGGACACCGACGGCCTGCGCGAGCTGCTCACCTTGGGCAGGAGCCCGGAGCGGGCCGTCTTCAAGGGCATGCGCGAGCTGCGCCCCGGCCACCTGCTGCGGGTACGCCGGGAAGGGCCGGCCATCCGCCGCTACTGGGCACTGGAGCCGCGCGAGCACACCGACGACCTCGACGTCACCGTCAGCACGATTCGCGCCCTGCTCGAGGACATCGTGGGCCGCCAGCTCATCTCGGACGTGCCCTTGTGCAGCCTGCTGTCGGGCGGCCTGGACTCCAGCACGATCACCGCGATGGCCCGAAAGCACGGGCAGATCCGGTCCTTCGCCGTGGACTTCGCCGGATACGCCGAGCAGTTCCAGCCCGACGAGCTGCGCGGTGATCCGGACGCGCCGTTCGTACAGGAGCTCGCGCGCTACGTCGAATCCGACCACACCGACATCATGCTCGACACCGCGGAGCTGACCGACCCGCGCCTGCGCTCGTCGGTGGTGCGTGCCTTCGACATCCCGAACTTCCTCGGTGACATGAACGGCTCCCTGTACATGCTGTTCAGGGCGATCCGCGAGCACTCCACCGTGGCCCTGTCCGGAGAGTCGGCCGATGAGCTGTTCGGTGGCTACGCGTGGTTCCACCTGCCACAGGCGGTCGAGGCCGACACCTTCCCGTGGCTCGCGATGGTCATGCGTGACCACGATCCGGCCGATCTGCTCGACAAGGCGCTGTTCGACCGGCTCGACCTGCCGTCGTACACCGCCGACACTTACCGGAGCGCGCTGGCCGAGGTGCCGTACCTTCCTGGTCAGAACGCCCTCGAACGGCGGATGCGGGAGGTCTGCTACCTGCACCTGACCCGGTTCCTGCCGGTCCTGCTGGACCGCAAGGACCGGTTGAGCATGGCGGTCGGCCTGGAGGTCCGCGTGCCGTTCTGCGACCACCGGCTGGTCGAGTACGTCTTCAACACGCCGTGGGCGATGAAGACCTTCGACGGCCGGGAGAAGAGCCTGCTCCGCGCCGCCGCCGGCGACCTGGTGCCCGAGTCGATCCTGCGGCGGGTCAAGAGCCCTTACCCGGCGACCCAGGACGTCGCCTACGAGCAGGCGCTCCGCGACACGTTGAGCGACCTCGTCCGCGCCGGGAAGGCGCCGGTCCTGCCGCTGCTCGACGCGGCGGGCGTCAGGGAGCTCACCGTGGCCCCGGTCGGCAAGACGACCACGACGATGTCGAGGATGAGCCTGGAGCTGGCCCTGGACCTGAACGTCTGGCTCGAGTCCTACGGCGTCCGCCTTGACCTGTAGCCCGGCTCGCCTCTAGCCCAGCCGTACGGTGATCGTCTTCGAGCTGCCGCCCCGGTCCGACAGCCGCCCCCAGCGGAGGGTGAGCCGCGCGCCCGTCGTGGCGCTCACCAGGAGCGGATGGGCGCGCAGCACCCGGGTCACCGGCCGGTCCCAGGTCACGGTCAGCTCGCTCAGGTCGCGCCGGGGATCCGACACGGTCAGCGTGGCCGTGCCGTCGCCGCGCTCCTTGACGAGGACCGCGCACGGAGCGGAGGCGGTCAGGCCGCCGACCGCTCCGGCGTTCCAGAAGTTGACGGCGGTCAGGCCGAGCGACGGCACCTGGACCCCCTGCTGGCGCGCGGTGTTGGCCAGGACGCGTAACCAGGTCGGGTCGGTGGCGCGGGCGCGGGTCCGCGCCGGGGTCGCGCCCGGGAGGAGCACGTAGAAGTAACCGGCCGCGTCCGGGTCTGTCCCGTGGTCGAGCCAGAGGGTCACATAGCTCCGGGTCACCGAGCCGGCGGCGCGGTTGTCGCGCAGCGTGCGCAGGAGGCCGTGGAAGACGTAGCCGCCGTGGCCCGCCAGGTGCGCCCAGCCCGCCTTCTGGTCGAGGGTGAGGAGCGCGCCGGTCCGGCGGTTGTCCACGATGGTCTCGACCGGCACACCGTCCCGCCCGGTGATCCCGGCTCCCAGGCAGATCACGGCGTCGTCGAGGAAGAACCACGACTTGAACGCCTCCATCGTGCTCTGGAGGCCGTTCAGGTGCTGGCCGACCGTCGCGTACCTGCCGTCGGTGGCGCCGCCCACCCAGCGGCCCGGCGGGCAGGTGTCACCCCACGCCGCGCCGGCGCCGTCGGCCAGCCGCTTGGTGGAGACGGTCGTGCCCGGCAGCCGGTAGGGGTCGACGGTGGCCCAGAAGGAGTCGGAGTACTGGTCGCCGTGGCCCTTGGCCCACCAGTAGAGCATTCCCGAGCCGGTGTGCCAGCCGCGTAGGTTCTCGCCGTTGCCGTGCTCGTAGTGGCCGATCCGGTAGGAGGCCATGCTGAGCCCCGCGCACCAGCCCGGCCCCCGGTGGACGGCGCGGGCGCTCATCGGCAGCAGCCTGTGCCCAGCCGGTTCCGGCGCGGCGGGGATCGTCTCGTCGTCCAGGATCGCGGCCAGGCGGGCGTGGAACCCGAGGTCGGCCTCTTCGAGCATCGGCTGGACCGTGTCACGTACCGCCCAGCCCTTGACCATGCCCTGCCAGCGGGTCCGGGTCGCGACGGGCGCCGAGTCCCCGAGCAGCAGGATCGCCGAGGCGATCAGCCGCCCCCTCCTGTGGTCGCCGTACGGATCCCGGCCGATCCCCCGCCCGCTGACCAGGTCCATGCAGAAGCCGTCATGGACGAACGGCGCGAATGACCGCTCGACCATGTCGAAGAGATTCGGGGCGGCGAGCTCCCACGGAGTGCCGCGCAGCACCGCGAACAGCGTCGCGAGGCCGGACAGCATCACCATTCCGTATCCGCCCTGGTAGGGGATGGTGGTGTGCTGGATGAACGAGCCGTCCCGGTAGAAGCCGTCGCCCTCGGTGACGTACGGGAAGATCGGGTCCAGCGCCGAGACGGCCAGCGCGGCCTTGTCCGCGTCGGATCTGAGGATGGCCCGCAGCAGCGTCACCGTGCACAGGTCGACCCGGTTGGCTCCGGTGCTGTTGCCGCTGTAGTCCTCCAGGCGCCATTCGGGCACGAAGTGGTCCACGGCCTCGCTCAGCGCCCGGCTCTGCTGGTCCGTCAGGTGCGGGCCGATCAGCAGGGCCACGTCGAGGAGCCGCTTCGGGGTGCCGATCTGCCAGGGCCACCAGTTGCCGACCGGGCGGGCGCCCGCCGCGTACACCTGCCGCCGGTAGTGGTCGAGGCCGGTGGCGACGGCCGCGGCCAGGCTCGCGTCGCCGGTCAGGCCGGTCCCGGGTAAGGCGTACGCGCGGGCCATGGCCTGCAGCCGCACCGGGGTCTGGACGAAGGACGGAAATGCCAGGCCGGGCCAGAGCGACGTGCCGGTCGGCGCCATGGTGTCCCGGTAGCCGGCCGCCGTGCTGCCCAGTAGTAAGAGCCTGGTCCGGTACGGCTCCGCGGTCGCGTCGAACCCCGCGCCCGCCGTCACGTCGCGCCACCGGCGGCGCAGGAGGGCGAAGTCCGCCGGGTCGGCTGATCCCCGCGCGGCGGGGACCAGCCCACCGGCCACGGCGGCACCGCCGAGCCGCAGGAACAACCGCCTGGAGTACTCGTTCACGCAGGGATCAGTGGCCCGAGACGATCTGGATGAGCTGGGTGGCGGCGGAGAAGTCGGCGGTCAGCCGGTTCTTGGTCACCGCGAACGCGAGGCCGCCGGCTGTGTCCCCGTACGCGAAGCTCCCGCCCGCACCGCCCATCCCGAACGCGCTCATGACCGGCTCTTCAACCCCCGGCAGGCCGATGGAGAACCCCAGCCCCCACGAGGAATGATTACCGAAGACCTGGTCGACGCCCTCGGCCGTGACAGCCGTGACCTCGCGCAGCCGCTCCGGAGAGATCAGCCGCACACCGGGGACGTCGCCCATGAGCGCGGCGTACACGCGCGCGATGGCGCGGGCCGAGGTCTTGCCACCCGCCGGGATGTCGGCCGCCAGAATGTCGGCCCGGTTGCCCAGAGCGGCTGAGGGGAACGTGGCCGGCGGGCCCGCCCTGAACATCGGCGAGTCCGCCGGCATCCCCGCCATCATGTCCGCGGCGCCCTCCTGGTCCTCCAGCACGGCCAGGCGGCCGTGCTCGGCGGCCGGCATGCCGAAGTAGAGCTCGTCGGCCACGCCCAGCGGCCCGGTGACCTCCTCCCGCAGCACCTGCGAGATGGGCTTGCCGGTCGCCCGGCGAACGATCTCACCGATGAGGTAGCCGAAGGTGTAGCCGTGATAACCGACCGCGGTGCCCGGCTCCCACCACGGCTCGGCGTCGGCGAGCGCCGCGCACATCTTGTCCCAGTCGCACAGGTCCGCCACCGTGGTGTCCGCGGGCAGGCCCGGCACACCGGCCGCGTGGGTCAGCACGTGCCGGACGGTCACCGTGCCCTTCCCGTGCGCGGCGAACTCCGGCCACAGCTCGGCCACGCGCGTGTCGTACGAGAAGGCGCCGCGCTCGGCGAGCACGTGTGCCACCGTCGCGGTCGCCGCCTTCCCGATCGAATAGTTGTAGAACACGGTGCCCGGCGTCACCTGCCGTCCGGTCGCCGGATCGGCCACTCCGGCGACCGCGTCCACCAGCTGCTCGCCGTGCAGGTAGACGGCCACCTGCACGCCACGCTCCGCCCCGGACTCGACCATCCGGTCGATGGCCCGCTGGACCTGCTGCTGGATGTCGCTCATCACCGCGCCCCTCCCCTGCTGCTCTCGCTGTCGCGGGTGTAGACAGGCTAGCGGCCGGAAACTCATCGGGAAGGGCGACAACGGCTTGTCAGGCGGCCGGCGAGCGGCTGTCAGGCGGCCGGGGCGCGCCGCCTGAGGCTCACCAGACCCAGGCCGCCGCCCAGGAGCCCGACGATGATGCCCGCCACGCCCATGACCCGGGCGGTGCCGTCGGACGCTGGCGACGAGGCGGACTGCTTCATCACGGATACCGTCTGCTGCGCGGCGGGCGGAGCCGCCGTGGTCATGGCCATCCCGGCGTGTTCCCCGCCGGACGCCGCCGCCACCAGTTTGAGCGTGGGCAGCGGGTGCTCCGCCTCCTTGCCGTCGCTCTTGGGCGCGTCCGCCCACTTGACGACCTCGCCGCCGGTGTAGGTCTGCTCGGTCGGGAAGGCGATCTCGTCCACGTCCTTGGGCAGGGGCCCGACCGACACCTCGAACTCCTGGAACTGTCCCGGCTCGATCTTGCCGCCGGTCCACGTGACCTTCAGGACGGATTCGGTGACCTTGTCCCCGTCGTCGGCGACCACGGGCTCGGGTAGCTTGCCCTCGGTCATCTCGGCCTTCCAGCCGGGCACCGGCTTGACCGAGACGAAGGGCAGGGGGTGGTCGGTGGGGAAGGTGACGACGAGTTTGGTGGTCGAGGCATCGTCACGCTCGTTGGGCACCCGGAAGGCGAGCTTGGTCCAGCCGCCCTTCTCCGCGGTCCCGGGGTTGATCGTGACATGGGCGAGGGCGGGGATCGCGAGGCCCACCGTGAGGGCCAGGGCTGCCGCGGCTACTGTGCCGATTCGGCGGTAAATCATGGGAGTCTCCACTTCGTTTTCGGAAATGCCGGACACGACGCGCTCGACTGCTCGCGTCGTTGGGGGGTCAGGCAGAACGAAGTGGTGGGCCGCGCCGTACGACCGCGTACCGCAACATGCGCTCGCGCGGCCGGTCGAGAACGAGATCCGCGGCCACGGGGGCGGCGGGCGGCCAGAGAGGGCCGGCGACAGGCGTGAGGATCCGTACGGCGCGCGAGGCGAGCCGGCGCAGCAACGACCAGAGGGCGGCCTCACCGCCGGCCAGCCACCACGCGGTCAGCAGCGTGGCGACGGCGTGACACAGGAACATACCGGGCCAGGTGCTCTGGCCATGAACACCGGTCAGGTGCGGGGACTCGCCCGTCGAGGCGAACAGCACGTGCAGGCCCACCTGCGCCGTGCCGAGCAGCCCGACGATCAGCGGCTGGGATCGCTCCCGGCCGGCCATCGCGGTGGCCGCGACCAGCACGACGGCGCCCGCGCCCGCGACCATGCCCGGCCCTGGGGCGTTGCCGCCCGCCAGCCAGTGCCCGATGGCGGACAGGGCCACGCAGACGACCGTGAACGAGGCCGACCGCGCAAGACGCATCGGCAGCCTGGCGCGCGTCGCGCCCACCTGCCGCCGCGAGTCCTGTGTACGGGTCACGATCAGGCCTGGTGCTCCTTGATCTCCGCGATCTGGGCGGTCTGCTCGGAGACGAGCCGGGTCGCCATCTCGATCGTGGGACCGTGCTTCCCGCCGCTCTGGGCGGACGTGGCCATCATGACGCCGTGGTCGAGGTGCTGCGAGATCAGCGACAGCCAGAGCTTGTCGAAGGCCTTACCGGACTTCGGCGTCAGCTGGGCGACCTGGTCGGCGACGCCCTTGGCGTCCTCGGCCGGTACGGCCACCTGCCAGGACTTCAGCCACGACGACATCTTCTCGATGTCGGCCTTCTCGTTGGTCTCCAGCTTCTGGCTCAGTTCGCGTACGTACGGCGTGTCCGTGCGCTTCGCGACCAGCTCGGCCAGCTGGATGGTCTGCCGGTGATGAGTGATCATCTCCTGGCTGAAGGTGACGTCCTGCTGGTCGTAGGCGGCCATGGCGGCGGGCGCTCCCGCCGCCGACGCGGCACACCCACCGGCCAGTGTCGCGCAGAGCAGGGCGCCGACGATCGTGGTCCAACGCATGCTTCCCCTTGGGGGTGTGGGGATGGGTCACGTGGAGATACGCGGTGCGCCGGATAACAGTTCAACAACAGGCCGGTCGGCGCGTCACTCACGAGATGGCCTGGAGTGACGCGCTCGCCGGCGCTGCCGTACCAGGTATTCGCAGCCGACCTCCGGATGGATGGGCGACGGTGGACGGGTGGCGATCGTCAGGTAGTGGGCACCGCGCGGTGACCGTGCCGCGCGGTGTCGGGGGTCAGGTGGCGGGCAGGTTCACCAGGAACAACGGCCGGGTGGTCGGCTGGGCGGAGCCGCCGGCCGGTTCGACGGTGACGCCGAGCTTGGCCACCCCGGGTCCCGGCGCGGCGATCACCGGCTGCGTGCGGCCGGCGGCGTCGGCGCTGAGCAGCCCGGCCGACCTGATCCGCCCAGGGGCCAGCTGCCAGAGCTGATAGACCTGGCCTTCCGGCAGATCGGCCAGCCCGGCGGCCAGGAACACCATCTTGCCCCGCGAGCGTGACACGACCACCGTGCCGCGACCGCCCTGCTTGGCCGCGGCCGTGGCGATGCGGGAGTCCGGCGCGGTCAGCACCGCGGCGACCTCCTGGTTCATCCGACGTACCTGGTCCAGCTCGTCACGGGCCTGCAAGGTGCCGACACCGAACACGACGGCCGCCGCCAGGCAGGCCGCGACGCCCACGCCCGCCACCAGCGGCCGCCACCGCAGCCACGGCCGAGGCCGCCGGGACCGCCCCTGGGGGCGACGCCCAGCTCCATGCTCGGAGCGCCGCGGTGTCCCCCAGCTGTCTTCCTGGGCGGGTACGGCGACGGTCGGCGGGACCTGCCGGACCTGGTCGATCTGGGCGAATACCCGCTCCTTGAGGCCGGGCGGCGGCTCGACGGCCACGGCGGAACCCAGCCGGGCCGCGGTCTCGGCGAACGCGGCGACCTCCAGCGCGCACTCGGCGCACCCGGTCAGATGGTCCTCGAAGTGACGCCGCTCCAGCTCGTCGTCGACGGCGTCCAGCGCGTACGCGCCGACCAGCGTGTGCGGATCGGGCCCGCCGGTCATGCCTCTCATCGCTCCACCCCCAGGCAGTCGCGCAGCCGGATCAGCCCGTCGCGCATCCTGGTCTTCACCGTCGCGAGCGGGACTTTCACCAGCTCAGCGACCTCACGATAGGAATATCCGCCGTAATAGGCGATGGTGACCGACTCGCGCTGCAACGCGGTCAGGCCCTGCAGGCAGCGGCGCAGGCGCTCGCGTTCGAGCCGGGTCTCAACGGATTCGGCGACCTCGTCGAAGGGCCGGTGCACGTCCATCCGGGCGGCCCGCTCCTCGCGATCCATGCTCGCCTGAGCCGAACGGACCCGGTCGATCGCCCGGCGATGCGCGATCGTCAGCACCCAGGCCATCCCCGAGCCCCGGCCCGACTGGAAGCGCGCGGCGTTGCGCCACACCTCCACCAGGACCTCCTGAGCCACCTCCTCGCTCTGGGCCCGGTCCCGGAGCACCCGCAGCACGAGCCCGAACACGCGCGGCGCCACGACCTCGTACAGCCGCTCGAACGCCGCCCTGTCCCCCCGCGCGACGTCCTCCAGCAACTCCTCGACCCCGGGGACCCGCTCACCTCCCCAGCCCGGCTCACGTCGCGTTTCGACGCGACCCGAGGCACGTCCTGTCTCGCCACGGCCCGAGGTACGCCCCGTCTCGCCGCGGCCCGGCGACGCGCGCCGGGCGTCAAAACCGCCCGACCCACTTCCCGCCTCACCAGGACCCGACGACCCATACCGGGCCTCGAAATTCCCCGGCCCGCGGCCCTCGCCGCGACTCGATGGCCCATACCGGGCTTCGAACCCTCCCGACGCACGTCCCGGTTCGATGCGGCCCGACGTGGGTCCCGGTTCGATGCGGCCCGGTTCGCGTCCCGCTTCCATGCACCCTCCCGCCGTGGCCGACGTAGCGGCGGCCACAGGTGGTTCGGATCAGAGAGCGCGATGGATGTCCTGGAGCTCCTACGGCTTTCGCGCGACCCCGCACACCGCGCTCACCAGCTTGGACGGCTCGTCCCACGCGTCGCTGGGTCGCCGCCACTGAGGAGTGGGTACGACGCCGGGCTCGACAAGCTCAAGCCCCTCGAAGAAGGTGGCCATCTGGGCGGGACTGCGCAGGTGATAGGAGTTGGCGGCCGCCTTGTTGTAGGCGCTGACGGCGTCCATCAGGGCCGGGTTGGTGTTGGTGCCGTCGCTGAGCACGAGGTAGCTGCCCGGCGATAACGCGGCCATCAGCCGGTCGACGATCCCCCACGGGTCGTCCTCGTCGGGCACCTGCCCGGCGATGCTCAGCATCACCAGGGCGATCGGCTGACTGAAGTCAAGAGTCTTGGCCGCGCCTTGGAGGATGACGTCGGGGTTGCGTACGTCGGCGTCGATGTACGCGGTGACGCCCGGCTCGGTGCTGGTCAGCAGGGCACGGGCGTGGACGAGCACGATGGGATCGTTGTCGACGTAGACGACCCGGGTCTCGGGAGCGGTGCGCTGGGCGACCTCGTGGATGTTGTTGGCCGTCGGCAATCCGGTCCCGATGTCCAGAAATTGCCGGACTCCGACCTCTTCCACCAGGTACGTGACCGCGCGGATGAGGAACTCCCGCTGCAGCCGCGCAACTTCGGCGAAGTCAGGAAATGTCCGAAGCAGCAGCTCACCGGCCTCGCGGTCGGGCGCGAAGTGGTCCTTGCCGCCCAGCAGATAGTTCCACACGCGGGCTGAATGGGGGATGGTCGTGTCAATGCGTTCCCATGCGGACTGGCCGGTGGGGCTGTCATCGCTCATGACACTCCATTCCTGAGGTTGACCGCGGCCCCCGGCCACGCTCGTCCAAGAGCCACTTTAGTGGTCTCTTCGGGCATAACGCGTACGAGATTTCGGCCAGCAACCGCCTCGACCACACGAGGTCCATATCCCCCTCAGTCCCGGCGGGTCTGGAGGGGGGTGGTCGCGGTCGCCACGGCTTAGTCTCTGCGGGTCTGGAGGGGGGCGGTCGCGGTCGCCACGGCTTAGTCTCTGCGGGTCTGGAGGTGGGCGGTCGCGGTCGCCACGGCCACGGTCTTGCCGTCGGGCGCGATGAGCTCGCCGGACAGGAAACACACCTCCCTGCCGCGCCGCACCACCCGCCCCCGGCCGATGAGCCGCCCCGGCCGCGCCGGGCGAAGGTATTGGACGTGCAGGTCGAGGGTGACCGCGAACTGGTCTTCCGGCAGCGTCGCGACCAGCGCCGGCCCCAGTGTGTCGTCGAGCATCGCGGCGAGAAAACCGCCCTGGATCACCCCGACGGGATTGACGAACCGCTCGCTCGCCTCGAACGCCACCTCGATGGTCCCCCGCTCGGGATCCACCTCGATCAGCTGCCAGCCCAGAGTCTCGGCCGCGGCCGGCGGCGGGACCCGCCCGGCCAGCACATCCCAGAACGGCCCGCGCCTGCGCGGTTCGGTGTCCATGAACACAGTGAACAGACCCGCACCGACAGTTCCGCCGCTGTTCTGCCACAGTCCCATGGTCGGCAGCTCGAACAAGCCATCCGACACCCCGAACAGGCTGTCCGGCAGCTCGAACAAACCATCCGACACCCCGAACAGGCTGTCCGGCAGCTCGAACGAACCGTCCGACACCTCGAACAAGCCGTCCGGCAGCTTGAAAGCAGCGCGCATCACGCCGTGGGCGACTACCGGCACGTCGCCGGTCACGGGCTGCCCTCGGTCACGGCGCCGGTGGCCGCGGTCGGCAGCCCGAAAGCAGCGCACATCACGCCATCAGCGGCTGCCACCAGCACGTCGTCGATCATGGTGCTGCCGTCGGCGAAGTGGGCGCAACGCAAGCCCGATGCCCACAACCGATGCCCCCAAGCACCGATGCCCACAAACCGGGAAAACCGCCCATTTCCCGGCCGATCAGGAAAGTTGGGGAAGTTTGCCAGGTAAGGGAGCGGAGGGGGTTAGCGCTTTGGGCGGATTTTGTCGAGGTTTTGGGTGATTAGCGGCTCCCGAGTGGCGAGCGCGCGTGCCACATCCCGTAGCTGCTTGGCCCGATGCACCTGGGCCCGCCAGTCCGTGCCCGAGGCCCGATGGGCCATCTCCACCTCGACCTCCTCCACCCGATAGCCCTTGCGCAGCAGGTCGATCGTCAGCGCAGTCTCCACGCCGAACCCGTGCGCCAGCGGCCGGGCGGCCTCGAAGGCGTCTCTGGTGATGCAGCGCTGGCCGTTGAGCGGCTGAGCGGGCTCGAAGCCGGTGGCCCTGCGGATGCCGTCCCTGGACAGGCGGACGACCAGGCCGTGGCCGCCCAGCTTGACGCGGGTGACGAAGACCGCGATGGTCATGTCGGCCTTGCCGGCACGCACCGGTTCGATCAGCGGAGAGGCGGCCCGGGCGGTGTCGCC
Source organism: Nonomuraea sp. NPDC049750 (assembly GCF_040659625.1). Taxonomy (NCBI): domain Bacteria; kingdom Bacillati; phylum Actinomycetota; class Actinomycetes; order Streptosporangiales; family Streptosporangiaceae; genus Nonomuraea; species Nonomuraea sp. NPDC049750. The sequence goes on from NZ_JBFANB010000001.1 coordinate 630,598, forward strand.
CAGGTCGGCGTCCAGGAAGAGTAAGTGGTGCGGCGTCTCACCGTCGAGCAGGCGCACGGCTTCGGCGCCCGACTCCATGGCCGCCGCCTTGCCGCGGTTGCGGCTGTGCCGGACCACCCTGGCCCCCGCCGCCCGCGCCACCCGGCCGGTCTGGTCGGTCGAGCCGTCGTCGACGACCACGACCAGATCGACGCCGGGCAGCGCGAGGGCCGCTGTGACCGTGGCACCGATGCGGTCGGCCTCGTCCTTGGCCGGGACGATGACCGCCGTATCCTTCATGACCCCTCGGAGATGAGGAACTCCTGCGGCACCTCGTCATGCACGGTGAAGACCGAATCGAGACCGGTGACCTGCAGAATCTTGCGTACGGCCGGCCGTGGGGCGGCGACGTCGAGCGCCCCGCCCTGCTCCTTGACGCGTTTCAGCGCGGACAGCAAGACGTTCATCCCCGTGGAGTCGCAGAAATCCACGCCGGACATGTCGATGACCACGCGGCTGGGCCCGTCCTGCAGCAGCCGAGCGAACTCCGCCTGCAGGTGGGGTGCCGTATAGAGGTCGATTTCACCGGTGATGGCGACTAGCGCATGGCCGGCATGTGATCGAGTCGAGACCTTGAGCTCCACATGGGCAGGCTAGCGGCGCGGAGGCTTCCGGTCACGTTGTCACGCCGATAGGGCAACCTCAGGATTTTGTCCTCCGTTTGGACTCCATGAAAACAGAGAGTACGCGAAGCTTGACTGTGTGACACCGGCATGGCCGGAGAGGGGGGCGGCCCGGCACCTCGCTTCTGGTCACTACTTCACTTGAGAAGGAGGGGCCGGGCGAGACCCACGGGCCCGAGCATTCATGAGAACAGAGAAACCCGAAGACCCGCACCGACGACGGCTCCGCGAACGACTGGAAGCCATCCTCATCCGCACAGAGAAGGCCACCTCGTGGCATGACAGAGTGGGGCGCCTGCGTAGCCTGATCAATCACGAAGGCTTCGTCCCCGTACACACGAAACTCGCCGGCGAAGACCTCGACTTCCTCGCCGACGCCCGCGACGACCTGCTCAGATTCTCCGAGCTCGGGCTGCGGCTGTTCGACCTCCACCAGCCGCGCGACGCGGGCGGCATCACGAGCGACGCCGAGCACCCCATCCTGCGGTGCCGGAGTTGCATGTGGCGCTGGCCGTGCCCGACGTTCCGCGCGATGTCGGAGTCGTTCGGCGCCGGCCACGACAGCGCGCTCCCGGAGTCCGGTTGAGGTCCCGACCTGAGCCGTTCCGGAGTCCGGTTGAATAACCCGACCTGAGCGACCTGACGGGCGCGCTATCCCGAGACCAGCGGCAGCCGGATCTCGAAGCGGCAGCCCGGCCCGTCGTTGACCACACCGATCACCCCGTCGTGCGCCTCCACGATGCCCTGCGCGATCGCCAGGCCGAGCCCGGCCCCGCCGTCTTTGGTCGGGGTCCGGGCCGCCTCGCCCCTGAAGGCCACCTCGAACACCCGGTGCAGGTCCTCGTCGGGGATCCCCCCACAGCAGTCGCTGACCGACAGGCACGCCATGCCCGAGTCGACCGCCGCCCGCAACACGACCGTGCGGTCCGACGGCGTGTGCCTGATCGCGTTCACGACGAGGTTGCCCAGCGCCCGGCTCAGCGCGTTCGGGTCCGCCCGCACGGGGACCGCCTCGGCCGCCTCGGCGGTCAGTCGCACCCCCTTGGCGCGGGCCAGTGGCTCGGCCCCGGCGAGCGTGTCGGCGACCAGGTCGGCGAGCCCGATCCGGGCAGGGGTGAGCCGCAACGCCCCGGCGTGGATCCGCGACAGCTCGAACAGGTCGTCGACCATCGCCGACAGCCGCTCCACCTCCAGCTTGATCTGGCCGTGATAGCGCGCGACGGTCCAGCGGTCGGACACCACGCCGTCTTCGAGCGCCTCGGCCATCGCCCGCAGCCCGGCGAGCGGGGTACGCAGGTCGTGGCTCACCCAGGCGACCAGCTCCCGCCGTGCCCCTTCCAGGGCGCGCTCCCGCTCGTACGCCTCCTCCAGCGTGTTCGCGATCGTCTGCAGCTCCGACGGCAGCCCCTTGGGCGCGGTGAACGGCAGGTCGCGTACGGCCGCCACCAGCCGCCTGCTCTCCCCCACGACCCGCCTGGCCAGCACGAACGCCACCCCCAGCCCGACCAGCCCGCCGACGGCCACCACGCTGAGCACGATGTCCCTGACCGCACCCTCGATGATCATCTTGTACGTGATCGCCACCACGCCGGCCAGCGTCGCCGCGATCGCGACCACCATGACGACGGCCAGCATGACCCCGATCGAGCGGGTACGCAGCCACCACATGGCGGACACGCCGAGGATCCCCACCAGCAGCCCCAGCCCCGCCGTGACCGCCACGATCATCCCCAGATCGCTCATCACCGCGGGATGGGGAGTCATGGCGCACCGTCGAGTGGCTCATCCCCATGTGGGTCGCTAGCGATATGCGGGTCACCGGTGGGTTCGAGCGGTTCGTACCGGTACCCCACGCCCCAGACCGTGACGATCCGCCGCGGCGCGGTCGGATCCGGCTCGATCTTCTCCCGTAGCCGCCGGACGTGCACGGTCACCGTGGAGGAGTCCCCGAACGACCATCCCCACACCTGGTTGAGCAGCGCCGACCGGCTGAACGCCTGCCGGGGATTGCGCACGAGGTAGGCCAGCAGGTCGAACTCGCGGGCGGTGAGCAGCACCTCGGCCCCGCCCAGCCGTACCTCATGGGCCCCGACGTCGACCACCAGGTCGCCGTCACGCAGCACGCCCGTGCCGCCCGTGACCGAGGCGCCGCGGGCGCGGCGCAGCACCGACTGGACGCGCAGCGCCAGCTCACGCGGGCTGAAGGGCTTGGTCACGTAGTCGTCGGCGCCGGTTTCGAGCCCGACCACGCGGTCGATCTCCTCGCCGAGCGCGGTCAGCATGATCACCGGGACCGGCCAGCGCTCCCTGAGCTTCCTGCACACCTGCAGCCCGTCGATCTTCGGCAGCATCAGGTCGAGCACCATCAGATCCGGCGGGCTGGCCAGCGCCCGCCGCAGCGCCTCGGCGCCGTCGCCCACGCACTCGACCTCGTGCCCGTCGCGCTCCAGATATCGCGCCACCACTTCGGCCACGGTCGGGTCGTCGTCGACCACCAGGATGCGCGTGTTCACCCTTTCACCGTACGGCGGGAGCGTGCCGAATCGACACTTACGTCATTGCTTCGTAAGCCTCGCGGATCATGCTCGCAGGACGTACGGTGGGCGCATGAGTCGCGTCGTCATGCTCGTACTGGGGGCCCTCCTGGCCCTCTTCGTGCTGTTCAATTTCGTGATCCCCATGATCATGGGCCTGCTCAAGGTCGCCCTCATCATCGGTGTGGTCGCCCTTCTGGTGTTCATCGCCGTCACCTTGGTCGGGAAGTCGTCCTCGTCACGGTGACGCTTTTCCTGTTCGATCCCTGGCTCATCGGCGTGACCATGGTGGCGATTCTGCTGCTCGCCACCTGGGCCGCCCGGCTGTTGCCCGCCATCGGCGGCGACGCGCCCGGCTTTCCGCTGATGTACGCCCGGCGCACGGCCTTCCAGCGCCAGCGCCATCCCGCGGCGGCAGGCCGGCCACGGCCACGAGCTCCGTCATCGCGCCCCGCTTCCGGCTGAGCGGGGCTCTCTTCAGTGAGCCCTGATCCATCTCTCTTTGATTGAAGGGCTCATGTTCGACTCTTTCGTGTCATTTCTGCTGGCCGTGTCCGGTGACAACGCCGCCGTGGCCATCGTGCTGTTCACCGTGGCCGTGCGCCTCCTGCTGCTGCCGCTCGGCATCCGTCAGGCCCGCGCCGCACAGGTCCAGAAGCGCCTGGCGCCCAAGCTGGCCGAGGTGCGGAAGCGGTGGTCGCGCAACCCCGAGCGGCTGGCCAAGGAGACCACCAAGCTGTACGCGAAGGAAGGCACCTCGCCTTTCGCCACGATCCTCCCGGGATTGGGGCAGCTTCCGTTCATCTGGCTGATGTATCGGGTCGCCACGCACCCGACCGCCTTCCTGGGCCATGACCTGCTGGGCGCCCCTTTGGGGCAGCATGTGGCGGGAATCGTCACCAATTACGGTCTGGTTAGCGGGCCATTTTTGGTCTTTGCCGTGGTCATCGCGCTGATCGCGGTCGTGGCGTGGATTTCGGCTCGCAAAGTCAGCGCCACACTGCCCGACGATCAGCCCGCGCTGATCCGCAGGATCATGCCGCTGATGCCGTTCGGCACGGTGCTGGCCGCCGCGGTGATGCCACTGGCCGCGGCACTCTACCTGCTGATCTCCTCGGCGTGGGTCGTGGGAGAGCGCGCGATCCTGGCCGGCCGGCCACTGAGCGCGTAGCCGCTATCCAGCCTCTCGCAGTGCGTGGACCTGCCCGTTCATCAATCCGTTGGGGGCGTGCAAGATCGCCCACACCGTCGTGATGTCACCGTCGTGGCGGACTCCCCAGCTCTCCGCGACGTACTCGACGATGCCGAGCCCCCTGCCCCCGAGCGACGACAGAGTCGGCCGGCCGGCACGGGGCTCGGTGGCCGCGCCGCCATCGCTCACAGCGACCTCGATGTGTTCGTCGCTCCGCAGCCAGGCCACCCTGACCATGCCCGACGGCAGCGGATGCGCATGCCGTAGCGCGTTGCTCAGCAGCTCGCTCACCACGAGGACGGCATCGTCGATCGCGGTGGCGAAAACACCGCGATCCTGCAGGTCAGTGCTCAGACGCTGGCGGGCGACGGCGACACTGGACGGCGCGTACGGCAGTAGCACCACGCTTGACACACCCACCTCCCCGCTCCCAGTGCCCCCCACGGGAACACTCCCCGGTACGACCGAAATGCCCCGTTACTCGATCCCAGAAACCGCATCTCGATCACAGCTTGTACACATCGGACGATAGATCAGCGTAACCGTTACCACCTCGTTACCGCATCGGTGTGTCGGATCGGATAGAGGAAGCGTTGCCCAACACGAGCCGCATTCGAGTGCCTCCACCGGGTCGCGGATGAGCACTCACATCGCCGCCCTGAGCCCTGGCCAGACTGCGCACAATGTAGAGCCCGAGGCCGACTCCGCCGAACCTGCGGCGGTCACCGCTGTCGACCTGGACGAACCGCTCGAAGACCCGCTCCCGGTCCGGCGCGGCGATGCCCACGCCCTCATCGTCCACCACCACGACCACGGCGTCGTCCTCGGGCCAGGCGCCCACACTGATCAGGCCGCCCATCGGCGAGTACTTGAAGGCGTTCTCCAGCAGCTGGCCGAGGATGATGTCGGTGGCGAGCGCGTCGCCTCTGACGTACGGCAGCGCGTCGGGGATGGCCACCTCCACCCGGTGCCTGTCGGACAGCACGGGCAGCCCGAGCGTGGCCGCGTGGATCCGCTCGGCCAGATCGAACGCCTCGATGCGCACCGGCGGCTCGTCGGCGCCCGCCCTGGCGCCGAGCAGGAGGTGGTCCATGAGCTGGCCGAGCGACCTGGCCCGCTCGGCGATCGTGTGGACGGCGGAGCGCCGCTCGGTGTCGTTCAGCTTGTCCCAGCGCGCGTCGAGCGTGCTGGCGAACCCGCGCACGATCGTGATGGGCGTGCGCAGCTCATGACTGGTCGTGGCCAGGAACAGGTCCTTGGCCTCCTCCAGCTCCTTGGCCGTGGTCACGTCGCGGAAGTCGACGACCACCTCTCCGGTCTCCTCGATCTTGGCGCTGACCACGTCCAGCCAGCGCCCGCTCTCCAGCTGGTAGGTGAGCTTCTCTCCCGGGCTGGGCAGCGGGAAGGGCGGCGGCCCGCCGATGACGGCCTCTCCCGGCGTCGCGGTGAGCTCGGCGGCGGCCGGGTTCCACTGGCTGACCCGCCCGGCGCGGTCGAGCACGGCGATGCCGTCGGCGCTGGCGTCGAACACCGCCCGCTCGTGCGCCCGCTGACGTACGGCCTCCTGATAGGCCACCGCGTTGCCGACCGCGATGCCGGCGTGCCCGGCCAGCAGTTCCAGGAGTTCGAGCTCCAGATGACCGGGCTTGCGGTCGGCGAACAGCGCGTACAGGGCCCCGTAGGGACGGCCACCCACCGCGGCCAGGCCGAGCGCGATCGTGTGCAGCCCGTCGAGCTCGGCCCACACCAGGTCGCCGAGCCCCTGCGACTCCAGCATCACCGTCTTCCCGGTGCGTAAGAGCTTGCCGACCAGGCTGGTACGCAGCTCGGCCGTCACGTCCTTGAGCGAGTCGGGCAACTGGTGCGCGCTCACCAGCCGCAGCCGCTCGCCCTCGATGAGCACGAACCCGCCCGCGTCGGCGCCGGTCAACTCGGTCAGGCTGGCCGCGATGCGGTCGAGCACCGTGGACAGCTCCAGCTCGGCGTTGATGTCGCCGACCACGTCGGTGAGCCGGCGCACCAGCCGGGCCCGCCGCGCCATGCGGTTCCTGGCGGCCTCGTCGGCCTCAGTCAGATGGTGCACGAAGACGTAGCCCGCCACGGCGCTGCCCGTGAGCAGCGCGCTCGTGTCGACCCTCAGGTCGAGCACGGTGCCGTCCCTGCGCAACCGCTTGGTACGCAGCGACACCTGGCCGCCCGTACGCACCCGTTCGAGCACCGCGTTGTGCTCCGCTGTCAGCTCCCCCGGCACGATCGGCGCCCTGCGGCCCAGCATCTCCTCGGCCGACCAGCCGAAGAGCCGCTCCGCCGCCCGGTTCCAGACGAGTACGGTCTGGTCCCTGTCGAGCGCGACCACGGCGTTGGGCGAGCTGGCGAGCACCGCGCGAGCGATCTCATCGTCACTGCCTGCTCTGTCGTCACCCACACCTCCATAGTGCCTGTGGCGTGCGGCGTTCGTCGGGCGATCCGTCCGATACGCTGCGGGCACGGCCTTTCAGGGCGGCGGAAGAGGGTGACGGGTATGTCCAGTGGAGACCTCGATGCCCTGCTGCGGGTGACTTCCGCCACCTATCGCGGCGAGGTTCCGCCCGATGTGGCGTTCGGCACCTATGACGGCGCGGTCGGCCGGCTGGTGCTGGCGGTGAGCGGCAAGGGCATCGTGGCGTGCAGCTTCGAGTCGGAGGACACCGTCTTCGAGTTGGTCGTCCGGCATGTGGGCGCGTTCGTCGGGCCCGACCCCGGGCGGCTCGACCCGGTGCGCAGGGAGCTCGACGCCTACTTCTCCGGCCGCCTGCGGGCCTTCGCCACACCGGTGGACCTGTCCATCGCCACGACGTTCGCCCGTACGGTGCTGCAGAAGACCATGGCCGTGCCCTACGGCGAGACGGCGACCCTCGACGAGATCGGCGAGAGCATCGGCCGCCCGCGCGCGCTGCGCGCGGTCGGCAACGCGCTCAACGCCAACCCCGTCTGTGTGGTCGTGCCGTGCCACCGGATCGTGCCGGGCGACGGCGAGCTCGGCGACTACGCGGGCGGCCAGGCCGCCAAGCGTCATCTCCTCAACATCGAGAAACGCTCACGGGCCTGAGGTACGTACTCAACGACTCGTGATCGAGGCGCGCCTGGTCGCCCAGCCGATCGCCAGCGTCACCAGAGCCGCCACCAGAGCCGCGCCCAGGGCCCCGTTCATCCACGGCTGCCTGGTGAACCCGGTGGCCTCGCGTACGGCCGCCCAGAGGCCGTCCCACTGCGCGACCGTCGGCGTGGAGGTGGTCAGCCAGTAGGCCACGAAGCCGAGCGCCCAGGGCACCAGCATGGACCAGCGGGCGGGCGCGTCCTCGTCGGTGTTCCACCCCGAGGATCCGCCGAGCACGAAGTAGTCGACCGCCAGCACCGCGAACATCGGCACGAACACCGCCCCGATCACCCCCAGGAACGCCCCGTAGGAGTTCACGTCGACCACCAGCGCAATGGCGGTGGTCAGCACGCCGATGGCGATCGAGAAGACCCGCCGGTCGACGCGCGGCATGAGGTTCTGCAGGGACATGGTCGTGGAGTAGACGTTCGCGAACGACTGGTCGGCCTCCCGCAACACCAGGATCGCGAAGAACAGCGCGCCCAACGGCACCGCGACGAACGCCCCGAACACGGCCGTGCCGTCGGCGGCCACCGCCGCGGACCCGGCGATGGCCACCGCGTAGACGCCCAGCCCCAGGCAGGCGACCTGGGCCAGCGTGTAGCCGCCGACCACGCCCGCGAAGGCGGCCCGGCTCGACCTGGAGTGCCGGGCGAAGTCCGCCGCGATCGGCACCCACGAGACCGACAGCGCGATGACGTAGTCGACCGCGGGCGCGAACGCCGTCCACGACCCGCCGCCCTGCGGCGGAGCCTTCGACAGGAACGCCACCGCGAACCAGACCAGCGAGATGATCACTCCGATCGTGACGTAGCGCCGCAGCAGCCGGATCGACCCGAGCGGCCAGATGGTCAGCGACGTGGTCAGCGCCCCCGCCACCACCACCCACACCTGGTACGGCACCACGGCCCCGAAGATGGCCATCGCGCCCTTGGCGATCACCCACAGCTCGAAGGCGCCCCACCCGATCATCTGGACGATGTTGAGCACGGTCGGGATGTAGGACAGCCGCGCCCCGAACAACCCGCGCAGCAGCACCATCGCCGGCCGCCCGGTCTGCGTGCCCGGAATGGCCGACAGCCCCACCATGGCCGTGCCGACCAGGCTGCCGACGAGCGCGGCGAGCAGGGCCGCGCTCAGGCTGAGCGGGCTGCCACCGAGCGGGTCGAGCAGGAACAGCGCACCGCTGAACCCCAGCAGGCTCACGGCCAGGTTCGCCCACAGGGCCCCCTGGTCGAGCAGCCCGAGCGTCTTGGGGGGCGTCCCTTCGAGGGTCAGCGGGACTTCGTCGACGACATGCGTCATCTCACACTCCCTACGCCGGCATTACCCGGACAGGTTCATGCGGTCGGCGACAGGTCAGTCGCCCTCTCAGCCCGGTGCACCCCGAGCTCCCGCGGTTTGTGTAGTTGTCGAGCGGATTATGCCATCCGTCAGGCGACGAACGGCGGGCGCCCCGTCTCACTGACCATCGGGCGGCGCGCGCCCGCCCACGACTGCATGCCGCCGTCGACGTTGACCGCCTCGCGCCCGAGCTGGTTGAGCCAGGCCGCGACCTGGAACGACCGGCCGCCGACCCGGCAGACCACGTAGACGGTCCGGTCGCCCGGCACCTCCTCGACCCGCCCCTGGATCTGCGTCATCGGGATGTGCACCGCCTCGGGCGCGTGCCCGGCCACCCATTCGTCCTGTTCACGCACGTCGAGCAGGTAGGCGTCGGCGGGAACGTCGCTGGCCGGGATCTCTGGAACCGTCATGCCTCCATCATCTCGCGTCGCTGGTCATCTCGCGTCGCTGGTCATACGCGGCACGCGCCGTGGCGATCTCCTGCCGATGCTCCTCGGTCCAGGTGACCAGGCTCTTGATCGTCTGGTGCAGGGTCCGGCCGAGCGGCGTGAGCGCGTAGTCGACCCGCGGGGGCACGACGGGGTGGACCGTGCGGCTGACCAGGCCGTCGCGCTCCAGGTGGCGCAGGGTCACGCTGAGCATCCGCTGGCTGACCCCGTCGATCTCGCGGCGCAGCTGGGTGAAGCGCAGGCTCTGGCAGTCGAGCAGCGCGATGACCAGCAGCGACCACTTGTCGGCGACCCGGTCGAGTATCTGCCGGACCTCGCAGTCCTCCCTGGTGTCCCACTGCCACACGTCGTAGTCGTCGTCCACGGTGCTCTCGCAGTAACCGGGTGACTTAGAAGTGCCGTCTTCCATGACATTTCATACTGCCGGATGATTTGGACGGTTACCAGAGATAACCGAATGCCGATAAGTAACCGGGAGTTGACCATGTCCAAACGCGCTTGGGGCATGTTGATCGTGCTGTGCGGGGCCATCTTCATCGAGGGCACCGACGTGGCCATGCTGAACGTGGCCCTGCCGTCGATCAGGGCGGATCTGGGGCTGTCCACGGGCATGCTGAGCGGGGTGGTGAGCGCCTACGTCCTGGGCTGTGGCGGTTTCATCCTGCTCGGCGGCCGGGCGGCCGACCTGCTGGGCCGGCGCAGGATGTTCCTGCTCTGGCTCGGGGTGTTCGTGGTGTTCTCCGGGCTGGGCGGGTTCGCGACCGAGGGGTGGGTGCTGCTGGTCGCCAGGTTCCTCACCGGGGTCGCGGCCGCGTTCATGATGCCCGCCGGGCTGTCGCTGATCACCACGAGCTTCCCCGAGGGCAGGCAGCGCAACCGCGCGCTGCTGGTGTACGCGGGGACGGGGGCCGCCGGGTTCGCGCTCGGGCTGGTGATCGGTGGTCTGCTGAGCTCGATCGGCTGGCGCTGGGTCTTCTTCGCGCCCGTCCTCTTCTCGCTGGCGATCCTGATCGCCGCCGTCCCGCTGCTGAAGGAGCAGCCGACGCCCCGGCCCGCCGGCGGCGTCGACCTGGCCGGGGCCGCGACCATCACCGGCGCGATGACGCTGCTGGTCTACGGCCTGGTACGGCTGGAGCGCCCCGCCGACGGCCCGGCCTGGACCATCGGCGTGTTCGCGGGCGGAGTGGCGCTGCTGGCGGCGTTCGTGGCGATCGAGCGGCGGTCGGCCACGCCGCTCGTCCGCCTGGGCATCCTGCGCTCCGCGCCACTGGTGCGCGCCAACCTGGCGGCGCTGCTGCTCACCGCGTCGTTCTTCGGCTTCCAGTTCCTGGTCACGCTGTACCTACAGGAGTTGCGCGGCTGGTCCACCGTCCAGACCGGCCTGGCCCTGCTCGCCGCCGCCGCCGACGTGGTGCTCGCGCCGACGCTGACCCCGTGGCTGGTGCAGAGGTACGGGAACGCCCGGGTGATCTTCGGCGGCCTGCTGTCAGGGCTCGCGGCCTACGGCCTGTTCGTGGGGGTCGGGATGGACTGGTCGTACGCGGCCATGCTGCCGTCGATGCTGCTGATCGGGCTGATGTTCGCCTTCGTGTACGGCCCGCTCACGATCGTCGCCACGGAGGGCATCGCGGAGGACGAGCAGGGCTTGGCCGGTGGACTGCTGAACTCGGCCTTCCAGTTCGGCGCGGCGCTCGGGCTGTCCATGGTCACGGCGGTCAGCGTGGCGGCACTCGGCGACGCGACCTCCGCCGAGGCCGGACTGGCGGCCATCAGGACGGCGCTCCTGGTACCGCTGGCCGCCACGGCCGTCGCCGCGCTCATCATGGCCACCGGCCTACGCCGACGCCCGCCCACCCCTACGCACGAGGCCGACAGGTCAGGGGAGCCCGAGAAGCTCAAAGCGTGACCACCGGCGCGGAGGCGTGACGTCAGCAGGCGTTACTTCAGCAGGCGGGACAGACGGCGGTCGGCCAGCGGCTTGCCGCCCGTCTGGCAGGTGGGGCAGTACTGGAGCGAGGAATCCGCGAAGGACACCTCGCGGATCGTGTCGCCGCATACATCGCACGGCTGACCGGCGCGGTTGTGGACACGAAGGCCGGACTTCTTCTCCGCCTTGAGGTCCTTGGCGGCCAAGCCGTGCGCCCGCTCGACCGCCTCGCGCAGCGTGGTGACGATGGCCTCGTGCAGGTCGGCGATCTGGGCGTCGGTGAGGGTCGAGGCGATCTTGAACGGTGACATCTTAGCCGCGTGCAGCACCTCGTCGGAGTAGGCGTTGCCGATGCCCGCGATCACCTTCTGGTCGCGCAGCAGGCCCTTCACCTGGGTGCGGCTGCCGTTCAGGATGGCCTTGAGCGTGTCCACGGTGAAGGCGTCGTCGAGGGGGTCGGGGCCGAGGGCGGCGACCCCCGGCACGTCATTTGGATTTTTCGTGACATAGACGGCGAGGCGCTTCTGCGTTCCCGCCTCGGTCAGCTCGAACCCGGGCGCCAGGCCCTCGTCGTCGGGCGCCAGGCGTACCCGTACCGCCAACGGACCCTTGCCCGGACGGACCGGCTTCGCGCCCGAGAGATCCTCGCGCCAGCGCAGCCATCCCGCGCGGGCCAGGTGGATGACCAGGTGGAGGCCATCGCAGTCGAAGTCGAGGAACTTGCCATGCCTGGCCACGCCCGTGATGGTCAGCCCGCCGAGCGCGGTGACCGGCGGGTCGAACGTCTTGAGCGCCGAGAAGGCGACCACGTCGACGCCCAGGAGCGTGCGACCGACCGCCCGCTCGCGCAGGAAACCGGCGAGCGATTCCACTTCGGGGAGTTCAGGCATGCCACCAGGGTACGACGCACCTTCGTCCACAGCCTGTGGATAACTATGGGACATCCCAGAACGCCAGCTCGTGCGCCATCCCCTCACGGAACAGCGCCTCCGCCCGCGCGGGCTCGGGATCGGCCTGATCGATCATCTCGGCGATCCGCACGGTCAGCGCCGCGAAGCCGGGATCGGCGTAGGTCTCCACCCACCGCCGATAGCGCGGCTCGGCGGGCGAGTCCTCCGCCAACAGCCGGCCGAGCGTCGAATATCCCCACATGCACGGATAAAGCGCGGCCAGCCCTTCGCCATAGTCAGCAGCCGACTCCAGCAGGAACGCCGTGTAGGCCGCGCACGCCGGCCCCTTCCGCGCGCCTTCCAAGGTCGCCCCGAACGAGGCCGACAGCTCCCGGTGCAGGCTCAGCTCGTCATGGAAGGTCGTGTGCGCCAGGTCCACCAGATCGCCCAGATGCGCGGCCGGCGCCTGCCAGGCCAGCCGCGCGAACACCCGCACATAGTCCAGCAGGAACAGGTAGTCCTGCTCCAGCCACGACCGGAACACCGGCTCCGCCAGATCACCGCGCCCGATGCCGACGACCGTGGGATGCGCGAGCTGCGCGTCGAGGAGGGGGCGCCCGGCCGCGTGCAACTTCTCGGAGATACCCATGAGCGGCAGGGTACGAACGGTCCTTCGCATTCGCTAGGGAAACCTGAGGTTCTTGGCGCGGGGTTGGGTGGTGGGCTGAGGGGGCGATGGTGTCCGGCGAATGGGTCTCGCTCGCATGTTCTATTCAGCACGGCAAACTCTTGGCAGCGTTGTCGTTACACATAGTGCGGGTGGGGGTGGCGGGGATGCCGATCGTGCGGGACACGCATCGATGCCACCTCGCGTCGATGTCGTCTGGCGGCGGGGGCGGCGGGTGAGTGCGCTCACCGCGACCGCGACCTGCACCGCTCATGCCGCCACAGTCGAGGCGACCGGTGAGGTCGTCGCTCAGCCGCTCCTGGCACAGCGGGTCGCCTGGCTGAGCGGCCTGGTCCGTGATGTCACTGCCCGTATCGTCGCCAGCCGGTGGAGTGTGGCTGATCTGGATGCCTTGGCGTCCGGGCGGGGATTGGAGGGGCGGGTGTTGCCGTCGAAGGGCTGGACGGCTGTCCGCCGGCTGGGCTGGGGTGTGGGCCCGCGGCCGGGGGTGTATGTGTGCGATCGGGTGCTGCGCTGTGCGCAGGAGCAGGCCGCTCGCCTGTTGCGGCTGGCGGTGCACCGGCGCGCGGTGGTGGCGGCGATCGTGGCGACCTGGCCGCAGGATGCGGATACGCGCACCAACACCGAATGGGCGGCGTTGCGCGCTGTGCTGCCCGGCGGGGTGAGCGCAGCGGAGGTCCGTAACCGGACCCGGCAGGTCCGTGCCTACCTCGACGCGCATGCGGTGTTCCCGGCCGATCTGACCGAGTTGGAGGAGCCGCCGAAGGTGGCGGCGCAGGTGGTGCTGGCGGCGGCTGACCGGCAACTGCTCACCCTGCAGCGCACCGGCGAGCGCGACGCCCGGCTGCGGGTGAAACTGCCCCTGGCCGAGTCACCCACCTGCCGCGGGGACTGGGCCTGGCATGTGCTGCCGCTGGCGTTGCCGTCGACCGTCGCGCCGGAGGCGGCGTTGTGCACGCCCACTGTGCGGGTGAGCAAGGGCCGGGTGCGCATCGATCTGCCGTTCCAGATCCCGATCACTGTCGCGCCCGCCACCGGCCATACGGTCGGGTGCGGCTTTGACTGGGGCCTCAACACCCTGCTGACCGGAACGGTAGGGGAGCTGGGGCATTGCCCGGCCCCCGACCGGCTCACCGAGAAGGGCTGGGCCTGGGCGTACTGCCCGGCCTGCGGCCTGTCGTGTGACCGGGACCGGGCGGCGGCCGAGCGGATCGTCTCGCGTGGCCTGCTCGGCCAGAACGTCACCCGCACCCACCGCTCCACCGGCGCCCGCACCCTCGCCACCGTCGTGGAAGGCAACGTGGCCCGCGCCCGCCGACCGCGCAAACCCACCCGCGCCGCTCGTCGCGCCCGCCGCACCCGAACTGACCTGCACCCCCGACCAGCCGCACGCGACCGATCCAAGAACTGCCCCACCCCGAAACGCCCAACCCACACCCCCAACAACCCGATCAACAATTTGGCCGGCCGCTCAGCGAGCAACCCGGCCGACCAAGCAATGACCTCCAGCCGTGTGCCCGACAGGCGCACGGTGCCCGCCCCACCCCCTCCAGGGAGTGGACAGCGTCCGGCGGGCCATGCACCCGAGCCGGGACGGCACCAGCCGTACCGGACAGGGCATGTCAGGAACTGTCACCACCGGACCGGCTTCCACCACGCCAAAGCCACCCCCGTGCTCACACTCACCGAGCACCGGGACAGCCCACAGCAGACCACGCCCGTCCGGGTTGCCCGATTTCTTCAGACAACCACAGAGAATTCAAGACGCTAGTGTCAGGGAATGAGTGTGACGATCGCGGAAGAACTCCTCTTGCTCGCCTACAGCGAGAAGGAGGGCAAGCAGCTCATCAGCGCCAGCCAACTGGATCCGGCGCTCGGCGGCGCGATCCTCGCCGAGCTGGCGATCACCGAGCGGGTGGCCCTGACCGGCAAGAAGGTGTCCGTCGAGGACACCACGCCGCTGGGCGACGACGAACTCGACGCCGCGCTGGCCCGCATCGCGGAGGAGCGCAAGGAGCGCAAGCCCGACTGGTGGGTCCAGCGGTTCCACTCCACCAAGCTGCGCCGGCGCCTGCTCGTCCGGCTCGCCGAGACGGGCGTGCTGGCCGAGGAGCGCGGCAAGGTGCTCGGTATCTTCCCCACCACCCGCTGGCCGGAGGCCGACGGCAGCGTCGAGGCGGAGGTCAGGCAGCGCGTGAGCGGCGTCCTGGCGGGCGCCGAGCCCGACGGGCGCACGGCGGTGCTCATCGCCGTCATGCACGCCGCCAAGCTCGACCGCAAGGCGTTCCCCGGCGCGAACAAGGCCCGCATCAAGGAGATCTCCGAGGGCGACTGGGCGGGCGACGCGGTGGCCAAGACGATCGCCGCGATCAACTCGGTCATAGTGATCGCCGCCACCACCGCCGCCATCGGCGCCAGCACCGGCGCCACCTCAGGAAGCTAGCTCCAGCAAGAGTCGGCGGCCCCTCGTGACAGGACTCTCCCCCGAAGAAATTCCACCTTCGGGGGAGAGGAAGAACAGCGAGAAGACCAGAAGATGGGATCAGCCGGCGTCGAGGATCTCCTTCGGCACCGGCTTGTCCTCCTTGATCGCGTTGAACAGGGCGGTGGCCTTCTCCCTGTCCCACTTGACCGCGCTGCCGCCGCCCGCGATCTCGTTGCCGCCGAACGGCACGACCGTGGTCACCGGGCTGTCGCCCATGGCCAGGCCCAGCGAGAGCATGTCGAACGCGCCCGTGCTCGAATCGACCGCCACCGCGTCGGTGGCACTCATGGCCAGCGGGATCGAGGTGAACGGATTGATCAGTGTGCCGGGGCTGGCCGCCTTCTTCACGACCGCGCCGAGGAACTGGCGCTGGCGCTTGGTCCGTTCGAAGTCGGGCAGCGCGCCACCCTTGCGGGTACGGACGTAACCGAGCGCTTGGGCGCCCGTCAGCATCTGAACGCCCTTCTTGAGCTTCAGCCCGGCCTTGGGGTCGTCGACCGCGGCGCGGACGTTGATCTCGACGCCACCGACCGCGTCGACGATGTCCACGAACCCGGCGAAACCGATCTCCATGTAGTTGTCGATGCGCACCCCGGTGACGGACTCGATCGTCTGGGCGAGCAGCTTGGGGCCGCCGATGGCGTACGCGGCGTTGAGCTTGTTGCGGCCCTTGCCGGGGATGGTGACCGCCGAGTCGCGCGGCAGGCTGATGAGAGTCGGCTTGTCACTGCCCGCCGGGATGTGCAGCAGCATCATCGAGTCGGTGCGCTGGCCGGCCGCCTTGCCGGTGGCGAGCTTCTTGCGGTCGGCCGCCGACAGGCCCTTGCGGCTGTCGGAGCCGACGAGCAGCCAGTTGGTGCCCGGGGTGTCGGCGGGGTGGCCCTCACCGTCGAGCACGCCGGGGATCCCGGTCAGCCGAGAGTCGATCCAGAAGAACAGCCCCACGGCCGCCACGATCAGCAGTGCCACCACGGCGGCGACGATCTTCAGGACGGTGCGGCCCTTGATCCGCCTGCGCGGCGGCTTCGGTCCCGACGGGGTCGGCTCCGCCTTGGGCGTGAACGGCTTCATCGGGCCGCCGCCTGAGCGCTCGCGACCGTACACGCGCGAACTACCGGCGCGCGGCGCGTCGGAGGGCGACTGGTTCGTCGGCGGCGCCTGTTGAGCCGGCGGAGGGACCTGCTGCGTCGACGGAATGCGATGCGCGGGGGCACCACCCGACCGCGGCCCGTCGCCGTTCCTGCCCGGCAGCGGGCGACCATCGCCCGGCGAGCGCATGGCTCTCGTCCGGTCTTCCTCAGACACTTGGCCTCTTTCCCCTTCGGTTGTCATAGACGCTACGTCCAACCCCCCACCAGTGAAGACGTCTCGCCAAGGTTTTCCCACGGAAAAGTACGCAGAACTAGCGGAGCGTCACGTCGGAAACATTGCTGCCATCTGCATCGTTACGGTTTATGGACTTCCGCCATCGAAAGGATGATCGTGTCCGCCCCGGACCCTTGGAATATTCGCCCGTGCGGACGCACGGGATCCCCTGATCGCTCACCTCTTCGGAGCTCGTCCCGGTGAGCGCGTACCTCGGGCTCATCGCCCTCTTCCTGCTCACCGCCGCGACAGGTTACTTCGTCGCGCAGGAGTTCGCCTTCGTGGCCGCTGACCGGGGCCTCCTGCGCGAGCAGGCCGCCGCCGGCGACCAGGCCGCGGAGAAGGCCCTCCAGGTGACCTCCCGCCTGTCCTTCATGCTCTCCGGCGCGCAGCTCGGCATCACCGTCACCGCGCTGCTGGTCGGCTTCCTGGCCGAGCCCGCCATAGCGACGATCGTTCGTCCGTGGTTGACGGACACCGGCATGCCCGACGGCCTCATCACCGGCCTGTCCGTGGCCATCGGTGTGTTCGTCGCGACCATCGTCCAGATGGTCCTCGGCGAGTTGGCGCCCAAGAATCTCGGCATCGCCAGGCCGGAGGCCGTCGCCAAGTTCCTCGCCGGATCGACGCTGGTCTACCTGGCCGTGGTCGGCCCGGTGGTCCGCCTGTTCGACTCGGCGGCCACGGGACTGCTCAGGCGCATCGGCATCGAGCCCGTCGAGGAGGTGGAGCACGGCGCGACCCCCGAGGAGCTCTCGCGGATCATCGCCGAGTCCACCCTGGCGGGCGAGCTGCCGCCGCGGCTGTCGGAGCTGCTGGAGCGGGCGCTGGAGTTCGGCGATCGCAACGCGGAGGAGATCATGGTCCCGCGCCCGCGCGTGGTCGTGCTCCGCGACGCCCAGCCGATCTCCGACCTCGTGGAGGTCATACGCGAGTGCGGCCACTCCCGCTACCCGGTGCTCGGCGCCGACGGCGACGTGGTGGGTGTGACGGGCGTACGCGAGCTGATCACCTCCGGTCTCGAAGACGGCCCGATCATCGGCATCACCCGGCCCGCGGTGCTGGTGCCCGACTCGCTGCCGCTGCCGGCCGTACTGAACCAGATGCGCTCGGCCAAGGACGACTTGGTATGCGTGATCGACGAGTACGGCGACCTCGCCGGCGTCATCACCGTCGAGGACCTGGCGGAGGAGCTGGTCGGCGAGCTCATCGACGAGAACGACCCGGAGCCGGACGGCGCGGTCGCGCAGCCGGACGGCATCTGGGAGGTGCCGGGCCGGTTCAGGCTCGACGAGGTCGAGCGGGCCACCGGCGTCTCGCTGCCCGAGAGCGACGACTACGACACGCTCGCCGGGCTGGTCCTCGCCAGGCTGGGGCGCATGCCGGAGCCCGGTGACACCGTGACCGTCCCCGTCATTCCGGAGACGGATCCGTTCGCCGAGGACGAACAAGAGCACCAGGCCGAACTCACCGTCCTGTCCCTCAACCGCCGCGTCCCCGAATGGGTACGGCTGGCACCGGTCCAGCACGCGGAGGCCGTCCGATGACGATGATCCTGATCAGCCTGGCCCTACTACTGCTCAACGCGCTGTTCGTGGCGGCCGAGTTCGCCTTCGTCTCCGCCAAGCGGCACCGCCTGGAGGAGATGGCCGCCAACGGCAACCGCCTGGTGCGGATCACCGCGAAGTCGGCGGTGGGCGGCGGCCGGCGACTGTCCCTGATGCTGGCCGGCGCCCAGCTCGGCATCACGCTCTGCACGCTGGGCCTGGGCCAGGTCACCGAGCCCGCGATCGAGCACTACCTGGAACCGGTCTTCGCCGCCGTCGGCGTCCCCGAGTCGATGCGGATGCCGATCGCGCTGACCATCGCGCTGGCGTTGGTGACGTTCCTGCACATGGTGGTGGGCGAGATGGCGCCCAAGTCCTGGGCGCTGACCCACCCCGAGCGGGCCGCCCTGCTGCTGACGCTGCCCTTCCGCGGCTTCACGTCGCTGATGAGCCCGCTTCTGTCGGCGCTCAACGGCCTGACCAACGTGATCCTGCGCCTGTTCGGCGTGGTCCCACGTGACGAACTGGCCACCACCAGAACCCCACGCCAGCTCGCCATGCTCGTAGGAGAGTCGGGCCGGATGGGCCTCCTGGACAGAGAGGAGCATGACCTGCTCACCAGAGCCCTCCGCCTCCAGGCAGAGGGCATCGAGCGCCTCATGGTCCCCATCGACCAGGTGGTCACCGTGCCGGCGTCGGCCAACGCCGCGCGTATCAAGCAGGCGGCGGCGGAGAGCGGCCACCTACGCCTCCTGGTGGGCGCTCCAGAGGACGTACAGGGCGTGCTGCATGCCCGAGACGCCCTGATCAATCCCAACCGCGCAGCGGGCGACCTGGCCCGCCCGGTCCCCAAACTGCCGTGCGTCACTCAAGTCCCGGAGGCGGTGACAGCGCTCCAGGAGGCCCACGCCCACCTGGCCCTGGTCACGGACCAGGGCGGCACGATCATCGGAATGGTCAGCCTGACCGACCTGGTAGGCGAACTCCTCGACACCCGAGCAATGGCCGCCTAACCCCACGAGAACCCCACAAGTGTGGGCAACAACACACGCCCGGCCGGAAAGCCATCCGAAAGCGATCTGCAACCGGCCGGGCATACATTCCGACCGCGGCCCACAAGGTTCCCAAAAACAGGAGCCCCCGCCCCTTGCGATCCGGCCCCTCTTTCGCCACTGTGGGTCTGCCGCGTACAGCCAAAGACCCAGGACCGCTAGGGGCGATTTAACGCAGGAACGGCCCGTAACACAGGCATTAACGCAAGGAACCGCCCGAAGAGCACCACGGACGGTTTAAGGCAAGGATCCGACCGAAGAGCACCACAAGCGGGTTAACGCAAGGGATCGACCGAAGAGCACTACAAGCGGGCTAACGCAAGGGATCGACCGAAGAGCAACCACCAGCGGGTTTCCTGCTGGGGGTCCGGGGGTCGCCCCCCGGTGTAAACGACGAGGGGACCCGAGGGAAGCAAGCCCCCCGAAGGGGGGCTTGCTTCCCTCGGGTCCCCGTCAACGAGTGGGCGAGGAGGGATTTGAACCCTCACGTCCTTTCGGACACACGGACCTGAACCGTGCGCGTCTGCCGTTCCGCCACCCGCCCTTGTGGGTGCGGAGAAACAGTAGCACGGAACAGCCGCTGGTACTGAACCCGGATACGATCGCATAAGACACGGGAGCGGAGGAGCTGGGCGCGACAGCCGACGAGCGCCGGGAACCACCCGCGACGTGGGAGGAGCGGCGGCCAGGCGCGGTGCGCGTTTGGTGGCCGCGATCATATGCACGGAGGAAGGGAGGTACCCGGTGGGAGTCCTTCAGCGCTTCGAGCGAAGGCTCGAAGGCTTGGTTGAGGGGGCCTTTGCGCGGGCGTTCAAATCTGACCTTCAGCCGGTCGAGGTCGCCAGCGCGGTTCAGCGGGAGATGGATGAGCGTGCGGCGATCGTCGCTCAAGGTCGGACGCTCGTGCCCAACGACTTCGTGGTTGAACTGTCCACGACCGACAGCGAGCGGCTTGAGGTCTATGCCGACAGCATCAGCCACGAGCTGGCCAACCTCGCCAGGGAGTACGCCAAAGAACAGGGCTACTCCTTCGTGGGACCGGTCCGGGTTCGTTTCGAAACCGCCGCCGACCTGGCAGTGGGGTTGTTCCGCATCAGGTCGGGAGTCATCCGCGGCGCGACGGTGGAGCAGGACGAGATTCGCCAGCCGGCGAGTGATCTGCCACCATCCAGGCCCAACGCGTTCAACGGGCGGCCCCGGCTGCTCGTGTCCACTCAGGACGATCCGCAGGGCGACCGCTCCTACGAGCTCACCACTCCGGTGACCTTGCTGGGCAGGGGCACCGACTGCGATCTTCGTCTCGTCGACCCCGGCGTCTCTCGCCACCACGCGGAGTTGCGCGTCGAGGGTCAGCTAGTCGCCCTAGTCGATCTCGGATCGACGAACGGCACGTTCGTCAATGGCCAGCCGGTACGCAGAGTCGAGCTCCAGAACGGCACGCGAGTGACCCTGGGGCGTACGACACTGGTGTTCCGGCGCGATTAGGGGTAGACAGACGGTCCATGTCCGAGCTCACGCTGCTGCTGATCCGGCTCGCCTTCCTGGCTGTGCTGTGGTTCTTCGTCATTGCCGCAGTCGGCGTGATCCGGACAGACTTGTTCGGATCACGTACGGCCCCCGCGGGTCCACGCAAGGGCATCAAGCCCACCAAACCGGCGGCTAAGCCGAAGAATAAGAAGGGCGAGCCACGCCAGCTCGTTGTGACGGGTGGCCCGCTGCAAGGCACCACCATTAATCTCACGGAGACGCCCATCACCATTGGCCGGGCGAACGACGCCACGCTGGTAGTCACCGACGACTACGCTTCCAGCCGGCATGCCCGGCTCTTCCCTCAGGACGGTCAGTGGATCGTGGAAGATCTCGGTTCGACCAACGGCACATATCTCGACCGCTCAAAAGTCACCCGCCCGACCCCGGTGCCGCTCGGTGTTCCGATCCGCGTCGGCAAGACAGTCATTGAATTGCGCAAATGACCATCGCACTCCGCTACGCCGCCCGCTCGGACGTCGGCCTCCTCCGCGAAGGAAACGAGGACTCGGCGTACGCAAGCGGCCGTCTGCTAGCCGTCGCAGACGGTATGGGCGGACACGCACACGGTGAGGTGGCGAGTTCTGTCGCCATCGCCGCAATGGCCTCTCTCGACGAGGCCCAACAGGGTGGTGACCTGCTCAACGCCATCGAGGCAGCGGTACGCGACGCCAACCGCAAGCTGCACGAGATGGTGGGCCGGGATCCCAGCCTCAAGGGCATGGGCACCACGCTGACCGCCATGCTCTGGAACGGCACCTCGGTGGCCCTGGTGCACGTCGGCGACTCGCGCGCCTACCTGCTCAGACGCGGGGAGCTCTACCAGATCACCCACGACCACACGCTGGTGCAGCAGTTGGTCGACGACGGGCGCATCACGCCTGAGGAGGCCGCGACACACCCGCAGCGCTCGATCCTGCTGCGGGCACTCGACGGGAGCGGCGAGGTCGATCCCGACCTCACGTTGCGCGAGGCGCAGGTGGGCGACCGTTATCTCCTCTGCTCCGACGGCCTGTCCGGAGTGGTGAGCGCGGAGACCCTGCATGCCACGCTGACCAACATCGACGACCCGGAAGAGGTCGTTCGCCAGCTGATCGACCTGGCCAACCGGGGCGGTGGGCCCGACAACATCACCTGCGTCCTGGCCGACGTGCTGGAGCTC
Organism: Nonomuraea sp. NPDC049750; assembly: GCF_040659625.1. Classification (NCBI taxonomy): domain Bacteria; kingdom Bacillati; phylum Actinomycetota; class Actinomycetes; order Streptosporangiales; family Streptosporangiaceae; genus Nonomuraea; species Nonomuraea sp. NPDC049750. The sequence goes on from NZ_JBFANB010000001.1 coordinate 652,561, forward strand.
ACTGAAGGGCAGCAGGCGCCCACCACCGAGTCGGCGACCGTCGGGGCGGCGGGCATGACCCGCCTGCGGTTCGAAGCGCACGACACCTCGCCGGGCCGGCCGGGCGCGGTGACCGCGCCCCAGCCGGTGCTCACCGACGACGACTTCGACGAGCCGGGCCCGCAGGCGGCCCGGCGGCCGGTCAAGCGGCGCCGGGCCTGGCCCATGCTGGTCTCGGTCCTGGGTGTGGCCGTCGTCGCCATTGGCGCCGGCGGCTATTTCGGCTGGCAGTGGACCCAGGACCAGTTCTTCGTCGGAGCCAAGGGCGACGAGGTGGTGGTGTTCCGGGGCATCCGCCAGGAGGTGGGGCCGTTCGAGTTCTTCTCGGTCGCCCAGCACACCGGCAAGCCGCTCTCCCAGCTCTCCGAGCCCGACCAGGCGCTGATCAAGGGCGGCATCGAGGTCAAGACCCTGGCGGAAGGCATGACGAAGATCAACGGTTTCAAGACCACCGCGGAGCCGACCGACCAGAAGGCCGCCACCCCGACCGCGACCGCCTCGCCCAGCGCGAGCGCGACGAAGACGAAGGCGAAACCGCAGTAGATGAGTGAAGTGGCGGAAGCCCCCGTCCTCATGCCGGCCAAGCGGCGTGGGGCCCAGCTGGCCATGCTCGGGTTCGCGGTCGTGATCGTCATGGGCGCCTATGCCAACGTCGGGCTGGCGCTCGACGGCGCGATCCCCTCGGGCATGCTGACCTACGGCCTGGGGCTGGGCGGGTTCATGCTGGCCGCCTATCTGGTGCTCGCCAAGTTCGCGCCATGGGCCGACCCCTTGATCCTCCCGCTGGTCACGGTGGTCAACGGCATCGGCCTGGTGATGATCTACCGAATCGAGGCCTCGGGCGCGAGAGGCACCGGCGGCGCGTCCGCCACCAACCAGCTGATCATGACCGGCGCGGGCGTGGTCCTGTTCGCCATCACGCTGGTCGTGCTGCGCGACCACCGCACGCTGCAGCGCCTGACCTACACCGCGGGCTTCGCCGGGCTGTTCCTGCTGATCTCCCCGCTGATTCCCGGGCTGGGCAAGAGCGTCAACGGCGCCACCATCTGGATCGGTTTCGGCCCCGCCATCATCCAGCCCGCGGAGCTGGCCAAGATCGCTCTGGTCATCTTCTTCGCCGGCTACCTCGTGGCCAAGCGCGACGTGCTGGCCCTGGCCGGACGCCGGCTGCTCTTCATCGATCTGCCCCGCGCCCGCGACCTCGGACCGGTGCTCATCACCTGGGCGGTCAGCCTGGGTGTGCTCGTGCTGCAGAAGGACCTGGGCTCCTCGCTGCTGCTGTTCGGCACGTTCATCGTGATGCTGTACGTCGCCACCCAGCGCACCTCCTGGGTGCTGATCGGCATCCTGCTGTTCGTCGGCGGCGCGTTCCTCGCCAGCCAGATCTTCGACCACGTGCACGCCCGCATCGAGGTCTGGCTCGACCCGGGAAACGACGAGTTCTTCAACCGCGAGCTCGGCGGCAGCGCGCAGCTCATGCAAGGCCTGTTCGCGATGGGCGCGGGCGGCATCCTCGGCACCGGCCTCGGCCAGGGCCACCCCTACCTCATCCCGCTGTCGTTCTCCGACTTCATCTTCACCGCGACCGGCGAGGAACTCGGTCTGACCGGCCTGATGGCGCTGCTCATGGTCTACGCGCTGATCGTGCAGCGAGGGCTGCGCACCGCGCTCGCGGCCCGCGACCCCTACTCCAAGCTGCTGGCCGGCGGCCTGTCGTTCATCCTGGCCTGGCAGGTCTTCATCATCGTCGGCGGCGTGACGAACCTCATCCCCCTGACCGGCCTGGTCACCCCGTTCATGTCTCAGGGTGGCTCGGCATTGCTCGCTAACTGGATCCTTATCGCGCTATTGGTACGCATGTCAGACTCGGCACGGCGACCTCCGCCCCAGGCGATCCAGAACGAGGGAATGACGCAGGTGTTCCAGCGATGAACGGCACTCTGAAGCGTGCGGCCGTGGCCTGCCTGGTCATGTTCGCGCTTCTGATGATCAACGTGAACGTTGTGCAGGCCGTACGGGTGGAGCAATACAGCAAAGACCCCCGCAACCAGCGCAACTACTACGCGCGCTACGCCGTGGAACGCGGTCGCATCACCGCCGGCGGCAAGGTGATCCTGGCGCAGTCGGTGGAGAAGAAGGACGGCGACTTCCGCTTCCTCAGGAAATACCCCGACGGCAAGCTCTACGCGCACGTCACCGGCTTCTTCTCGCCGGAGAGCGAGTCCAACATCGAGCGCTCCGAGAACAAATGGCTCGACGGCTCCAGCCCCGACCTGCTGCTGCGCCGGAGCATCGACCTGTTCACCGGTGAACCCACCAGGGGCGCCAACGTCGACGTGACGATCAACCCCAAGGCCCAGCAGGCGGCCTACGACGCACTGCGCGAGAGCGGCAAGCGGGGCGCGGTCGTCGCGCTCGACCCGAAGACCGGGGCGATCCTGGCGATGGTGTCGCTGCCCACCTACGACCCGGCCGAGCTCTCGGGCACCAACAAGGGCGAGGTGTTCCCCCTCTACGACAAGCTGGCCAAGGACAAGGGCCAGCCGCTGCTCAACCGCAACATCGACCGCACCTACCCGCCCGGCTCCACGTTCAAGGTGGTGACCGCGGCGGCCTACCTCGAAGACGACTCCAGCCGCGGCCCCCAGACGGTCGTGGACGCCCCGCAGCGCCTCCCGCTGCCCGGCACCAACATCAGCCTGCCCAACTACGGCGGCGCGGCCTGCGGAGCCGGGAAGGTCCCGCTGGTCTACGCGCTGGAGAAGTCCTGCAACACGCCGTTCGGCCAGATCGGCATGGACCTCGGCTACGACAAGATGCAGAAGCAGGCGGAGAAGTTCGGCATGGGGACGCAGATCGGCATTCCGATGTCGGTGGCCCAGAGCTCCTTCGGCCCCAAGGAGGACAAGGCGGCCATCGCCATGTCCTCCATCGGCCAGCGCAGCAACCAGATGACGCCGCTGCAGATGGCCATGATCGCCGCGGGCATCGCCAACGACGGCAAGGTCATGAAGCCGTACCTGGTCAACAAGATCACTGACTCCAAGGGCGACTCGGTCGAGGACGCCAAGCCCGAGGAGCTGTCGGAGGCGGTCAGCTCCGAGACGGCGGGCAAGCTGCGCGAGATGATGGTCAGCGTCGTCAACAACGGCACCGCCAACCTGGCGCAGATCCCCGGCGTCGACGTGGCGGGCAAGACCGGCACCGCTGAGACGTCCAACGGCCAGCCGCCGCACGCCTGGTTCATCAGTTTCGCGCCGGCCAACGACCCGAAGGTCGCGGTCGCGATCATCGTCGAGTCGGGCGCGGCCAACGTCGGCGCCGAGGCGACGGGCGGCCACACCGCCGCGCCGATCGGCAAAGCCGTGATGGAGGCGGTGCTGAACAAGTGATGACCGCTACTCTGCTGGATCATGCGGCTCGGTAACCGCTACCTCTTGCTCTCCCGCATCGCCTCGGGCGGTATGGGGGATGTCTGGCGTGCTCGTGACGAGTTGCTGGGCCGTGAGGTCGCGGTCAAGGTGCTGCGCAGTCACATCCAGGACGACCAGTCCTTCCGCGGCCGCTTCCGCAACGAGGCCAGGATCACGGCCGCCCTGGCCGACCCCGGCATCGCGCAGATCTTCGACTACGGCGAGCAGCGCGACCTGGCCTACCTGGTGATGGAGCTGGTGCACGGCGAGCCGCTGTCCGCCATCCTGACCCGCAACGGCTCGCTCATGCCCGAAGTGGCGCTCGACGTCGTGCACCAGACGGCCAAGGCGCTGCACGCCGCCCACTCGGCGGGGGTCATCCACCGCGACATCAAGCCCGGCAACCTGCTCGTCACGCCCGAGGGCACCATCAAGGTGACCGACTTCGGCATCGCCCGCGCCATGGAGTCGGCTCCGGTGACGCTGACGGGCACCGTGCTCGGCACGGCCCAATACGTCAGCCCGGAGCAGGCACAGGGTCTGCCTCTCACCCCGTCGACCGACCTCTACTCGCTTGGCGTGGTGGCCTACGAGTGCCTGTCGGGGCGCACGCCGTTCCAGGCAGAAGGGCCGGTGGCGATCGCGCTCATGCACCTCAACGACCCGCCGCCACCGCTCGGCGTCGACGTGCCCGCGGCGGTGCGCGAGCTGGTCATGGTGCTGCTGTCCAAGGACCCGCGGCAGCGGCCCACGTCGGCCATGGAGGTCGCCGACCGCTCCCAGCGGCTGGGCCAGTCGCTGGCCGCCAACAAGTCGGGTGCCGAGCTCAGCATGCTCACCGATCCGGCGGGCTTCCGCGTACGCCAGCAGGAAGAGGGCGCCCGGGGCCGGCAGGGGCAGGAGGGCTTCCAAGAGTGGCGGCGGCAGGGAGAGGGCTCTGTCACCGACGACCTCGCCGCGCCGACTGCCACGACGCTGCGCTCACCGTCCCCCGGCTCGATCGCCGGGCGGCCCGGTGCGGCGCCCGCCCCACCCCGGCGCCGCAGGGGCAGGCTGACGCTGGCGCTGTTCGCCAGCGCGGGCTGCGCCGCCGCAGTCGGGCTCAGCGCCTTCACTTTCATGGACCGCGAGGCGGTGCCCAGCCAGCCCAGCATCGCCGACCCGTCGGAGTCGGTGAGCGTGACTCCGGTATGGAAGCCGTCCAAGACCAAGACTCACACTCGACGACCTCCCGTCGTTACGGTGAAGTCGAAGAGGCCGGTACCCTCACGGTCGGCTACGGTAAGCGTGTCGGCAACTCCATCCAGGAAGCCAACCCCCAAGTCCACCCCGACAACCCGTACCCCGACTCCCACACCGACCCCCAGGCCCACCACTACACCGACAACTCCGACACCAAGTGCTTCGCCTGACCCGGGTGTCACAAACCCGCCGAAGGAGGAGACGTGATGCGCCACGGGGTCGATGATGGACACCGGCGGCCCGCGAGCAGGCCGGTACCCAAGATGAACGGTAAGGGACAGTGCAGGAAATGACTCAGCCTCGGCGACTCGGAGGTCGTTACGAGCTCGACGGCGTCGTCGGGCGCGGCGGCATGGCCGAGGTCTATCGCGCCCGAGACATCCGGCTGGACCGCGTAGTCGCGATCAAGACCCTCCGCTCTGACTTGGCGCGCGATCACACCTTCCAGGCGCGGTTCCGCCGTGAGGCGCAGTCCGCGGCCTCGCTGAACCACCCGGCGGTCGTCGCGGTCTACGACACCGGCGAGGACGTCAGCGAGGGCGCCCCGGTGCCCTACATCGTGATGGAGTACGTCGACGGCAGGACGCTGCGCGACCTGCTGCGGGCCGACCGGCGGCTGTTGCCGGAGCGGGCGGCCGAGCTGGTCGACGGCATCCTGCGGGCGCTGGACTACAGCCACCGCGGCGGCATCGTGCACCGCGACATCAAACCGGCCAACGTCATGATCACTCGCAATGGCGACGTCAAGGTGATGGACTTCGGCATCGCCCGCGCGATGGCCGACTCGGCCGCGACGATGACGCAGACGGCGCAGGTGATAGGGACCGCCCAATACCTGTCGCCCGAGCAGGCGCGCGGTGAGCGGGTCGACGCCCGCAGCGACATCTACTCCACCGGGTGCGTGTTCTACGAGCTGCTCACCGGCCAGCCGCCGTTCACCGGCGACTCCCCCGTGGCGATCGCCTACCAGCACGTACGCGAGGAGCCCATCCCGCCGTCGCAGATCGACCCCGAGATCCCCGCGTGGTGCGACGCGATCGTCCTGAAGGCCATGGCCAAGGACCCCGCGCATCGCTACCAGAACGCGGGCGAGATGCGGGCCGACATCCAGCGGGCGATGTCCGGCATGCCGGTCGACGCCCAGACGATGGCGATGACCAGCAACTACGGTGCGGGCACCCGCATGATGACGGCCACCCAGTCCGCCACCGGCCCGGCCACTCAGGGCACCCGCGCGGTGCCCCCCTACGAGTACGACGACGGCGGGCACGGCGGCCGGGGCGGCCGGCGGCGCGCCAACAGCGGCGGCGGCAACACCGCGCTCAAGACCGCGGCCTGGATCGTCATCCCTCTCCTGATCATCGGCGCGTTCATCGGCGTCGGTTACGCGGTGTTCAGCAGCGGCGGCGACAAGCCCACGGGCGAGATCAAGGTCCCCTCGCTCGCCGCGCAGCGCCTGCAGGCCGCCCAGGCCCAGCTCACCACTTTGGGGCTGAAGGCCGAGGTGGTGAAGGAGGCCAGCGCCGAGTACGACAAAGACACCGTGATCAGGACCGAGCCCGCCGAAGGCACCAGTGTGGCGAAGGACTCCACGGTCAAGCTGGTCGTGTCCAAGGGCCCGCCGAAGGTGAAGGTCCCCGACGGGCTGATCGGCGCCACGACCGCGGAGGCCAACGACATCCTTGAGAAGGCCGGGCTGACCGGCACGGTCAAGACCAAGGTCTCCAGCAAGCCGCAGGGCAAGGTCATCGAGACCGATCCCAAGGCCGGCGAGGAGGTCGAGAAGGATGGCACCGTCACGCTTTACGTGCCCAAGGAGCAGATCGCCATCCCCAGCGTGATCGGCCTGACCCAGCAGGACGCCACCAAGACGCTCAGGGCGTCAGGCTTCAAGGTCAGAGCGGTCCAGCAGGCGAATGAGCAGCCTGAGGGCACTGTCATCCAGCAGAACCCCGAGGCGGGCACACCGCAGAACCCCGGCACCACCATAACGATCGTGGTCTCCACGGGTCCGGAGCAGCAGCCGACCGACCAGCCGACGGACCAGCCGCAGCCGACCGATCAGCCGACGGACGGCCAGCCGACCGATCAACCGACGGACGACCAGCCGACCGACGACTCACCGATCGACGACGGCAGCATCGAAGGCTGACCCGCGAGGCGTTGAGCAGAGCCCGGCGCCAGGGCCGCCCTCCCACACCGGGAGGGCGGCTCTGGCACATCGGGCACGAAAGAGTCGGCGCGATCCGATGGCGCGGCACGCGCTGCCCGATGGCGGGGCGTCAACGGCGCAAACACCGGCGGAAGCGCGGCGCGAGCCCCAGCGCGAGAACGGCGCGAAAAAAGCGCCCCCGCCGCTCGGGGGCAACGGCGGGGACGCTCATCTGTCTGTCGTCCGGCGGCGGCCGAGTGTTACACGATCCCGCGCAGCCAGTTGCCGAGCAGCCGGTGCCCGTGCTCCGACAGCACCGACTCGGGATGGAACTGGATGCCCTCGACGGGCGCCGTGCGGTGCCGTAGCCCCATGATGACGCCGTCCTCGGTACGGGCGGTCACGTCGAGCTCGGCGGGCACCGTGTCGGGCCGTACGGCCAGCGAGTGGTAGCGGGTCATCCGCACCGGCGAGGGGATCCCGGCGAACACCCCGAGCCCGTCGTGCGACACCGCGCTGGTCCGCCCGTGTACGAGCTCGGGCGCCCGCGACACGGTGGCACCGTAGGCCAGGCCGATCGCCTGGTGCCCGAGGCAGACGCCGAGCAGCGGCAGGCCGCGCAGGGCCGCGTGGCGCACCAGGGGGACGCTCACGCCCGCCGCCTCCGGCGTGCCGGGCCCCGGGCTCACCAGGACGCCGTCGAAGCCGTCGGCGTCGCTCACGCGCACGTCGTCGCGCGGGCGCACGTCGCACGTGGCGCCCAGCTCACGCAGATATTGGACGATGGTGTGGACGAAGCTGTCGTGGTTGTCCACGACCAGCACGCGGGTCATTTCCGTACGGTCACCTCGTCGAGCGTCACCGCGGGTTCGAGAAGCGGGAACACGGCATACCAGAGTACGACGCCCGCCACGGCGACCAGCACGGTGGCCGCCAGCAGCTTGGTGCCCGTGCCGCCCGGCAGCCTGTCCCAGAGCCATCCGTACATGTCATTCCATCCTGAGCTCGGTCTTCTTCAGCACGCCGAACACGATGAGCCGCTGGGCGGCGGAGTATTCGGGATGGCAGGTCGACAGCGTGATGTAGGCCCTGATGGGCTTGGTGTCGGGCTTGCCGGGCACCGAGGCGATCACGTCGACCTCGTCGGGGTACACGACGTCCTGCGAGGTCACCCGGTAGGTGTAGCGGGCTTCGGGGGCGTCGACGATGATCTCGTCGCCGCGCTGGAGCTCGTCGATCCGGTTGAACGGCGCCAGGTACGTGGTCCGGTGACCCGATACGACGAAATTTCCGATCTGTCCGGGGAGGGCGGTCCCGGGGTAGTGGCCCGGGCCCTTCTTCAGGTGCTCCGCGTCCACGCCCTCGACCACGGCGTAGTGGTAGTCGCGCCCGAGCCTCGGGATGCGCAGCATGGCCACGGCCCGGCCCAGCTCGATCTTCCGGAGCTTGGCCGGCTCCGGGCGCGCGTGTTCCTCCACCAGCTCCTGCTGCAGTTGCAGCTGCATGCGCTGGGTATAGACGCCCGTCCCCCACAGCAGGTAGGCGCAGAACAACAACAGGATCAGGCCCGCGGTGATGCTCGATTCCCCCGCGGCCCGCAGCACGGCCCTCACTCACTCAGCGTAAGCGCGACTCATCCGGAGGCCGGGGATCGCCATCTCGTGCGCGTGGCGACTATCCTGGGCACGCTTCCACTACGCTCAAAGCAATTACGCTCAAAACTAATAGCCTGTGGACAACCCGGATGCCCAGGCGCCCAGCAGGAGTTTCCAGTGCCCAAGTCCAAGGCTCGCAAGAAGGCGGTCTACACGCCGCCGCAGAAGTCCCAGCAGGTCACGGTCAGCCCGCGCTGGCTGGCTCCCACGATGGTGGTGTCGTGGATCATCGGCATCCTGTGGATCGCCGTCTACTACGTGGCGCCCAGCGCACCCTTCATCGGCGATCTCCACAACTGGAATCTGCTGATCGGGTTCGTCTTCATCATCTTCGGAGTAGTGCTCTCCACCCGCTGGCGTTAGTTTTTTCCACAGTTTTTCCACACCCTGGGGAAGTCAGCCCGCGCCGCCCAGGAGGGCCGAGGATCTGACGGCCACGAGCACGACCAGGATGGCCAGCGCTCCCACGACCGTCAGCACTTGCCAGAGGGTCCTGTTGCTCTTGGGAGCGTAGGCCAGGGCCCCGGCAAGGGCCGATCCCGTGATCAGGCCGCCGATGTGGCCGGTCCAGCTGATGCCGGAGACCAGGAAGGTTATCGCCAGGTTGATCGCGATCAGCACGGCGATGCCGCGTACGTCCATGTTCAGCTTGCGCCCCACCACGAACACGGCGCCGAACAGGCCGAAGATGGCTCCGGACGCCCCGACCGTGTACTGGCCGAGCGGGTCGAGCCAGTAGCCGAGCACCGAGCCGCCCAGCGCGCTGACCAGGTATACGGCCAGGTAGCGGGTGTGCCCGAAGGCCCGCTCCAGGTAGGGGCCGATGACGTAGAGCGCCCAGCAGTTGAACAGGATGTGGAACGGCCCGTCGTGCACGAACGCCGACGTGAGCAGCCGGTAATACTCATGCCCGGCGACGACGTTGTACGGCCGCATGGCCAGTTGTTCGGTGACCGCGTTGCCCGTCAGATATTGGGCGCCGAAGACGAGCACGTTGAGCGCCAGGGTCACCCAGGTGACGTATGGCGTGGTGACCACGGCGCCGCCGAACGCCGATCGCGCCTGGCGTACCCCTCGATTGCCCTCGCTCACGCACTCGGGGCACTGGAAGCCCACGGCGGCGTCGCGCATGCAGTCGGGGCAGATGGGGCGCTCGCAACGCTGGCAGCGGACCCAGGTCTCTTTGTCGGGGTGCCGGTAGCACGTCGGCACGGCCTCCGCGGGCTGCTCGGGCTGCGGGGGCGGGCTGGGCGGCTGGCTGGTCATGACCGCAGCCTATGGCCTGCGCGGCATCGCCGCGCTGGCGTGTTCAGCCCGCCCCGTGCGCCTTGGGCGGCCTCGGACGGTTCGCCTGGGTCAACCCGGGATGTGTGCCTAGGTCAACCCTGGATGGTACGTCTGGTCAGCCCACGTAGGTCAGCCCGGACGATGCGTCTGGTCAGCCCTGGACGCGGTCGATCGTGACCGACTCCAGGACCACCGCGTCGACCGGCTTGTCGCGCTGGCCGGTCGGCGTCTTGGCGATCGCGTCGACGACGTCCTGGCCCTCGATCACCTCGCCGAAGATGGTGTGCTTGCCGTTGAGATGCGGCGTGGGCACGACCGTGACGAAGAACTGCGAGCCGTTGGTGCCCTTGCCGAACCGGATGCCGGCGTTGGCCATGGCCAGGAGGTAAGGGCGGTTGAAGTAGAGATCCGGGTGGATCTCGTCGTCGAAGTCGTAACCCGGGCCGCCGATGCCCTCGCCCAGCGGGTCACCGCCCTGGATCATGAAGCCGGGGATCACCCGGTGGAAGATCGTGCCGTCGTAGTAACGGCCGGTGCTCGTCTCCCCGGTGCCCGGGTGGGTCCACTCACGGCCGCCTTCGGCGAGCTCGACGAAGTTGCGGACCGTCTTGGGCGCCTTGTTGGGGAAGAGTTCTATCTTGATATTTCCGCGATTTGTCTGCAGGTTTGCGATCAGCTTCTCGGCCACGAGACAGCTGCCCCCCTCTATGTACAAGGTTGGTTTTGTGGATTTTGATGACCACGGTCGTTAGGCCGCGAAAGCCATCCTGCCACGGACCGCCATGATTGAGCCGCTTCGCTACGGGAAGGTCAGGCTCGGGGCCCCATCAAGCAGGGGAGGTTGTTGTGTCCCTGACACTGAAAAATCGCCGCGTGGTCATCGTAGTCCCAACCACGTGGATGGGCCGTATGAAGGCCCGGGCCATGAGAACTGGCCGGCAAATGACGCCGATGGCGGATCAGGCCAAGGTGGTCGCCGCGCATCGCATCGAGGACGCCCGCTACTGGGCGGCCCCGAGGCTGGAAGAGGCCGCGCATCGGGTCGAGGATGAGCTCGCCCCCAAGGTCAGCGCCATGCTGATCAACGCCGCCGAGCGGATCGACCCGACCCCGCGCAGGTCGCGGGGGATGCCGGTGATGATCCTTCTGACCGGTATCGCTGTGGGCGCGCTCGGTTATCTGTTCTACCGGCGTAACGCCCGGCAGTGGACCGAGCACATGAAGGACTCGGCCTCGGACGCGTCGCAGTGGGCCGGCGACAAGGCGGACAAGACCGCGGATGCCACCGAGAGGATGGCGTCCGAGATGTCCGACAAGGCGGATGAGGCATCGCGCAAGATGACGTGATCCGCGCGAAAGCGCGCCCCCCACTCGATCGAGTGGGGGGCGCGCTTTCGCGTTGAGGGACTTCGCGGTCTCTGGAGGCGCGCCGTTCGGCGACTCCGTGTTTCGGGGGCGTGTTTCCGCCCGTAGGCGTTGACGCCCATACCAAGCGCTTGCTACAACCGGCGGCATGACGCTGTCCCCGCTCGACGACTACCCCATCCACCAGGCGGCTCAGGTCATGCGGCACGTGGCGACCTCGGACCGCAATTTCTACGACCGCTACTACTTCAACTGCCACCCCGGCACCGACGAGCTCATGCTGATCGTCGGCGCCGGCCAGTATCCCAACCTGGGCGTCACCGACGCCTTCGCCTGCGTCCGCTACGGGAACCTGCACCAGGTCGTCCGCGCCTCACGCGAGCTCGGCACCGACCGGATGAACACCGAGATCGGCCCGTTCCAGGTGAAGGTCATCGAAGGGCTCAAACGGCTCCAGATCATCCTGGAGCCCAACGAGCATGGCCTGTCCTTCGACCTCACCTGGGAGGGCACGATCCCGGCGACGCTCGAGCCACGGCACTTCGTCCGCTGGCAGGAGCGGGTCATCTTCGACTCCGTACGGCTGGCGCAGACCGGGCTCTGGTCCGGCCACATCCGCATCGGGGACGACGAGATATCCGTCACCCCTGACCGATGGCAGGGCACCCGCGACCGATCCTGGGGCATCAGGCCCGTCGGCGAGCCCGAACCGCCGGGCATCCAGGCGAAGAACGCGGGCAGCTTCTACTGGCTGTACACGCCCATGCGGTTCGACGACCACGCGATCCTCTGCATCATCCAGGAGGACGAGAAGGGCCGCCGCGTCCTGGAGGAGGCCACCAGGGTCTGGTCCGACGGGCGCGAGGAGGAGTATCTGGGCCGGCCCGAGTACCACCCCGTCTACGCGCCCGGCACCCGGGACGTCGTCGAGGCCACGATCACGTTCTCACCTCCCGGCGGCAAGGCGTTCGACGTGCGGTGCACCCCTGTGCTGCCGGTCCACCTCATGGTCGGCACCGGTTATGGCCTGGAGCCGGACTGGAAGCACGGGATGTACCAGGGCGCGGAGCCGGTCGTGCAAGGCGTGACGTACACGCTGCCCGACGACGCGTCCAAGATGTGGGGGATGGTCGACGCCGTGGGGCGCTTCGAGTACGACGGGCTCGTGGGTCATGGCCTGTTCGAGTACTGGGCCCTGGGGCCGCACCCGTCGCTCCCGGAGTGAGTGAACGCGCCCCCGTGGATGCGCACCCGTCAGGTCCGGGTGAGCGCGCCCGCCGCACACCCCCGGTGCTACGGCGGGCGCGGCCTCACTTACTCGGCTCGCACTTGACGGCGAGGGACTTGGCGAAGTCCTTGGTCGGTAGGCCGCCGTCCGCCGTCGGCCGGGCGATGCCCAGCTTCACGGCGTCGTCGGCGAGCTCGTCGCGTTGGGTGGTGAGCTCCTCACCCTTGACAGCGAGCTCGCCGCGTTCGGTGGTGAGCTCCTCACCCTTGACGGCGGGCTTGGCCGGGAGGGCCTTCGTGACCGCCCCCTCCGGGAGCGACTCGATCTCGATCGTCTTGTCGTCCCGGAGGCGCACGGCCACACCCCCCTCGGGCGCCTTCTCGCCCGGCTTGGCGGCGAGGGGACGCGCCGGTTCGGCGAAGGCGATGGTCTTGCCGTCGCTCGTCGTACACGTCACCTTGACACCCGGGACGGGCGGCTGAGCCTCGTCGGCCATCGCGGATCCGCCCAGGCCCGTGAGCACGAGCACGCCCACCGCGCCGAGGACCGCGAGACGTCGCTTGAACATGGAATCTCCTTGCTGGAAACGATCGGACGCCCCGAGCCTGGCCCGCCGTACCTGAAGTGATCCTGAAGGCGCCCTAAATGATCTTCAGGTTGGCTTTAGGTTGGGTGCGGGACCCTGTTCGGTGTGCGAGTGCTACTGGTGGAGGACGAGCAGCGGCTGGCCGATCTGGTCAAGGGCGGCCTGGCGGGTGAGGGGTTCGCCGTCGACGTGGCCTATGACGGGCGCGACGGGCTCTGGATGGCCTCGGAGAACACCTACGACGTGATCGTGCTCGACGTGATGCTGCCCAGGCTGAACGGCTACACCGTGTGCTCCCGGCTGCGCGAGGCCGGCAACTGGACACCGATCATGATGCTCACCGCCAAGGATGGCATCTACGACGAGGCCGAGGCGCTCGACACGGGCGCCGACGACTATCTGGCCAAGCCGTTCTCGTACGTGGTCCTGCTGGCCAGGCTGCGTGCTCTCGTACGGAGGGGCGGGCACGAGCGGCCGGTGACGATCACGGTCGGGGACCTGGTCGTGGATCCGGCCGGGCTGCGCTGCCGCCGGGGGGAGGTGCAGATCGCGCTGACGCCGAAGGAGTTCGCGGTGCTCCACGGGCTGGCGCGACGGGCCGGCGAGGTGGTCTCCAAGAGCGAACTGCTGGCGCAGGCATGGGACTTCTCCTACGACGGGGACCCGAACATCGTGGAGGTGTACATCAGCGCGCTGCGCCGCAAGATCGACCAACCGTTCGGCAGGACGACCTTGGTGACGGTGCGCGGCGCCGGGTACCGACTGGAGGCGGCATGACCTGGTGGCGCAGACACCTGACCTTGGGACGGCTGCCCGTAGGGATGGCGTCCGTACGGCTGCGCGCGACCGCGGCGGCGACACTGGTGGTGGCCGTGGCACTCGGGCTGGCGGCGGTCGTGCTGGTGCTGGCGCTGCGGGGCAGCCTGCAGAGCAGCGCGGGCGCGGAGGCGGCCAGGAAGGCCGTGGCCGCGGCTCCGTACGCGGAGACCGTCGACCTGACCACCCTGCTCAGCCGGCCCACGACTGCCCAGACGCCCGCCTCCGGGGAGCGGGCCACAACCGGACGGGCACCTACCTCAAGCGACGCGCCGACGGCAGCCGAACGGGCGCGCACCTCGTCGGCGGGAGAGCCGACGACAATCGATTGGGCGCGCACGTCCAGTGACGCGCCGACGGCGGAGCCCACCGCGGGCGGACGGGCGCGCCCCGCCGATGACGCAGTGGCCGGGTTGGTGGTTCAGCCGGCGCTCGCGATGCGGATCGTCGATTCGGACGTATTGCTCACGAAAGCGGGCGCCCCGGCGGCGGCGAACTGGGCGCAGGGCAGTGACTTCGCGGTCGCGCGCATGCCCGTGTCCACGTCCAGCGGATCGGCGGAGATCTGGGCCAGGGCCTCGCTCGTCGGTGCCGACCAGGCGCTGGAGACGCTCAACGGCGCCCTCCTTCCGGGCGTGCCCGCGCTGCTGCTCGTGGTGGCGGGCATGACCTGGTTCTCGGTCGGCCGCACGCTCGCCCCGGTCGCGGCCATCAGGGCCAAGGTGGCCGACATCACGGCCCGCGACCTGCACCAGCGGGTGCCCGTACCCAGCTCGGGCGACGAGATCGCCGCCCTGGCGACCACCGTGAACGGCACGCTCGACCGGCTGGAGACGGCCGTCGAGACGCACAAACGGTTTGTCGCGGACGCGGCCCACGAGCTGCGCAGCCCCATCGCCACCCTGCGGGCCCGGCTGGAGCTGGCCGAGCCGAGCGAGCTGACCGCCGAGGCGCTCGCCGACGTGGAGCGCCTCCAGTCGCTGGCCGCCGACCTGCTCCTGCTGGCCAAGCTCGACGCGGGTGAGCCGCTGCGTACGAGCGACCTCGACCTCGGCCAGGTGGCGGCGGAGGAGTCGCTGCGCATCAAGCGGCGGCCCGAGCTGCGGATGGAGCTGGACGTCGAGCCCGACGTCGTCTTCCAGGGCTCGCGGGCGCACCTGGCCCGCCTGGTGACCAACCTGGTCGACAACGCGGTACGGCACGCCGCGGCGGTCGTACGGGTGCGGGTACGCCAGGAGGACGGCCAGGCCGTGCTCCAGGTGCTCGACGACGGGCCGGGGATTCCGGTGGGGCAGCGTGAGGCGGTGTTCGACCGGTTCACCAGGCTGGACGAGGCGCGGGCCAGGGATGTCGGCGGGGCCGGGCTCGGATTGCCGATCGCGCGGGACATCGCGCTGCTGCACGGCGGCACGCTGCTCGCCGAAGAAGGTGGATTTATCGCGAGATTTCCCCTGAACCACTAGCCACTTCTCATCGTGTGGTTAGTTGAAGGAGGCAATCATGCTCACACGCCGTGCACTGATCACCCGAGGTGGCGCCGCCGCAGGCGCAGCAGGAGCCGTTTTCCTGTGGGCGCGACCCGCCGAGGCCGAAGAGGAGGCCGCCGGTCCGGTCCTGGCCAGCGCCAAGAGCATCCCGGTCGGCAAAGGCAAGATCGTTAGTGGCAAGTACGTGATCACCCATCCGTCGAAGGGCGTCTTCAAGTGCTTCAGCGCCATCTGCACCCATCAGGGCTGCACGGTGGCGAGCGTAAGCGGTGGCAAGATCCACTGTCCGTGCCACGGCAGCCAGTTCAGCGCCCTGACGGGTGCGGTGGTGCGCGGTCCGGCCAAGCGTCCGCTCGCCAAGAAGAAGATCAAGCTGGTGAAGGGCAAGATCAGGCTGGCGTGATCGGCAGCGAGTACATCGTGGCGCGCCGGTAGATCTCGAACCCGGCTCTGGCGTAGACGCCGACGGCTCCCGTGGGGTCGTCGGCGTCGACGCTCAGGTGGGCCGCAGCCTAAGTGAGGTGCACGGAGCACCCCAAGTCCTCTCCTACACCTCGACGAGCAGGGACTTCCTCATGGCGTGCGCACCCGGGTGTTCTGGAACGAGGCGAAGCGCCAGCCGCCGGGGGTGCTGACGGCGGTGAAGGTGACGATCGAGTCGCGGCTCGGATCGGGCCGCCCGTCTACGGTCGAACCGCCACCGGAGATCACCAGCGCGACGCCGTCGCCCAGCGGCTTGACGATGGGCTCGCCGCCACCTCCGGTCAGCTTGATCGGGCTCTGGAAGAGCTGCCGGTGGGCGACCTCGATGGCCTCCCGGCCCTGAAGGTGCAGGCCGAAGAAGGTGATGTAGTCGGCGTCCTCGGTGAACAGCGCGGCGTAGGCCGCCGCGTCGCCGGAGTTCCAGGCTGCGGTGAGCCTGGTGAGGAGGTCTCTGATCTCAGTGGACATGGCACTGCTCCTGTTGTCGCGGCGCCTATCCTGAGACTGCGAGTCCTGGACAGGGCAGGCGCCTTGTTCGGATTTCCGGCCGCTGGGGTGTTGGCGCACCCCGGCGGCCACTCAACTTTCCAGCACTTGCTCCATCAGCGACTGCTTGACCGTGCCCGACCAGTCGAGCGCGCCCTTGTCCAGCCGGTCGAGCACGCTGCGCAACCAGGCCAGCTCGGCCGTGTAGAGAGCCTGCTCGCACTCCATCTCGAGCATGAGGAGCTCCGGCAGGCCGCTTTCCGTCATCGCCCGCCGGTGCGCCTCGATGCCGCTGATCGTCCCCTCGATGGAGGCCGTACGCGTGCGCAGCGCCCGCTTGGCGTCGGGCACCTGCAACGCGCCGATCAGGGAGACTGCGGCCACCAGCGTGCGCCGGTCGGCATCCGGCTGCTCCAGCGTCCTGCGCAGCCTCGTCGCCAGCTCCTGGCGGCCCTCCTCGGTGATCTCGTAGACCGTCCGCTCGGGCCGGCGGCCTTCGCGGTCGGTCTTCGCCGGCACGATCAGCTCGTCCTTCGCCAGCCGTTCGACCGCGTGGTAGAGGCTGCGCGGCAGCCCGGTCACGTAGTCCTTGTGCGTGTCGACGATGAAGCGGTGCAGCTCGTAGGGGTGGCTGGCACGTACCGAGAGCATGGCGAGCACGGTCAGCCCGACCAGGTCGTGGCGTCGTGCCATGATGCCTCCTTCTATATTGCAATATGCACTATAGAAAACGACAGTACGGCTGTCCAGCCTGGTGCGCGGCGGTCAGGCCAGTTGGCTGTCGAGCTGCAGGAAGGCCCGTTCGATGGCCTGCCTGGCGACGTCCTCCGGGTAGGGGAACCGGGTGATCAGGTCACGCAGGCCCTCCACGTGCGCCCGCGTGGCGAGCTCCGCCACGGCGACCAGCTCGGCCTGCTGGGCGATGGCGAAGGCGCGGTCGACCACCGCGCCGTGTCCCGGCACGATCACCCGCTCGGGCAGCTCGGTCAGCATCGTGGCGACCGTGGCGGGCCAGTCGAGCGGGTAGGAGTCGCCGAAGGCCGGCGGGGCGCCCTCTTCGATCAGGTCTCCGGCGAACACCACCCCGGCGTCGGGTACGTGCGCGACGATGTCGTTGCTGCTGTGGCCGAGGCCGAAGTGATTCAGGTGGACGATCCGGCCGCCAATGTCGAGCGTGGCCGTCGAGGTGAACGTGTGGTCGGGCGCCACGATCTCCACCTCTTCCAGCTCCGCCCGCCGGTCGTCGGGCAGGCGCTCGATCCACTTGGCCCGCTGCTGCTCGCCGTACAGCTCGATCTCCTCGGCGCACCTGGAGTGACCCCAGATCTCGCCCGGCAGGAACAGCGCGTTGCCGAAGTAGTGGTCGAAGTGGGAGTGGGTGTTGACGACCGTCCACGGGCTGGTGGTTATCCGCCTGATCGCCTCGATCAGGTCGGCGGCCTCCCGGTGGGACACGCGGGTGTCGAGCACCAGGCAGTGGTCGTCACCGACGATCAGGCCGACGTTCATGTCGAAGGACTCATGGCGCCGGACATAGACCCGGTCGCCGATTTCCCGCCACTGCTCGTTCATCGCTCGATCCTGAATCTCCCGTGGGACCCTGCGAGAACTCTACTTACGATCGCAACAGGCCATATGGGTTTCAGGTCGTGATCTACACCGAAGATCCGCACCGGCTCGGGGATAGTACGGCCGCGCGTGGCGGGCCGTTGAACGGGGAACGCTTCGTTACGACACGTGCTCGACCGATGACATAGGGCGATCAGCGGAGCGTCAGGAACGCGTCGTGGGCGGGGGCGGCTGACCGGACAGCCGGTGCCCTCAATGCTCATCTGCCTGGCATCAGTGGGTTGCTCTCCCCTCAACTCCGCGTCACACGTGGTTGTCAAGTTCGGTTTGTCGGCTGCCTTCCCAAGCCAGAGGAGCCCCCATGTTCCCCCGACTCGGAGCCATCATCGCCACGTCCCTCGCCGCCCTCGCCACCGTAGCCCCCACAGCGACCGCCACCCCGTCATCGGCGATCTACTTCGAAGCCCCCCAGGTCACGGTCGTCGCGCATCGCGGAGCCTCCGCGGACGCGCCCGAGAACACCATCACCGCGTTCCAGCTGGCCGACAAGCTGGGCGCAGACGCGTTCGAGCTCGACGTACAGGAGACCAAGGACCACAAGCTCATCCTGATGCACGACACGACACTGTCCCGCACCACGGACGTCGAGAAGGTCTTCCCCGACCGGGCGCCCTGGCGGGTCGGCGACTTCACGCTCGCGGAGATCAAGCGGCTGGACGCGGGCTCGTGGTTCGCCGCCAAGTACGACGGCGAGCCCGTACCGACCCTCGGAGAGACCCTGAGCGAGATGGACGGCAGCGGTCTCAGTCTGCTCCTGGAGATCAAGGCGCCGGAGCTCTACCCGGGCATCGAGAAGCGAGTGGCCGACGAGCTGCGGGGCGACGCCTCGTGGCTGAGCTCCGGTCGGCTGGTCGTGCAGTCGTTCAACTGGGCCTCGATGCGTACGTTCCACCGCGCCATGCCCCAGGTGCCCATCGGCCTGCTCGGCACGCCGGCTATGGCGGACCTGCCGAAGGTGGCGGCGTACGCCACCCACATCAACCCGCCGTACGGCAACATCACCGAGCAGTACGTGCGGCGCGTCCACAGCCTGGGGATGGCGGTCTTCGCCTGGACGGTGGACGACCCCGACGTCATGCGTCGGCTGATCGGCTATGAAGTGGACGGCATCATCACCAACAAGCCGGACACGCTCATGTCTCTGGCTCGATAGGACGCTCCGGGTTGCCCGTCGTCCTGTGACGACGGGCAACTCTGGCTTCATGGCTGCTCGACGACGCCGACGCGTACCTGGGCCTCGGCGATCCTCGCCAGCGTGGCGCGCGCCTCGTGCCGCCGCTGCCCGGTGTGAGCGAGCCGTATGGGAGCGAAGAGGGTGACCTCGGCGACCAGGTGGCGGGTCGCGGTCACCCGCAGGAGGGAGGCTAGAAGCGAGTCGTCTCCGACGAAGCAGCCGCGGGTCGACGTCGAGTCTCCCTCGCGGTAGCGCAGTGTGGCCGGGCGTACGGCGGAGCCCGCGTCGATCGCCGCCTGGAACACGGCCGGCCGGAACTCCCCCATCCCACGCCCGCACCACGTCGTGCCCTCGGGGAACGCGATCACGGTGTCGCCCGCTCTGAGGGCGTTCGCGACCGTGGCGACGGCCGATGGCAGGGCGGAGAGCCGTTCCCTGTCGATGAACAGCGCGCCCGAGCCCGCGGCCAGCGTACGGATGAGCGCCCATTGGCCGATCTCCCGCTTCGCCAGCGGCCGTGACGGCACCGTGGCCGCCATGACCAGCGGGTCGAGCCAGGAGACATGGTTGGCCACGAGAAGCGCGCCCCCCTCGCCCATGACGGTTGGCGCGCTTGGTGCGGTCGGCGCGCTTGGTGCGGTCGGCGCGCTTGGTGTGGTTGGCGTGGGCTGTGGTTCGGTGTAGAAGGCGACGCCGACCATGGTTCTGACTCTGATGCCGAGCGCCCGCAGCAGCAGTCGCGCCCACGTCTTCGTGATCTCCGCCCGCCAGGCCGTACCGGCTCGGCGAGTCGCCAGGGCGATCGAAAGGCCCGCGAGCAGCACGAGGACGGCCGCGAGGAGCCGCGCCACGCGATGGACGGGACCGGCGAGCGCGGCCGGGGGCTCCACACAGGCGTCGGGAGTGCACGGGCCCATGCGGAGCCACGGGTTGATCTCCACCGGGCCGGCCGCGCTGATGGTCACTGCGGCTCTCCCAGGAAGTGCCGCAAGTAGCGGGCGTTGACGTTGGTCATCGAGAGCAGGACGAAGAAGTCGGCGGTGCCGAAGTCACGGTCATGCGCGGGCGCCCCGCATACCCAGGAGCCCAGCCGCAGGTAGCCGCGGAGCAGCGCAGGCGGTACGAACCGGTCGGAACGGGCGGCGCCCTTGATCCGCCACGGGTCGCGCGGCGTTACGCGGTACTCCGCCGGGCCCAGCGGCACCCGCTCGACGACACCGGCCGCGACCGCGCCCCCGTCGTCGAGGGGTACCGAGCAGCAACCCGCCAGCCACCTGTGGCCGCCGTTCACCATGTAGCGCGCGATGCCCGCCCACATCAGGCCGATCACCGTGCCGACGCGGTGATCGGGATGTACGCAGGTGCGGCCCGCTTCGACCAGGTCCCGCCTGAGGACGGCCAGGTTGCGGAGATCGAATTCGGCGTCGGAGTACAGCCGGTCCGTACGTCCCGGAGGGAGCAACCGGTAGGTGCCGACCACTTTGTCGTCGTAGCGGACCAGGAGGTGGTCGCAGTACGCGTCGAACCTGTCCGCGTCGAGACCGGAGATCGGGCTGTCGAGCCGCGCCCCCATCTCCTCGACGAAGACCTCGTGGCGAAGCCGTTGCGCGGCCTGTACGTCGGCAGCGCTCGTGGCCATGCCGACTGTGTAGCGGCCGGTTGTGGGGCGGCCGGTGAGAGAGATCGTCATGGGCGGGCGTCCTTCCCTGAAAGCGTCTCGCGACCATGTCGACATGCCGAAATGACGGATGCGTCTCCCATCGGGGGCAGCGAGGCGTCCGCGTGGTGAACCTCGTAGACGACCACGGTCGAGGGGTCAGGACTCCGGCGGTCGAGAGCGGGGAGTCGGCAGGTCGGCCGCCCGCTGTGCTGCCCCGTCAAAAGGCAAAGCTTACGTGCGAGCTGGGCGAACCCCCCGTGTGGACTCCGTGGGAGGCGGCGGCCGCATCCTAAGATCAATCCGTGCTAGAAACGGTGATTTCTCTCATCTTCGCCGGACTCTTTCTCAGCTTCCTCATCTATTGGGTCTTGCAGCTGGTCAAGGTCATGCGGCAGCGGCGCATACACAAGTACACAGACCCGATGAGGGCCATGGACATCACTGGTCGCGTGCGCCAGCTCAAGGTGCGTGGCGACGAGGACGAAGCGGTACGTCTCGTGCAGGACGAGCTCGCGATGCCCATGGCCAAGGCTCGTTCGTGGGTGAAATCCATATAGGTTTGCCATCGGGACAGATGGGGTCGCGCTCAGAACAGGGTCAGTGGCTCGCTCGGCATGGGTTCGGGGAGCGGCTCGACCTCGGGCACCCTGGCCCGTACCTCGTCGTGAAACCGGCGGGCGAGAGTCAGCGCGTCGGCGTTGTCGGGGGTGTGCACGAACACCGTCGGCGAGCGGCCTTCCCGCAGCCATTCGGCGACCGTGGCGACCCACTCCTGCCAGCCCTCGACCGTACGTTCGGTGGCATCCCGGCCGAGGTAACGCACGATCGGACGGTCGGTGAGAGCCGTCGACCGGCGCGGCACGCGCGGCTTCTTCGTCCAGGCGTCTCGTTCGGCGTCGCTGGTCGGAGGGCTGTGGAAAAGGGTGGTGGTGTCGAACGGCACCCATTCGGCACCGGCGCGGGCGAGCACGCCTTCGAGCAGCCGTACTGACCGCGCGTCATCGAAGAACGCCCGGTGACGCACTTCGACGGCGTATCTGTACGAAGGAGGCAGGCCACGGAGAAAGCCCGCCAGGGTGCCCAGGTCGGTGGGTGCGAATGACCCCGGCAATTGGACCCAGAGGGCGTGGGCCCGCGATTCGAGCGGCTCGATCGCCGTCAGAAATGCGCGCAACTCCTCGTCGGCGCCTGGGCCGGTAAGGCGGCGCTCGTGCGTGATCGACTTGGGCAGCTTGACCACGAAGCGGAAGTCGGGGTCGGTCTGCCGGGCCCACGACTCCACGGTGGTGCGCGCCGGTGTCGCGTAGAACGTCGTGTTGCCCTCCACCGCGTTGCACCAAGTGGCGTAGGCCCGCAGGCGTTCGCCCGGAGGAAGCGGGTGAGGCAGGAAGCGCCCCTGCCAGGACACGTGCGTCCACATCGCGCATCCCACATGAAGCCGCATGGCCTCGACGCTACCCGGGGGCGGCTGCGTCGCCTAAATCGAATGCGCCACCTCAAGCGGAACAGCCGCAAAATTTCATGTCGCAGAGATTGATGAAAAGAACTTTCAGAGTTATCTTCATGATCGACCCTCCCGACGCAGCTCTGTCACCACGAGGCTCACCGACATCAGGACCTGGGCGCCTAACCGTATCCCCCCATACGACTCGTTCAGAGAGGCAAGCATGCCCACAACTGGCAAGCCGACCTGGCCCAAGACCCTCAGAACCACGATCACCGCCCTGACGCTCACTCTCGCGACAGCGCTGATTCCCCAAGCCGCCTCAGCGCAGGACAGCAGTGTCATGGCCGTGTCCCACAAGAGCCCGTTCAACTGTGGGAAGACCTTCTACGCCAACAACTGGACCCCCACCCACAACCCATCGGGCTCCATCGACTGGCAGGACTACGGCGGCGACGACATCAACGGTGAGACCGTACGCGCCACCGCCGCGGGCACCGCGTACTTCTACGACGCGGGAAGCACGAGTTATGGCAAGTGGATAGAGATCCAGCACAGTGACGGCACCAGAACCCGGTACGCCCACCTCGCGACCATGGTGAAGGCGGCCGGCAGCTCACTGAGCGTCGGCCAGGGCACCACGATCGGGACCGTCGGCTCGACGGGCGGCGCCAACGCTCCCCACCTGCACTATGAACAGCGAACCTCCAGCGGCGCGATGGACACCAGCCCGACCGTGGACGGCGTGACCGTGTCCTTGGGCCAGAAGAAGGCCGTCACGAGCACCAACGCCTGCGGTGGCAACCCCTACACCGCCGAGGAGGTCTGCGGCAGCGGCTACTCGGTCATCGACTCCGCCGCTCTCACTGGCGGTCGCACCTACCTGCTCTACAACTCAGGTAACGGCTACAACTGCGTCGCGACGTTGAAGACGACGAGCCTCGGCACGGCGTCGGCGGTGTCGGCCTTCCTGGAACCGGAAGGGGAAAGCCGGACGACCGACTCGGGCAGCTACGACTATTACGCGGGACCGGTCAAACGCAGCGCGCCCGGAAAGTGCGTCAAGTGGGGCGGCTCGGTCGGCAGCAGCTCGTACACCAGCGGCTTCGAGCACTGCGATTAGCCCTTAGAACAGTGCGATAAAGAAGCACGACCTCGAAGGCCACCACCCACTCATGGGTGGTGGCCTTTGCCGTCAAATGGTGCCAACCGGGCGCTTCTCTTCTTTAGCGATTTCGAGCTATTCGCCAGCCACGTGTTGGTTGAAGAAGTCGAACGTACGCTGCCACGCGTCGTCCGCCGCTGAGCGGACGAGACCATGACGCAATGGAAACAGCGCGAGTTTCGCGATGGGATGATGACCGTCGGTCATGAAGGAATGCCCGGCGGCCGGATGGATCTCGACGTCGTGCTTGATGCCGAGCGCCGCCATATGCTCCTGCAGCCGCCTGCCGTGCGACCGAAACCCTTGGTCGCGGCCACCGTAGGACCCCACGACCGGACACACCGACCGCAGCTCCTCCTGATGCCGGGGAACCGCCCCATAATTCACCGATGCGGCCCGCACACCGGGCGGCGCGCCCGCCGCATACGCCAGAGCGAACCCGCCCCCCATGCAGAACCCGATCACACCCAGCCGAGCACCGTCGACGTCTTCACGACCGGCCAGCCACCGCCGGGTCGCGTCAATGTCGGCCGTCGGCCGACCGGGCTTACCGGTCGCGAGCTGGTGCATAGCCCGCGCCAGGCACCCGACCCTGGTCCCGTGGCTGTACAGATCAGGCAGGACCGCCGCGTACCCACGCTCGGCGAACAGGTCCACCACCTCAAGCATGTCCGGTTCGACACCGTAGATTTCGTGCACGACCACCACCCCCGGCCATCCGGCCACGGGCGCGGTCCCCTCGGGCAGCGCCACCGTCGCCGCCAGTGAGTCGCCGTCGGGCAACGGAATGCGCGCGTTTTGTCTCATGAGTACTCCTTGGAGAGCGCCACGATGGAGTGCCCGGGCGTACGTAGAGCACCCCGTCGCCGGGCAGAATGGGGCTGATCTCCTCGGTGAACATATCCTCATCGTCCGTTCGGACGGCCGAGACAACGGAGCTGCCGAGCTCGTGACGCCAGCGCGGCTCACCGGTGCGCACGTCGTGGGCGCTCACCTCGCCTTCGGGCGTCACAAGGTAGATCAGCTCGCCCGCGAGCACCGGACCCGCTATCGGGTTCCGGTCGAGGGGTCGCGGGGTCTCTGGTCGCGGCGCCACCCGCCGACGCCAAGGCGCTGCTCAACCTGGCCGCGCGGGCCGCCGCCGACCAGCCTGACATGCTGCCGCCCCGCGGCCAGTACGTCCACACCAAGATCCTGGCCCAGCGCAGCCTGTACACCAAGGACCGATCGGGGAAGACGCAGTACACCAAGGTGCTGGTCAACGAGGAGCGCTGGGAGGCGGCCGACGTGGGCAAGCCCTGGCTGAGCCGTACGCAGGGCCTGTCGGCCACGGGTCCGGCGCCCCGGAATTACTGGGACCACGGCGTCACGGACATCGTGTACGAGCCAGGGGCCTGTCCCGGCCAGCCGGAGTACGCGCGGCTGGGCACCTGGCCGACGGACCCCGCCCAGGTACGCGCGAAGATCGTGGCCGACACTGGCGAGGAGCCGCTGCGCATCTGGCGCTCCCTCCAGGAGTTGGTCCGCGAGTCCGTGGTACGGCCCAGCCTGGGCGCCGCGCTGTACCAGGTCGCCGCTGGACTGGGCGGCATCGTGCTCATCGGCGACGCCGTGGACGCCGCCGGCCGCCCCGGCCTGGCCGTCGCCATGGACGAGGGCAACGGCACCCGGTCCGAGCTGATCTTCGACCGGGAAACCTATAGCTACCTGGGCGAACGCACGGTCAACACCAGGGACAGAAAGGTGCCCACCGACGAGATCACCGAAAGGAAGGGCGCGACGCAAGGCACCGCCGTGCTCGCCGCCGATCTCGTACGCGGGCTGCCCGAGGTGTCGCCGAAGGCGTCCCACATGAAGATCCCCTGCTGAGACTTTCCCCCCGATCCGGCCTTTTCGGCCGGAAGTTCTGTTTCGCATGTCCTCATATCAAGCAAGGAGAACAACCCGTGCTCATCGCCAAGGCCATCGCGGCCACCGTGCTCGTCGGCTCGTTCGGCACGCTCACATCACCGCCTTCGGGGGCCGATGCCGCGTACGAGCTGCAGACCAAAGTGGAGGCGAAGCGTGTCGCCTGCATGACGGAGAAGGGCTTCGACTACCTGGCCATCCCGATGCCCAAGCACAAGTGGCAGCCCGGGGAGTGGGAGCGGCTTCAGGGTGACCTCAAGGCGCTGCGGACGTATCGGGCCAAATACGGCTTCGGCGTCTGGGCCGAGAACGCCTTCCCGAAGGACGAGGTGGTCAACCCCACCTTCCCCGACAACCCGAACAACAAGACGATGATGTCGCTCTCGGCCGACGGGCTGAAGAAGTGGCGCGCCGCCGACGACGCCTGCTTCTCCGAGGCGGCCAAGGAGGTGCTGGGCAAGACCGTCACCTCCCAGGACGACTACTGGAATCAGCTCGAAGCCACGCTGAAGAAGGAGCTGAGCGTCCTCGACAAGGACATGCGGCTCGCGCAGCTGGGCAAGCAGTTCGCCAAGTGCCTGGGAGTCAGCGAGACCAGGCCGACCGCACTGAACGGTCTGGGCCGCAGGACGTACTGGCAGCAGGTCACGGAGTTCGCCAAGAAGACCTGGAAGGACCCGCTGCCCAAGGTGCCCAAGGGCAAGACCCTCGTCCTGAAGCCGAAGCTCAAGCCGGAGGAGGCCAAGCCGTACCTGGACAAGGAGATCAAGGCGGCACTGAAGGACCTGGCGTGCGGAAAGGAGTTCTACCCCGCTTACTCCCCCAAGGCCCAGGAGATCAACTCACGGATCACTCTGGAGTTCGGCCGGGAGGGGATCGGCCGGGAGGGGACCGTCTGACGGGGAGCTCTTGACGGCGCTTCCGACGGGGGCCGCGCCGTCTGAAGCAGGCCATAGCCGTCTGAGCAAGCCGTAACGGAGCAGGTGCCGCTCGCGACGCGCGAGCGGCACCTGCTGTCGTCGCCGTACGCTGAGTCGGCAAGTCCGCCGCACCGACATGAGGAGAGCTGACCAGCGTGAGCCTGGCCTTCGCCACTGAGGTGGGTGGTCTCAACCGGGAGAACGAAGACTTCGTCGGCGCGACCCCTGACGCGGTGGTCGTTCTGGACGGCGCCGGCTATCCCGCACGCCTGCCGACCGGATGCGTCCACACCGTGGCCTGGTACACGCGCATGCTCGGCTCGTCCTTACTCTCCACGCTGACGACGCTCTCCACGCTGACGTCCGACGACCGCCCGTTGGCCGAGGTGTTGGCCAACGGCATCGAGACCGTCTCCTCTCTGCACTCCTCGACCTGCGACCTCGCCCATCCCGGATCACCCGCGGCAACCGTGCTCTTACTCCGCCGGACAACGGAGTCCCTGGACTGGCTGGTGCTGGCGGACTCCATCCTCGTCCTGGACCTGAACGCCACCGCGGAACCCATGGTGGTCAGCGATGATCGTCTGGCTGATGTCACGGCGACCCTGCGAACGCACCTGGACACCCTGCCCACCGGCTCCACGGAGCACGAGCAGGCACGCCTTGGTTCGGTGGAAGCCCAGCTCCAGCACCGCAACCGGGACGGAGGCTACTGGGTCGCCTCCACCGACCCCCTGGCCGCCGAACACTCTCTCACCGGCAGCGTTCCCACGGACGCGGTACGAGCTGCCGCGCTGCTCAGCGATGGGGCATCGCGCCTGGTCGACTGCTTCGAGCTCGCCAGCTGGCGACGCCTCCTGAACATCCTGGAAGACGACGGTCCCGCCGGACTCATCAACCAGGTCCGTACGGCCGAACGCACCGACCCCCACGGCGCCCGCTGGCCACGCGGCAAGGCACACGACGACGCCACCGCCGTCTACTGGCGACTCTGACCTTCGGAACGGTTCGTCCGGGAGGCAGCAAACGCGCCGGGCGATGCGCGCGCTCACCCAGGCCGCGTGCGCCTACCCAGTTGAGCAAGGTCTTCTTCGCTCAGCCTCAGCGTGCCGGGCACCACATGCTCGCGCGGCCTGAGACTCGATCGAGCAGCCAGAAACTCGCTGAATCCACCCACGGAAAAACTGCCTCCTTCAAGGGTTCGATGATTTTGCGAACATCCCATTCCTGCAGGACGAGCTCGCCGAGGGCGACGTGGTGCGCTTCATCACCGACGACGACGGTCGTCACTGGTCCTGTGAGCGGGTAGAAGCGTCGGGCAATTGCACAGTTCGGGTCCTGCCGATACCCGAGAGGAATCCTGTATCTCCGACGCCTGGCGAAGCGCTTAACGATCGGTCTTTTCAGGGCACTTGATCGCAGACATTGTCCGCGCCATTGGCCGGCGATAGCAGGTGAGCGCGGCCATGAAGAGCCGAAGTGATCGGCCGAGTCCATTGCGACTGCGGGGACTACGCAATTCGGCAAGTC
Source organism: Nonomuraea sp. NPDC049750 (assembly GCF_040659625.1). NCBI lineage: Bacteria > Bacillati > Actinomycetota > Actinomycetes > Streptosporangiales > Streptosporangiaceae > Nonomuraea > Nonomuraea sp. NPDC049750. The sequence goes on from NZ_JBFANB010000001.1 coordinate 680,230, forward strand.
ACTCATGAGGCTGCGACGCCCCCAGTAGGTGAACACCGTCATGGCTGCGGATAGCCGGCGCTTGGTCGTGACGCATGGCGTCGAGAACGCGGATGGCGAATGCCTCGGATGCGAGTTCTTGAACCTCGTCCGCGGTGACCCAGCGGAAGGCGCGGGTCTCGTCCGTCTCGGTGAGCCGGCCGCCGATGACCTTGCAGCGAAAGACCAGGGCGACGATGCCACGCGTCATGTTCTTGTAGACGCCGGTCAGGGTTACAGGCTCGACCCGCAGGCCAGTCTCTTCATAGATCTCCCGGAGCAGGCCACTGGTGACATCCTCGTCGCGCTCCAGGACTCCGCCGGGTGCTTCCCAGCGGCCGTTGTCTCTGCGCTGGGTAAGAAGTGCGCGGCCATGGTCGTCGATGATCACGCCTGCCACGCTGACGGAGTGCTGCGCGTTGTAATGATCCATCGGATTATCGAGACCCACTCATTACAACTAGCATGTGAATAGGACAAATTGGTCGAAATCGACTGAAGGCGAGGTTATCAATTCGTGAGTGATCGCCACGCATGGAACCAAGTTTGCGTGGTAATTACTTTTCGTTGTCCCATGTGGGACAACGACACCCCAGGGGGGAGTGTTATGTCTGGGGTCTGGTCAACTATCACGAGCATCGCCACCCGTCATCCGCTCATGGCTTCTCTTCTCATCGCAATGATCATTCTAGTGGCCAGTGTGATCATTATGATGATCGTGAGGGCGGTCCACGGGGCGCATGCGCAAGATCAGTACGTTCACCAGGTTCCAGCGGACATTGCGCGGGGACCCTGGACTCATGCGGTGCGCTACGAGTCGACCACTGTGAAGCTCAGGGAGGTCCGTGTCGAGACGTATCGGGAAGGGAACGTCACACGGGAAATTAGGCAAGAGCGAGAGTTCGAGGGCCCGGCTTACGCTCTCCCGCAGGCGAGCAATATGCTCTCTTCTCGGCAAAACTATGCATTGCCGAGCGGCTCCTATCCTTGTGCGAAGTGCGGATATGACACCCTGCCTGCGGCGAATGGGCTGCGGTATTGTTCAAATCCTCTTTGTGCAGAAAGTTAAAAGCTCGAGCCACAGCACTGCGCCCATGGTCGGCGGTCCGTGCCGTGGTTCTCGCCCGGTACGGCGCGCGGGGTCGCGGTGGGCAGGAGATCGGCCAGCGCCCGCGCCCCGGCGATCAGCCACGGCATGGTGCCGGTGCCGTGCATCGCCGAGATCAGGAAACACTGGCACACCGGTCACCGATGGCCCGCCGACATCGAGTCGCTGCGCGTCATCCACCCCGGACTGCGTACCCTCACCGACCGGCTCTCCGAATCCGGCGCCGCCGCCATCCGCGCCCACCTCACCACTCCCTGACCCCGACGCCTGATCACGGTCGCGTCAGATTTCCAGTGCCGACCTGTCGATTTCGTGACTCGCCGTTCGTCTTACTGCGCGACCAACCTGGTAGCAACGAGGAGGAAACGATGAAGTACGTCATGCTGATCTTTCAGGGCACCGCGCTTGAGGGACAGGCCGCGTTGTCCGAGGAGGAGCAGAAGCAGGTCTACGCCGACTACCAAGGGTTCAATCGGACGCCGGGCGTCACCCCCGGGGTGCCGATGGGCCTGCCCGAGAACGCGACCACCGTGCGGGTCGAAGGCGGCAAGCCTCTGACAACGGACGGCCCGTTCGTCGGGATGAAGGAGGCCGTCGGCGGCTGGTTCATCCTGGAGGCCGACAACCTCGACGCGGCTATCGAGGTGGCCGCCCGCCACCCCGCAGCGCGCTACGGTGGCGCCATCGAGATCCGCCCCTCGGAGGTGTATTGGTAGCCACGCTCGAACAGGTCTTCCGCGAGGAGTGGGGCCGCGTCCTGGCCACCTTGATCGGCTTTCTCGGCGACTTCGACATCGCCGAGGAGGCCGCGCAGGAGGCGTTCGCCGTCGCCGCCGACCGGTGGCCACGCGACGGCGTCCCCAGCAACCCGCGCGCCTGGCTGATGACGACGGCTCGGAACCGAGCGACGGACCGCATCCGCCGCGACCGGGCCCTCACCACCAAATTCGGCCTGCTCGTCGCCGGCGATCGTGCGGAGATGCCGATGGACGCCACGACGTTTCCCGACGAGCGCCTGGAACTCATCTTCACCTGCTGTCACCCGGCGCTCGCCATCGAGGCGCAGGTAGCGCTCACCCTGCGCACCCTCGGCGGGCTCACCACCGACGAGATCGCCCGCGCCTTCCTCGTACCGGAGCGCACCATGGCGCAGCGGCTGGTGCGGGCCAAACGCAAAATCAAAGCAGCGGGGATCCCGTTTCGCGTGCCACCGGTTCACCTGCTCCGCGAGCGTCTCGACGCCGTTCTCGCCGTCGTCTACCTGGTCTTCAACGAGGGCTATGGTGGCCGCGACGAGCTCGCGGCGGAGGCGATCTGGTTGGGGCGCGCGCTGGCCGAACTACTTCCGGACGACCCCGAGGTTCACGGGCTGCTGGCGATGATGCTCTTGCACGACTCCCGTCGCGAGGCGCGGTTCCGCGACGGCGAGCTCGTACTGCTCGGCGATCAGGACCGGTCACGGTGGAACATCGAGCAGCTCGCCGCTGGACGCGCCGAGCTCGACCGGGCGCTCGCCCTACGCGGCCGCGGGCCCTATGTCCTGCAGGCCGCCATCGCCTCGTTGCACGCCGAGACGCCGTGCGACTGGGCGCAGATCGCGGCCCTGTACGGCCGGCTCGCCCGCGTGACCGGCTCGCCCATCGTGGAGCTCAACCGCGCCATCGCCGTCGCCGAGACCGAAGGCCCCGAGGCCGGTCTGCGCGTCGTCGACCAACTGGGGCTCGACGACTTCCGCTACCTGCACTCGACCAGGGCCGAACTCTTGCGACGCCTCGGGCGTACCGACGAGGCGCGTGACGCCTATCGACGTGCGAGACAACTCACCGATGACGGCGCCGAACGGCGCTTCCTCGAACGCCGGCTCACGGAACTGGCAGGCGGGACAGGCTCGGGTTAGTCCCCAGTCGAGAACAGTCCACATCCCAGCCGGCTTCGCCGGGCGAAGCCTGTGCCTGACCGTCATGCCCCCACTTGTGGCATGACGCGACACCGCATATCGTGCCGATGTATCCACTCGATATATCGGGTCGATGGTTCGCCGTGGCCCGGCTGACGCGGGAGCGGCGATGAGGCGGATCGACTACGACACCGAGCAGTACCAGGACTACGCGCGTGGCCGTGCGCTTACCGAGCGGCAGCAGCAGACATGGATCAGTGCCTTCGCAGCGGTGCTGCCCGAGGGGCGTCCGCTGGTGGGGCTGGACGTCGGCGCGGGGACCGGCAGGTTCACCCCCGCGCTGGCGCGAGCGTTCGGGCCGGTCACTGGCGTCGAGCCGTCGGTCCGCATGCGCGAGATAGCACAGGCGCAGTCTCCGCATCCCGACGTGCGATATCTGGCGGGCTCCGCCGAGGACATGCCGGTGCCGTCCGCCAGTGCCGACTACGTTCTCATGTTCTTGTCCTGGCATCACGTCCAGGACAAACCGCAGGCGGCCCGGGAACTGGCCAGGGTGCTCAGGCCGGGCGGGCGGCTGCTACTGCGCGCGAATTTCAGCGACCACCATCCCAGGCCGTGGTGGCTGGAGCACTTCCCCTGCGGCTTCGCGGCGGACGCCGCGCTGTTTCAGCCGCTGCACGAGGTCATCGAGATGTTCACGTCGGACGGCTGGCGCGTTGCCAGCTTCGGCACGGTTACCGAGCCGTCCGTCGGCACCCTCGGTGACATGCTTCAACGGCTGCGCCTGCGCACCCTTTCGTTCTTCGCTCAACTCAGTCCGGACGAGCTGGAGGCCGGCTTCCGCCGCCTGGAGGAGGCGGTTGCCGCGAATCCCGACGCACCAGCACCGGTGTTCGCTGAGCCGCTGCTCACGCTCGAACGGCGCTAGTTACGGCGCTAGTTACGGCGCTGGTTACGGCGCTGATTTAGAAGGGACCGCTCTCTGGATAGCCAGCCTTTATGGCGGCCTTGCGGGTCTTCGTGTTGAGCTTCTTCTCGCTGATGACCTTGCCGGCCGCCGGTGCGGTGATCTTCACCTTGGCGCCCCAGCCCGAATACTTGGTATCGGTGTGGAAGACCATCTGGTCGTAGGCCGTGCTGTCGTCGTCCGGGTAGGCCGTCGTGTCGACGACCGTGCGGGTGAGCAGGTTGTGTTGATCGAAGTACAGGTGGAACTCGACGTTGCCTTCCCCGGCGGACTTGTCGTGCCGGAAGTCAGTGAGTTTGGCGGTGCCCTGATATTCGCCGGTCGCCACTTCTGATGCGTTTTTCACCATGTACTGAAGTTCTGCTGAGGTGACGCCCATGCCGAGGACGGAATTTTCCTGCCCGCTGGCCTTCGACTGGATCCAGGAACGGCCGGAAGGCAGCGCCTTGGCGATGCCGGCGTTGGTCACGTAGGCGTTTCTGCCCTCAGCGATGACCCGGTAGGGAGGGTTGGGCCCTTGCTGGCGTGAGGACATACGGACACGGAGGTCGGCAGCCGCTACATTGCCCTTGCCGAAAGCCAGGGTGCCGGCCGTGCGGGTGTTCACCCGTACCTGCATAGCCTGGTCGTTGGTGGTGAAATCAACGGTAATGCTGCTTGATTCGGTGATTTTTACGCCCTTGCCCGGGGCCAGCTGGGCCTTCAGGGCTTTCACCGGGTCCACTGGAGCGGCCTGCACGGATGCGACGGATGCCGCCTGAGCGGGTGCGGCCACCGCGCACACGGTCGCTGCCGTTGCCACGAGGCCTGCGAATAAGAGCTTCATCAGTGTCCTTGCTTGGGAGGATATAGCAGGGAAAAGAGTAAGAGGGTGGCGTTGGCGATATAAGGGATTCCCTGTAACGATCCTGTGTAGACCGGTGAACCCAAGTGGTGGCGATAGCCCTCGATAAAGGCGGGCGAGGTAGGCCTTGCGCCCGCTCCCGTACTTGCGAGTCAGGGCTGCCGGACCTCTCCAGGACGGCAGCGCGCTGGTGAGGCCCCGCGATGGCCGAGCGAGCGCGAAGCGCTCATGCCGTAGCAATGCACAATCAGGTCACGTATGCGGCCAAGTGAGCTCAAATCCGCTAGCGTCACCGGCATGCCTCTCGCCTTGATTCCCAGCCCTTCTCAAGGGGTCTGGCATCTTGGATTCATTCCGATCCGGGCCTACGCATTGTGCTTCATTGTCGGAATCGCCGTCGGCGTCTGGCTGAGCGAGCGCCGCTGGCGTGCCCGGGGCGGCGAGAAAGGCACGATCAGCGATATCGCGGTTCCTGCGGTGATCTTCGGCCTGATCGGCGGCCGCCTCTACCACGTCATCGTCGACTGGCAGATCTACTTCGGCCCGCGCGCGATCAAAGAGCCCTACCAGGCGCTGTTCATCTGGGAAGGCGGGCTGGGCATCTGGGGCGCGGTCGCTCTGGGAGGCGTGGGCGTGTGGCTGGCCTGCCGCCGCCGGGGGCTGTCCCTCGGCGCCGTGGGCGACACGATCGCGCCCGGCATCGCGTTCGGGCAGGCGATCGCCCGCTGGGGCAACTGGTTCAACCAGGAGCTGTACGGCAGTCCGACCACGTTGCCGTGGGGCCTGGAGATCGACCAGGCGCACGGCGGCCGGCCGGGCGTGCTCTACCACCCGACATTCCTGTACGAGTCGCTGTGGGACGTGGCGCTCGGCTTCGGGCTGATCCTGGCCGGCAGACGGTTCACACTCCGCCATGGCCGCCTGTTCGCCCTCTACGTCGCCGGCTACACGTTGGGGCGGTTCTGGATCGAGGGGCTGCGGATCGACCCGGTTGGGGGGGTGGACCACGCGGTGACGTTCCTGGGGCTGCGGATCAACCAGTGGACGTCGATCGTGCTGTTCCTCGGGGCGCTGGTCTATCTCTGGGTGACTCGTAACAAGGACACCGAAGAGATCGTGGTGCCGGCCTCGTACGAGCAGGACGGCTCGTACGAGCAGGACGGCGGGGAGGCCGCCGAGCCGGCGCACCCGACCGATCAGGCCGACGCGGCGGCGGACACTCGCCGAGCTCCAGGAAGTTCTTGACGGCGCGGAGCCTGGGTCACCGCCGCTTCTTGCGGCTTGCACCAGCGCTTGGGTGGCACCACGTGGACCTTGGCCGAAGATGGCTCGGCCTCCCCTACGGCGCGGTCCTCACCTCGTCACCCCCGCGTGGGAGATGAGAAGCTCACTGACGCCGCGGAGGTTGATGTGGTCCCGATAGGGCGGCGGGTCGACGAGGAGCCCGGGCTCCCGGACACGCCGGGCGAACGCGGTCAGCGCCAGCCGGCCTTCGAGTCTGGCCAGCGGCGCGCCGAGGCAGAAGTGCGGGCCCAAGCTGAAGCCCAGATGCCGCACCTGCTCGCGAGCCGGGTCGAACCGGTCCGGGTTCGGGTTCGCCTCCGGGTCCCGGTGCGCCGCAGCCAGCAGGAGGATGACCAGGCCGCCCGCGGGCAGCTTCGCCTGCCCGACGCTTAGGTCCTGGCCGGCGACCCTGGCGGTGAGCTGAACGGGCGGGTCATAGCGCACGATCTCCTCCACGACCGCGGACGCCGTGCCGGGGTCGGCACGCAGGGTGGCGAGGTGGTTGGGGTGCCGCAGCAGGGCGAGCACGCCGTTGGCGATCAGGTTGACCGTCGTCTCGTGCCCCGCCACCAGCAGCAGCACGATCGTGGAGACCAGCTCGTCATGGCTCAGCACGTCACCGCCGTCCTCTGCGGCGAGCAACTCGGAGATCAGGTCATCCTGTCGCGGGCTCCGTCGCCGGTCGGCGACGAGCTCGTTGACGTAGCGGTGCATGTCGACCATGCCATGGACCCACTCAGGGGTCTCGCCGTTCTGGTCGTCGGGGGTGGGGAAGCCGTCGACCAGCCGGGTGAGATGGGCGGACCACTGGTGGAACAGCCGCTCGTCGGCCAGCGGGACACCGAGCATGCGGCAGATGACCGTCATCGGCAGGGAGTAGGCGAGGCCCGACACCACGTCGAACGTCTCCCGCTCGGCCGCGCGGTCGAGGCACTCGTCGACCAGTCGCGCGATGGAGTCCTCCATCCGGGCGATGGTCCGGGCGGTGAACGCGCTGCTGACCAGACGCCGCAGCCGGGTGTGGTCGGGAGGGTCCAAGGAGAGGAACCATGGCCGCCGGACCGAGGACGGAGCGTCCGGGGGATACGGGTCGGCTGCCTGATCGGGCTGAAAGAAGCGCCGACGTTCGGCGCTGAGCCGTGGGTCGCGCAGCAGCGTCTCGCAGTCGCGGTAGCTCGTCACCACCAACGCGGACATCTCCTCGATCCATACCGGCCCACGGGCGCGGAACTCGGCGTAGATCGGGTACGGGTCGGCCCTCGACGCGGGGTCGAAAAGCTTGCTGACCAGATGGAGGCCGGACGTCTCATTGTCCGTTGCCATGGGCATCTGCACTCCTTGGCGTGGTTGCTATTGACTTCGGGTCATTAATAGTGACCCCAGGTCAATATGTCAAGGATCGTGGGAGACAGGTCGGCGTACCCGACCCGCTGGGCTTGGGGCATATTCGTGGGCGCGACCCCTGCTCGCGGCCGGAAGTGGGCATCTGATGCGCCCCTGACGGTCGGTTACCCTGGTGCGATGGTCACCTCCAGGAGTCGGCGCCGCCTCTCTCCCGAGGCCAGGCGCGGTGAACTCATCGATGCCGCCATCCGGCTCCTGAACTCCGGCCAGGACGTGACCAATTGGGTGCAAGCCGTCACCGCCGAAGCCGACGCCGCGAAGGGTACGTTCTACGTCTACTTCTCCTCCTGGGAGGAGATGCTCGTCGCGGTACGCAACCGCGTGCTGCAGGACTACGTGGACCGGTTCCAAGGGCTCGCCGAATCCACTGAGCCGATCGACTGGTGGGCTACCCTCGACGCCGAATGCGCGGCGGCCGTCGAGTCCATCGCCCGGCAGGGTGGGCTCCATACCGCGGTCTTCCACACCAACTCAGCGCTCGGACCCATGAACGAAGGGCAGCAGGCCACCATCGCCGCCATCGCCAAGGCGTTGCACCGAGGCATGGACGAGGGCGCATTCCGCCCGATAGACCCGCATGTCGCGGCCACGATCCTGTTCACCGTCCTCCACAGCGCCGCGGACGCGATCGCCGCCGGAGAGCAGCCACAACGCTGGTTGGCGGTCGTACATGACCTCACCCGCCGCTGGCTCGCGCGACCGCCGAGCGAGCAGTAACAACAGGCACCCATAAGCCTCGCGGATCCGTCCGTGGGGCAGCGAGTCATGCGCGCGTAGCCGCGCTCGCATCATGCGCTTTGCGTTTGCCACCCGCCATTGCTGGCCGTTGACATATTGACCTCGGGTCAGTAGTAATGACCTGAGGTCAATAGAACGCTTCCCAAGGAGTGCGGATGCCTGTGACAACGGACAATGAGACGTCACCCCTCGCGCTGAAGCCCCGGCACGAGCGGGTCGCCGGCAACCCGGGCGGCCGGCCGGGGCTCACCCTGGCCGCGGTGGCCGTCGTGCAGTTCATGGTGTCGCTGGACCTGTCGGTCGTGAACGTCGGACTCCCGCAGATCGCTGCCGGACTCGGCTTCAGCGCAGTGGGCCTGACCTGGGTGATCCACGCCTACGCGCTCACCTTCGGCGGGCTGCTCCTGCTGGGCGGCAAGGCCGCCGACCGCTAAGGTCGCAAGCGTGTCCTGCTGCTCGGGCTCGCCGTGTTCGGCCTCGCCTCGCTCGTCGGTGGCTTCGCCCAGGACCCCGGCCAGCTTGTCGCCGCTCGTGCCGTCCAGGGCATCGGGGCCGCCGCAGTAGCTCCGGCCGCGCTGGCGCTGCTGACCTCCACGTTTCCCACGGGCAAGGCCCGCGTCCGGGCTTTCGGCGTATGGTCCGCGGTGAACGCCGCAGGTGGCGCCCTCGGTGTCCTGATCGGCGGCGTACTCACCCAGTACGCCAGCTGGCGCTGGGTGATGTTCGTCAGCGTCCCCATGGCGGCCGGCGCGCTGGCCCTGGCCTGGCGGGCTGTCGCCGCCGACCCGCCCCCGATTCGCAACGGCCGCCCGGACGTGTTGGGCGCCATCCTGGCCACGGCGGGCATAGCCCTGCTGGTGCTCGGCGTCGTCCGCACCGACCAGTATCCGTGGACCTCCCCGATCACCCTGACGACTCTGGCGGGCGCCGCCGCGCTGCTGGCCGCCTTCGTCTACGTCGAGCGGACCACCACCCGCGACCCGCTGATCCGGCTCGGCCTGTTCGCCAACCGCTCGGTCGCCGGCGCGAACGCCTACAACCTCCTCGTCGGCGGGGCCATGGCCTCGGCGTTCTATTTCATGTCGCTGTACCTTCAGCTCGTGCTCGGCACCGGGCCGGCTCTGAGCGGGCTCGAGTTCCTGCCGTTCGCCCTCGGCGTGGTCGCCGGCTCGATACTCGCCATCAAACTCGGCTACCGTCTCGCACCGCGGACCCTCCTGATCAGCGGCGGACTGCTGACCGCGGCCGGGTTCGCCTGGTTCGGCCTGATCAGCCCCGACGGCACCTTCATCACCGACGTCCTGGGCCCGTCGATCGTCGCCAGCGTCGGATTCGGGCTCTGCCTCGGACCGATCGTCTCCATCGCCACCGCAGGTGTCGCACCCCACGAGACGGGCGCCGCCTCGGGCCTGCTCAACAGCTCACGCCAGATCGGCTCCTCACTCGGACTGGCCGCCCTCGGCACCGTCGCGCACAACCGCACCGGCCAGGCTGTCACGCCCATCGCCCTCAACAACGGATACGCGCTCGGCCTGACGCTCAGCGCCGCACTCCTGGTCGCCGCCGCCCTCATCGCCCTAACTGTCCTGCGCCGGACCAGTCCACCGGCACGCTCAGCGAGTAACGATCACACCGGTCCAGCCGTCTCCGACCGCGTCTCGGTGGAATGAAACTTTCACTCGTCACGTCGGTATTACGGCTCCGCAGGCTAATCCCCGACCTGGTGGCACGCCTGGTTCACTCTCGCGAGAGCCGCCATGACGCAAGTTAATGCCGGCCGAATCAGTGGCTCCCGATCGTCTCTCTGGACACCTGGAGGCCCCGAAAATAGTCTCCGTGCGCGCTCCGCCGACATCATGCGAGAGATGAGGTTGGAATTGACACGTTCCAAAGTACGTCGTGCGGCCAGCTCTGTCGCCGTCGCCATCGCAACACTCGCGGCAATCCTGGTGCCCGTCACTCCCGCGCACGCCGCCTACGGTCCAGACCAGGCCGTATCCCTCACGGTGACCTCGAACGCCGGCCCGTCGATCATGCTCGCCCAGCTGACCGGCACGCTGGCGTTCGACGACGGGAACACGAAGTTCAGGTACGCGCTCCGGCTGTGCTGGGGGAGCGGGTCCTACCCCATGCCGAACTTCTACGTCTCCGTCAACGGCGGCACCATTTTCTACCCGAGCCAGACGGGCACGGCGGCCGCTCCCCCTGGCTGCCAGTTGTACCTATACCTCTACGACGGTGAATACACCCACTCCACTACCCTCACGAATGTCACCTTGTACGTGACGGGCGGCTGGTTCTATCCCGGCCAGACTTACAACAGTCGCACCAAATCCGTGACCTACGACAATCCCTACAACTGAGTCGGCAGAAAAGCTGCTTCATTGGAGCTGTGCTAAAAGGGCCACTCCCAACTATGGGGTGGCCCTCGTACACCTCTCGGTCAACTGGGTCTGTCGGCGAGGAAGTTCGTGATTCGCCGGGCGAGAGCGTCGGGCGCTTCGAGCATCGGCAGGTGTCCGCTGTCGAGGGATTCGTTCCAGCTCGTGTCGAGGTTGCGCGCGAATCGCTGTTGCAGTCCGATCGGGAGCTCAGCGTCTTGGCTGGTGGAGAGGTAGCCTCGACGTTCGGGAAAAACGCCGTCTTGCGGCGTGTCCCGGTAGAGACGCACAGACTCGGGGCGGAACTCCGCCACGATGCGATCGGCCGTCTTCGTGTCGACGCGGCTGGCCACGCCGCGCCGGATAGCGGCATCGGGCGGTCGGGTGCCGGCCAGCCGCATCGCCAGGCTCAGCACGAGCCGATTCGGCATCGGCATCGACGCGACGAAGCTGCGTCCCGGCTTCGGCACGACAGCAGTGACCGCCAGGAACGCGCCCACCCGGTCAGGCGCGAGGGTCATGATTTCCGTCGCGACAGTCCCGCCGCTGGAGTGCGCGACGACCGCGAATCGCTCCCACGGTGCCGAATCCAGCGCCGCGGCGGCGTACTCCGTGAGCGAAGCGCGATCATGACGCGGTCGCTCAGCGACCGCCGTCTGGTGCGATGCGGCCAGTTCTTCGCGCACCTGATCCCAGATCCAGACGGGAAGACCGGCACCGCTCAGCAACAGGATGGGTTCTCGCGACTTCGTCATGCTCCGATTCTGAAGGTGCTGGATGTCACCGTTATGGCACCATTTATGGATGAACCGCACCGATCGGCTCTACGCGATCCGCGAAGATCTCCGCCGTGCGGGTCCGCGAGGCCGCACCGCCCAACAGCTCGCCGCCGCATTCGAGATCAGTGTCCGCACCGTCAAGCGCGACATCTCCGCTCTGCAACAGGGCGGGTTTCCAGTCTGGGCACGTACGGGCCGGCTCGGTGGATATGTCGTCGATCGTGCCGCCACCCTGCCGCCGGTGAACTTCACCGCCACCGAAGCCTGCGCGCTCGCCGCGGCGATCGCGGCACACCGTGGACAACCATTCGACAGGCAGGCCCGAGCCGCCCTGGTGAAGGTATTGGCGGTGATGGACCCGCAGGCGCGACGGCACGCGGACGACTTGACCGAGCGCATCTGGATCGACCACACCACGACCGAGGCAGCTGATCCGCGCCGACGCGACGTGATCGAGCATGCCCTTGAGGAACGCAAGGTCCTCTCGCTGCACTACCGCGATAGTCATGGAACGCCGACAACGCGCCGGGTGGACCCTCAGCTGCTCGCGTTCACGGCCGGGCACTGGTTCCTCATTGCGCACTGCCGGCGCCGCGAGGCCATCCGATGGTTCCGCCTCGATCGGATCGAACGCGCGAGTCTCACCACTCAGCGCGCCATCGACGTACCCGTCGAAGAGCTAGGGACGCCTCCCTCGACGGCGGCCTCCGTCCGGGTGTGACGGGCGATGTGATCCAGTCTGTACGTTCTGGATCATCCTGAACCGCAATCGCGGATGCCCGAAGCTTCGCCTCTGGCGGGCAGCACATCGCGACGCACGGAGCTTTGTGCGGACGGTGATTGATCAACTACTTTCAGTTGTGACATGGTGCTGGAGTCTTGATCAACTCTTCTGGAGGCACCCATGCTTGCTCGCCATCTGCTGGCCGCCGCCGTCATCTCCACCACCATGAGCGCGGTCACCGCTCCGCCTGCGGTGGCCGCCGGGCAAGGGGCCGCCAACCGCGCCATCCCGCTCGGGACCGCGATGTGCGTCGACGTCAGCAACTACCGCGGCAACGGCGTCTTGATGTACCAGTGGCAGTGCGACCCCAACAACACCAACCAGAAGCTCGTCGTCGAGGACGGCCTCATCAAGGTGGAAGACACCATCGGCACGAGCCAGATGATGTGCCTGGACTCCTCCAACGGCCGAACCAACGGCACCCGGGTCTACCAGTGGCAGTGCCTGGGTAACGCTAACCAGCTCTGGGTCATCCAGGGCGGCCAGATCATCCTCAAGTCCACCCTGAACTCAGCCAACCGCCTATGCCTGGACGCCACCAACGGCCGCGGCAACGGCATCCAGGTGTACCTGTGGCAGTGCGACCCCAACAACACCAACCAGAAGTTCGTCGTCGAGGATGGCCAGATCGCGGTCAAGGACACCTTGTCCTGATCCCGAACGTCCTGATCCCGAACGTCCTGATCCCGAACGTCCTGATCCCGAACGTCCTGATCTCTGGTCGCGCCCGGCAGTTCCGATGTACCCCAGGGCATCAACGACACCGATCCCCGGGGTGAGGCCGCCACGTCAAGGGGTGGGTGTCAGCACACCACGAAGATGCTCTTCCAGCCGACGCCCGTCCCCTGCTTCGCGTTGCCGTTGGTGGGCAGCGTGAAGTGCACCGGCCCTCTGTTGTTGATCTCGTTGTGCATCCGGCCGGACTGGCCGGAGCCGAACCACTTGTACGACCCGCGGTAGCGGAGGTTGGTCGTGCCGCACCTGTCGATGACCTGTGTCTGGCCGGTGAAGCCCGGCCCTTCGTAGGCCACGTACGTCGAGCCGGTGTCCGCGGGCATTGAGGCGTTGGCGGCACCGCCCATGACCGCGACCAGGGAGGCAGAGATGGCGGAGACGAGGGCGATTCTCTTGATGCTCTTCACAGCGATCCTCCGGATGCGTCTCGACTGATTGCCTGAGGAAAGAAGTCCCATGACACTCACCACTCGCGTGGGCAGAGAGCCCGAACGCCGCAGCCGTAGACCGGCTCGGTAGCGGACGACGAGCTTGGACTCGCCGTAGGAGCGGGGCAAGGGTCCGTCCTTTTCATAGGTTTTCCTAACGAGAAGAACATATGGATCAGCTCTTGATCGTCACTTGCACCCCACCTACACCGCACGTGACAACTGGCCGTAAAGCCACGGCGGTCTCATGCGAAGGCGCCGCCTCGGATGTGGTCAGGAGGGGATCGTCGCCGGCGTGAGTGCCTGCGCGGGTTGGGTGACAGCCAGCTTGCGGGCCAGGCGGAGCCGGTACGCGTCCAGCACCACGGCGACCAGGATCACCAGCCCGGTGATGATCTGCCGTTCGAAGTCGGAGACGCCCATGAGCAGCAGCCCGTTGGTGAGCACGCCGAGCAGACATGCCCCGAGGAACGTGCCGACCATGGAGCCGCGCCCGCCCATCAGACTGGCTCCGCCGATGACCACGGCGGCGATCGCGTTGAGCTCGTAGCCCTGGCCCAGGATCGGGCTGGCGATGTTGAGCCTGGCCATGTACAGGATGGCCGCGATGCCCACGGTCAAACCGGCGATCATGAAGGCGGCGATCTTGATGCGGGAGGTCTTGTGGCCGGACAGGCGGACGGCTTCCTCGTTGTTGCCGGTGGCGTAGATCAGCCGCCCGAAGACGGTGCGCGACAGCACGAACCAGCCGGCCCCTGCCAGCAGCAGCGCCACCCAGAACACCGCGGGGATGCCCATCAGCGTGAGGGTGCCGAAGTCGTTGAGCGCGGCAGGCAGGTTGTAGATGGTGGCCGCGTTGGTATACCGTTCGGCGCCGCCGCGCGCGATGTTGAGCATGGCCAGGGTGACGATGAACGACGGCACCCGCCACTGTTCTGACACGAACCCGTTGACCCAGCCGACCACGCCGCCGACGAGCATGCTCACCAGGATCCCGCCTACCAGCGTCAAGGCGGAGCCGGATCCGGCCATCATGGTGCCCGACACGACCGCGCACAGCGCCATCGCCGAGCCGACCGACAGGTCGATGCCGCCGACCAGGATCACGAACGTCATGCCCACGGCGAGCACGGTGTTCAGCGTGATCTGGGTCATGATGTTGCGCAGGTTCTGCTCGGTCGCGAAGTTCGGTGCGAGGATGACGAAGAAGCCCGCGAGCACTACCAAGGCGACGCCGATGCCGGCTTCGCCGAGCACGAGCCTTTTGATCATTGTGTTTCACCGTTCTTGAGGTAGCCCGAGTAGGCCAGCGTGAGGATGCGCTCGGCGTCGAAGTCCGCCCGGGTGACCTCTCCGGCGATCTTGCCCCGGGAGAAGACCAGGACGCGGTCGCAGATGCCCATCAGCTCCGGCAGGTCCGAGGAGACGACGAGCAGGGCCTTGCCCTCTGCGACCAGGCCGAGCAGTAGCTCGTGGATCTCGTACTTGGCGCCGACGTCGATGCCGCGGGTGGGCTCGTCCACGATCAGGATGTCGGATCCGGCGTTGAGCCACTTGGCCAGCACGACCTTCTGCTGGTTGCCGCCCGACAGGGTACGTACGTGCTGGCCGACGCCCGAGGAGCGCAGGTGCAGGCGCCGCCCGAGGGCCTCGGCGAGCGAGCGTTCCTGACCGAAGCGCACCAGGAGTCCACGCAGCTTGGCGAGGGTGACGTTGGCGCTGATCGGCAGGTCGAGGACCAGACCCTGCGACTTGCGGTCCTCGGTGAGCAAGCTGATGCCGTGCCGTACGGCGTCCTTGGGATGCCGGATGTGTACCTTCTCGCCGTAAAGCTCGATTTTTCCGGACAAGGCGGGGTCGGCGCCGAAGATCGCGCGCATCGCCTCGGTACGGCCGGAGCCGACCAGCCCGGCGAGGCCCACGACCTCGCCGCGCCGTACCGAGAAGGAGAGCGGCCCTTCGAAGCCCGCGACCTTGAGATCGCGCACCTTCAGCGCCACCTCGCCCAGCGCCGTCGGCGGCTTGGCCGGGTACTCCTGCGACAGGTCGCGCCCCACCATCAGCCTGACCAGGTCGGGCGCGGTCACGTCGGCCATCTCGCGGGTCTCGATGCTGCGTCCGTTGCGCAGCACGGTGACCCGGTCGGCCAGCTCCAGCACCTCCTGCAGGTGGTGGGAGATGTAGACGATGGCCACGCCGCGTTCGCGCAATGCCCGCAGGATGTCGAACAGGCGTCCCGCCTCGCGCGAGGTGAGCGTGGCGGTCGGCTCGTCCATGATCAGCAGCTTGCTGTCGGTGGAGATCGCCTTCGCGATCTCCACCAGCTGCATCTGCGCGATGCCGAGCCGCTCGACCAGGGTGTCGGGCGAGACATCCAGCCCGATCTCGGTCAACAGCCGCGCGGCGTCCATGCGCAGCCGCTTCCTGTCGACGACGCCCGCCGTGCGCGGCAGTTCGCGCAGGAACAGGTTCTCCGCCACGGTGAGGTAGGGCAGCAGCGCCAGCTCCTGGTGGACCACCGAGATCCCGGCGGCCAGACCGTCGGCCGCATTGGCGGGGGTGTAGGGCGCACCGTCGAAGGTCATCGTGCCGCCGTCCGGCGCGTGGATCCCGGCCAGGGCCTTGACCAGCGTGGATTTGCCCGCGCCGTTCTCGCCCACGAGGGCGTGGATCTCGCCTGCGCGGATGTCGAGGTCGACCCCGTCGAGCGCCACCACACCGGGGAAGCGCTTGACGAGGCCGCTGACCGTCATCATCCGACGTTGTCCTTGGTGATGAGCTTGATCTCGGTCTTCTGCCAGCCGCCGAAGTTCTCGCCGGCGATCATCTTCATGGCGTAGTCGATGCCGTTGGAGGCCTGCTGCGCGCCGTACTGGTCGAGGGTGGACACGACGGAGCCGTCCTTGACGTACTGGGCGATGGCCGGGATGTTGTCGAACGCGGCGACCTTGATCTGGCCCTTCTTGCCCTGCTCCTCGATCGCCTTCAACGCGCCGAGCGCCATGTTGTCGTTGCCGGCCAGCACGCCCTTGATGTTCGGGTGCGCGCTGAGCATGTTGCCGAAGACGGTGTGCGCTTCGTCGGTCTCCCAATGCGCGGTCTTGGCGTCGACGAGCTTGAGCCCGCCCTCCTTGATCGCGTCCTCGAAGCCGGCCTTGCGCTGGGTGGCGTTGGCCGCGCCGGGGTTGCCTTCCAGGATGACGACCTCGGCGTCCTTGCCGACGGCCTTGACCAGCTCCATGCCCGACTGCTTGGCGCCCTCGCGGTTGTCGGGGCCGACGAAGGGCACCTTGTCGCCGATGCCGGCGGCCTTCATCGCACCCTCGTCGAGCTGGACGTCGATGTTGACGACCTTCACACCCGCGTCGACGGCGCGCTTGATCGGCGCGACCAGCGCGCGGGAGTCCGCAGGAGCGATGACGACCGCCTTGGCCTGCTGGGTGACGCACTTCTCGACGGCGGCGACCTGGTTGTCGATGTCGGTCTCGTTCTGGATGCCGACGACGCTGAGCGTGAGGTCGCCGCGCTTGGCGGCGTGCTCCTCGGCGCCCTTCTGCATCTGCTGGAAGAACTCGTTGGCCAGCGACTTCATCACCAGGCAGATGCCCGGCTTCTCGCCCGGCTTGGGGGCGGCGGCGGTCTGGCCGGTGGTGGTGCCGCCCTCCTTGCCGCAGGCGGTCAGCGCGAGGGCCAGACCGGCCACGGCGACGATCTTCTTGTTCATTCGGTGTTTCTCCTTCAGAAGGGAACGCCCGCTTGGAGGACGACGTTCGCGTACGGCGTCGCCTCGCCGGTCCGCACGACTGCGCGGGCCCGGCCGGTGAGCTCTTTGAGCTGGGTGTGAGGAATGCGTTCTGTTCTTGTCAGCAGGCCGTCGAGGAAGCC
Organism: Nonomuraea sp. NPDC049750; assembly: GCF_040659625.1. Taxonomy (NCBI): domain Bacteria; kingdom Bacillati; phylum Actinomycetota; class Actinomycetes; order Streptosporangiales; family Streptosporangiaceae; genus Nonomuraea; species Nonomuraea sp. NPDC049750. The sequence goes on from NZ_JBFANB010000001.1 coordinate 697,482, forward strand.
GGGCGGCGACTCCTCGGCGACATAGGCGGTCTCGACGACGAGCTCGCCGAGCACCGCTTCGAGTACGGGTAGGAAGGCGGGCTCGCCCCTGCGCCAGACGAGGTCGACCGTCTCGACGCCGGGCGGGACGGGCAGGCCGGGGTCGGCCACCACGATGAGGTCGGTGTGTCCCGCCGCGGACAGGATCTGCAGCAGGCGGGGATGCCAGAGGCCGTCATGACGCACGGGCGAGCAGCCTTTCCACTTGATCGCCGGTGGGCATGGGGGCTTGGGCCCCGTGGCCGGTGGTGGCCAGCGCGCCGGCCGCGCAGGCCCGCCGTACAGCCTGGTCGAGGGGCAGGCCGGCCGCGTGGGCGAGCGCGAGTTGCGCGCAGAAGGTGTCCCCGGCGCCGACCGCGTCCACCGCGGGCACCGGGAAGGAGGGCACCTGGCAGGCGCCGGAGGCGTCCTGGCCGCGCGCCCCGTGCTCGCCCAACGTCACCACCGCGGCGCGCGGCCCGAGTGCGAGCAGCGCGGCGGGGTCGGTGTCGCCGCACAGGGCGGCGGCCTCGCCCTCGTTGACGATCAGCAGGTCCACCTGGGTGAGCAGCTCCTCAAGACCCTGCGTGTACGGCGCGGCGTTGAGGATCACCGGCACGCCGTGCGCCCTGGCTTGACGGGCGGCGGCGAGGCAGGCGGCCACCGGGATCTCCAACTGCAGCAGGAGCGCGTCGGCGCCGGTGAGATCGAGGTCCGTGAGGCGGAGCAGCCCGTTGGCGCCCCTGGCGACGGTGATCATGTTCTCGCCGCCGTCCTCGACCACGATCATCGCCAGCCCGGTGGCGGCGGGCGCCTGCCGTACGCCCGAGACGTCCACGCCCTCGCGCGCCACGGCGGCGAGCAGCTCGCGGCCCAGCGCGTCGTCGCCGACCAGGCCCACCAGGCGGACCCGCGCGCCCAGCCGGGCGGCGGCCACCGCCTGGTTGGCGCCCTTGCCTCCGGCGGCCCGCACCGCGGCGGCGCCCGCGACCGTCTCGCCCCTGCCGGGCAGGCGCGTCACCGGAACCGTGAGATCCATGTTGAGACTGCCGGCGACGACCAGCTCCAGCTCACGCATCGTCGAGCCCGCCGACCGGGTCAGGGCAGCCGCATGAGCCGCGCCTGATCAGCATGGCGGACAGGACGACACGTTCGCCTCCCGATGAGTCACCGATCTGTGCCATCAGCAGCTCCACCGCGCGCCTGGCCATTACCTCGATCGGCTGGCGCATTGTGGTGAGCGCGGGCACGGTGTAGGAGGAGGCGGCGACGCCGTCGAACGAGCACAGCGCGACGTCGCCGGGCACGCTCAGCCCCAGCTCGGCTGCGGCGCGCATGACGCCGATCGCCTGCTCGTCGCTGGTCACGAAGAGCGCGGTGGGCCGGTCCTCCTGCGACAGAAGGCGGCGGCCGCTGAGATAACCCTGCCGCCGCCCGAACGGACCATGGGCCAGCGGCATCGAGGCCGGGTCGAGGCCGGCTTCGGTCAGCGCCCGCGACCAGCCGGCGACACGGTCGACGGTCGGATGGATGTTCTCCGGCCCCGCCACGCAGCCGATACGCCGCTGCCCGTGCGCGAGCAGGTGGCCGGTCGCCTCGTACGCACCGCCCTCGTTGTCGAGAAGCAGGTGGCTGGCCGGGGCGTCGTCGAGCGCGCGGTCGAGCACGATGCACGGCACCTTGGAGGCGGCCAGCTGGGACCGCCAGGCGTGCGGGCCGTGGGCGGGAATCAGGATCAGCCCGTCGACCTGGCGGTCGATCAGGGTCCGCACGTAGGCGGCCTCGCGATCGTCGTCGTCCATCGCGTTGCCGAGCAGCAGCGTCAGGCCGTGCTCGAAGGCGACGTCCTCGATCTCGCGGGCCAGCTCGGCGAAGAAGGGGTTGGCGTTGTCGGGGACGACGAGCCCGATGGTGTGCGTGCGGCTGGTACGCAACGAGCGGGCGACGGCGTTCGGCCGGTAGCCGAGCTCGTCGATCGCGCGCAGCACCCGTTCGCGGGTGTGCGGGGCGACATTCCTCGGCCCGTTGTTGAGCACGTAGCTGACGACGGCGTCTGAGGTGCCGGCCAGCCGCGCCACATCGCGGCGTGTGACCACTAGCAAGTCCCATCTACTCGTGTTGATGCAGTATTCGGTCAGAGAATCCGCAGGAGCAACTCGTGTAGATGAGTCGTTACTAATCTGTTATCGCCAGGTTTCAGGATGGCCACAAACAGCGGTCTGAGGTTGTGCGCCGACCTGCTGATTTCGTACATTGCATCTTTTTCGTACGGCAGCGCGCGGAGTCTGCGCAGGTCAGGCGGTTCTGGAAGCTACGCGGTGGGCGCACGATTCTGCTCGGAGGAGGGAGTCGGCGCGGCCAAGGCGTACCGGATCAAGGGAGCCGCCTGAAGAGTCCAGGCATGCGGGATGCCCGCATGCCTGGGTACTGCCGTCGGCGCCCGGCCGGACGGCCGGCCATCGAATTCAGCCGCCGCGCCTGGCCTGGCTGGGCGATCCGGCCTTTGTCGAACTTCGGACAGATGCCCGGGCGGGTAGGAGATGCACCCGGAGTGAGATAGTCGTCGACGCGAAGAGCCTCAACCCGTCGGGCACAGGACGGCTTGGCCGGCTTTGATCATTTCGGGGATGATGGCGTCGTCGGTGGTGCTCCGCGTGACGGAGATCTCGAACTGCCGTCGGCCATCGGTCGAGTAAAGGATCAGTGTGGTGTAGCCGAGTCCCGAGCCGCCCTGCATGTTCAGATTTTCTTCGCACTTCTCCGTGCCCTGCCGCGCGCTGCCGCTGCCATCGCCGTCGGCTGACCCACCGGCAGAGCCACCGGCGAGGACCTTCCGCAGCGACGGTGGCAGCAGCCTGCCCTGGTCGAAGGCCCGCTGGAAGATGCTGACGTCACGCGTGGTCGAGACGACATTGCCGGCGCCAAAGCCCCAGCTGGCGTTGGCGCGGTGCATGTCGCGCAGAGTGCCGGTGGAGTCAGCGTAATAGCCGTGCCCGTGCGGGCCCTTGATGCCCTCCGGGGGCTTGGTGAGCGCGTAGGTCCGGGTCATGCCGAGCGGGCGGAACAGGCGCCGGTCGAGTTCGTCGGCCAGGGTGTGACCTGTCACCTGCTCGATGAGCATGCCGATGAGGGTGTAGTTGGTGTTGGAGTAGGTGAACTTCTCACCCGGCTCGCCGGTGCGCGGCAAGCCGCGCGTCGTCTCCACGATGTCGATGGGCCGGTAGTAGGTGGTGAAGTCGAAGACGTCGAACGCCGGTTCGGTCGAGCCGCTCCGGGACCACCAGTCGGGGATGCCGGAGGTGTGCTGGATCAGTTGCTGGACGGTGATCTCGCCGGCTCGTTCCACCAGCCCGTCGGCGGCCACCTCCGGCAGCCGGTCAGCGAGTTTGTCGTCCAGGCCGAGCTTGCCCTTCTCGACGAGTTGGAGGAGCACGGTGGCCACCATCGCCTTGGTCTGTGAGCCGATGTAGAAGCGGGAGTCGGCCGGGATCGTGCCGCCTTCGCCGTTGAGCAGCCGCGACCCGGCGGTGCCCTGGCCGGCGGCCTTGCCGTCCACGTACGCGCCGCCGATCGCGCCCACGACGCCGGGCGTCTTGGCGAGGTTCTCCATGGCCTGCTGGGCGTCGCCGACCGCGGCGGCGCCGGCGGCGCTGGCGGCCGTCGCGGGCGAGGCGGTGGCCAGCAGCAGGGCTGCCGCGGTCGCGGCGGCAACAGACATGCGCTTCAAGACAACAACTCCTTCGAGGTGACGACAAGGGGTCAACAAGGCGCGGGCGGATCACGCGATGACCTGTCGTGCCGTCTCGCCGATGGACGCCACGGAGGCGTCGGAGATGCCAGGGATCACCATCAACAACACGCGTGACACGCCGCCGGGTCTCGCAGCACACTCGGCAACTCGCCCGCCGGTCAACCGCGATCCACTGTCGACCAGCCGTGTCGCCATCTTGTCCGCGCCGTGTCATGGTCAAGTCACGGTCGCAGTTGCGCCGGCCACCACCCTTCAGTTTCATGCGCCTGACGCGACCTGGGTGTCCGACGACTGGCCGCCATTCCGGCTCGTACTGAAGTCCGGCTTCGTCGACCGCGCCAACCAGGCCACGCTCAGAGCGGTGCTGGCCACCACCACGGACAGGCGGCCCGCAGGCGTGTACGACGAGGTGCGCACCACCCTCTACCAGGGTCGACAGATCCTCCAGCGATGACCGGTACTACACCATCGTGGATTACCTCCGCCTGTCGAACTGGGGGATGAAGGCGCGTGTCCCGGCTCGCTGATCCCGAGGCATGGGAAGATCCATGACCTGCGCTGCCCCAGATAAGTGAGACAGTCCGACAGCGAGCTTGTCTCATCGATCATGAGGCAAGTCGTCAGAATGCTTGTGCGAGACCTGGATCTTTCGGTGATAGCGATCTGGGGGTTCAGTAACGCGCGAGGGTCTTTCGGCTGATATGGCGGTATGCGCCTGCCTCAGACGTTTCGCCGCCGCGGCGGTACCACCAGAGTGCCCGCGCTGCGGGAACCGCGCCCGGCCGCATGGTGGATCGCCCCGGCCGCGCTGGTCGTAGTCGGCACGGTGTACACGGTGGCATGGTGGCTGCTGGCCGGGCTGCCCGCGGTGCCGACACCGCAGCAGGCGGCCGAGACGGCCGCGCGCAGCGAGATCATCCGTACCGCGCTGGCGGCCGGCGCCGGTGTGGGCGCGGCCATCACGCTGATGCTGGCCTTCCGCCGCCAGCGCCACCAAGAGATGTCCGCGCACGTCACCGCTTACGACGCGACCGAGCGGCGGGTGACCGAGCTGTACACCAAGGCCGCCGAGCAGCTCGGCCACGACAAGGCCGCAGTCCGGCTGGCCGGGCTGTACGCGCTGGAACGACTGGCCCAGGACAACCCCGGCCACCGGCAGACCATCGTCAACGTGATCTGCGCCTACCTGCGGATGCCCTACACCCCACCCGAGCCGCCCGACCCCGAGCAGGCCCGCCGCCAGACGCTGCGGGACGCCGCCCGCCGCTACCGCGCCGCCGACCGCACCACCATCGGCACGGCGCCGGTTTCCCCCGGCGCCGATCCGGAAAACGAGCGCCAGGTGCGCCTCACCGCGCAGCGCATCCTCCCCGACCACCTCCGCGACAACCGCTCACCCCATGAGCGAGCGACCACCGCCCCGCCTGAACAGTTCTGGCACGACATCCGCATCGACTTGACCGGGGCGCTGCTGATCGACTTCGACTTCGCCTACTGTCGCACCGCGCAGGCGGTGTTCCATCGGGCGACCTTCTTCGGGGACGCCAAGTTCCTTGGGGCGACCTTTTTCGGGGGTGCACGGTTTGCCGGGGCAACCTTCTCCATGAACGCCAACTTCGGCGGGGCGACCTTCATCGGGACCGCCGGGTTCGGTGGGGTGACCTTCGCCGGGGGCGCCAGATTCGCCGGGGCGAACCTTGGCATCGCCGAGTTCGCCGGGGCGACCTTCTCCATGAACGCCAACTTCGCCCAGGCGGACTTCTCCAGCGGGGCCGGGTTCGTCGGGACGACGTTCTCCGGGGACGCCGGGTTTGCCCAGGTGACCTTCAACGGGGGCGCCGAGTTCGCCCAGGCGACCTTTTCCGGGGGCGCCCGGTTTACCGGGGCGACCTTCTCCATGAACGCCGACTTCGGTGGGGCGACCTTCTCCGGGGGCGCCGAGTTCGGCGGGGCGACCTTCTTCACGGACGCCAACTTCGGCGGGGCGGCCTTCAAGGAAGGGGTTGATCTTGCCGGGGCGCAGGTGGCGCAGGCGCCGGGCGCGCAATTGGTCTGGCCAGCGGGCTGGCGGGTGGCGTCCGGCGCGGACGGCGTCAGGGTGCTGGAGCGAAAGGGCGAGCCGCCGCCAGCCGCTGAGACGGTGCCACTGGAGAAACCGCACGACTGATCGGACGCGCGAGAAGTTGCGGCATTGAACGACTTATGAGCCTTCGTGCCGCAGCCCGTGCTGCCGCGCAAGTGGCCCGTCACGCAACGTTGGCCGGGTGACTGGCCCAGCTTCGGACGCCGCTCCCGGCAACCGGTGAAACCGGCCGAGGGTGCCGTGAAACCGGCGCCCCCGAGAGTGAAGCCATGAGCATCACAGAACTCGGACGTACCGGGGGCGGCCCGGCCTCCGGCGGAGGAACCGATCTGGCCGTACGTGCGCAAGGGCTTGCCAAGACGTTCGGCGAGCACCGCGCCGTCGACGGGATCGACCTGAACGTACGCCCCGGTGAGATCTTCGGCGTCCTCGGCCCGAACGGCGCCGGCAAGACCACCATGCTGCGGATGCTGGCCACCTTGTTGAAGATCGACGCGGGCCGTGCCGAGATCTTCGGGGTCGACGTGGCCGGCAACCCGCACATGATCCGCCAGCTGGTCGGCGTCACCGGACAGTACGCATCGGTCGACGAGAACCTGACCGCCCGCGAGAACCTCTGGCTCTTCAGCCGCCTGCAGGGCATCGCCGCGCCGCGCGCCCGGCGCATCGCCGTCGAATTGCTGGGCCAGTTCGGCCTGGAGGAGGCCGCCGACAGACCGATCGCGCAGTTCTCCGGTGGCATGCGCCGGCGCCTCGACCTGGCGGCCAGCCTGATCACCAGGCCACCGCTGATCTTCCTCGACGAGCCGACCACCGGTCTCGATCCGCGCACTCGCGGCCAGATGTGGGACACCATCCGCGGTCTGGTCGCTGAGGGCTGCACAGTACTGCTGACCACGCAATATCTGGACGAGGCCGATCAGCTCGCCGATCGTGTCGCCGTCATCGACCATGGCCGCAAAGTCGCCGAGGGCACGCCCGACGAGCTGAAGACCGCGGTCGGCAACTCCACACTCCAGTTGCTGCTCGCCGAGCCGGGCGAGGTACCCGCCGCGGTGGAGGTCGTACGGCGCGTCCTCGGCTCCGACCCGGTACTCAGCCCGGAGCAGGGCCGCCTCAACGTCGCCCTCGACCAGGCCGACCTGGCCGCGGACGTACTGATCGCACTGCGTACCGCCGGGGTGTCGATCTCCTCGGTGAGCGTGGCCAAGCCCAGCCTGGACGAGGTGTTCCTCGCCCTCACCGGCCACAAGACGGACAGCGACGACCGGACAGGAACGGACGAGACCGGCACGAAGGAGAACCGATGAGCACCATGACCGCACCCGCCCGCGAGGCGGTCCGGGCCGCCGACCGCGTGGCGGCCGCCCGGCGGCGCGTCTCCACGGGGGAGACGATCGTCCAGACCCTGACGATGGCGTGGCGGGCGCTCAAGAAGATGCGCCGCAACCCGGAGCAGTTCTTCGACGTGGCGCTGCAGCCCATCCTGTTCACCGCGATGTTCGCCTTCATCTTCGGTGGCGCCATCGCCGGCGACGTGGAGAGCTATCTCCCCCTGATGATCCCCGGCATCCTCGCCCAGACCGTACTGACGACGTGCATGGCCACGGGCACGCAACTCCGCGAGGACATGGAGAAGGGCGTCTTCGACCGGTTCAAGTCGTTGCCGATCGCCCGGATCGCGCCGCTCGCCGGCCCCATGGTGGCCGACCTGCTGCGCTACACGATCGCGGCCACTCTGACCTTTGGCATGGGCCTGGTGATGGGCTACCGCCCAGGCGGCGGAGTGGGCGGCGTGCTCGCCGCGATCCTGCTGGCGATCATCACGGGCTGGTCGCTGGCCTGGGTCTTCACGTGGGTAGGCACGATCGCCCGGAGCGCCCAGGCCGTCCAGAGCATCTCCATGATGATCTTGTTCCCGCTGACGTTCCTGTCGAACGCGTTCGTCCCCGTCGAGACCCTGCCCGGCTGGCTGGCCGCGTTCGTCCGGATCAACCCGGTCTCACACCTGGTCACGGCCGCCCGCGACCTCGCCAACAGCGCCCTCGTCAGCGCAGAGGTGGCCTGGACGCTCCTGGCGTGCGTGATCGTCATCGCGATCTTCGCGCCGCTGTCGGTACGCAGCTACAAGCGGCACATGTGACCCGCCCCCGTCACGACCGGAGACCCGCTCGACGAGACCGCGCGCCTCGTCGAGCAGGTCGGAGCCGCGCCGATCGCCGTATTCGGCCCGCAAGGAGGCAATCATCCCGGGCGCGGCCCGCTCCGCGTACGGTTCGATCCGCTCGAAGCTCATGCAGGGCATGTTGCCGCTGTACGCAAACCGCTCGGCCAGCACCAGCAACCTGATCGCGTCGCGGGGGGCCATGGCTCCCCGCAGCAGCCCCCAGGCGCCGAGCCCGAACAGCATCGAGCCGCACATCGGGTAGTCGAGGATGGGGTTTTCCGCGGCCAGCAGGTCGTAGCCCCGGGCGGTGGCGAACAACTCCTCGCCGTACCGGACGTCCTCCGGCGAGGCGTGGTACGCGTACGCCGTCAGGGTGACCGCCTCCGCCATCATCGTCCACGGCATGAGTTCCGTCTGCGCCACACCGGGCAGGCGCAGGTCGCGCGCCCGCTGGACGGCCAGGCGGTATTCCGCGAGCGCGGCGGCCGTCTCACCGCGAGCGAGGGCGAGCTCGGCCGCGCACAACGAGACGATCGCCACCCCGCCGAGCACTGCCTCGTTGTCGTTGATCCGGGTGATCTCGGCGAGCTCGGCCGCCGCGGTGTCGAGGTCGCCGTCGGCGAGCGCGGAGACCAGGAGCAGCGAGCGGAGCTGGCTCTCATCGTCTGTGGTGCCGAGCCGGCTCAGCACCGGGATGGCGATCCGCGCGTGTCCGACCGCCCGCCGGCGATCGCCGAGTTGCATGACCAGGTGGGCCAGCAGGGCGTGCATGATCGCGGCGAACCACGGCCCCTCGTCCTCGCGGAGCATCGTCAGGGTTCGCTCGGCGGCCTCGATCGCCCCGGTCACGTCTCCCGAGTTCTCCAAGACGTGGACGCTCGTCTGCATCGCCGCCAAGGCCACGTCACGGTCGACACTCCGGCACAACTCCGCCAGTCGGCGGCGCACGTCGGCGCCATCGGGCGCGTCGCACGCGAGCACCACCATGGCCATCGCCGCCAGGCGGGGATCCGTCGTGTCACTGGTGGGCAGCGTACGGAGGAGATCGCGCAGCGGATCGCCGCTGCGGTCGGTGACGATCATGATGTTCGCGAGTGTGATCAGCATGGCGCCCCTGGTCACCTCGACGAGGTACGGCGGCGGCACCCAGCCGGTGATCACCTGGGCGATCGCGTCCCGGTGAACGAACACCCGGGAGTGGTCACCACGGATCGACCACAGCCCGCCGACGCCTGCCAGCAACTGGACCATCGTGACGGGATCGGGCTCGCCGAGAGCCTGCCGGAGCAGTTCGGCGAGGTTGCCCTCCTCGGCGTGCAACGCGTCGGCCGCCGCGAACTGCGCCGGGCTGAACAGGGCGGAGGCGTGTTCGAGGGCGTACGCTGTCGCCCAGGCCCGCTGCGCCGCCCGGGCGGGCGCCTCCTCACCGGCCTCCTTCAGCCGCATCCGCCCGAACTCCCTGACGGTCTCCAGCATCCGGTAGCGGAGGCCGTACGTCGTCTCGTGGACGCTCAGCATCGACTGCTCGGTCAGCGCGTCAACGGCGCACAGGGCGTCCGGGCCGAGTACATGCTCGGCCGTCGCCAGCGTGAAACCATCACCGAACACCGACAACCACCGCAATGCCCGCCGTTCTGGCTCCTCCAGCAGATTCCATGACCAGTCGATTACCGCGAGCAGCGTCTGGTGCCGGTCGGGGGCCGTACGGTTCCCTCCACGCAGTAGGGCGAACCGGTCCGCCAGGCGCCGCGCGATCTCCTCCACCGACATCACCCGCACTTTGGCCGCGGCCAGCTCGATCGCGAGCGGCAACCCGTCGAGGCGGGCGACGACCTCCTCGACCACTCCCTCGTCGATCCGCACACCCGGTCGGGCGGCCGTGGCGCGCTGGCGGAACAACTCCACCGCGTCGCCCGTGGGCAGCTCACCGAGCAGGTAGACGCGTTCGGCGGGGATCGACAAGGGGGCGCGCGAGGTGATGAGCACCCGCAGGTCGCGGGTCGTCACGGTCAGGAACGCCACCAGGTCGGCGACGGCCTCGATCACGTGCTCGCAGTTGTCCAGGATCAGCAGCGCCGGGGCCTGATCGAGATGTTGGGCGATCCGGGCGCGAACGTCTGAGCGCTGCTCAGCGGTCAGGACCCGACGCCCGCTGACCGAATCCCGAACCCCGAGCGCCGAACCAACCTCACCCACCACGCCCTCCGGCGAGGACACGCCGACGAGCTCGACGAAGTGAGCGACGGGCTGCGCGACGTCTCTGCCGACGACATGAGCCAGCCGCGTCTTGCCCAGCCCACCAGGGCCGACGATGGAGACCACCCGGTTGGTCTGTAGCAGGGCGTGCACCGCACGGATGTCGCCGTCGCGGCCGAGCAACGAGGAGCCGTCGAAAAGGATGCCGGCACGCACCGGCCGATCCGCGATGAGGAGTTCGGCGTACACGCGGGCGAGCTCAGGCCCTGGTCCGGTGCCGAGCCGCGCCACCAGGCCCGTGCGATACCGCTCGTAGCGCTCCAGAGCAGCGGCGGCACCTCGTACGGCGGCCTCGCTCCGCAGCAGGCAGACCAGCAGCTCCTCGTCGTGCGGCCAATCGACCGCGGCCTCCTCCAGCAGCGACAGCGCGGCCTCGTGAGCGCCGCTCCGGCCCCGCGCGATCGCCGCCACCCGCCGCGCCTCAGCCACCCACTTCGCCGCCATGCCCCTCAGCTCGGCTAGCGCGCCCGTGGCACCATCCGAGCCCCTCAGCTCGGCAAGCCCGCCCATGACACCATCCGAGCCCCTCAGCTCGGCAAGCCCGCCCATGACACCATCCGAGCCGCCGGCCACGAGAGCCATGGCCTCTTCGGAGCGGCGACGCGCGAGCGCCACGTCGTCCTCGCCCAGTGCGGCCCGCGCCTCCTTCACCAGCGCGCCGACCAGCAGCGCGTCCACCTGATCGGCGGCCAGCCCAAGCCGGTAGCCGCGCGACATCCGCACCACGACATCGGCATGGGTCGCCGCCCTGGTCCGCGAGACGACCACCTGCAGCGCCTTCGTCGGATTGGCCGGCACCTCGTCGGGCCACAGCTCCTCGACCAGGCGCTCGTCACTGACCCCCGCACGCCCATGCATGGCGAGCATGGACAGCAGGGTCTGCGCACGATCGCCGATTACGGGCACACCCTGCCAGCGGACGCCGTCGAGCAGGACCAGAGCGGGGGACACACCCTCAGCTTACGGACGAGTTAGACGTGGGCGGCGTGACCGCGAGTATCTCCACGTCCTGTACTCGAGGCCGCGTGCTACGGCTTCACCGTCGAACTCCTGGGATGTCTTTCATGAGCCCTCCCACCACGGCTCCACGCCCTCCTCGGCAATGAACTCGAAGAAGTCCATGTTGGCGATCTCCAGGTTGCACGCGATCGACCCGACCATGCGGCAAGGGACGACGGCAGGTTGCCCTGGGGTGTCGTACAGGTCGACGACGGTCAGCGGTCGGCCGGACTCGGCGAAGGTCCGGGCGTCAGCGAGCGCGATCAGCGTGGGGTTCTCCTCAGGCGGCATCAGCGCCGGGACCTGACCGGGCTGAAGTCCCTCGAAGGTCCGGTCGTCGACGACCAGCGCCTCCCACGGGTAGTGATCCGCGTCGACCTCATCCGTGTCGTCCGTGTCATCCGTCTCGTCCGTCTCGTCCGTCTCATCCGCGTACAGGTCCGCGCCGAGCCAGCCGTCCTTGTCCAGCCCGCCCAATTCGTCCAGCAGCACGCGCCAACCCTCCTCGTCGTCGAAGGAGGTGCGGACCAGCATGGCCGCGTCGGTGGAGGGCAGAGCGGGGAAGGACCTGTACGGCGGCACCGTCAGCACGGGGAAGGCCAGCCGGCCGCCGTCCCCTTAGTACATTCCGTACCTGTCCATGTCGCGCACTAGGTCGTCAAACGCGAGCGCGCTGCCCAGCAGGGCGGCCAGGATCTCGCCGAGCCGGGCCGGCGGAACACGTACGCCGCGCCCGGGTACCGTCGCCAAGTCCACCAGCAGGGGCCCATCCCCGCCGTACACCACCGGGGTGTCCGCCAAGACGACGACCGGCGGCACGGGGCCACCGTGCAGGATGAGCGCCGGAACGTTACCGCCGTGCAGGTCATCCCATCCAGGATCCTCGACCAGGCGGAGTCGCATCCCGCTGCCTCCGAGAACGAGCACGTCGCCTTCTTGATGGCCCCCGATCTCGTTGAGCAGCCCGCCCCACGAGGCCTTGCCGTGCTCGTAGCGCGTGGCGACCAACAGCACATCACCGGGCGCCGGCTGGGGAAGCTCGGGACGGGACATGATTCCTCCGAAGGAACGACGCGAAGATCAGGACATTACCGTGGAGGAGGATCCAGACCACCTCGGGAGACGTAGGGCAAGGACGGGATGAGCAGGCTTCCATCTCTGCCACCGTCGCTGCGGCCCCACAAGGCCACATCATCGTCTGCTTCGACCATGACATCGCCGTACTCACCGCAACCCGATCGAGCTGACCATGGCATGGTTCGACAGGACTGTAGCGACCCTCTGTACCGGGCCCTCGACCTCCTTGCCGAGCATGGCCTCAAGCCCTGATCATGTAGGTCCGCCAAGCCGGACACACCGACCCCGAAGGTAAGCACTGGCCGCCGCTCTGGAAGGAACGACATGATTCGAGCCATCACCCGCGGCCACAGCCTGCCGACGGTGTTGATCGCGGGCGCGTACACGGCGGCTGTGCTCACGCTGACATGGCTGACCACAGGCGGTTACCTCGGTGACAGACTCTACGGAAGCCTGTTCATGGCCATGATCGCCTTTCCTCTCTCCCTCGTCGCGAGCCCTCTGAGCGAGGCGCTGAAGGGCGCAGTTCTTGGCCCGAACGATAGTCCTGCTTATTGGGAATACAGCGATGACCTGGAATACGCCTTGATGAGTTGGCCGGGAATCGTCACCGCTGTGGTCCTCGTTCTCTTGCTGACGCGGCGGAGTACCCGTCTGGTGGGGCTGGGCGCAGGCTGGGTGCTGAATGCTGCAGTGATCTTGGCGGGAGTGTCGACTGCCTACGATCAGTGGGCGCCCCGCCGACCTTACGGCTGGCCCTTTCTCGTGTTCGGGCTGATCATGGCCATTGGACTGATCACCGCACATCTGTCCGCGCCGAGAGAGGCTGTTGCCGAAAAGGTATAAGGTCCTCCGGTCATAATGAGACGGAGGCAATCGCCGGATACCGCGGCTGACCGCCCTTAATGGCAGGCCATAGACATCCTCGACTATCGGGGACCTTCTGATCTCATCCATAAGGTTCGCAAGGCCGAGCAGCCCGACCCGAACGGTTCCCGCTGGCCGCTCCTGGGCTCCACTTGCACCAGCTGCGTGCAGCGTGCCCGCTCCCAGCGTGCCGAACACAGTGCGGCGCCACCGACGGCTAGCGAGGCCGGCTCGTCGGCGCGTATCGCACCAGCCTGTTTCGCGTCACACAGCAACTGCGGGACCATGAACCGGGTATCTCACTGAAACCTCAGGCAATGGCGGCGATGTCACCGTCGTCGAAGTAGATCGACTGATGGAGCCGGTCGCCGAGCGCAGTGGCGTAGCGGGCGAGAACATCCTGCCCAGAGATCTTTCCTTGCTCGATCTGCGAGACGCGTCCTTTGGTAACCCCCATGCGCTGCGCGATGTCTTGTTGGGTCAGCCCGCGGCCGCGACGGATCTCAGCGAGCCGGTGTCCTTGCACCTTGGCGAGGAGTTCCTGCTTGCCAGCCTCCACGGTTTCCTCACCGCCGGCACGTTCGACGTGCTCGGCACGAATGTCCTTCCAACGCACATATCCCGTCATGATCTGCCCTCCTCCGCCTGACGTTCCTTCAGATAGGTCTCATAGCGTTGCTCAGCGAGCGGGATGGCCTGCCTGTACCAGGCGCTGGCCCGTGGTGTCCTGTCGCTCCCATCAGTTACAACTCCTTTAGGCTTGCTATGTATCCAGGCGTGTCACCTTGCAGCACCGGATGGCACAACGCCGTAGACTGCAGATGTGAGCGCTCCTGAGCCTGACCATTCCCATGAGATCTCTCAACGTGACCTGCGCAATCGGTCAGCGGAGATCATGGATGGCCTGGAGCGTGGGGAGCGATACGCCGTTACCCGTAATGGCCATCACATCGGCGATCTGGTCCCTCTCCGCCGCCGACGCCGGGCCGTGTCACGCGCCGAATTCGCCGCTGTGTCGTGTGGCATGCCACGACTGGACGACGCTAAATATCGCGAGGACATGGACCACCACGCCAACGACGATCTCTACGACCCTTACGATCGCGCATACGGCAGACGGGAATTCGCAGAGGACGAGGAATGACCCACGCTCTGGGGCTGCTCGACACCAACATCCTCATCTTGCGCGCCGGCCTCGATCCCGACGAGCTCCCCGATGAGATGATGATCAGTGCCATCACCACCGCGGAGCTCTCGGTCGGCGTCCTGGTGGCGGCAGGACCGCAGGAGCTCGCCCAGCGAATGAAGATCCTTCAGACCGCCGAAGCCGAATTCGATCCACTTCCCTTCGACGACACCGCAGCCCGCGAGTACGGCCAGTTGTGGACGGCAGTCATTACCTCAGGGCGCAAACCACGCCCCCGCACCGCAGACCTGATGATCGCCTGTGTGGCGATCGCGAACCGGCTTCCTCTGTACACCTGCAATCCCAGGGATTTCAAAGGACTTGATCATCTGCTTACCGTGGTCCCAGTGACCCGTCCGCAGTGGGCCAGGGCATGAATAGAAAGCGCTCGCGATGCGGCAGTTAACAGCTTGACCTGTGGCCGTCACTACATGCAGCCACAGAGCCTTTCGGGTGAGGTGATGTTGCTGTACACGTCACTCTGTCCAGCAATCTGACCCGTCCTGATTTGCGATGTTCGTCCTCTCCTTCGATCAGCTCGGTAGCTTGCTGGAGTGAATCTTGTGCAGCGTGCCGTTGGCGCGGTCGTCGGCTCGGCTGTGGGCGACGCGCTGGGTGCTCCATTCGAGTTCGGCCCGGCGGGAGCGTTCTCCTCCCGCTTCCCGCTACCGGATGCCGGCGGCGAGATGAGTGGAGGCGGCGGCTGGGACGCGGGCGAGGCCACCGACGATACGCAGATGGCCGTTCACGTAGCTGAGTCGCTGTTGGAGCATGGCGGCCTGGACCTGCCGGATATCTTCGCCCGCTTCCAGCGGTGGGCGTCCGATGATCCCAAGGACATCGGACTACAGACCGAAGACGTACTGACCCGCGGACTGCCCTGGGACCAGGCCGCCACCGCCCACTACCGAAGCAGCCACCGAGCCGCGGGTAACGGCGCGCTGATGCGGGCCACCCCATCGGCGGTGTACTTCGCCCGCGACGGACAGCAGGCCACCATGGACGCCACCCGGCACATCGCCGCCCTCACCCACGGCGACCCGGCGGCATGGGAAGGCACCGCGATCTATCACGACTTGATACGTGTCGCCCTGGACGGTGCGAACCCCTTGAACCAACTCTCCCAGACCCTCACCGCTGCCCACCCCGACCATCGTCAACGCTATGCCACCGTCCTCGCCCCCAGCTGGCATCCCGACCAGGCCACCGAATTCAACGGCGCCGTCTGGCCATGCCTCGGCTCAGCCGTCTGGGCGCTGCGCACCACCCGCAGCTATGAGGATGCCCTCCGGGCCGCGATCGACCTGGGCGGCGACACCGACACCGTTGCCGCAGTCACCGGCGGCCTGGCCGGCGCCATATACGGACCGGCAGCAATTCCAACCACCTGGACCGAGCCCTTACACGTCCCGCTATCCGGCAGCGGCGGCCGGACCCTGCGCCTGCCCCACCTGCTCGACCTCGCTCGTGACCTCGCAGAGCGTCCGGCTTCAGACTAACGGCGGCTTGGCCTGGGACGACTGCGGCGGGAAGATCCGGTCCACTTCAGCCACCTACGACCTCGCCGGCGCTTGGTGAGGATCCCGAAGCCGGAGTCTCCCGCCGGAGCTGATCCTTTCTCCGTCCTGTCGGAGCGGTCTGCCAGGCTGTGGCCATGCCGCATGAGGGAGTCACAGAGTTTCTCCAGGTCACCAGCCCGTACGAGATGCCGCCCGAACTGCGGCGGGAGCTGGTCGAGTGCTGGGTCACGGTGACCAACGCCGGGGGCGCGGCCGGTTTCCCGTTTCCACCTGTCACCTTCAATCAGGTGGCGGAAGTGGCTGATCAGCTCATCGCCGGCCTCGACTCAGACCGCAGCCGCTTCCTCTTGGCTCTCGTCGACGGGATGCTCGCTGGCTGGCTGAACGTGCGCAGAGACACCAACCCATTGATCGCCCACTGGGGGACAGTCCATCACGTCCAAACCCACACCGACTTCCGCGGCAGGGGGATCGGAGCAGCACTGATGCACCGCGTGTGCCATCTGGCCCGCGAAGAAATGGGACTCGAACAGCTCCACCTCGCCGCCCGTGGTGGAGTTGGGCTCGAAGACTTCTATGGGCGGCAAGGCTGGAAAGAGGTCGGCCGTTGGCCTGGCGCGCTGCGGCTCGCGCGCGGCGATGATCGCGACGAAATCCTGATGGTGCTCGATCTCTGACTGTTCCGACCTGAACGGCATCCGCTGGCCGCGCGGCGAGACCGTCGACAACGCGACGGCCCTCTACTGCCGGTTCCGAGGAAGCTTGCTCAGAGCGTAGAAGTTGCGGTGCAGCGCTCTCGTCCCTGCTGAGACCTGGCCGGTTAGGGGTGCGCAGGCGAAGCCTGCGCTCCGGAAGGGTGTCCGAGCGGAGCGAGAGCCTGCAGGGGTCGGGGCTCCGGCCCGACTGAAGGCACGCCTGAGCCCCTAAAGCGCGAAGCGCCTCCTTGTGAAGACCTTGTGTGCCGAAGGCGCGCCCCAGGAAGAACAGCCCGAGCGATAGCGAGGACCGCTCGGGGCGGGCTTCCACGATCAACCACCCAGATGGGCAACGGGTGGGCGGCACCCGGCCCACCTACCCAAAGAAATGGTGGAGCCTAGGAGATTCGAACTCCTGACTTCCTGTTTGCAAACGGGAGCCAGCCACGATGCAGAGGGCCCCTCACCATGATCACGGGGCGTATGCGGTCTGGTGGCGTGTGATCGTGCGAGGTGGTGTTGCTGTAGGCCGACGCTGTACACGCCCCCACGCAGTGTCCCGCCCCACCATCCGACGGCCTTCTGTGGGTTTCTCTACCGCGCGGGGAGAAGTCAGTGAAGATCCGAACTGGTTGAGGGCTCGGTGTGCTCATCGTCGGAGGAATCGGCAAAGGCGCGTGATTCCTCATGCTCCAGGCGCCTGAAGAGATCCGGATAGGCATGCTGAAGCAGATCTCGCACTTGCCGTTCCAAATCGGGAACGTTCACCGTGGCAGCGCTGTGCACGATCTTCCAGTCGACGCTGAAGTATCGGTGGACCACGTTATTGCGCAGCCCTCTGATGAGCTTCCACGGGATCTCGGGGGTGGAAGCTCGAGTCTCGTCCGAGATCCCTCCGACAGCCTCACCGATAATGGAAAGCTGCCATATAACCGCGTCGCGGCGCATCGAGTCAGCAGCCCACACCTCAGCTGAGACGCCTTCGAGGTATGAGGCGATCTTCCTGGCAGCTTCCACGATGTCCACCAGATACAGGCCCTCACGCTGCATACAGCACCCGGGCGTCGGTAAGAATCTGGTCGCGGATGACCCAGTGGAGACCTTCCTTGGAGACCACATCGACCTTACGGCCCAGCAGATCTTCCAGTTCCTCCTGGAACGCGAAGAACTCAAGCCCGATGTTGCTGTCAGGCTTCAGAACATAGAGGAGGTCGATGTCACTGCCGTCTCCGTCCTCGCCACGAGCAACCGAGCCAAAAACAGCCAACTCGGCAATCCCGTACCTCTCGCACAGCTTGACCAACTGCGCGTAGACGGTCGTGAAGTCAACACTCATGGCACCTCCTGGTTCCCAGGATGCCACCTCAACTGCGATGCCGCACGATTCGGCCCCATCTTCCCCCACACCAGTCGGGCGTCACCACTACACAGCTGGGTCGTGACCGATCGCTTCGGGTGCGGTACGACGGGGGCGCCCAGCGAAGGGTGGAAGCCACGCTAGGCATCGGGCCGTCACTGCTTCCGCCTGCGAAATGCCCCTTCTCGGCTGGGGGAGCGGCGTGGCCGTGGGAAGTCGCAGGGCCAGCAGGAACTTTCCAGCGAACCCCAGATTAACGGCCACGTAGAAGGCGCAGGCGAAGCCTGCACTCAAGAAGACAAAGCGTCTGAGCGGAGCGAAGTCCTCCAGGGGTCGGGGCTTCGGCCCGACTGGAAGGAGCGCCTGAGCCCCCTGCGCGAAGCGCCCCATTGCGAAGACCGTCGCTTCCATGCGAGGCGTGCACCCGCCCGCCTGATCATCCCATCTGCCATCGACCCATCCGCATAGGGAGCGAGCGAGGGCTACAGGTCCAGGCGGAGCGCCCCACCGAACGGACGACAAGTCATGACTCCCGGGCGCCGATCGTCCGGCGGCACGGTGGTGACGCCTGAGCCGAAGACCGGACTCGACATCCAGCAGAGGTCTATCCTGACGATTACGCGCTCCGGAATCCGCCGCCAGCGACACGAGGACGCCAGCCGCCCGACACAGGGCTTTTGACCTGCGGTTCCAAGGTGGATAAGGGTTCAGTTGTATCGGTGTCGACGACGGGTGAAAACTGACCCCGTGGCGACGGCCGAAAACTGACCCCCTTCAGTCACTCTGGAGGGTGATCAAGGTGGAAGACTGGGCAGAGATCCGCCGGTTGCACCGGGCCGAGCAGATGCCGATCAAGGCGATCGCTCGGCGGCTGGGCATCTCGAAGAACACCGTGAAGCGGGTGTTGGCGGCCGATCAGCCGCCGGCGTATCGGCGGGCGGGCGGCGGTTCGATCGTGGACGCGGTAGAACCGCGGATCCGGGCGCTGCTGGCCGAGTTCCCGGACATGCCGGCGACGGTGATCGCGGAACGGATCGGCTGGCAACGGTCGATGACCGTGCTCAAGGAGCGTGTCCGGCAGCTGAGGCCGCTCTATCGGCCGGTCGATCCCGCGTCGCGGACGACGTATCAGCCCGGTGAGCTGGCGCAGTGCGATCTGTGGTTCCCGCCGGTCAAGGTGCCGGTCGGTGCCGGACAGCAGGCCGGCCTGCCGGTGCTGGTGATGGTGTCGGGCTACTCGCGGTGGATGCTGGCGCGCATGATCCCCTCACGCGCGGGCGGCGATCTGTTCGCCGGGATGTGGATGCTGCTGCGCATGCTGGGCGCGGCGCCCAAGACGCTGGTATGGGACAACGAGAGCGCGATCGGCCAGTGGAGAGGCGGCCGGCCCCAGCTCACCGCCGAAGCCAGCACGTTCCGCGGCACCCTCGGCGTTCAGATCGTGCAGTGCCGTCCCGGCGACCCCGAGGCCAAGGGCCTGGTCGAGCGGGCCAACGGCTATCTGGAAACGTCGTTTCTGCCGGGCCGCTCGTTCACCGGCCCCGACGACTTCAACGCCCAATTGGAGGGCTGGCTGGGCCACCGGGCCAATACGCGCCATCATCGGCGAATCGAGTGCCGGCCGGCCGACCGGCTGGTCACCGACCGGGCTGCCATGGTCGCGTTGCCGCCGGTGGCTCCCCTCGTCGGCTGGCGTTCGTCGACCCGGCTGGCTCGCGACCACTACGTGCGCATCGCCTCCAACGACTACTCGGTCCACCCGTCGGCGATCGGCCGGCTGGTCGAGGTCGTCGCCGACCTGCAGCAGGTGAGCATCACCTGCGGCGGGCACAGCGTCGCGACACACCCACGATGCTGGGCCGCCCACCAAACCATCACCGACCCGGCACACGCCCAGGCCGCCGCGGTGATGCGCCGCTCCCACCGCCTCCAACTCGCCACCCCCGCGGCCGACACCCCGGTCGAGCAGCGCCCGCTCAGCGACTACGACACCGCGCTCGGCATCGAGGTCGGCCAGGGCGTGGTGGCGTGATGGCGGGCACGCGCACCCCGGATGCCGCAACCCCCACCAGCGGCCGCAACCTCCAGGCAGAACTGGCCTACCTGTCTCGGGCCCTGAAGGCACCATCGCTGCACGCCGCCATCGAGCGGCTGGCCGAGCGAGCCCGGGCCGAGTCCTGGACCCACGAGGAGTTCCTGGCCGCCTGCCTGCAACGCGAAGTCGCCGCCCGCGAGTCCCACGGCGGTGAGGCCCGCATCCGCTCAGCCCGTTTCCCGGGCCGCAAAGCCTTGGAGGACTTCGACTTCGATCACCAACGCTCCCTGAAACGCGAGGTCATCGCTCATCTGGGAACGCTGGACTTCGTCGCCGCCCGCGAGAACATCATCTTCCTCGGCCCGCCCGGCACCGGCAAAACCCACCTGTCGATCGGCCTGGGCATCCGGGCCTGCCAGGCCGGACACCGGGTCGCCTTCGCCACCGCCGCCGCCTGGGTCGACCGCCTGGCCGACGCCCACGCCACCGCCACCCTGCAGCAGGAACTCACCAAGCTGTCGCGCATCCCGCTGCTCATCGTGGACGAGGTGGGCTACATCCCCTTCGAGCCCGAAGCCGCCAACCTGTTCTTCCAACTCGTCAGCAGCCGCTACGAACGAGCCAGCCTGATCGTCACCAGCAACAAGCCGTTCGGGCGCTGGGGAGAGGTGTTCGGCGACGACGTCGTCGCAGCAGCGATGATCGACCGCCTCGTCCACCACGCCGAGGTCATCAGCCTGAAGGGAGACAGCTACCGCCTCAAAAACCGCGACCTTGGCCGTGTCCCCACAGCCGGCCACACCAACGACCAATCAAGCACATCAAGGGGTCAAAATTCAGGCGACGCCAGGGGGTCAGGATTCAGCCGTCGTTGACAATCGGTAGCGTGGAGGTGTAACAGCTTGGAGGTCAACGATGTCCACCCGGCATCAAGACAGCGAGTCGCTGATCCCTCAGCCGCCACTGACCACCGCCCCCCTCAGGGCAGCAGTTGCCCAGATCGCTCCGGCCTACCTCAGCCAGTTTGTCGACCACCTCGACCAGGCGACAGAGCAGGCGGCACGACAGAGCACGGTGGCACCTCTGCAGAACGTCTTGCAGCAATGGGGTGAGTTCGTGGCGATTCAGCGCCATCCCCCCGTCCCCTACGGGCACTGTCGCGAGGCCTTCCTCGACGAGCCACGAGGACATGCCATGAGCGATATTCTCCGTGCATGGGACGTGATGAACGTGGTGTGACTCCTCAGAATGAGGACTTCTCGGCCTGGTACAACGAGCTGGTTGCCAAGGCGCAGCTCGTTGACAGGGGACCCGCCAAGGGCACCATGGTCATCCGACCGTACGGTTATCGCCTGTGGGAGCTCATCCAGGGGGAACTTGATCGCCGGATCAAGGACACCGGTCATGAGAATGCTTACTTCCCTCTGCTGATCCCGGAGAGCTACCTCCGGCGAGAGGCCGATCACGTCGAGGGATTCTCCCCTGAGCTCGCCGTTGTCACTCACGCTGGCGGTAAGGAGCTTGAAGAGCCGCTGGTCGTTCGGCCCACGTCAGAGACGATCATCGGCGAGATGATGGCCAAGTGGGTCTCATCCCATCGAGACCTTCCGCTCCTGCTGAATCAGTGGGCCAACGTCGTGCGCTGGGAATTGCGGCCCCGCATGTTCCTGCGCACGACGGAATTCCTCTGGCAAGAGGGTCACACAGCACACGCCGACGAGGCGGACGCCATGCGCGAGACGATGCTGGCGCTCGATCTCTACACAGAGGTTGCGCGGGACATCGCGGCGATCCCCGTAGTACCTGGTGAGAAGACAGCCGGGGAGCGGTTCGCCGGCGCCGTCCGCACCTTCACCATCGAGGGCATGATGAGGGACGGAAAGGCGCTCCAAGCTGGAACCTCCCACTACATGGGCACGAATTTCGCCAAAGCCTTCGACATTCAGTACACCTCCGAAGCTGGTCGTCTCGAACTGTGTCACACCACCTCATGGGGCATGTCAACGAGAATGATCGGCGGGGTCATCATGACCCACGGCGATGACAAGGGCCTGGTCCTCCCACCCAGACTTGCCCCCTATCAAGTGGTAATCGTGCCGATTGGACGTGGCGATCAGGGCGCGCAGACCTCGGCCGCGGCGCTGGAGCTTGCAGGGCGGCTTAAGGCGGCCGGTATACGCACCCATGTCGATGATCGCGCACAGCTTTCGCCTGGCTTCCGGTTCAATGAGTGGGAGCTGCGCGGCGTTCCCATCCGGCTGGAACTCGGTCCGCGTGATCTTGAGTCTGGCACTGTGGTGATGGCCAAGAGGCTTGGCGACGAGGGCAAACAGAGCATCTCGCTGTCTTCTGCGCCGGAGCTCATTCCTGGCGTACTGGAAGATTTCCAAGCCTTCCTTCTTCAGCGGGCTACCGAATACCGCGACAGTCACACCATGAGGGTGGACACCTGGGACTCCTTCACGGAGGCCGTAGCGTCGGGATGGGCGTTGGTGTTGCACTGCGGCAGTCCCGCGTGTGAGGACGACATCAAGGCCAAGGTCGCAGCAACTCCGCGCTGCATTCCGCTCGACGGTGCTTCAGAGACCGGATGGTGCGTGCATTGCGGTGAAGCATCTGCGTATGGCAAGCGTGTCATCTTTGGGCGGGCTTACTGATCACGGCTACCACGATGCTCCGTGAGCCGGGGCTGAGGAACGAAGTCCCGGATCGGCGATCGCCCCCGACCCCGTACGCTGGCTGGCCACAGCCAGGCGATCGTAGTGCTGCATTTGGGCGGCGGCGCGTCCATGGTCGGCGGGTGAGGCATGGTGCGGCGAGCGCTGTGTACGGCGGGCGGCCCTGAGTCCCGCCGCCGTTCGGGACCGGCGCCCACGCCGCACGCCCGGACGGCGGGCGGCGGGCCGTGCGGTGGCGCGGAGGGCCGCCGCCTTGATCTTCGCGGGTCCCGATGACGGCCCGATCCGCAACACCAACTTCAACCGTCGCGTCTGGGCAAAGGCGCTCCAGAACGCGGGCGCGCCGAAGATCCACTTTCACGACCTGCGGCATACGGGCAACACGCTGGCGGCCAACGCGGGCGTGTCCATCCGAGACCTGATGACCCGCATGAGCCACTCCAGCACCCGCGCCGCGATCATCTACCAGCACTCCACCGATGAGCGCCAACGAGAGGTGGCCCAGAAGCTCAACGACCTTGCACGCGGCGCACTCGACAAGCCAACGGGCACGCAACGGGCACGGGACCAGAAATAGCCCTCAGAAAGATCAGAAGCCCAGGCCGCCGACCTGGGCTTTTGTAAGAAGCGAAAGATCGGCTAGGAGTGTCAAGCGTCAAGTGAGACCAGACAAGGGCTGGCTGCATGGTGATCTTTCTTAGGCCGCCTTGATCGCCTCTCTTGATGTGTGCTCCATCCCCGTAGAGGATGCGGTTGGGGTGAGCGTCTAAGGCGACACGGGGAGCGCATCATCAACGTAGTTGAGATCTTGGTGTCATTCGCTTGGGTTGTGCCTGCCGCGATAATGGTCTGGCTCGTGGGGTCCGGTCGAATGATCAGCGAAAAGGGCCGCTTGAGACGACCTGATCCGGATCGGATCGCTGATGTGGCTGTTCCCATCGACGTGCAGCATGTTGTTCGCACGCTGATCGTGTCGGGGCAACGTATTGCCGCCATCAAAGAGATCCGCCGAGCGACTGGGCTCCCTCTCGAGCCTGCCATGGATGTGGTCGAGGCGCTTCGTCGTGGAATTGAGTTGCCCCCAGCGGCTGACCACAGTGATTGACCACATCAGCGTCCGACAACCGCTGACGCAGTGAAGATGGCCGCTAAGTACTCAAGATGAAAGGGCTCAACGTATGTCCGCCTTCTGAGGCATCACTTTCCGCGTCAGTGCTACGCCGACAAGCACGATGGCCATCCCAGCTATGACCGGGATGGTGAGAGGTTCGTGCAGGACGGCTGCTCCCAGGATGACGACCACGACCGGGGAGCAGGTACGTGACGACGGATGCCGTTGTGCCTTCGTCGGCGAGCAGGCGGTAATTGAGGACGTAGGCGATGCCAGTGCCAAGGATTCCCAGGACGATGATTGCGGCCAGCACATCACATCTGGGTGCATTTGCTTGGAAGCCGCCCATAAAAGGCGCAGTGAGCACGAGCGCCGCGATCATCTACCAGCACTCCACTGACGAACGTCAGCGTGAGGTGGCCCAGAAGCTCGACGACCTCGCACGCGGGGCGCGTGACAAGCCATCGGGCACGCAACGGGCACGGGACCCTGAATAGCCCTTAGAAAGATCGAAAGCCCATGCAGTTGACCTGGGCTTTCGTATGAGTGGAGCCTAGGAGATTCGAACTCCTGACTTCCTGCTTGCAAAGCAGGCGCTCTGCCAACTGAGCTAAGGCCCCTCGACGTGACGAAGATAGCTTACCGGCCCCCGACACCCATCTGCTGCCTACTCGGGTCTTCGCTCAAGATCAAGCCTGGGAAGTCGGCGATCGAGTCCAGGATGTGTGTGGCGCCTCCCTTGAGGAGTCGCTCCCGGCTGTGGACGCCGGTCATCACGCCGGCCACGATCGAGGCGCCGGCTCGGCGGCCGCAGAGCATGTCGCTTTCCGAGTCGCCGATGACCGCCACCTGTCGTACGTCCTCGATGCCGAGGCGGAGTATGGCGTGCAGGACCATGTCGGGCCAGGGGCGGCCACGGCCGCCGGCGTCTTCGGGGCAGATGGCGAGGTCGATCTTGTCGTGCCAGCCGAGGACGCTGAGGACGCGGCTCAGGGTGACGCGGCTGAAGCCGGTGATCAGGGCCAGTTTCAGGCCGGAGCCGCGGAGCTTGTCGAGGACCTCGATGACTCCGGGCATGGGAACGAGACCTGCTCGGTCGAGCGCACCCTCGTATGAGCGCTCGAACGTCAGGTTCGCCGCCTGAGCCTGGGCCTCGTTGCCGGGGAAGATCCCTCGGAAGACATCGATCTTGGGACAGCCCCGGGACCGGTGCACGTGCACCATGGCACGCGCGTACGCGCCGGTCCCGGGGACGATGCCCTGAGTGGCTATCGCCTCGGCGAAAGCCCGCTCGACCATGGCGATGTCACCGACTGTTGTGCCGGCCAGGTCCAGGCACGCCAGCTTTATCTGGACGACGTCATTCATCGCCTCGCCAGGTCGGTTAGTTCTCGCTGCCGGTGGCCTCGGTCCAGAGATCGAGCTCGGCGCGGTCGGCCTGCACCTTGCGCCAGACCAGCAGCCCCCCAAGGGCGATCAGCGCCAGAACGACAAGCTTCTTCACGGTGTGACCCCACTTCTTCGACGGCCTCACCTGCCGGGGTGAGACCCAACGGTTGACATGCAGCCTAGCAAGGGATGGCTGCGGTCCTTGTGTTGTGCACGAACCAGATGTACCGGATGTGCAAAGAACGAATGAACAACCCCAGGTGGGGCCGGTTATCCCGTCCCATCTCGGACACCAGGTAGATCATGTCAAACCGTAGCGGTTGCGGGTGGCCCAGCTCACGGCCGGGCCCATCGCGGCGCCGGCCGCCACGAACAGGCCGCCGACCAGCAGCCACCCCAGCGTGCCCCCGCCGATGACGAGGGTGGTGAGAACGACCGGGCCGAGCATCCTGGCCACCGCCATCCCGGTCCCGAAGAAGCCCTGGTACTGGCCCTGCTTGTCCGCCGGTGCCAGGGCGAAGCCGATCTCCCAGGCGCCCGCCCCGAGCAGCATCTCGCCGTACGCCTGGAGCCCAGACGCGGCGAGCAGGATCAGCCCGGCGAGCCAGGCCGACGAGCCGATGGCCGACATCGCGAACACCGCGCAGGCCGCCAGCATGACCAGGCCCGCGTACCGCACCGATCGGGAGGCGTCGGCCAGGCCCCTGACCCGACGCGCGATCCGTACCTGGAAGAGCAGCACGCTCACCGTGTTGACCAGGAGCAGGGCCGAGACCAGCCAGGTCGGTGCCGTGGTGCGCTGGACGATCCAGAGGGGGACGATCAGGCTGAGCAGCGGCATGTAGAAGAGCATGATCGCGTTGATCAGCGTGATCACCGCGTACGGCCGGTCCCTTAGCACGGCCAGCTTCGGCCCGGCAGCGGCGGGGACCGGGGCGACGGCGGGCAGCCGGAGCAGAAGGAGGGCGGCGGCCAGGAAGCTGACCGCGTCCACCGCGAACACGGCCAGGTACGCCTCCCGGGTGTCCACGTGCAGCGCGAATCCGCCCAAAGCGGCGCCGATCGCGAGGCCGCCGTTGATCGTGGACTGGAGTACGGCCCGGACCTCGGTGCGTTTGCCCGGCTCGATCAGTCCCGCCAGCAGCGCCTGGCGGGCCGCGGACAGGCCGGTCTGCGCGGTGCCGTATAGGCAGGCGGCCAGGACGAACAGCGCGAACGACCGCACGAACAGGAACGACATGACCGCGACGGCGGTCGACAGGGCCAGGAGGACGGCCACTCCGCGCGGCCCGCGGCGGTCGGCCAGGTGGCCGAGGGGGACGCCCGCGACGGTGCCGACGGCCCAGCCCAGCGTGAGCCCTAAGCCGATCTCCGTCGCCGACAGGCCGACGATCCTGGCGAAATAGAGCGCCGAGGTGACCAGGTAGGCACCGTCGCCGATCGAGTTCGCCAGCTGCGCCTGTACGAGGAGCCCTCTGCTCGACCCCCAGCTCGACCGTCTGCTCGCTGTTATGGGTCCCGTCGTGGGTTCCGGAGTGGGTCCCGTCGTAGTCATCGTCGCAGGTCCCGTCGCGGTAAGAGTGGCACCGGTGGTCAGCCCTTGTAGGACTCGGGGGTCATGCGGGTGGCCACGCCCATCCGGTTCCAGGCGTTGATCGTGGCGACGGCCACCACCAGGGCGGCGAGTTCCTGGTCGTCGAAGTGTTCGGCGGCCCGCTGCCAGATCTCATCGGTGATGTCGTCGGTCGAGAGCCTGGTGGCGGCCTCGGTGAAGGCCAGGGCGGCGCGTTCCTGGTCGGTGAAGAAGGGGGCCTCCTGCCACACGGCCACGGCGTGCAGCCTGGCGTCGCTCTCGCCCGCCTGCTTGGCGTCGCCGCTGTGCATGTCCACGCAGTAGACGCAGCCGTTGATCTGGCTGGCGCGCAGGCGTACCAGCTCCAGCAAGGGTGCGGGCAGGGTGCTGTGCCGGACGTACCGGTCTAGGCCGGCCATGGCTTTGTAGGCTTCTCCGGCGAGTTCGCCGAGGTTCATGCGCTCTGTCATGGCTCCAACCTAAGACTCATCTTGTCCCGATATAAGCTCCAATTTTCGGGTAAATGATTGGGCCAAGATGGATGTCCATGTAAGCCTTCATGGCCGGGGTGACCTGGCCGCACAGGTCTACCGGCAGCTGCTGGACGCGATCCTCGACGGCCGGCTCAGATCGGGCGAACGCCTGCCGCCGACCCGCGAGCTGGCCAGACGGCTGGAGATCTCCCGGAACACGGTCGCGGTCGCCTACGACCGGCTGGTGGCCGACGGCTTCCTCGTCGGCCGGGCGGGCGCGGGCACGTTCGTCTCGGCGGAGCGGGTACGCACCAGGGCGGCGCCCCAGGGGGTCGTACGGCCCCGCGCCATCTGGCGGTCCGTGGCCGCCGACTCACCAGCCGCCGGTCACGAGTACGACTTCCGCGTGGGCGTGCCCGATCCCCGGCTGTTCCCGATGGAGACGTGGCGCAGGCTGGTGGCCCGTGAGCTCCGTACCAGCCTCGCCGGATATGCCGACCCCTCCGGCCACGAAGCCCTAAGGGACGCTATAGCCCGACATATTGGCATCAGCCGCTCCGTACGAGCCGGCGCCGACGACGTCCTGATCACCAACGGCGCCCAGCAGGCGCTCGACCTCGTCGGCCGGGTGCTCATCGACCCCGGCGCCTGCGTGGCGGTCGAGGAGCCGGGCTACCCGCCCGCGCGCCGGCTGTTCCGCTCGCTGGGCGCCCGCGTCGTCGGAGTCCCGGTGGACGGCGAGGGCATCGACGTGACCGCCATCCCCAACGCCGCCCGGCTGGTGTATGTCACCCCGTCCCACCAGTTCCCGCTCGGCACTCCGATGTCGCTGGCTCGGCGCGCCGCGCTGCTGGCCTGGGCGGAGCGGCGGCGTGGCGTGATCGTCGAGGACGATTACGACAGTGAGTTCCGCTTCGGCGACCGGCCGCTGGAGCCGCTCCAGAGCCTGGACCGGGCGGGGCGGGTCATCTACATCGGCTCCTTCTCCAAGACGCTGCTGCCCATGCTGCGCCTCGGCTTCCTGGTGGCCCCCGCTTCGCTCATGCCCGCGCTGCGCGCCGCCAGGCAGCTGAGCGACTGCCACGGCGAGCTGTCCACGCAGGCCGCGCTGGCCCGCTTCATCGACGAGGGCCTGCTGGCCAGACACATCAGGAAGGCCACCCGCGAGTACGCCGCCCGCCACGCCCTCGTCGTCGACGCCCTCGCCGGTGACGACCGCCTGCGTCTGGTCCCCTCGGTCGCGGGGCTGCACCTGTGCGCCCGCTTCTCCCCCGGAGTGTCCGTACGCCCGGTTCCCCGGCTGGCCCTGGAACGGCTTGACGCCTACTGCGGTGAGAGCCCCGCCCAGCAGGGCCTGGTTCTGGGGTACGGCGCGATCCAGCAAGCCGAGATCCCCTCGGGCCTGAGCGTCCTGAAGGAAGCCCTGGGCTAACGACCGTCTCGATCCCTGTGACGGTCTGTGGGGGCTGGGGTCCTTATTGGGAGATACCCCCTTCGGGGGACCGGGGGACCCAGGAGGTCGGGGACCCAGGGGACCCGAGGGGGTCGGTCCGGGGGTCGGAGGGATCGGGGACCCGGGGGAACCGGGGTCGACGGACCTGGGGGTCCGGGGGTCCGAACGGTCCGGGGGTCCGGGAGCCGGAGGTCCGGGAGTCGGAGGTCCGGGAGTCGGAGGTCCGGGAGTCGGAGGTCCGGGAGTCGGAGAGAGGAGAAACGGACACCCGACCCAGCTAGATGTGCTTGCGGCTCCAGAACCGTCGCGTGCGCTCCCCCGGCAGGTGCGGCTCGTCCGGCGGTGTCGGCTGCCGGACGATCACGACCGTCGTCTTGGCGTGCCGAGCGCAGTACATGCTCGTCGAAGGCAGGAACAACCGGCTGATCATCCCCCGCTTCCCCCGCCCCAGCACCAGTAGATCGCCCTCACGGGCCAGGTCGACGAGGTGATAGCCGGGGTCACCGACCCGGCCGACCACCGCCGTGGTGAGGTCAGCGGGCAGCCCACCGGCCACGTCGTCGAACACGCCCGCGATCACCTCGTTGCACCGCGCCTCCTCCCCCGCCTTCATGGCGTGCTGCACGGGCAGCGCCTCGGGGAAGGGGTGTACCGGGGCCCGGCTGACGTGGACGGCGATCAGCGCCATCCGATGCAGCCGCGCGGCCCCGATGGCCCACGCCAGTGCCCAGCGCGAGGCCGGGGACTCGTCCACCCCCACGATCAGCCTCGCTCCGCCGGGCAGGTCCTGATCCACCGCGACCCTCCTCGAAGAGGTACTCGACCATAGTGCGCCTCCGGCCCGGTTACCGGGAGGTGGCACTTTGCGAACTCTGGAGTCGTTCGCGATCCCCGGCGTAGCATGCGTGGGTGGAACGTGGGTGGGTGCAACCCCGTCCCGCCCTCGACCGGCGGCTCGACGGGGCGCTGACGCACAGGCTCACCACTTTGGTGGCCACCACGGGCTACGGCAAGTCGATCGCGCTGACGAGTTGGAGTGAGGCGGTCGGCGCGGTGCTCCACCGACTGGGGCCCGCCGATCGCGACCTCACCACGCTGGCCGGCGCGCTGGTCGCGGCCCTCGCGGAGGTGGTTCCGGACCTACCCGCCGAGCTCGCCGCCGCCGCCGAGTCCCCGCTCGGGCCGGACGCCGACGAGTTGTCCAGGGCGGCGGCGCTGGCGGGCGCGCTGGCCGAGGCGCTGGCGGGGCGGCTGCGACGGGGGCTCGCCTTAGTCTTCGACGGCATCGAGACGATCATCGGCGCGGCCGGCTCCGTACGCTATGTCGAGACCCTGGTCCGGGCCGCCCCGCGTCACCTGCACGTGGTCACCGCCTCGCGGGCGCCGCTGCCGTTCCCCACCGCCCGCCTTCGCCAGGACCATGAGGTGCTCGACCTCGACGCGACCGACCTCGCGCTCACGATCGGCGAGACCACGGCCTGGGCGCGCGAGCGGCTGGGCGAGCCTGGGGCGGCGATCGCCGCCACGCTGCATGACGCCTGCGGCGGCTGGCCCGCCGCCGTGCGGGCCGCGCTCGACGCGCTCGCCCGCACCGATCCGGCCGCCTGGCCGGGTACGGCCGCGGGCCTGGCCGCCACCTCCGCCACGCTGGAGCGGCTCACGCTGTCGGCGTTCAATGACCTGCCCGCGGCGATGCGCGAGCTGCTGCGGGCGGCGACCGTGCTGCCCGTGCTCACCGACGACCTCGCCGCCGCGCTCGGCGCCCCGCCCGACACGCTGGCCTCGCTGACCAGCCGGGGCCTGTTCCTGGAGGCCGGCCACGACGGACACCGGTCCGGGGCCGCCTCGACGGGCACCCACCGCGCGGCCGACGGACACCAGCCGGCCGGGACAGGCAACCACCCCACGGTCGGCGAGCACCGGCCGACCCTGCCCACCGGCGCGCACCGGCCGACTCTCCCCAGCGGATACCGGCTGACCGCCACCAGCGCCCACGTACTGGCCGCGCACGCGCCGCTCGACCGGCACGAGGCCCACGACACGGCCGCCGTCGCCGCCCGCTGGTACGTCGAGCACGACCAGCCCGAGCTGGCCCTGCGCGCCGCGGTCGCCACCCGGCACAGCACGCTCGTCACCTCGCTGCTCGGCACGCACGGCCTGCGCCTGGCCGAGCGCGGCGATGACGTGGTGGCGGCGCTCGCCCTGCTGCCCGAGCCGATCCGGCAGTCGCCGGCGATGCAGCGG
Source organism: Nonomuraea sp. NPDC049750 (assembly GCF_040659625.1). Taxonomy (NCBI): domain Bacteria; kingdom Bacillati; phylum Actinomycetota; class Actinomycetes; order Streptosporangiales; family Streptosporangiaceae; genus Nonomuraea; species Nonomuraea sp. NPDC049750. The sequence continues at coordinate 728,414 of NZ_JBFANB010000001.1, forward strand.
CTCGCGGGCATCGCCGAGCAGAATCGCGGCGACTGGACCCGAGCGCGCGACCTGCTCGCCCGCGCGGCGGCGACCTCGGTGTTCGACGCGTTCCTGGCCAGGCGGCTCGGCCTCATCGACCACCTGCGTGGCGACCTCGACTCGGCCATCGCCATCTACACCAAGGGCTTCGAGTACGGGCTGCCGCCGGCCGACGCGGCGATGTGCGCGGCCTCCACCGCGTCGGTGCTCTGGCTGAAGGGCGACCGGGCGGGCTGCGCCGAGCTGGCGGACCGGGCGCTGGAGCTGGCCAGCGCGCTGGGCGATCCGGGAGCCCTGGCCGCGGCCAACACCGTGCAGGCCATGCTCGCCTCGCTCGACGGCGATCGGCGGGCCAACGACGCCTATTACCTGCGCGCGCTGGAGTACGCCGAGCGGGCCGGGGACGTCGTCCAGCTCATCCGCATCCGCGCCAATCGCGCCTCCTGTCACCTCGACGAGGCCGCCTACACCAGGGCGCTGGCGGAGGTCGAGATCGCGGCCAGGCTGTCGGATCTGGTGTCGTTCGCCCCGTACGCCGCGCTGAACATCGCCAACCGGGCCAAGGCGCTGATCGGGCTCGGCCGGCTGGAGGAGGCGGCGATCGACGCCGCGGACGCGGCGGCCAGGTGGGAGGCGATGGGGTCGCGGTTCGTCGGCTATGGGCTGATCCGGCTGGCCGACATCCAGGTGCTGCGCGGCGACCGCAGGTCGGCGATGGCCATCTACCGGCGGATCATCGCGGACGCCGGCGCGTCCGGCGAGGTTCAGGAGCTGTCCAACGCCCTGAACAAACTGGCCGTCCTGCTCACGGACGACGATCCCGATGAGGCGGCCCGCGTGGCCGCGCGGGCGCTGAAGCACGCGGAAGGCATCGCCGGGGTGGACGCCAGGCTGGTCGCGGCCCGTGTCGCGCTGGCCGCCGGGCGGTACGACGAGGCCAGGGTGCTGCTGTCGGAGGCCGAGTCCGTCGCCGTGCGGCGCAGGGATCACGCGGCGCGGGCCGCGATGGTGGAGCTGCGCGCCGAGCTCGACGGCGACTCCCGGCTGGCCGACGAGGCGGTGCGTCAGTGGTCGGCGCTCGGCGATCCGATCGGCCGGGCCAGGGCCGAGCTGGTCAGGGCCGCGCTGGGCGACGCGGTGCCCGGCAGGGAGATCGCGCATCAGGTCAGGAGCCGCATGCACGCGATCGGCTGCCGGGCGCTCGATGCCCGGATCGACGCGCTGGTCGGCCGGTTCACGCCGGTGGCGGAGGCGCGCGTGCGGGTCGAGACCATGGGAACGTTCCGAGTCCTGCGCGGCGCGGTGCCCGTCGCCCGCACCGCCTGGCAGTCGCGCAAGGCCCGCGATCTGCTGAAGATCCTGGTCAGCCGCCGGGGCGCGGCGATCGGCAGGGAGCGGCTGGTGGAGATCCTCTGGCCGGAGCAGCAGGGCGACGCGGTCGGGCTGAAGCGGCTGAACGTGATGGTGTCGACGCTGCGAGCGGTGCTCGATCCGGATCATGTACGTCCGGCGGACGAGTTCGTCGTCTCCGACGAGGGCGCGCTACGGCTCGATCTGGCCAACGTGGACGTCGATGTGGAGGGCTTCCTCGATCTGGTGGGCTCGGCCGGGCAACTGGATCAGGCGGGCCGGGCGGCGGAGGCGCTGGCGCGGTGGGCGGAGGCCGAGGCGTCCTACGGGGGCGACTTCTGCGAGGAGGATCCGTACGCCGACTGGGCCGTGGGGCTGCGGGAGGAGGCGAGGCTGGCGTACGTGCGGGCGGCGGCCAGGCTCGCGACGGCACGGGCGGGCGAGGGGCGGCACGACGAGGCGGCTCGCTACTGGCTGCGCCTGCTCGAACGCGACCGCTACGACGAGCGCGCCCACCTCGGCCTGGTGCGGGTGCTGGACTCGGCGGGCCGGCGCGGCGACGCGCGGCGGCGCTACGCCCTGTACGCCGAGCGGATGCGCGAGCTGGAGGTCGAGCCCGCGCCCTACCCCACCTGAGCGGCCCCTCTCCAACCCACCTGAACCTGGCCTGAACCGGTCGGGGAGATGGTGCCGAAATGAGGACGGTCATCGTACGGCTGGTCGAGCCTGAGCAGTCCGGCGGCCAGCTCCGCGGGCTGCTCGAAGAAGTCGGTGGCGAACCGGTGCCGTTCAGCGGGAGCGAGGCGATCGTCGACCTGCTGCTCTCCGCCGCCGGTTTGACCCGAGATCAGCCCTGAACCTCCCGCGAACCTCGCTCACCATCATCGAGGGTGAGAGGAGGCACGATGAGCGAGCAGCTGGGGAGCAGATGGCCGTTCGTCGGGCGAGGGGGCCAGCTGGCGACCATACGGGGGGCACTGCGGTCGCGGGCGGGCGTGATGATCGCCGGAGACGCGGGGGTGGGCAAGAGCAGGCTGGCGGCGCAGGCGCTGTCCGGCCTGGAGGGGTACGGGGTGGTTCGGGCGCTGGGTACGGAGACGGCGGCGGCGATCCCGTTCGGCGCGTTCGCCCACGCGCTGACCGAACCGCCCAGCAGCGGGGAGAACCTGCTGCGCTGGGCCGCGCGACACTTGGGCATCAGCGCGGGACGGGACGAGCTGCTGGTGAGCGTGGACGACGCGCACCGACTCGACGCCGCCTCGGCGGCGCTGGTGCACCACCTGGCGGAGAGCGGCGCCGCGAGGTTACTGGTCACGGTGCGCAGCGGTGAGCCGCTGCCCGCGCCGGTCGCCGCGCTGTGGAAGGACGAGCTGCTCCGCCGGGTCGAGCTGCCGCCCCTGACCGTGGCCGAGGTCGGGGAGGTGCTGGAGGGGGCGCTCGGCGGGGAGGTGGCCGGACAGACCGTCAGGCACCTGGCCAGGGTCAGCGAGGGGAACGTGCTCTACCTGCGCGAGGTCGTGCACGCCGGCCGTACCTCGGGATGTCTGACCGAGACCGACGGGCAGTGGCGCTGGCAGGGCGAGCTGTCGATGACCACCCGGCTGCGCGAGCTGGTCGACGCCAGGATCGGGCACCTCGATCAGGAGGAGCGGGAGGTGCTGGAGCTGGTGGCGTTCGGCGAGCCGCTCGGCACCGATCTGCTGGTCTCGCTCACCTCACCGATCGCGGTGGAGCGAGTCGAGGACCGCGGGCTGATCGTGGCCGTACGCGACGTGCAGCGGGAGCATCTGCGGCTCGGCCACCCCCTCTATGGCGAGGTGGTACGCGGCGGCTGCGGCACGCTGCGGACCCGGCGGCGGCTGCGGATGCTCGCCGAGGCGCTGGAGGCGAGCGGGCTGCGGCGGCGCGAGGACGTGCTGCGCGCGGCGGTGTGGCGGCTCGACAGCGGCTCGACCACCGATCCGGACATGCTGCTCGTCGCCGCGCGGCTGGCCTGGGCCAGGCAGGATCCCCGTCTGGCCGCGCGGCTGGCCAGGGCGGCGATGGACGCGGGACCGAGCGTGGCCGCGGTCGCGCTGCTCGGCGAGTCGCTCATGGTGCTCGGCGACGCCGACGCCGCGCTGACGGCGCTGCGGCAGACGGCACCGGCGGTGGTCACCGAGAGCGAGCGCGCGCAGCACGCCATCAGCCTGGGTCTCAACCACGCCTGGGCGGGCTCGCTCACCGAGGCGTGCCGGGTGCTCGGCGAGGCGGCTCGTACACTCACCGACTCGGCCTGGCAGCAGGAGGCGCACATCTACCTCGGCGTGGCCGAGTTCTGGGCGGGGCGCACCACCCGAGCCGTCGAGTCGCTCGAACGGGCTCGCGCGTGCACGCCGATCACCGTGCGCGGCGCGGCGCACCTGGCCGCGCTCGACTCGTGGACCAGCGCCTACTCGGGACGGACCGAGCACACCATCGCGGTCGTCGAGCAGGCCCTGGCCGGGGTGGACGGCTGGGGGGACGAGACGCCGCACGCGCTGCCGACGATGCTCGACGCGCGCTGCGCGGCCGAGACGTTCGCCGGGCGGCTGGACGCGGCGGAGCGCACCGCCGATTACGGCATGGAGCTGGCCGCCGCCGAGCTGTCGGTCTCCGGGTTCGGGGCGTTCCGCGCGCTGGTCAGCAGGCTGCGGGGCGACGCCGAGGGCGCCGTGCGCTGGAGCCGCGACGACGCCGCCGGGCTGTACGACCGCTCGCCGTACCGGGGGCGGTGCCTGGCCGAGCAGGCGCACGCTTTGGCGCTGCTGGGCAGGACGGCGGAGGCGCGCGACCTGCAGGCCGAGGCCGAGGAGCTGGCCTCCCGATGGGCGTTCACCCGCTATCCGACGCTGCAGGCCGCGGTGTGGGTGGCGGCGGCCAGCGGGGACCTGGACGAGGCGGTACGCCTGTGCCTGACGGCGGCCGACGCCGCGGAGAAGCACGAGCAGTCGGGGCATCTGATGTTCGCGCTGCACGATCTGGTGCGGCTGGGGGTTCCCGCGCTGGCCGCTGACCGCCTGTCCGCGCTGGCCGAACGGGTGGACGGGCACCTCGCCGGGCTCCTGGCCCGGCACGCGCGGGCCACCGGCGACCCCGACGAGCTGCGTGCGGTGGCGGCCGGGTTCGAGCGGCTCGGGATGATCCTGTACGCCGCCGAGGCCACCGCCCAGGAGTCCGCCGCCTACCGCGCGATGGGCAGGGGCGCTCTGGCCAAGGGGGCGCAGACCAGGGCGTGGTCGCTGGCCAGGCGCTGCCCGGGGGTGTCGACGCCCGCGCTGGTCGAGCTGGCCACGCCCGAGCTGACGCCGCGCCAGCGGGAGATCGTCCAGCTCGCGGCGGCCGGCCTGACGAACCGGCAGATCGCCGCCCGGCTCACCGTCTCCACCCGGACGGCCGCGAACCACCTGCAGGCCGTGTACGAGAAGCTCGGCGTCAACGACCGTGCGGAGGTGGGCCGGTTGCTCGCCTCTCTCTGAGCGGGCGTTACTCGCCGCCCTCTGAGTGGGCGTTGCCCGGCTCGCTCGGAGCGGTGTTGCCCGGCTCGCTCTGAGCGGGCCGGGGCTCGCTAGACCAGTGCCAGCAGGCCGTCGTGGAACAGCGCGCGCTCGTGCTCAGTGATCGCGCCGTACGGCTCGGCGGCCCGCCGGTTGGTCTCCCGTTCGATCCGGTCGCGCAGCGGCCCCGGCCCGAGCACGATGATCTCGGCGGCGGTGAGGCCGGCGGCCCGCCAGGCGGCGGCGTGCGAGTCGGCGCGGTGGTAGCGCAGCGCGGCGAGCCGGTTGAACAGCAGCACACCCGTCGGCGTGCCCACCGGTTCGTACGGCGGCGCCATCGCGGCGAAGGCGCCCAGATCCGTCGTGGCGCCCTGCGCGTCACCAGGATCCGCTCCAGCCGCGCCGATCACCCGTCCGGCAAGGTCGGCGAGCGTCTTGAGGTCGCGGCCCGCCCAGATCCGCTCGGTGGTGGCGGCGTGCACGGCGTAGAGGCCGTCGATGAACGCCAGCGCCTTGGCCGTCGCCCGCAGCGCGCCGTCACCGTCCTCCTCCAGCATGCCCAGGTCCAGGTGGTCCTGGATCTCGGCGTCGAGCTCGGCCGCGTCGCCGTACCGGTAGATCGTGGCGAGCGAGCGGCGGCTCAGCGGGCGGAGGGGGAGCGTGAAACGCAGGTCGATCAGGAAGCCGGGCAGCAGTCCCGCGTCCTGCGCGCGAGCCGAGGCATGCACGTTCACGTGGACCGCGCCGATGACGGGACCCATGGTCGCCGCATAATCCGCCAGGTCATGTAATTTCGGCATTGAGCGCCATTATGCCGGGGAAGAAGCGGTCGTGTCGGCCGATGGCGCGGCCAGTGGCTCCGCATCGGTCGGCGTGGCCCCGAGTCGGTCGGCGGCGCACGCCGCCGGTTGCTTCGCGTTGATCGGCGAGGCGCGCTCACTCACGCGACATGATCTCGTAGAGGTTGCGGACCGCGTCGGTGAAGAACAGCCCGCGCGGGCAGAGCGGGTGGTCGATCCGTCCGTTGTCGGGGGTCGCGGGGTGGTTCCCGTACGGCACGCCGCGCTCCTGGATGCGGGCCAGGATCGCGTCGAACGTGGCCGGATCGACGTCGAACCCGAAGTGATGCCCCTCAGGATTCTCGACGGTCATGTAGTCGAGCGTGAGCCGCTCATCGACCCGCACGGGGGCGAAGTGCCCGCGGGCCCCTGTGGGTGGCAGACGCTCGAGCCCCATGATGTCGGCGAAGAAGTCGGCTTCCCGGTTGTTGTCGGCGGCGGAGACGATCGTGTGATTGAGGGACACGGTCATGCCGACTCCTTCTCCTCGATGGCTCCGTGCAGGAACACCTCGACCAACTGGCCGGTGGACAGGACGGCCGACCGGGCGAACAGCAGGCCCAGGAAGATCTTGCTCACCTGCGCGGCGGGCAGCCGCAGCGCCGCCTCGTCCGGTTCGAGCAAGTCGGCGATCGAGTCCCCGATCAGCTCCATGGACGCCTCCCGGCTGCCCGGCTGCGGGCGGCCGCGCCGCTCGCCGCTCCGGTGGCCGCTGGAATGCAGGGCTCCGGCCACGGCGCCCATCCGCTCCAGGTGGGCGCGGAGCGCGTCGGCCGCATCGGTGAGCCGGTCGGCCAGCGGCTGGTCGAGCGGGATGGAGGCGAGCTCCGTGACCACGCGGTCGGTCCGCATCGCCTCGACCATGCAGGCGTCGAGCAACTCGTCCTTGTCGGCGAACACACGGAAGACGGTGGCCTCACCGATGCCCGCCGCTCTGGCGATCTTGCTGGTGGTGACGGCGGTGCCGTACTCGGCCACCAGAGGGAGGGCGGCGGCGATGATCATCGCGCGGCGCTCCTCCGGGCTCATTCCCGGCGCCCTGCGCCGGACTGGTTTCTCACTCATGCGGACCACGGTACGGAGTGAATACTCACTCCGTCAAGAGCGGAGTGAGTATTCACTCCGATGCTTGATCGCGGGGCGGCCAACGGCCGTGGCATGATGACGGCACTGTGACCGCCGGTCTGCCCTTCCGCCTCGCCCGCACCTCGGCCTTCGCCGCGGTGTGCCTCGGGCTGGGCGTCGCGGCGCACGCGTTCGGCGGCGGCACTGTCGGAGCGCCGGCCATGGGCATCGCGCTGGGGCTGTCGTTCGCGGCGGCCTTCCCGCTGTCGGGGCGCGAGCGCACCGTAGGCGCGATCCTGCCGCTGCTCGGCGGCCTCCAGGTGGTCATGCACCTGCTGTTCTCACTGGCCCACGCCGTCTCGCCGATCGCGGCGATCGGTCACGCGCACTCGGGCCTGGTGCCGGGTCTTGGCATGCTGGTCGCGCACGGCTGGGCGATCGGGCTGACCGCCCTGTGGCTGGCGCGCGGCGAGGCCCTGCTCTGGGGGCTGCTGCGCCATCTGGCCGTACGGCTGCTGGTCGTGCTGCTGCCCGTCATCCGGGCGCCGTTCCAAGCTCCGTGTACGGCGGAGCCACCGGTCTTCCGCTCGGCCGTGCTGCGGCACGTGGTCTCCGGGCGGGGTCCGCCGATGGTCGTCGAAACCAGCTAACCCCCGTTTCGATGACCACGCCCGGCAGGGCGCGCTTCGGCGTGCCGTACCGGGTGGAGAAAGGCATTCCCTCATGTTCTCTCGCCATGCCCTGCTGCTCGCCGCCGCCACTGCCTTCGCGCTCACGGGCTGCGGCTCCGCGCAGGTCGCCGCCGTACCGGCCAAGCAGTCCCCCGCTGCCGCCGAGCAGTCCCCCGCCGTGGCCCTCACCATCACCGACCCCTGGGTGAAGACCGCGAAGAAGGGGATGAGCGCCGCCTTCGGCACGCTGGTCAACAACACCGACGCCGAGGTGACAATCGTCTCCGGCGCCTCGCCGCTGTCCCCGAAGATCGAGCTGCACGAGGTCGTGGAGTCCGGCGGCAAGATGATCATGCGGCCAAAGGAGGGCGGCTTCGTCATCCCCGCGCACGGCACGCACGAGCTGCGGCCCGGCGGCGACCACATCATGCTGATGGGCGTCGCGCAGGAGGTGCTGCCGGGCGCCCGGATCCCGTTCACGCTCACCGTCAAGGGCGGCGAGCAGCTGGAGTTCACCGCGATCGGCAAGGACTTCGCCGGTGGCAAGGAGGACTACCAGCCCGGCATGGGCCACAAGTGATCAGCCGCCGGGGTCTCATCGCCGGAGGGGCTCTGACGGCCGTCGGTGCCCTGACCGCAGCCCCCGCGCAAGCCACTGTCGAGCCCTTTCATGGGCCCCACCAGGCCGGGATCGCGACGCCTCCGCAGGCGTACGCCGTCTTCGTCGGCCTCGACCTGTCGCCGGACAGCGACAAGGAGGCCGTCGTACGGCTCCTCCAGCTGCTGACCGACGACGCGCGCCGCCTCACCCAGGGGCGGCCCGCGCTGGCCGACACCGAGCCCGAGCTGGCCGCGACGGCCGCCCGGCTGACGATCACGTTCGGCTTCGGTCCGGGGCTGTTCGCGGCGGTGAAGGCGGAGTCGCCGGTGGCTCCGCTGCCGTCGTTCACGATCGACAAGCTGGACAAGCGGTGGAGCGGCGGCGACCTGATGGTGCAGATCTGCGCGGACGACGGGGTCACCGTCGCCCACGCGTTGCGGATGATCGTCAAGGACGCCCGCGCGTTCGCCAAGGTCCGCTGGATCCAGCGCGGCTTCCAGAGCGCGACGCGGCGCAACCTGATGGGCCAGGTCGACGGCACGATCCAGCCCGCCGACCTGGACCGGGCCGTGTGGATCTCCCAAGGACCCGCGTGGCTGCGCGGCGGCACCACCCTGGTGCTGCGGCGCATCCGCATGAGCCTGGAGTCATGGGACGCGGCCGACCGGGTGGCCAGGGAGTTCACGATCGGCCGCCGTCTCGACACGGGCGCCCCGCTGACCGGCCGGGCGGAACGCGACGAGGCGGACTACCGCCAGGTGAACAAGCTCGGCTTCCCGATCATCTCCGAGTACGCCCACATCAGGCGGGCGCACGTCACGGACCCGGGACTGCGTATCCTGCGCCGTCCCTACAACTATGACGAAGGGCTCACTCCGGACGGCGAATCGGACTCCGGGCTGCTGTTCGCTTCCTACCAGGCGGACATCGACCGGCAGTTCGTTCCCATCCAGCGCAACCTGGCCAAGGGCGACCTGCTGAACGAGTGGATCACACCCGTCGGCTCGGCTGTCTTCGCCATCCCACCGGGCTGCGCACCCGAGGGCTGGATCGGAGACAGCCTGCTCAGCTGAGCTCCCGGCCTGCTCAACCGAACTCGGGCGGACTCAGCCGAACTCCCGGCCGGGCAGGCACGAGGGCGGGCGGCCCGAGGCGGGCCAGACGTAGTCCAGGTCGTCGGGCTCGTCGCCGAACAGCGGCCGGTAGAAGCCGGGCGCCTTGCGCAGCAGGGCGGAGCGGTGGCTGAGATGGAAACCGGCGTCGCCCAGCCACGGCGGCAGCTCGCCGTCCGCCTCCAGGCATACCTGGGAGCGGACGGCGGTGCTGCCGCAGCGCTCGGCCAACTCCCTGGTCAGAGTGTCGGCACAGGTGTCGGCGCGGCCGGTGGCGCACCACCGGCCGCACACGTCGATCCCGTATCGCACCAGCGCCTCCTCGTAACCCGCCCACATGCGCACCGCCGGGTGGTGCCGCCAGCCGTAGCCGGGGATCGTCAGGGCGCGCAGGATCTGCAGGGCCTCGACCCGCTGCTTACCCAGCCGCAGCGGGTCGAGGACCGCCGCGGTGCGCGCGAAGTCGGGATAAGGCAGGAACGTCTGCACGGCTGCCCCGTGGTCGCCTCATGCCCACCGGCTACCCATGGCGGCTCGCGATCAACCTAGAGTGGAGCCGTGCTTCCCGACCTGATCAAGCAGCTCGCCGAGTCGGACCTGCCGCGCCACCACTGGCGCGGCGACGACGAGCGCGGCGGCCTATGGCTGTTCGAGACCGTCGAGGGCGAAGGCGAGCACTGGGCGGTCAGGCAGATCGAGATCGGACCCGACCGCGCCGCGCACCGCTACTGGTGGCGGCATCTCCAGGACGAGCACGGCTTCCTCACCGAGCAGGCCGTGGAGATCTGGGAGCTGACCGAGATCACCGGAGCCGCCTTCGAGGCCGTGTGGGAGGCGGCCGGGTAACACCCGTGCCGGACGGCAACCGGATGACGCAAGAGGCGGCCGGGTGACACAAGAGGTAGCCGAGTGACACCCGTGTGTCGATGGACCGGCCGCCCGCCCACGCTCACAATCGGGCTATGCCTGAAGGTTATGTGGGTGCCAGGACGCCCCGCCGCGAGGATGCCCGGCTGCTGACCGGCCGCGCCCGCTACGTCGCGAACGTACGGCTGCCCGGCATGGCGTACGCGGTCGTCGTCCGCAGCCCCATCGCCCACGGGCGGCTGGTGAGCTGGGACGCCAAGGAGGCGTGGACGATCGACGGGATGCTCGACGTCATCACGCCGGGCGATGCCGCCGCGGTCCGGCTGCCCTGCGTCACCCTGAGCCCCGGCCAGCCCGTCACCTCCTACCTGGCGCTCGACGAGGCGATCCGCTACGTGGGCCAGCCGCTCGCCGTGGTGGTCGCCCGGACGCCGGAGGCCGCCAGGGACGCGGCCGACCTGCTCGACCTCGGCTACGAGGCGCTGCCCCCGGTGATCGGGATCGAGCGGGCGCTGGCCGATGACGCCCCGCTGCTGTACCCGGACTGGGGCGGCAACGTGCTGACCGACTTCACGCTCGGCGACCAGGACTGCGACGCGGTCATCGCGGGGGCCGCGCACGTGGTGGAGATGACGTTCACGTTCGGCCGGGCCACGCCGTACCCGCTGGAGCCGCGCGGCATCGTCGCCGACTTCGCCGACGGCGAGCTGACCGTGCGGACCTCGACGCAGGCCCCGCACCACGTACGCGAGCAGGCCGCGGACGCGCTCGGGCTCACCCACGACCGGGTACGCGTGGTGACCGGCGACGCCGGTGGGGGTTTCGGGGGAAAGGAGCACCTGTATCCGGATGAAGTGCTCATCTGCCTGGCCGCCATGCGCCTGGGCCGCCCGGTGAGCTGGACGGAGTCGCCCACCGACCGCCTCGCCGCGACCCTGCCCTCGCGGGCCGCCGTACACCGGGCCCGCTTGGCGCTCGACGCGGACGGGCGCTTCGTCGCGCTGCACGCCGACGTCGTCGGCGACCTCGGCGGCCACCCATCGAACGTCGGCATCTCGCCGTTCGCGGTGACCGCCACGCTGCTGCCCGGCCCCTACCGCTTCGACCGGGCGGGGGTACGGCTGCGCGCCGTCGTCACGACGACCACCCCGACCGGCTCCTACCGCGGCTTCGGTCAGCCGGAGGCCACCTGGACCAGGGAGCGGCTGATCGACGAGGCGGCCAGACGGCTCGGCGCCGACCCGGTGGAGCTGCGGCTGCGCAACATGCTCGGCCCCGACGAGCTCCCCTGTACGTCCCGGACCGGGCAGGCGTACGACTCCGGCGACTATCCCCGAGCCCTGCGTACCCTGCGCGACCTGGTCACTCCCCCGGCCCGTGACGACGGGCGCAGGCGCGGCGTCGGCTACTCCTGCCATGTGGAGGGCACCGGGCTCGGCTCGTCGATGGGCATGAAGGCCATGGGCATGCTGGCCGGGGGCTTCGAGACCGCGATCCTGCGCATGGAGCAGGACGCCTCGGTCGTCGTCTCGTCGGGTGTGTCGGGGGTCGGGCAGGGCATCGAGACGGCGCTGTCCCAGATCGCGGCGGACCGGGTGGGGGTGCCGCTCGACCGGGTACGCGTGGTGCTGGGCGACACCTCGGCCACGCCGTACTCCTCGATCGGGTCGATCGCCAGCCGCTCGCTCGCGGTGGGCGGCGGCGCGCTGGCCCTGGCCGGGGACCGGCTGCGGGAGAAGATCGTGGCCATCGCCGCCCATCGGCTGGAGGCGGCGCCGGCCGACCTGGAGATCGTCGACTCCGTCGTACGCGTCAAGGGGGATCCGCAGGCGTCGCTGACGTTGCGGGAGATCGCCACGTCGGCGTGGCGGGGCTGGGACCTGCCCGAGGGGGCCGCGCCCGGGCTGGAGGAGCGGGTCTCCTACGATCCGGCCGACATGACCTACGCCTACGGGGCGCACGCGGCGGCGGTCGCGGTCGATCCGGAGACGGGAGCGGTCGAGGTCGAGGGTTACTGGGCGGTCAACGACTCCGGTGTGCTGGTCAACCCGGCGATCGTGGAGGGCCAGGTTCTCGGCGGGATCGCGCAGGGGATCGGCATGGCGCTGACGGAGGAGATCGTCTACACCGAGGAGGGACAGCCGATCGCCGAGTACCTGCTGCCGACCACCCGGGAGATCCCCGACATCCAGCTCGCGACGCTGGAGGTGCCCTCGCCGCGCACGCCGGGCGGCATGAAGGGCGCCGGGGAGTCGGGGACGATCGGCCCGCCGGCGGCCATCGGCAACGCGGTCGCCGCCGCGCTTCCGGAGATCGCCGGCCGCGTCACCGGAACGCCGTTGACCCCGGCCGTCTTGTGGGCTCTACTCTCTGGATGACCTACGCCCGATATGTCGCCCTCGGTGACAGCCAGACGGAGGGCCTCGGCGACGGTGACGACGTCCGGGGCCACCGCGGCTGGGCCGATCGGCTCGCCGAGCAGCTGGCCGCCGCGAACCCCGACGTCCAGTACGCCAATCTGGGCGTTCGCGGGCGCCTGGCCGGGCAGATCCGCGACGAGCAGCTCGGCCCGGCACTGCGGCTGCGGCCCGACCTGGCCACGGTGATGGCCGGGATGAACGACCTCGTCCGGCCCGGCTTCGACGCCGCCGCGGTCGCCTCGGCGCTGGAGGAGATGTTCGAGCGGCTCACCGCGTCCGGCGCGTGTGTGGTGACCGTGACCTTCCCCGACATCGGCAAGATCGCCCCGCTGGCCCGGCGGCTGGTCCCCCGCGTGCTCGACATCAATGACCGGATCAAGGCCGCCGCCGCCCGCCACGGTGTCATCGTCGTCGACACCTTCCCGCACTCCTTCACCACCGACGCCAGGATGTGGAGCAGCGACCGGCTGCACGCCAGTCCGCTGGGTCATGCCAGGATCGCCGCCGCCATCGCTCACGCCATCGGGCTGCCCGGCAGCGACGACACCTGGTCTGTCCCGCTCACCCCGCTCCCCCCGGCCGCGCGCTGGCGGGTGGCCGGGGCCGAGGTGCGCTGGGTCGCCAGCTTCGCCGGGCCCTGGATCTACCGGCGCCTGCGCGGCCGGTCCTCGGGGGACGGGCGCGTCGCCAAACGCCCCGAGCTCGGCCCGGTGCCGCCACCTCCCATGTGACCCGCCGCGACCGGGGCACCTGGGAGCAGGGCGGGGCCGCCGAACCCTGCAGACCGGCGCCTACCGGTGAATCGGTAGGCGCCGGTCCCCGACTCACACGCTGACGAGCACCGCCGTCACGGCGTCGGCGGTCTCGGGGTGACGGGCCAGGAGTGCGCCCGCCTCCCCGCTGGACGAGCCGCTGGACGTGCCGCCGGACGGGCCGTCGGCGGCCTGCTGCCAGCCGCCCTCGCAGCCGAGCAGCGCGGCCACGGCGTCGGTCGCGGCCGGATGTCCCGCCAGCAGGTCGGTCACCGGGCCCGCCTGCGCGGGCGCCGCCGCACCTACCGCCTTCTTGGCGGGCTTCGCCGACCAGGGCGGCGTCCACTGGTCGAGCGCGGCCAGGCCGCCGGGGAACGTACGGCCCGCCTCGCGCACCAGTACGGGCACCAGCTCACCGGCCTGCTCGCGCAGAGTCAGGATCAGGCCGGGCAGCCACGGCAGCAGGATGGAGTCGGGCAACCGGCCGAAGGCCTTCGACATCAGCTCGACCACGAACGACGCCAGCGCGGGAGCCGGCTCCATCGCCTGCGCGAACCCGCTCATGTACTCCGGGAACGCCGGGATCACGAGCGGGTTGGCGAGCAGCTCGTCGCAGCGCGCCCGCAGCTCGGCCAGCGGCAACGTGCCGAGCAGGTACTGGGCCGACCACAGGAGAGCCACCTTGGCGGGCGCCTCCGGGTGCGACTGCCGTACCGCGATCTCCAGCTGGGCCCGCTCGCAGCCCAGCGCCAGCGCCAGGCTCTCCATCGTGAACAGGAACCCGAGCATGGCCGACACCTGCCGGACCCCGGTGTACTCGTCCACGAAGGCGGTCGGCAGCAGCGTGCAGTAATGCGCGAACCCCGCCGTGACGAACGCCTCGCACCAGGCCGGCAGCTCCGGCTCGGTCGCGCGGTAGTGGGCCAGCAGCCGCCTGATCCGGCGCAGCACCTCCGGCGCGTCGTCCACGGACCGCTCGGCGGCCAGCAGCTCCACGGCCCGCGCCCCGAGCTCGTCGGTGAACCGCCTGCTGCGCAGGTAGAGGATCGAGTCCTCGACGGCCGCGAGCGCCACGGCCGCGGTCGCCTTAGGGTCCCACACCTTGCGCCGCAGCCGCTGCTCCAGCACCTGCTCGACGGTGATGCCCTCGTAGCCCAGCTCGATGATCGAGCGCTGGTGCTTGCCGATCGTCAGGTCCCAGCTCTCCTGGATCGCCCGCTCGCCCAGTCGCCGCGCGCCCATGATGGGCCGTACGGCGTCGTCGGGCAGCAGGTGACGCAGGATCCACAGCAGGTCGGAGCAGGGCACCAGGTGCGGGTCCGCCTTGAGGTCCATGAGCGCCCGCTGTACCGTGCGCTTGCTCAGGTCCAGTCCCAGCGGCCGCAGCCGGTCGAACACGTCCTGGGCCAGCGGCGGCATGGCGTGGTAGCCCACCTGGCCGATCCGGTCGCCGCCGAGCAGGATCTCGCACAGGCGGCGCACGTCCCGGCGGCCCGGCACCGTGTCCTTCTCGATGCAGGTGACGGCGGCGTCCTGGAAGTCGTACGGCGTGGGACGTCCCCGGCCACGCAGCCCGGCGAGCAGGATCGACGTCTCGAACACGGCGATGGCGTCGGCGGTGCTGGACTGGTAGCCGTTGCGCCGGGCCAGCCGGACGATGTCGACGGACCAGCCGAGCAGCTCGGCCTCGTCCAGGCCGTCCAGCACCGGCGGCTTGGCCAGGAAGCCGGACAACCGGTCGGTGACCGGCTGCGGCGGGACGGGCGCCACCGGCTTCCGTGGCTTCTTGGCCGGCTTCTTCTGACCCGCCAGCTGGTACGGCTTGACGCCGTCGCGCTGCAGCGCCTTCTCCCAGGTGGCCGCGGCGATCGAGACCGAGCCGGAGGCCAGGCCGAACTGGGCCTCGATGGCCGAGTGGCTCGACGGGATGAGCCCGTACAGCCATTGGGTGGCCGTACGCGGGGTGATCTCGAAGGGCGCGTCCGATGCCAGCCCGAACTGCTCCACCCGGCTGGCCGCGTGGAAGGCGCCGCAGACGTACAGGCACTCGGCCGGGTCGGCGCCCGTCGCGGCGAGGTGCTCGCGCATCCGCGTCCACATGTAGCGCTCGCGGTCCTCGTCGCGGTCCGTCCGCCGGTCGCCCTCGGGGCGCAGGCGGCGGAACAGGCTGCCGATCAGGACCATGACCTGCCGGTAGGACTCGTAGTCCGCGCCGGTCAGCGGCTGCTCGACGTACTGGTCCCACCACTCCGACCAGTGCCGGACCTTGCCGTGGTGCAGCAGGTGCTCTTCCAGCTCGGCGAAGCGCGGCCGCAGGTCGCCGATCTCGACGCCCACGGCGTCGCCGTGCAGGCCCGCGTCGTCGTCCCCGCCCTGCTTGGGCTCGGCCGGATCGGCCGGGTCGCGGGGCAGCCACTGGAAGACGTGGTCCGTCGAGCGGTCCACCAGCACCAGCTCGACGTCCGGCGTGTTGAGCGCGTACGAGATGGCCTGGTACTCGGCCGACACCTCCGTGATGGGCGCCACCACGCTGAGCGGCTCCCAGCTGGCCGGGAAGCCGTCGACGTCGGAGGCGAAGGCCTGCAGCGCCACCGGCAGGCGGCAGTTGCGCAGCTCGTCGAGCAGCGGCCGCAGGTCCTCGCACAGCTCCAGATAGATGACCTTGGGCTGCTTCTCACGCAGGCGCCGCACCATGGCCAGCGCCGAGGCCGGCGAGTGGTGACACACCGGGAAGATCTCGAGCTGCTCGCTCAGTGCCCGGTCGACGTCGTCGACCAGGCCCGACAGGATCCCGGCCAGGGTGTCCGGCTCGCCGGCGAACGCGGCGGCGGCGTCCAGCAGCTGCTCGCGGAGTGCGCCGAACGGGCTCATGAGAGCGTCTTGATGGCCTGGCGGCCACCTTCGAGGAAGTCCGTCCACGGCCCGCCGTCCTTCTTGCTGCGGGGTTCGACGATGCCGTGCCAGTACTTGTTCAGGATGGCCAGGTCCTCCGGTTGACGGCGGGCCAGCGAGCCCACCAGCGAGCCACCGAGCGTCTCTGCCCGCAACTGGCGGTCCCCGAAGAACTGGCTGTGCAGGATGGCGTCCTCGAGCACGCCGATCTGCTCGGCCGTGGACAGGGCCGACTCGAGCTTGTCGTCGTCGCTCTTGGCCGAGGCCGCCGCGCTCCGCAGGTCGGCGAAGCTCTGCAGCAGGATGTCGAGCAGCGTGGGCGGCACGTCCAGCTCGATGCGGTGCCGGCGCAGCAGCTCCGTGGTACGGAACCGGACGATCTCCGCCTCGCTGGTCTTGCTGGTCACCACGGGGATGCGGACGAAGTTGAAGCGCCGCTTCAGCGCCGACGACAGGTCGTTGACGCCCCGGTCCCGGCTGTTGGCCGTGGCGATGATCGAGAATCCGGGCTGGGCGAAGACGATGTTGTCGTCGTCGAGCTCGGGGATGGAGACGTACTTCTCGGACAGGATGGAGATCAGGGCGTCCTGGACGTCGCTGGTCGACCTGGTCAGCTCCTCGAAGCGGCCGATCACGCCCCGCTCCATCGCCGTCATGATGGGCGAGGGGATCATCGACTGGCGGGACTGCCCCTTGGCGATCACCATGGAGACGTTCCAGGAGTACTTGATGTGGTCTTCCGTGGTACCGGCCGTGCCCTGGACGACCAGGGTGGAGTTGCGGCTGATCGCCGCCGAGAGCAGCTCGGCGAGCCAGCTCTTGCCGGTGCCCGGGTCGCCGATGAGCAGCAGGCCGCGGTCGGAGGCCAGCGTCACGATGCTGCGCTCGACGAAGCTGCGGTCACCGAACCACTTCTGCGGGATCTCGCGGTCGAGCCCGTCCGAGCGCTCGGAGCCGAGCACGAACAGGCGGACCATCCGGGGGCTGAGCCGCCACGAGAACGGCTTGGGGCCGTCGTCAATGGACTCCAGCCAGTCGAGCTCTTCGGCGTACTTGACCTCGGCGGGGGCACGCAGTGTCTCAGTCATTCGCGGGTCTCCTAGGTGAGGAAGTTCTTGAGCTCGAGCACGAGTTTGCGGATGTGGCCGGAGATCACGGGGGTGCCCAGGTCCTTCAGCTTTTCGCGGAACCACTGGTCCACGCTGGCGTACCCCGAGCTGTTCACGGAGCCGACCGGGATGAACTTGACCCCCGAACGATGCAGGGACGTGAAGTCGTCGATCAGCGACCGGTTGTCGTAGAAGTCGGAGATCCAGACCATCACGGTGTTGCGCGGGTCGACGATCTTCGGCCGGGCCAGGGCCATCGCGACCGTACCGTCCGTGCCGCCGCCGAGAGTCGTCCGCAGCAGCACCTCGAACGGGTCCTTCACCCACGGCGTCAGGTCGAGCGCGCGGGTGTCGTAGGCGACCAGGTGCACGTCCACCTTGGGCAGCCCGGCGAAGATCGACGCCAGGATGGTGCAGTTGACCATCGAGTCGACCATCGACCCCGACTGGTCCACCACCACGATCAGCCGGGCCGGAGTCGTCCGCCTGGCCGTGTGCCGGTAGAACAACCGGTCCACGTACAGCCGCTCGTCCTCCGGGCTCCAGTTGGTGAGGTTCTTCCAGATCGTCCGCTCGATGTCGAGGTTGCGGAACACCCGCTTCGGCGGCACCGACTTGTCGATCTTGCCGACGCTGGTCTTCTCGACCTGCGTACGGAGCACCTCGGCGACCTCGTCGACGAACCTGCGGATCAGCGCCTTGGCGTTGGCCAGGGCGACTCCGGAGAGGTTGTCCTTGTCGCGCAGCAGCTGCTCGATGAGCGACATGCTGGGATTGAGCTGGGCGGCCAGGGAGGAGTTGGACAGCACCTCGCGCAGGCGCATGCGGCGGACCAGGTCGCCTTCCAGGTTGGCCAGGGCCTTGTTCAGCTCGGCGTCGTCGATTCCGCGACCGCCGCCGGTGCCCAGCCCCCGGCCTTGGCCGGATCCCTCGCCCTGCTCTCCTTGGCCTTGCCCGGCGCCGCCTCCCCGGCACGCTTTCTTGAACCACCCGGCGTCCTTCTGCCAGGCGGCGAGTTGGGAGGCCGAGACGTCGCCCGTCCCAGTGGCGAAGACGTTGAGCAGGAGCTTGGAGATCAGTGCGGCCCTGCGCACCTGCTCACCGGAGTCCTCGGCGTCCTCGGCGTGGTCGAGCAGGCCGTCGAACTCGGCGGCCAGGTCGGGGAAGCGCTGCACGAGGTTGTCCACCGACACCGAAGGGTCGAGCAGGGCGGCCGGCAGGCCGAGGTCGTCCACGACGGCCACGCTGGCCGACTCCAGGGCCGCCTGCTCCTCGGTGTTGAACACCCGGGCCAGCAGGCGCCAGTAGAGCACCTGCCGCCTGTTCTCGTTGTTGGCAGTCATTTGCGCAGCAGCCGTCCCGCCCGCTCGCGCAGCACGGCCACCGCGTCGCCGTTCCTGGCCTCGGCCTTGGCGATCTTGGGGTCGGTCGCGCCCTGCGCCCAGTCGCCGTTGTGCGCGGTGACCGGCAGCTTCTTGACCGTCCCCTGGACGGCGAGCGGCTGGAGCAGCCATCGGCCGGCGTCCCAGCGGAGCAGCCCGATGCACGACTCGGAGCCGCGCACGATCGCGGGCGTGAGCGGGCCGCATGACGGCAGCCGGTCGATGTCCACGGTGATCGTCTTGCCGTCGAAGTCGAACACCATCGGATCACCCTTGGGCACGGAGTAGCCCTCGACCAGCACCGGCTCGGCGAGGCGCACCGGGTGGCGCTCCAGCGGCGGCACGGCCGGGGCGAGCGCGCTCCCGAGCTGGAGCCTCGCCGTGGTGAACGGGTCCGCCGGCTTCCCCACCGTGGCCCGGTCGTCGTGCCACACCAGGTCGCCGCCGCCGAGCAGCGGCATGTCCTTGATGTCCAGGCTGCGGTGCTTCGCCAGCGCGTTGAGCAGCACCGGGGCCCCGGACAGCAGCCGCCACACGGCCGTGCCGACGATCGTGTCCACCTTCGTGGCGGCGACGCTCGTACGCACCAGACGGCACTGACCGCCGTCGGCGGGCTCCAGGATCGCGTGGACCTGCGCCTGCACGGCGGTGGCGTGCTCGTGCACGTCCACGCCGAGCACCAGCAGCCGCCCGGACACCGGCTCGCCGGCGCCCGCGGGCAGGCCGCCCGCCTGCGTGAGCATCAGCGCCCGCGCCCACAGGTCGGCCCAGCGCCGGGCGGGTACGACCTCCATCGTCGCGACCGGGCACGACGCGCGCAGCTCGGCGGCCAGGCCGTCGATCAGCACGGCCGGCCGGCGCAGTCGCGGCTCGGCCAGCAGCGCCTCCATCGTCTGGCTCACGGCCGAGACGAGGTCGTGGTCGACGCCTCGCCAGCCGGTGATTGCCAGCTCGTTGAGCCAGGACCGGCACCCGCTGAGCAGGTTGTCGGTCGTACCGGCCGCCGGCGGCTCCGCCCAGGAGTCCCGCTCCCGGCCCAGTGCCGCGTCGAGGCGGCCCAGCAGGGCGTCGTGCACCGCGCCCAGCAGCGCGGTACGCCCACCGGCCAGCGCCGTGACGTTCTCCTCCGAGACCGAGCCCGCGGCGACCTTGGCCGCCGCCTCCCCCACCCTATCGCCGAGCGGCGTGGCCGCCACCGCGCCGGCCAGGTCGGTCAGTGCCGAGGCGCGCTCCTCGCCGAGCCGGGCCAAGCCGTTCGTCAGGGCCTCGTCGAAGCCCGTCACCAGGTCGAGCGCCTCGCCGACACCGGGCAGGGGCTGGTCGACCATTTCCGCCAGCTGCACACTCAGCATCAGCCCACCGCCCCGGTGGACGGGAACCAGTGCAGCTCGGCGATGGGCTCGGTGGTCATGGGCAACTCCAGGTAGGCCAGGTGGCGCAGGAACCGGCTGAACACCTCGGCCCCCTGCGTACGCTCGACACCGCCGTTCAGGTGGTAAGACAGCCTCTCCCCCTCGGCGAGCTCCACCCGCAGGTAGCCGGCGACCCGGTCCTGGCCGTACTGCAGCACCGCCTCGTCGACCAGTGATCGCAGGTGCTTGCACATGTCGCCGTACAAACCGCCGCACGGCCGGTTGTTGTTGGTGCTGCAGTTGTAGCTATGGGTCCCGGCGGTGACCGACGAGACGTACACCCGGCTGATGTCCGAGCCGCTCGACACGACTCCCTGCAACCGCCCGTCGGCCATCTCGACGAAGGGCACCTTCGCCAGCTTGCGCGGTCTGACGGGCGAGACCACCCGTGCCACGCTGTGTTGCTCCCACGCCTGTTGCTCCGACGCCTGTTGCTCCCACGCGGTTCTGTCCGCGGTCACGCCTTTCGACCTCCAGCCCAGCGGCTCGCGGACGCCTGCCGGTGCGGCGGCACCTGTGCGAACGGCCGATCAGTGATCGCGTAATTTACCCCATTCGCGGGGAAGCGCGGGCGCGTTTCGATCACCTCCGAGAGCACGCCCGACCTTGGCTTCGACTACCGAAGTAAGAGGCATTGCCGCTAGGTGCTCCTTACAGTTAAAGTCGGCCGTCAGGAGCGAAAGCTGGCTGAGCGCCTTACCAGAGGAGCGCATAGTGGAGCATGTCGACCGGGCCGGGTCTCCCCTGCGCCAGCTGCTCAAGCTCGCGGTGCCCGCGCTCGGCGTCCTGGCCGCCGAGCCGCTCTACCTGCTCGTCGACACCGCCGTGGTCGGCCATCTCGGCGCGGTGCCGCTCGCCGGGCTCTCGATCGGCGCGATCGTGCTGGCGCAGATCGCCACCCAGATGCGGTTCCTGTCCTTCGGTACGACCGCCCGCGCGGCCCGGCTGCACGGCGCCGGCCGCCGTACCGATGCCGTGATCGAGGGCGTGGAGGCGACCTGGCTCGGCGCGATCGTGGGGCTGGTGCTGATCGTGGCCGGGCAACTCCTCGCCGCGCCGATCGCCGGCCTGCTCGCCGGTGACGACCGGGTCGCCGCCGCCGCGGTGAGCTGGCTGCGGATCGCCCTGCTCGGCGCCCCGATGATCCTGATCACCCTGGCCGGCAACGGCTGGATGCGCGGCGTGCAGGACATGCGGCGCCCGCTCCGCTACGTGCTCGTGGGCAACGGGATCTCGGCGGTGCTGTGCCCGGTGCTCGTGCACGGGTTCGGCTGGGGGCTCAACGGCTCGGCGGTCGCCAACGTGGTCGCGCAGGTGATCTCGGCGAGCCTGTTCGTGCGGGCGCTGCTGGCGGAGGGCGTGCCGCTCGCGCCGGTCCCGGCCGCGATGCGCGCCCAGCTCGGCCTCGCGCGCGACATGATGGTGCTCGGTCTGGTCTTCCAGGCGTGCTGGGTGTCGGCGACCGTGGTCGCCGCGCACACCTCCACGGCGGCGGTCGGGGCCCACCAGGTGGTGTTCCAGCTGTGGATGTTCCTGGCCTTCGTGCTCGACGCGCTGGCCATCGCCGCCCAGTCGCTGGTCGGGGCCGCGCTCGGCGCGCGCGACGGGGAACGGGCGCGCCGGCTGGCCTGGCAGGTGACCGGTTGCGGGTTGGTCTTCGGGGCGCTGCTCGGGGTGGTGTTCGCGGCGCTGGCCGGCATCCTGCCCCACGCGTTCACCACCGATGCGACGGTGCTGGCCGAGATGCCCCACGCGTGGTGGTTCTTCGTCGCGCTGCAGCCGATCGGCGGCGTCGTGTTCGCTTTGGACGGAGTGCTGCTCGGGGCCGGGGACGCGGCGTACATGCGGACCGCGACGTTGGGTGCGGCGGTGCTGGGGTTCCTGCCGCTGGTATGGGGGTCGCTGAGCTTCGGCTGGGGGCTGGTGGGGATCTGGTCGGGCTTGTCGGCCTTCCTGGTGATTCGGATGACCACCCAGCTGGCCAGACTGCGGTCCGGCCGCTGGGCGGTGCTCG
Organism: Nonomuraea sp. NPDC049750; assembly: GCF_040659625.1. NCBI lineage: Bacteria > Bacillati > Actinomycetota > Actinomycetes > Streptosporangiales > Streptosporangiaceae > Nonomuraea > Nonomuraea sp. NPDC049750. The sequence goes on from NZ_JBFANB010000001.1 coordinate 750,436, forward strand.
GCGCCGTACGGTGATCCGGCAGTTGGGCGGTGCTCGGCGCCGGACGGTGATCCGGCGCCGAGTCCGCGAAGGCCTCGGTCAGGCGCCGACGTAGGCCGCGAGGTGCTCGCCGGTGAGGGTGGAGCGGGCGGCGACGAGGTCGGCCGGTGTGCCCTCGAAGACGATCCGGCCGCCGTCGTGGCCGGCGCCCGGACCGAGGTCGATGATCCAGTCGGCGTGCGCCATGACCGCCTGGTGATGCTCGACGACGATGACCGACTTGCCCGCGTCGACGAGCCGGTCGAGCAGGCCGAGCAACTGCTCGACGTCGGCGAGGTGCAGGCCGGTGGTCGGCTCGTCCAGGACGTAGACGCCGCCCTTGTCACCCATGTTGGTGGCCAGCTTGAGCCGCTGCCGCTCGCCGCCGGACAGCGTGGTGAGCGGCTGCCCGAGGCTGAGGTAGCCGAGCCCGACGTCGGCGAGCCGGTCGAGGATGGCGTGCGCGGCCGGCGTACGCGCCTCACCGGCGCCGAAGAACTTCTCGGCCTCGGTCACCGACATCGCGAGCACCTCGCTGATGTCGCGGCCGGCGAGGTGGTACTCCAGCACCGAGGCCTCGAACCGCTTCCCCTCGCACTCCTCGCAGGTGGTGGCGACCCCGGCCATCATCGCCAGGTCGGTGTAGATGACGCCGGCGCCCTTGCAGGTGGGGCAGGCGCCCTCGGAGTTGGCGCTGAACAGCGCCGGCTTCACGCCGTTGGCCTTCGCGAACGCCTTGCGGATCGGCTCGAGCAGTCCTGTGTAGGTCGCCGGGTTGCTCCGTCGCGAGCCGCGGATCGCGCCCTGGTCGATCGAGACCACTCCGTCCCGCCCCGACACCGAGCCGTGGATCAGCGAGCTCTTTCCCGAGCCCGCCACGCCGGTGAGGACGACCAGCATGCCGAGCGGGATGTCGACGTCGACCTCGCGCAGGTTGTTCGCCGTCGCGCCGCGGATCTCCAGCGTGCCGGTGGGCTTGCGCACCGTCTCCTTGAGGGCGGCCCGGTCGTCGAAATGGCGTCCGGTGATGGTGCCGCTGGCCCGCAGCCCCTCGACGGTGCCCTCGAAGCAGACGGTGCCGCCCGCCGTACCGGCGCCGGGACCGAGGTCGACGACGTGGTCGGCGATCGCGATCGCCTCCGGCTTGTGCTCCACGACGAGCACCGTGTTGCCCTTGTCGCGCAGCCGCAGCAGCAGGCCGTTCATCCGCTGGATGTCGTGCGGGTGCAGCCCGATCGTCGGCTCGTCGAAGACGTAGGTGACGTCGGTGAGCGACGACCCGAGGTGGCGGATCATCTTGACCCGCTGCGCCTCGCCGCCCGACAGCGTGCCCGACGACCGATCGAGCGAGAGGTAGCCCAGCCCGATCTCCACGAACGAGTCGAAGGTGTGCCGCAGCTTGGCGAGCAGCGGCGCCACCGACGGCTCGTCGAGGTCGCGGACCCACTCGGCCAGGTCGCTGATCTGCATCGCGCAGGCGTCGCCGATATTGATCCCCTTGATCTTCGAGGACCGGACCGCCGCGCTGAGCCGGGTACCACCGCACTCGGGGCAGGCGGTGAAGGTGACCGCCCGGTCCACGAACGCCCGGATGTGCGGCTGCATCGCCTCCCGGTCCTTGGACAGGAACGACTTCTGGATCTTCGGGATCAGCCCCTCGTAGGTGAGGTTGACGCCGTTGACGTTCACCTTGGTCGGCTCGCGGTGGAGGAAGTCGTACCGCTCGGTCTCGGTGTAGTCGCGGATCGGCTTGTCGGGGTCGATGAAGCCCGACTGGGTGAAGATCCCCACTGTCCACCAGCTGTCCGTCTTGTAGCCGGGGATGGTGATCGCGCCCTCGGCGATCGACTTGGAGTCGTCGAAGAGCTGGGTCAGGTCGATGTCGTTCACCTTGCCCATGCCCTCGCAGCGCGGGCACATGCCACCGGTGATGCTGAACTCGCGCCGCTCCTTCACCGCCTTCCCGCCGCGTTCGAGCGTGACCGCACCCGCTCCGCTGATCGAGGCGACGTTGAAGGAGTAGGCCTGGGGCGAGCCGATGTGCGGCTGCCCGAGCCGGCTGAACAGGATGCGCAGCATCGCGTTGGCGTCGGTGACGGTGCCCACGGTGGAGCGGACGTTGGCGCCCATCCGCTCCTGGTCGACGATGATCGCCGTGGTCAGCCCGTCGAGCACATCGACCTCGGGCCGCGCCAGCGTCGGCATGAAACCCTGGACAAAGGCGCTGTAGGTTTCGTTGATCAGCCGCTGCGACTCGGCGGCGATCGTGTCGAACACCAGCGAGCTCTTGCCCGAGCCGGAGACGCCGGTGAACACCGTCAGCCTGCGCTTCGGGAGCTCGACGCTGACGTCCTTGAGGTTGTTCTCGCGAGCGCCGTGCACGCGGATCAGGTCGTGACTGTCGGCGACGTTCGGCTCAGGCGACTGCGTGTCCGTCCTCGTGGCCATGCTCATCGTGTCTCCATCTGTTGGGCGGGGCCGCCGTCGCGCTCCCCATCAGGTCGCCCCCTTCGGCAACGGCCCCCTGTCTACCTGATCGGCGGGGCGGGCCGGAACCGGCGGACCGCCCTCCCGACATCGCTCAGGCTAGGTGCGGCTCGGTGACACGCGCTTCTCGAATCCTGACCGCTTCGGAACCCGGCCCTGGCGTTGATCGTTGTGACGGGCGGCTGACACAACCGATCCCGAAGACAGGGAGACAACAGCGTGGTCTTCAAACGGATGCTGGGCGCTTTCGGCGTGGGCGCGCCCTCGGTGGACACCGTCCTTTCCACCCCGCGCATCCAGCCGGGCGGGCTGCTGACCGGGCAGGTACGTCTCAAGGGCGGCGACTTCGACGCCGAGATCGAGCACATCACCCTCGGCCTCGTGGCGCGAGTGGAGATCGAGCACGGCGACGGCGAGCACGGCGGGCTCGGCGAGTTCTCCCGCACCCAGGTCTCGGGCCCGTTCACGCTGCGCGAGGGCGAGAACCGCACCCTCGACTTCCAGATCCCGGTGCCGTGGGAGACGCCGATCAGCGAGATCGACGGCCAGCACCTGAACGGCATGGCCCTGGGCGTACGCACCGAGCTGGCCATCGCCAAGGCCGTGGACAAGAGCGACCTGGACATGATCGCGGTCGAGCCCCTGCCCTCCCAGCTCCGCATCCTCCAGGCGTTGCTGCGGCTCGGCTTCCACTTCAAGTCCGCCGATCTGGAAGCCGGCCACCTGTACGGAGTGCACCAGGACCTGCCGTTCTACCAGGAGATCGAGTTCTACCCGCCCGCCCAGCACGCCGGGGTCGTGGGCGAGGTCGAGCTGACCTTCGTGGCGAGCCCGGCCGGGCTGGAGGTCATCTTGGAGGCCGACAAGCGGGCCGGCCGCTACTCCGGCGACGCCATCGGCCGCTTCCACGTCAGCCACGACGACGCGCTGCACACCGACTGGTCCAGCGAGCTCGACCGCTGGCTGACCGGCCTGGCCCAGCACGGCGGTTACGGCTCGCACGGCGGTTACGGGTCCCACGGCGGTTATGGGTCCCACGGCCACATGGAGCATCACGAGGGCTACGGGCACCACGACGACCACCACCGCAGTGGCGGTCCCGGTTGGGGAACGGTGGCCGCGGCCGGAGCAGCGGGCCTGGTGGGCGGGTTCGTCGCGGCCGAGGTGGCCGAAGAGATCTTCGAGGGCGACGAGGAAGAGGAAGGCGGCGACTGGTAGCGCGATGCCGGGTGGCGGGCCGTGACGGCCCGCCCGAACGCCGGTAGCGCTGGCTATACCTGTGAACTCCAGCGAGTGGGATCGATCACGAGGTGGTCCGGCCGACAGGCTTGTGGCATCGCAAACGAGCCACCAAGCAGGGAGCCCCCCGATGTCGTACCCCTCCACCAAGCGTCGTAGCCGGTTGGCCCTGGCGGCGGTGGCCGTCGCCGCGCTGAGCGGCCTGGGCCTGTCCGCCACACCGGCGAGCGCCGACACCGACGTCGTCCAGAAGAGCCTGGACGCCCTGGTCAAGGTCGACAAGTACCCCGCCGCGCTGGCGGCCGTACGAGGCCGTGACGGGCGGACCCGCAACTACACCGCCGGAGTGGGCGACCTGGAGACCAAGGCGAAGGTCCCCGTCGACGGGCAGGTACGCATCGCCAGCAACACCAAGATGTTCACCGCCACGGTCGTGCTGCAGCTGGTCGGCGAGGGAAAGATCGAGCTGGACGCGAAGGTCGAGAAGTACCTGCCCAAGGTGGTGCGCGGCAAGGGCGTCGACGGCCGCAAGATCACGGTCCGGCAGTTGCTGCAGCACACCAGCGGCCTGGCCGACTACGACGACGTCCTGATCAAGGATTATCTGACCATCCAGCACACCCACTACGAGCCGCGTGAGCTGGTGGACGCTGGGCTGACCAGCAAGAACTCCCCCACCCACGGCTGGAGCTACAGCAACACCAACTACATCTTGGCCGGGCTCATCGCGCAAAAGGTCACCGGCCGGCCGATCGGCGAGCAGATCACCCAGCGGATCATCGAGCCGCTCGGGCTGCGCAGAACGTACTGGCCGGCTCTCGGCGACCAGTCCATCCGCGGCCCGCACCCCAAGGGCTACTACGCCGCCAAGTCCGGCGACCCGTACACCGACGTCACCACGATGGACCCCTCCATGGCCTGGGCGGCCGGGCAGCTGATCTCCACCCCCACCGACCTCAACCGGTTCATGATCGCGCTACTAGGCGGCAAGCTACTCAAGCCCGAGCAGCTCAAGCAGATGAAGACCACCGTCGACGCCCCCGACTTCGACACCGTCGGCGGCTCCCGCTACGGGCTCGGCCTGGCCACCTTCAAACTCAGCTGCGGCGGCTACGCCTGGTCCCACGGCGGCTCCGCTCCCGGCTACGCCACCGCCAACGCCATCACCGACGACGGCCGGGCCGCCACCATCGCCGTCACCGCGCTGCCCACCGAACTGTCCGCCTTCAAACACTTCGAAGCCGCCCTCGACACCGCCCTGTGTGAATAACCGCAGGCAGCGACGTTCAGGAGAGCGACGGCCCCGCCGCAAGCGGACCGTCGCTCTGTTTATGCCGCATCGCATTCAGTGATGAATGCGCGCGTCTCAATGCCGCGAATAAGCCGCGTTTCCCCAGGTCAGCAGGAAATCATGAACAGCGGGTTCGCGTTTTCTGGACGAGGTTGAGGTAACTCAGTGCGACTTGACTCAGCCATTCCTGAAAGGACGGACACAATGGAACGGTCCGCATCTCATCAGCCGCCGCAGCCGACTGCGTGCTATCGACCAGGGCGTCCGCTTCGAGGTCGCGCCCCAGGCCCAGCCCCTGACCCGCACCTGTGTGACGCCCCCGCCAGCGCGCGAAGGAACCGGTCGATCCCGCGCCACGAAGAGGCGCTCTCCTTTGACATTGTCAGCTAGATCGCCATGAACCGATAGAGTCAGCCCCGGTCGTGCCACAGGTAGTCATGGAGAAGTCAGGGCAACGACCGGAATTGACCGCGGAGTGGCTGTGTGTAAAAGGCGACACGCTCTGTGAGCGACGAGTTGCCAGCATCTTGGTCACCCCCTAGTGTGCCTGAGGCATATTCACGTGTTCGGACACCTGAAGGGTTAAGGGCCGGTACAGGCATTCGGCCTGCACAGGATCCGCTCTATGGGGGCATGAATGGCGCTCAAACCGCACACGGCTTCGGCCGTGGTGGTACCAGCGGCAATGGAGTGCGGCGTGATCCCACCGCCGCAGCCCGAGGCCGCCGCCTTCGACATGCCCGCCGACCCTTGCCGTGCACTGAACGCGCGGAGCCGGTCGTGGCCCGCAGGAAGAAGACAGACGTGACCTCCACCGAGTGGGAGGCCCAGACCGCCGACTGACGACCGTCCAGCCGGACGGGCGCCCGCGACAGCGGAGAACCAAGGAAATTGACCCCATGTACCCGCACGTGCATGTGTGTCCGATTTGGGAGGTTTTGTGGTAGCTGTGGTTTCGGACTATGACAAGATCGGTGGCGCTCCCACCGTTCGTGAAGCGGTGGACCGCTTCTACACGGTCGTGCTGGACACTCCCGACCTCAAGCCGTACTTCGACGGCATCGACATGGCGCGGCTCAAGCGGCACATGGTCATGCTGCTCTGCTCCGTCCTCGGCGGCCCCGAGGTGTACGAGGGCCACGACCTGGCCGACGCGCACCGTGGCATGGGCATCACCGATGAGCACTACGACCAGGTCGGCGACATCCTCGTCACCGTGCTCCGCGACCTCGGCGCTCCTGAGGAGGTCGTGGCGAACGTCGTGGCGGTCCTGGGCCAGGTGCGCGGCTCCATCGTGGAGAAGCCCGCAGAGGCAGCCGGGTAAGTGGACACGCAAGCCTTAAAGGACAGCTGGCACCAGGTCGCCCGGTCGGGTGATCAGGTGCCGCTGTTCTTTTACTCAGCCCTGTTCCTGATGTACCCCGAGACGCGGGCCCTGTTCCCGGTGTCCATGGCCACTCAGCGGGATCGGCTCGTCAGCGCGCTGGGGCGCGTCGTCAGCAACGTCGACCACGTGGAAGACGTGGTGCCGTTCCTCCAGCAGCTCGGCCGCGACCACCGCAAGTTCGCCGTGGTCACGCAGCACTATCCCGCTGTCGGCCAGGCACTGCTGGCCACGCTGCAGCACTTCCTCGGCGATCGCTGGACACCCGCTCTGGCCAACGACTGGACGCAGGCGTACGGACTGGTCGCGAAGGTGATGACCGAAGCGGCCGAAGAGGCGTCGGCCACGACCCCGCCCTGGTGGGATGGCGAGATCATCCTGCACGAGTCGCGCGCCCCCGGCATCGCGGTGATCCGGGCTCGCCTGAACTACCCGTACCCCTTCCGCGCGGGCCAGTTCGCGTCGATCTCGGTCGGGCTGCGACCGAGAATGTGGCGGTTCTACTCCTTCGCCAACGCGCCGCGTCGCGACAACACGATTGACCTGCACGTACGGGTGGTCGACGGTGGCGCGGTCAGCACGGCCCTGGTGCACGGCGCGCAACGCGGCGACGCACTGAAGATCGGCGCACCGCTGGGCGACCGGTTGACGCTCGACACGAGCCTGCCCAAGGATCTCCTCCTGATCGCCGGCGGCACGGGCCTGGCTCCCCTCAAGGCGCTCGTGGAGCAGGTGGCCTACGAAGGGGCGCGCTGCAACATCCGCCTCTTCGTGGGTGCCCGGACCGCCCGCGAGCTGTACGACATGGAGGCACTGTCCAAGCTGGACGCCGAGCACCCATGGTTGAGTGTCGTGCCCGTCGTGTCCCATGACGGGCTCTACCGCGGTGAGCGCGGCTATGTGGTGGACGTCGCCCTGAAGGCCTGGCGTGGCCAGGAGGTCTTCGTATGCGGCTCTGAAGAGATGGTTCAGAGCACGATCGCCCGGCTGCTGGACGCCGGCGTGCCGGCCGAGCAAATCCGCTTCGACGAATTCACCAGTGCTGGAGGTAGAGAGCAGTGACGGGAGAGACGCCATGGGCACATAACCCATCGAACGACCGCCAGCCACTGACGCCGGATCGGGTACGGAACAAGGACTTCTCACGCGCCAAGCTCGGGAGCCGCGGCTACAACGCGGATGAGGTACGTACGTTCCTCCTCCGCATGGCCGACGACATAGCGGCCAGCGACACGGAGAAGGCCGACCTGCGCGCGGAGGTCGACCGGCTGCGCAACTGGTTCAAGGACCACGGCCACGACACCTCCCCGGGCGCCTCGGCCAGGCTCAACGTCGACGCGGTCAACCTCCTCTCCCGCGCTCAGCAGACGGCGGACGCCCAGATAGCCGAGGCGGAGGACTACTCCCGCAGGCTGGTGGGCCAAGCTCGCCAGCAGTACGAGCAGATCCTCCAGGAGGCGCAGCAGCAGGCGGAGGAGGCCGCCAGCCAGGCGGTCAACGTCTATCGGGCGAGTGGAGAGGTCCAGTCGGTCGAAGCCGAGGAACTGGAACGCCGCATCGCCTACCTGCGTACCTTCGCGGAGGTCACCCAGGTCCAGTTGCGCGCGGTCCTCGAAGGGCTGACCAACGAGGTCAACAAGCTGGGCACCCTGCCGGAGACGAGCCGGCAGGCCGTCGCGTACTCCTCCTTGGGCTCCTCCTCCTCAGGCTTCTCCACGAACCCGGGCTTCTCCACGGGCCCAGGCTAGTTCCGGCCGAGCCGGCCGCCGGAGAGGTCACCGACGACTCGAACCGCAGACTTCCGATCCCCGCACGCCCATGGCGTGCCGCCACGGTCCTGGACACCCGTCGGCCGGGATCTTTCGTTCGCATGCCTGATGAGAGATCCGCGTCACCGCGAGTCGCGGTAGGCGGCCGGGTCACAGTTCGGGGCATGTGATCAATCGCCACGCCTGAACCAGGCGATCATGGGTAGCGCTGAGCAACCACACCCGTAACACCGAACGGACGGACGCCCAGCATGCTCACCCTCATTCTGCTCATCTTCGCCTTGGCCTGCTTCGTGCTCGCCGCCTTCAACGTCGGCGGCGGCCGCGTCAACCTCATCGCCCTCGGTCTGGCCCTCTGGGTATTGACCGAGATCATCCCCCACATCAGCGACTTATAGCGGCCGGCCGGACTCCGCTGCCGTCCTGTGCCGTCCTGGGCAAGGACGGCAGCGGTGTGTCATGCAGGACGAAACTGCTCGATCATCGCCGCGTACCCGCTGCCGCCATGCCCATCCGCCACGGCCCGATCGGTCAAGACCTTGATGAACCTCGGAAGTTCGGCATTCACCCCGAGGGACTCACTCTCGTGGATGAGATGCTCCATCGCGGCCAGGTGCGTGTCGATGGTGGAATCAACGGCCGGGTACGCGCCGTCGTCGATCTGCCGCGCATAGGTGGACACCCAGCCGTTCACGGTTTCGATCCCCTGGCTCGCGATCGGGGCGAAGGCCGTGGCGTCCACGCCCGCCGCGCCGAGCAGGGCGGCACCCTGGAGGAAGCCGTTCAGGATGTTCCACATCAGACTCAGTACGGCCACGTCGTACAGCGCCGACAGGCCGTGGTCGTCGCCGAGGTAAGTCGTACCCTCGCCAAGACTCCTCAGGGCCGACTCGTGCGGGTCGAAGGCCGACCGCGGCCCGCTGTAGAGGAGGACGGCCTCCGCCCCGACGGCCGCGGGGGTGGCCATGATCGCTCCGTCGAGGTAGTTGCCACCCCGCCGCGTCACCCACTCCGCGGTCTCGCGGGCGCCCAGCGACGTACCGGAGGTCAGATTCACCAGGACGCGACCGTCGAGCTCCTCGCCCAGCGGATCGAGGAGGGCGCGCACGGCCTCGTAGTCCGACACGCAGACGACCACGAGCGGGCTGGCCAGGACGGCGTCGCGGACCGAGTCGGCGACCTTCGCCCCCTGGGCGGCAAGATGTTCGGCCTTCGCCGCCGTACGGTTCCACACGGTCGTGGGGTAGCCGGCGCGCAGGAACGCTCCGGCCAGCGCCTGGCCCATCAGACCGAGACCAATGACCGTCACGTCGCGATTCCGCTTCATAGTGCTCATGGCAGAATCATCAACGTTCACACCGATATGAAGGTCAAGGAGCAGCGCGCGTGCTGATCGGAGAGCTGAGCCGTCGGACCGGAGTCCGCACGCATCAACTGCGTTACTACGAGGCCCAGGGCCTGCTCGAGCCCCGCCGCGCCGCCAGCGGCTACCGCGAGTACACCAGCGATGCCGTCCTGACCGTGACTCAGATCCGGAGGCTGCTCGAAGCCGGACTGTCGACCCAGGAAATCGGGTACTTGCTGCCCTGCGCCACCGGCGCGGCCCCCGACCTCGAGCCCTGCCCCGAACTCCTGGACACCCTGAAAGCCCGCATGCACGGCCTGGACGAGCACATCGACCTGCTCACCCGCTCCCGCCAGGTCCTCCACGACTTCATCGACGCCACCGAACAGCGCGGCGTCACTGCGAACGTCGCTGTATCGCCGCCTCGACGCGCATCACCAGGCCGCTGATCGCCACAAGCGCGAAGACACCGAGCACCTGCCAAGGCGGGTGGCCGTTCTCAACGATGAGCGCACCCACGCAGAGCGCGAGTCCCAGCCCGAGAAGCACCGCGCCGTACGTATGCGTGCTCTCGATACCGTCGCGGTCATACGGGGGGTCGATGCGCCGAGCGGGCTTATCGGGCTCGTTCACAGCCCGGAGCATCCCACGTCGCCGGTAAATGGGGAAGTGTCGGTTGGTACGAGGATACGAACGCGGAAAGTTCTGCTGGCCGAACGGACGATGAGAAACGTCCCCACCAGCGGCAGCCTTGAGAAATCCCCGCTTTGGAAGGACTCCCGGCTTGATCACCGATTGGACCCGCCAGGCCCTCCCGGCCATGCTCGACGACCTCAAAGCAGTGGTCGAGCTGGAAACCCACAGCTCCGACAAGGCCATGCTGGTCAAGGGACTGCACGCGATCCGCGCCCGGGCCGTCGACCTCCTCGGCCCGCCCGACGCGGAGGTCCGGCACGACGGCGGACCGTATGGTGACATCCTGGAGCTGGCCTACCAGGGCACCGCGCCCGGCACCGTGCTGATGCTCAGCCACTACGACACTGTCTGGCCCACGGGGACCCTGGCCGAATGGCCGTTCACGGTGGTCGACGGCAAGGCCACCGGGCCGGGCGTGTTCGACATGAAGTCGGGCCTGGTGCAGTCGATCTGGGCACTGCGCGGGCTGCGCGAGCTGGGGCTGCCGCATCCGAGCGTGCGCTTCCTGTTCAACGGGGACGAGGAGATCGGCAGCCCGGCCTCACGCGAGCACATCGAGGCCGCGAGCGCGGACGCGCTGGCGAGCCTGGTCTTCGAGGCGTCACTCGACGGCGCGCTCAAGACCGCCCGTAAGGGCGTGGGGCTGTTCGACCTGAGCGTGACCGGGGTGGAAGCGCACGCGGGGCTCGACCCGTACGCGGGGGCGAACGCGATCCACGCCCTGGCCGAGATCGTCACCACCCTGGCCGGCTCCGCCTCGCGCGAGCGCGGAACCACGGTGAACATCGGCGTGATCACCGGCGGCACCGGCCGCAACGTCACGGCCGGTCACGCGAGCTGCGGGATCGACGTGCGAGTGACCGAACCGTCCGAGATGGGACGGATCGACGACGTGTTCGCCGGCCTGCGGGCCGCCGATCCACGGGTGACGATCTCCGTGACCGGCGAGTGGAACCGGCCGCCCATGACCCCGAACCCCACCTCTCAGCGGCTGTTCAAGGAGGCCCGGGAGGTGGCGGCCGGGCTCGGCTGGCCGCTGGACGAGGTGTCGGTCGGGGGCGCCAGCGACGGCAACTTCATCTCGGCGCTCGGGCGGCCCGTGCTGGACGGCATGGGCGCGGTGGGCGACGGGGCACACGCTCGGCACGAGCACCTGCTGGTCGAGCACATCCCGAAGCGCCTGGCTCTGACGATCGGCCTGCTCACGGCTCTCGCCTGAAGTTCTCATGTGACGGCGGCGGGGATGCTGGCGGTGACCGTGAAGCCTCCCTCACCGTCGTCCCCCGCGCTGAAGGTGCCGCCGAGCAGGGTCACCCGGCGATTGAGCCCGGTCAGGCCCATCCCGGAGCCGGCACCGGTCAACGTGGGATCGACGCTCCGCCGAGGCGGCACGTTACGCACCTCGACGTCGGCCCGGTCGCCGGGATAGGCGATGGTGACGGTGACCGGCGCCCCGGGGGCATGCTTGCGGGCGTTGGTCAGCGACTCCTGTACCACCCGGTAGACGGCGCGGGCCACCACCGCGGGCACCGTACCGGGATCGCCCTCGACGCGCAGCGCCGCGCGGTCGGCTGCCGCCAGCGCGGCCAGGTCGCCGCCGGTGTCGTCGTCGGGACGCTCGGCGGGCGACATCCGGACCCCTGTGCTCATCACCCGCATGAGGTCGCGCAGCTCGGTGAGGGTGCGCGTGCCGGCGAGCCGGATCTGCTCGGCCGCGGCGCGGGCGTCGTCGTCGCGGGTGGTGACGCGCAGGGCGTCGGCGTGCAGGACGATCTCGGTGACGTGGTGGGTGACGATGTCGTGCAGCTCGGCGGCCAGGCGCCGGCGTTCGCCGGTCTCGGCTCGCTCGGCGAGCAGGTGGCGTTCGGAGTCGGCCAGCTCGGCTCGCTTGCGCAGCGACCGTACGAGTTCGCTCCTGGCCTTCAGGTAGAGGGCGATCAGGGCGGGAAGCGCGGTGGCCGACAGCGCCACGTACAGCGCCCCCCATGAGGGGGACCAGATCGGGATCGCCGGCACCGCCAGGACCGCGGCGCAGGCGAACGCCTGCCGCCAGGGCAGCAGGACGACCAGGAACGACACCACGATCGGGGCCGCCACGGGCGGGGCGACCCGCGACGCCTCCGCACCCGGCGCCAGCGCGAACACCGTCGTGACCGCGACGGCCAGCGCTCCCACCGTCCATGGGAAGCGGATCACCAGCGGCAGGGACGCGTCGAGCAGGAGGTTCAGGGCCAGCTCGGTGAGCGAGGAGGCGCCGCGAGCGTACGCGACATACAGGACGATCTGGATGACAGCGCACAGCACGGCCGCTCCGAAGGCGGCCCAGAGCATGATCCTCCGGTCGCTGACAATGAGCTCCGGTCTGGAGAAACGTGGCAATGCGCGCACGGCGGACACCTAGTCGAGGAGACCGGCCTGGTGGGCGAGCAGGGCGGCCTGCGTACGGTGGGTGAGGTCGAGCTTGACCAGGAGGCGGGAGACGTAGCTGCGGACGGTGGTCTCCGACAGGAACAGTCGCCCCGCGATCTCCGGATTGGTCAGCCCATCGCCGAGGCAGGCCAGCACCTCGCGTTCGCGCTCGGCGAGCGCGGCCACCCGCGACCGGGCGGTGTCGCGCCGCTCGTCCCCTCTGGACGACCGCGCGAGCAGTCTGCGCGCCGCGCTCGGTGACATCACCACGTTCCCGTCGGCCGCCACCTTGACCAGGTTGATCAGGTCTTCTGCCGGAGTGGCCTTCACCAGGAAGCCCCCGGCGCCGGCCTCCAGGGCACCGAGCACGTGCTCGTCGGAGTCGAACGTCGTGAGCGCGATGACAGCGGGTGGCGAGGCGAGCGCCGCGATCTCCTTCGTCGCGGTGATCCCGTCCACGCCCGGCATCCGGAGATCCATCAGAACCACGTCCGGCTGGTTACGCAGAACCTCCTCGACCGCTTCCGCCCCGTCACGGGCCTCGCCGACCACCTCGATCTCCGCGCTGGAGCCGAGAATCGCCGTGAGATGCCGGCGGACCATCGGGTCGTCGTCGGCGAGCAGAACCCTGATCGACATCCGCACAGTCTGCCATTCCGCGCGATGGTGCCCGCAGGCACCATCGCCTGCTCAATCGGCGATTCCGCTCCAGAAGCCGCATCGGTGCTCGGCGCTGAGGTCGACCGGGCCGATGCCGCCCTGCCCTGCGGGCTTCAGGCTGAGGACGGTCTGGCCGGACGGTGCGAAGGCGGGCCATATGGGTGCGCCCGCGACCTTGGGCCGCCCGGTGTGGGCGAAGGACGTCCAGTAGCCGATCATCTGCTCGGCCAGCCGCCACTGCTCCGGCGTCATGCCGTCTTCTGGCCGGCCGTCCAGGTCGAACAGGTAGGGCAGGTCGCTGGCATGCTGGGCACCGAGCGGGAATTCGGACGGGGTGCCGATGATGTTGGGCGCCTTGGCGTCGGCGAACTCATAGGCGTACACCGTGGTGCGGGTGGTCATCGCCTTTCCCGTCTCCAAGGTCGGGCAGGCCCAGGCCCGGTCGCTGCTCACCGTCGCCCAGGCCAGGCCGGGAGAGATGAAGTCCGTCAGCGGATATTCCCGCAGCACCGCGTTCGCGTGCTCGCCGAACGCGCCCTTCATCAACTGCGGGTAGTTCTCGGCGGTCACCGGGAACCCGGCCTGTGCGGCGCCGGCCACGAAGCCGTTGCTCTCGCTCTTGGTAGCGCCGGAGATCATCGGCACCCGCGGGAACCTGCCCTCGCGCAGCGCCCGCACCGGGTCGAGCGGCAGCAGCGGCGTGCCGTACGCGACATTGTTGCCGAAGCTCCCTGTGACCTTCATCAGCTCGGAGACCGGCTTGGCCCGCAGACAGTCCAGCTCCTTGCCCGCTACGCAGCCCAGCTGTTCGGCCGCGGCCAGGCCGGCGTCCCAGCTCTTCTTCAGTGAACGGTACGGCTGTATCGCGCCCACACTCGGGATCGGAAGATAGGTACCGTTCGGCCAATCGAGCATGCACGTCCCCGACTGCATGGCGGCCTTGTCGATCAGGCCGCGCGTGGCCGGCGAGGTCAGCAGCGCGCAGGTGCTTATCCCGCCGGCGGACTGACCGAACAGCGTCACGTTGTCCGGGTCGCCGCCGAAGGCCGCGGCGTTGCGCTGCACCCATCTCAGGGCTTCGACCTGGTCGGCCAGCCCGAAGTTCCCCGAGCCGGGCAGTCCCGGCAGCGAGAGGTAGCCGAAGGCCCCCAGCCGATAGTTGGGCGTCACCACCACCACGTCGCCCTGGTCGGCCAGCCGCCGCGCGTTGTAGATGCTGCCGGAGCCGGTGAGGAAACCGCCCCCGTGCAGCCACACCATCACGGGCCGCGGCCCGCGCGACGGCTTGGCGGGTGCGGTGACGTCGAGGAACAGACAGTCCTCCCTGCCGAGCTGCTTACCCGCCTCCACCTGCAGGCACGGCCGGCCGGGCTTGGTGGCGTCGGCCACCCCCCGCCAAGGCGCGACCCGCACCGGCTCCTTCCACCGCAGCCGCTCCACCGGCGGCTGCGCGAAGCGGATCCCCGAGTACGTCCTTACCCTGCCGTCGTCCACCCCCCGGATCCGGCCCGAGTCCAGCTGCACGATCGGCGGCAGCGTCGGCGCCGCCTGGGCGGCGGCTTGCGTGACGCCCGCGGTCATGGCCAGACAGCCGCCGGCGACCACAGCGAGCAGCCGCCTCGCCATTGACATGGATCTTGTTGCGCTCATGCGGCCAGCCTCGCGTCCGCCCCGGGCTCGCCGTCACGTGCGGACGTTGCGGCCTCGCGATCGGTTGTTGCGAATGGGTGCGACCAAGGATTTATTTCTCGGGTACGGGAGTGCCGTCGCAGCCGCGGTCGATGCGCCCGGTGTCGAAGTACGACACGAGTTCGGCGGCGCAGTCCGGCACCCTCAGGACGGATCCGTGCACGTCGTCGTCAACGGTGAAGACGGTGCCGATGGCCGCGTGCATCTGCCGGGTCCATTCGTACAGGCCCAGCGACAATCCTGCTCCCTCGTGCGGGGGAGCAGGATCACCACGTGGGGGGAGGCCGCCCGACCGACGGCTCCGGAAGGCTCGGTAATGCAGAGACCAGCCGGTTGAGAGGGGTTCGGGGGCAGATGGACGTTCCGAGCGTAGGTGCGCGATGGAGCCGGGTGCGCAGGCTCGCCGGCTATGGCGCGGCGCTCAGCATGTCGTTGTACTTGGCCGTCAAGGTCGTCTGGATCGCGGCGGGCCTGTTCGGGCACGCTCCGGACGGTTACGGCACCGCGGACTGGGTGCTGCTGAACGTCGTCACCGTGGTGATGGCGGCGACCGGAATCGCGCTCGGACTGGCGCTGGCCCAGCCGTGGGGCCGTCGGCTGGCGGCCGTACCGGTGATCTTCTTTTCCTGGGTGGGCGCGGGCTTTCTGGTCCCGATGCTTCCGTACGTGATGATCAGCAGTTTGTTCGGGGGCGACGGTTCCGGCTCGGGTGCGCAGGGGGAGGAGGTCTTCATCGCCATCGGCTTCGCCGGGATGGCGGTGGGGCTGGCCGTGGCCCTGCCGATCTACCTGAGGGAGCGATGGCCGCGGCCCTTCCTGGGCCGGGTCGGTGACGGCCCGGCACACTCATCGGCGCTGGTGACGGTGGCGATGACGGTAGCCGTCGGGCTGGGCCTGCTCTGGTCGTCCTGGGCACTGGGCGGGACGCTGGGCCTCGACCCGGCGTCACGCGCCCAATTGGAGCTCAACGATCGGCTGTTGAGCGGGAGCTCCGGGCTGTGGGCGCTGCTCGGAGCCTGGAGCGTGTGGACGCTCACGCGTGGCCGCCCCGCCCGGCTCCGGCGGTGGGTTCCGATGACGCTGGCCTTCGGGGCGTCCGGCTCGTTGTTCGCGTGGAGCGGCTGGAAGCTGCCGATGGTGATTCTGCGGCCTGGCGGGTTCGTGACCGGCGAATACACGGCGGTCGCGATCGTCGAACACACCTTGGGCATCGGCGTGGGCCTGACTCTCCTGGCCGCCATCCTGAGCTCCGCACATGATCGGACACCGACTACTGGGATGCCGACTCCTTAGGGCGGATGACGCCTGGTTCTCTCTCAGACCTCGCGTACGGCGGCGCGCAGGCATTCGGCCAGGTGATGAACGTCGGATTCCGTTGTCAGCCAGTTGGAGAAGGCGGCGCGCAGCGCGGGCACGCCGTCCAGGACGGTGGGCGTGAAAAACGCCTCGCCGGCGAGGCGTTCGCCGAGCGCGGCCAGTCGCTCGGCGGTGGGATCGGCGGCCAGGGTGAAGCACACGACGTTGAGCCGGACGGGCGCCAGCAGCCGCAGACCGGGGATGTTCTCGATGGCCTCGCCCAGTAGCCGGGCGCAGGCGACGCACCGTTCGGTGATCTCGCGGTGGCCGTCCCGTCCGTAGGAGCGCAGGGTGAACCAGGCGGCCAGCGCCCGCAGACGCCGGGAGTTCTCCGGTGTGAGGTGGCCGCTGTCGGGCGTGTCACCGAGCGGGCCGAGGTAGGCGGCGGCGTTCTGGAACACGGCCGTCTGCAGATCCGGGCGGCGCGTGAACTGAAGGGCGCTGTCGTACGGCACGTTCAGCCATTTATGCAGGTCGACGCAGATGGAGTCGGCCAGGTCAAGGCCGTCGCACAGGTGGGCGTGGGCGGGGGAGACGGCGGCGAAGGCGCCGAAAGCGGCGTCCACGTGCAGCCAGAAGTCGTGACGCTCGCGCAGCGCCGCGATGGCGCGCAGGTCGTCGAAGTCGGCGGTGTTGACGGTCCCGGCGTTGGCCACCACGACGCACGGGCCGTCCACCTGGCGCAGCGCGAGCTCCAGCGCCGCCGGGTCGACGCACTCCCGCCCCGGGCTGGTGGGTACGGTCACCAGGGCCCGGCGCCCGAGCCCGAGCATCGACAGGCCCTTGGCCACGCTGGAGTGCGCGGTGCCCGACAGCACCGTCACCGGCCCGAGCGCGCCGACCCCGTCCTCGGCCGGCGAGACGCCGGTCCGTTCGCCGATCCATTCGCGGGCAATGGCGAGCCCGACGGTGTTGGACATGGTCGCGCCGCTGACGAACGTTCCGTGGTGGTCGCCGGAGAGCCCGAACAGGGTGCGCAGCCAGGCGATCGTCTCGCGTTCCAGGTGCTGCCCCGCCGCGTCGAGCGAGGTGAAGGAGTTCTGGTCCCAGGTCGCGGTCAACCAGTCACCCGCCAACGCGGCCGGTGTGACACCTCCGGTGACGAAACCCCAGTAGCGCGGCCCGGCGCTGGCCGACAGCGTCGGCTCCCAGCGCGCGGTGAACTCCTCAAGCGCCGCTCTCAACCCCTCGCCCCGCACGGGCATCGCAGCCGGCTCGGGGATCGGGGCCGTGGAGACGACCTCCCGTTCCGCCAGGCGTCCCAGGAGGTCGGCACTGTGCTCCGAAACCACCCGCAACAGCTCGGGCAGCTGGTCACGGTCGGCGCCGAGTGTGGGGTGCATGGTGGTGGTTCTCCCTTCGTCTGGAACGATTTACGACGGTATGCGGGCCACCTACCCAGCCGCCTGGTCCAATCGTGGAAAACTGGACTAGTGAGGATCGGAGAGCAGCAGCTGGCCAGGGCTCTGCGGTCTTGGCGCGACACGGGGGAACCACTCAGCACGGCACTGGCCCGCGCTGTGCGGGAAGCGTTGCTGGACGGCCGCATCCGCGCCGGAAGCGAACTGCCCGCCGAGCGCCGCCTGGCCGCGACGCTCGGGGTCAGCCGGGGCACGGTAACGGCCGCCCTGGCGGGGCTGCGCGAGACCGGATGGGTCCATACGCGGCATGGCAGCGGCAGCATCGTGCGGCTGCCCCCAGCGGCGGCCGAGCGTGTCGCCCCGCTCTCGGCGTCCGGGGAAACCGGGTCGACGATCGACCTTCGCCGGGCCGTCCCGGCCGCGCCGCAGCAGCCGTACCTGGAGGCCATGCGACGGGCGGCCGATCGGGCCGGGCCCGTTCTGGCCGAACACGGGGAGCCGGGACCGGGGCTGCCCGAACTGCGCGCGATGATCGCCACGCGCTACAGCCGTGAGGGGACGGCCACCCGGCCCGAGCAAATCCTGGTCACCAATGGGACGCGGGCCGCGCTGACCCTGCTGGCGGCCCATTTCCGGCCCCGCCTCACGGCGGTGGAGATACCCACGTACTTCGACGCGCTCCACGTGCTGCGCGCCGCCGGTACGAGGCTGGTCGGCTTCCGGGTCACCGGCGACGGATGGGACCTCGACCAGCTGGAGTCCTCCTTCGCCGCCGCGCGCGGCCACCTCGCCTACCTGGTGCCCGACTTCCATAACCCGACCGGGGCGCTGATGTCCCCACATGTCCGCCGCGCCGTCGCCGAACTGGCCGCCCGCCATCAAGTGACCGTGATCGCCGACGAGACACTGCGCGACCTCGACCTGCGCGAGAAGCCGGCCGGCCTGCCACGGATCGCCGGCGCGCTGCTCATCGGGTCGGCCAGCAAGTCGGTATGGGGCGGGTTGCGTGTCGGCTGGATCCGCGCCCGAGCCTCGCTCGTTCGTGACCTACAGGACCACCCCCTGGCCGGGCCCCTGTCCGCGTCGCCCATGCAACAACTCGTCGCCGCCGAACTCCTGAGCGACCTCCAGCAGGTGCTCGAACTGCGCCGGGAGGAGTTGCGCGCACAGCGCGACCACCTCTGTGCCCTGCTCGACGGCGACGATCGCTGGCGCTTCACCCGCCCGCCCGGCGGGCTGGCCCTGTGGCTGCGGCTGAGCGCGACACCCGCCGACACTGTCGTGCGCCACGCGGACGAGCACGGAATCGCGCTCGTCGCGGGCCCACGCTTCGCGGCCGACGCCACCCTGACCCACTACCTGCGCGTCCCGTTCACCCCGCCGCACCCCGTCCTGGATCGCGTCGCCGCAGTCCTGGACGACGCCTGCTCGGAAGGTCGGGGGCCGTCCTAAGGGCTATGAGCTGGGTCCCCCGACGACGGGTTGAGGTCCGGTCACGGCCTAGTGAGGGCCAAACGATCAAAAGGCCGGATCCACGATCTCGGGATCCAGCCTCTGAACTGCTCGAACTGTGTGGGGCTACCAGGACTTGAACCTGGGACCTCTTCCTTATCAGGGAAGCGCTCTAACCGTCTGAGCTATAGCCCCGCGTACGCCAAACCGTATCGCATCCCCACCAGGGAAGGCGAACCGGTTGTTCGGACGAGGAAAAGCTTACCGCCTCTCCGTAGTTGCTCGCGCCGCCCCCGAAAGATCGACGGCGACGCGAGCCAAAAAGCCGCAAAACGACGAGCCACAGAACCACGTACCGAAAGCTACTCAGCCTCGCTGAAGGTCACCTCGACGCCGCCCACCAGGTCGGAGGCGACGTTGTAGATGACCGCCCCCAGCGTGGACAGTGCCGTGATCAGCACCACGTTCACCGCGCCGATGAGGGCGGTGTAGCCGAGGATGCGGACCGGCTCGAACCAAGAGGCGATGTCGATCGGGATCGAGTTTTGTCCCTGCTCACCCTTGCCGAGCTGGTTGACCAGGTCCACGAGCGAGTCGAACACGCCCAAGGCGGACAGCACGCCGTACAGGACGGCCACTGCCACGAACAGCACCACGAAGCAGACGAGGGAGACCACGAAGCTGAACTTCATGGCCGACCACGGCTCGACGCGACGCAGGACCAGGTGGGCCTTGCGGGGGAGACGGGCCCCCGCGGAGCCGGAGGACTTCTTCTTGGGCATCTCGACAAGCGGAGGGGCCTCGGAAGTCAGCGAGGGACGGAGGCGGACGGTCTCGTTGCCCTCCGTCGTCTGCTCCTCCCCTGGCTGACCCGTGACCGGCGGCACTACTCCTTGCGGAGGCGTCGCCTTCTCCTCGTCGACCGGTCCGTCGAAGATCTCGGTTTCATTGGGCTTCTTCGGCTGCTGGCCGTTGTCCCGGGCCGCCTTAGTCCTGGCGGAGCCACCCTGGGCGCTCATGACCTACTCTCCTCCCCCGTCTTCCTCAATCTCCACCGAAGTCTCCATGGACTCGGCGTTCCGGGCGAGGGCCACCACGCTGTCGCCTTCGGCGAGATTCATCAAACGCACTCCCATGGTCTGGCGGCCGGACTGCTTGATCTCCCCGGCACTCGTCCGGATCACCCCGCCGGCGGACGTGATCGCGAAGACCTCATCCTCTGGGTTGACCATGACTGCTCCGACCAGCTTGCCACGGGAACTGACGATTTTCGCAGTCAGCACGCCCCTACCGCCACGTCCTTGAACTGGATACTGCTCGACGGGTGTCCGCTTTGCGTACCCAGCCTTCGTGGCGATAAGCACATGTTGACCATCGGCAATTCTATTCATGGCGAGAAGTTCGTCACCATCAAGGAATCTCATACCGATGACGCCGCTCGTCGCCCGCCCCATCGGGCGCAGCGCATCGTCGGAGGCGGTGAAGCGGACGGACTGCGCGCCCTTGGAGACGAGCAGCAGGTCGTCCTCCTCGGAGACCAGGCGGGCCCCGATGACCTCGTCGTCGTCCCGCAGGTTGATCGCGATCAGACCACCGGACCTGGGGGAGTCGTACTCCGACAGGCGGGTCTTCTTCACCAGGCCGCTGCGGGTGGCGAGCACGAGGTAAGGGGCGACGTCGTAGTCACGCAGGTCGAGGACCTCCATTACTGTCTCGTCGGGCTGCATGGCCAGCAGGTTCGCCAGGTGCATGCCCCGCGCGTCGCGCGCGGCGTCGGGGAGTTCGTACGCTTTGACGCGGTAAACGCGGCCTTTGTTCGTGAAGAACAGCAACCAATGATGGGTCGTCGTGACGAAGAAGTGGTCGACGATGTCGTCCTGGCGCAGCTGCGCGCCCCTGACACCCTTGCCACCACGCTTCTGCGCCCGGTAAAGGTCGGTACGGGTGCGCTTGGCGTAGCCACCGCGAGTGATGGTGACGACGATCTCTTCCTCGGCGATGAGGTCTTCGATCGACATGTCGCCGTCGTACGCGACGATCTCGGTCTGGCGGTCGTTGCCGAAGCGGGCGACGATCTCGGCCATCTCGTCACCGACGATCTGCCGCTGCCGGGGCTCCGAGCTCAGGATGTCCTGGTAGTCGGCGATCGCCGTCATCAGCGCGTCGTACTCGTCCTGGATCGCCTGGCGCTCCAGGGCGGCGAGCTTGCGCAGCTGCATGTCGAGGATGGCCTGGGCCTGGATCTCGTCGATCTCCAGCAGCGTCATCAGGCCGCCCTGGGCCTCCGCGGCCGACGGCGAGCGCCTGATCAGCGCGATGACCTCGTCCATCCGGTCGAGCGCCTTGAGCAGCGCCCGCAGGATGTGGGCCCGCTCCTCGGCCTTGCGCAGCAGGTAGCGCGTCCGCCGGACGATGACCTCGATCTGGTGCGCCACGTAGTAGGTGATGAACTGGTCGAGCCGCAGCGTACGCGGCACCCCGTCGACCAGGGCCAGCATGTTGGCGCCGAAGGTGTCCTGGAGCTGGGTGTGCTTGTACAGGTTGTTGAGGACGACCTTGGCGACGGCGTCGCGCTTGAGCACGATGACCAGCCGCTGGCCGACCCGCGACGACGACTCCTCGCGGACGTCGGCGATGCCGGTGACCTTGCCCTGCTTGACCAGCTCAGCGATCTTGTAGGAGAGGTTGTCGGGGTTGACCTGGTAGGGGAGTTCGGTGACGACGAGGGCGTGCCGGCCCTTGTTGTCCTCCTCGACCTCGACGACGGCGCGCATGGTGATCGAGCCGCGGCCGGTGCGGTAGGCGTCCTCGATGCCCCGGCGGCCGACGATCAGGCCCTTGGTCGGGAAGTCGGGGCCCTTGACCCGCGCGATGGCCGCCTCGAGCAGCTCCTCTTCGGAGGCCTCGGGGTTGTCCAGCGACCACTTGACGGCCTCGGCCACCTCGCGCAGGTTGTGCGGCGGGATGTTGGTCGCCATGCCGACCGCGATGCCGCCCGAGCCGTTGACCAGCAGGTTGGGGAAGCGCGCCGGGAGTACGACGGGCTCCTGGGAGCGGCCGTCGTAGTTGGGCTGGAAATCGACGGTGTCCTTGTCGATGTCGCGCAGCATCTCCATGGCGATGGGCGCGAGCTTGCACTCGGTGTAGCGCATCGCCGCGGGCGCGTCGTTGCCCGGAGAGCCGAAGTTGCCCTGCCCGTCGACCAGCGGGTGGCGCAGCGACCACGGCTGCGCCAGGCGTACGAGGGCGTCGTAGATCGAGGAGTCGCCGTGGGGGTGGTAGGAACCCATGACGTCACCGACGACGCGCGAGCACTTGAAGTAGCCGCGGTCGGGGCGGTAGCCGCCGTCGTACATCGCGTAGAGCACGCGGCGGTGCACCGGCTTGAGACCGTCACGCACGTCCGGCAGGGCACGCGAGACGATGACCGACATCGCGTAGTCCATG
Source organism: Nonomuraea sp. NPDC049750 (assembly GCF_040659625.1). NCBI lineage: Bacteria > Bacillati > Actinomycetota > Actinomycetes > Streptosporangiales > Streptosporangiaceae > Nonomuraea > Nonomuraea sp. NPDC049750. The sequence continues at coordinate 773,039 of NZ_JBFANB010000001.1, forward strand.
TAGCTGCGCTGCATCTCGGTCTGGATGTCGACCGGTTCGATGCGGTCCGAAGACGGTGGAGGCGGAGTGTTCACTTCCGTCACGTGTGAAGATCCTTTTCTACTGTACGGCCGTGCGCTACACGTCTAGGAAACGGACATCTCGCGCATTGCGGATGATGAAGGCTCTGCGTGCCTCAACGTCCTCACCCATGAGCACGCTGAACATCTCGTCGGCCTGGGCCGCGTCATCGAGCGTGGCCTGGAGCAGGACGCGGCTGTCGGGGTTCATGGTGGTTTCCCACAGCTGGTTGGCGTTCATCTCGCCGAGACCCTTGAACCGCTGGACCCCGTCGTGGGCACGGGGGTCACGCTTGCCGCGGCCGATGCCGTCCTCGATGATCGCGTCGCGTTCGCGGTCGGAGTAGGCGTAGGAGGCGTCGTCGCCCTTGCGGTCCCACTTGATCTTGTAGAGCGGCGGCTGCGACAGGTAGACGTGGCCGCCCTCGATCAGCGGGCGCATGAACCTGAACAGCAGCGTCAGCAGCAGCGTGGTGATGTGCTGGCCGTCGACGTCGGCGTCGGCCATCAGGATCAGCTTGTTGTAGCGCAGCTTGCTGATGTCGAACTCGTCGTGCACGCCGGTGCCCATGGCCGTGATCAGCGACTGGACCTCGGTGTTCTGCAGGACCTTGTCGACCCGGGCCTTCTCGACGTTGAGGATCTTGCCGCGGATCGGCAGGATCGCCTGGAAACGCGAGTCGCGGCCGCCCTTGGCCGAACCGCCGGCCGAGTTGCCCTCGACGATGAACAGCTCGCACTTGTCGGGGTCGTTCCACTGGCAGTCGGCCAGCTTGCCCGGCAGGCCGCTGCCCGACTCCAGCAGCGACTTGCGCCGCGTCAGGTCACGGGCCTGGCGAGCCGCGAGGCGGGCCCTGGCGGCCTGCAGCGACTTGTTGATGATGTCCTTGGCCTCGCCCGGGTTGCGCTCGAACCAGGCGCGCAGGTGGTCGTTGCAGGCCTTCTGGACGAACGACTTGGCCTCGGTGTTGCCGAGCTTCGTCTTGGTCTGCCCCTCGAACTGCGGGTCGGCCAGCTTGATCGAGACGATCGCGGTCAGGCCCTCGCGGACGTCCTCGCCGGAGAGGTTGTCGTCCTTGCCCTCCTTGAGGAACTTCTGCTCGCGCGCGTAGCGGTTGACGATCGACGTCAGCGCCGCGCGGAAGCCCTCCTCGTGGGTGCCGCCCTCAGCCGTGTTGATGGTGTTGGCGAAGGTGTAGACGGACTCGCTGTAGGAGTTGTTCCACTGCATGGCGATCTCTACGGAGACGCCGTCGCCGTGCTCCTCGAAGTCGATGACCGACGCGTGCGCGGGCTCCTTCTTGGAGTTGAGGTGCGTCACGAAGTCGGACAGACCGCCCTGGTAGCAGTAGGTGACCTCGACGACGTCGCCGTTGACGTGGTCGGGCCGCTCGTCGCGCAGCACGATCGTCAGGCCCTTGTTGAGGAAGGCCATCTCCTGGAAGCGCCGCGAGAGCGTCTCGAAGTTCCAGGTGGTGGTCTCGAAGATCGACTCGTCGGCCCAGAACGTGATCGTGGTGCCGGTCTCGGTGGTCTCCCCATCCGTCGCCAGCGGCGCGGTCGGCTTGGAGTGCTCGTAGCGCTGCCGCCAGATGTGGCCGTTCTGCTTGACCTCCACCTCCATGGCGGTGGACAGCGCGTTGACGACGGCCGAGCCGACGCCGTGCAGACCTCCGGACACGGCGTACGACTTGCCGTCGAACTTGCCGCCCGCGTGCAGCGTGGTCAGCACGACCTCGACGGCGGAACGCTTCTCGACCGGGTGGATGCCGGTCGGGATGCCGCGGCCGTTGTCGATGACCCGCACACCGTTGTCGGCGAGCAGGGTGACGTCGATGCGGTCGGCGTGGCCGGCGAGGGCCTCGTCCACCGAGTTGTCGACGATTTCGTAGACCAGGTGATGCAGACCGCGCTCACCGGTCGAGCCGATATACATACCCGGGCGCTTGCGAACCGCCTCAAGCCCTTCGAGTACGGTGATTGAGCTAGCGTCGTAGGACAAGTGCCAAATCCTCCTGCCGCGGACACGCGGCTGGGGAGGCGACACATGTCAAGCTGCCCCTGCCGTGCCCGTCACCGTCGTGAGTGCCCCGTTGCGTTGATCACCCGGGGGAATCGGCGCTGTATGCGTGCCGGGGGTGACACGCAAACGGACGTGTCCGGAATCCAGTTTCATTCTACCGGCTCTGAGGGCCCAAGGTGGCATTGAACGCGCCTGTAACGGCCTGTCGCTTGATTTCCCCCTCTTCGAGCATCCCCCCACAGGAAGGGGGGTCATCGCGTCTGCGGCTCTCTGATGGGTTTTCTCGCGGATCCGGCCCATGGGTTTGTCGCCGATCCGGCTCAGCCGTAGGTGTCTCCCGGGCCCTTGCTGCCGGTCACCCTCAGGCCCCCGGCCGCGCGCGGTGCGTTCTGCGGGCCTCTGACCTTCACCTTCGTCACCGTGCCGTGTCCGAGCTCCTCGTTGAGCCGGCGTACGAGAGTGCGCGCGAGCAGGCGTACCTGGGTCGCCCACGCGGTGGAATCGGCCAGGATGAGCACCTCGCCGTCGTCGAACGAATCGGGCTTGGTGTGCGCGGCGAGCTCGGGACCGACGATGTCGGACCAGCGGCCGAACACTCCGCCGACGGCCGCCGACCGCTCCCAGCCGCGGTCGGCCAGCAGGTCGGAGATCGCGCGTCCGAAAAGCTGTGGATCGCCGGCGTCCCTGCGCGCCGCCCCCGCCCTGCGCCTGGGCTCGCGGCGGGGGAGTTGGCCGCGCTTGGCCGCGTCGGCCTTGGCCTGGGCCAGCTTCTCCCTGGCCATCGCCGCGCCCCTGGCCGTGGGGTTGTCATCGGCGGGCACCCGGGATGTGCCGTCGGCGGATCCTTGGCGGTTGCTGTCAGCGGACACGCGTCACGCTCCCTTCTGCGACGTCGAACCTGGCCCCGATCAACTCCCCGGGCACGTCGTCGGCCACCGCCGCGGTGATGAGCACCTGCTCGGCGGGGGCGACGATCTCGGACAGGCGGCGCCTGCGCTGACTGTCGAGCTCGGCGAAGACGTCGTCCAGGATCAGCACCGGGTCGCCGCCCTCGGCCCGGAGCAGGTCGTAGGCGGCCAGCCGGAGCGCCAGCGCGAACGACCACGACTCGCCATGGCTGGCGTAGCCGCGCGCGGGCAGCTCGCCGAGGCCCAGGATCAGGTCGTCGCGGTGCGGGCCGACGAGCGTGACACCTCGCTCCAGCTCGGCCGCGCGGACTTCCAATAGCCGCTCGCGGAGTCGTTCTTCAAGGGTTTTCCCCAAGTCTGTGGATAACGTCTGTGTATCGGAAGATCCCGTCTCACCGGGGACTTCGTCCTCAGCCGCGTCGCCGCCTGTGGACAAACTGCTGCGATAGGCCAGTGTCGCGGGGGCACTCGTGGGGGCCAGCGCGGCATAGGCTCCGGCGACCAGCGGGCGCAACGCGTCGATGAGATCGAGCCGCGCTTGGAGGAGCTCCGCGCCGTGTCTCGCCAGATGCGCGTCCCAGACCTCCAGAGTGCTCAGGACGTCTCCGGCGCCCGCCGCTGAGAATCCTGTGTCACTGTCGGCCCTTCGGGCGCTCCTGGCCCCTCTGCGGGCCTGGGAGGCGGCACGCAGGAGCGCTCCTCGCTGCTTCAGCACGCGGTCGTAGTCGGCGCGTACGCCGGCGAAGCGCGGAGTGCGGCTCACCAGCAGCTCATCGAGGAAGCGCCGCCGCTCAGAGGGGTCGCCCTTGACCATCGACAGGTCCTCGGGGGCGAACAGCACCGTGCGCAGCAGGCCGATGACGTCGCGCGGCCTGGACACGGGGGAGCGGTTGAGCCGGGCGCGGTTGGCGCGCCCCGGGTTGATCTCCAGCTCGACCAGCGCCCGCCGGTCGTCCCTGTGGATGGCGCAGCGCACGATGGCCCGGCTCGCGCCCCGTCGTACGAGAGGCGCGTCGCTCGCCACCCGGTGGCTGGAGTGCGTCGCGACGTAGCCGAGGGCTTCGACCAGGTTGGTCTTGCCCTGGCCGTTGGGCCCCACGAACGCCGTGACGCCCGGCTCCAGGCCAAGCTCCACGGAGGCGTAGGACCGGAAGTCGGTCAGCGACAGATGGGCGACGTGCACCCCAAGAAGGTTAGTGGGCCACGCAGCTCACTGGGGTCACCGGCGTGCGCCTGTGGAAAACCGGCATCGGATAAATCGATATCGGCTCAGCGCACGTTCGGCGGGGTCACGTCGGCGCCGGGGGAGTCGGCGCCCATGCCCGTCGAGCCCTCCGCCGAGGCGATCGGGTGGCCGCCGAACTGGTTGCGCAGCGCGGCCACCACCTTCATCGCGGGCGGGTCCTCCTGACGCGAGGCGAACCTGGCGTACAGCGCGGCGGTGATCACCGGCAGCGGCACGGCGTGGTCCACCGCGGCCTGCACGGTCCACCGGCCCTCGCCGGAGTCCTGTGCGTAACCGCGCAGCTCCTCGAGGTGCTCGTCGCTGTCGAGCGACCGCACCAGCAGGTCGAGCAGCCAGGAGCGGATGACGGTGCCGGTGCGCCAGCTGCTGAAGCAGCCCTTGACGTCCTTGACGATGTCGGAGGCTTCCAGGAGCTCCCAGCCCTCGGCGAAGGACTGCATCATGCCGTACTCGATGCCGTTGTGGACCATCTTGGCGAAGTGTCCCGCGCCGACCTCGCCCGCGTGGACGAAGCCGTCCTCGCCTTCGGGCTTGAGCGTCTCGAAGATCGGCATCATGTGCTGGACGACCGGCTCGTCGCCCCCGCACATCAGCGCGTAGCCGTTCTGCAGACCCCAGACGCCGCCGCTCACGCCGCAGTCGACGAAGCGGATGCCGCGCTCGGCGAGCTCGGCGGCGTGCTTCTGGTCATCCACATAGTGTGAATTACCGCCGTCGATGACGATGTCGCCCTCGGAGAGGAGTTTGCCGAGCTCGTCGACCGTCTGCTGGGTGGGTTTGCCGGCCGGGACCATCACCCAGACCGCGCGCGGCGTCTCCAGCCTGTCGACCAGCTCTTTCAAGCTGCCGACGTCGCTGGCCTCCCGGTTGTGGTCATAGCCCACGACCTCGTGACCTCCGCGGCGCAGCCTTTCGGCCATGTTGCCGCCCATCCTGCCAAGTCCGACCATGCCGATCTGCATGATGTACCAACTCCCCTAGTCAGGCCTCCATAATCCCCGATGGGATTTTCAGCTCGACAAGCGGATCGGCATGATCAGGTATCGGTAGTCGGGCACTCCGCCGTCATCCACAGGCTTTCCACCGGTGAGGATGGCGGGTTTGGTGGACGTGGTCATCTGCAGCCGGGCGACGTCCGAGTCGATCGCGCCCAGCCCTTCCAGCAGGAACTGGTGGTTGAAGGCGATGTTCATCTCCTCGCCCTCGTAGTCGACCGGCAGCACCTCGACGGCCTGGGCCTCGTCGCCGCTGCCGGCCTCCAGCACGACCTCGCCGCTCTTGAACGCCAGGCGTACCGGAGTGTTGCGCTCGGCGACCAGGGCCACGCGCTTGACCGCTTCGACGAACGAGCCTGTGGACAGGTCGGCGCGCGCCGAGAACTCCGTCGGCAGCAGCGAGCGGTATTTGGGGAACTCGGGGTCGAGCAGCCGCGTCGTGGTCCGCCGCCCGGCGCTGGAGAAGCCGATCATGCCCTCGCCGGTGCCGCCCGCCGAGCTGAGCGCGATCTCCACCTCGGCGCCGGTCGCGCCGAGCGCCTTGGCCGAGTCGGCGAGCGTCTTGCCGGGGATCATCGCGATCGCCGCGAAGTCGGGCTGGTCGGGCTGCCATTTCAGCTCGCGTACGGCCAGGCGGTAGCGGTCGGTCGCGGCGAGGGTCACGGTGTCGCCCTCGATCTCCATCCGTACGCCGGTGAGCATGGGCAGCGTGTCGTCCCTGCCCGCGGCGACGGCGACCTGGCCGACTGCGGCGGCGAAGACGTCGCTGCCCACCCGGCCGGCGGCCGGCGGCATGGCCGGCAGCGACGGGTAGTCCTCCACAGGCATGGTCAGCAGGGTGAACCGGGCGCTGCCACAAGTGACGACCGCCTTGGCTCCCTCCACGACGAAGTCCACAGGCTGTGCGGGAAGCGCGCGGGTGATCTCGGCGAGCAGCTTGCCGGAGACCAGGACGACGCCGGCCTCACCGGTGTGGAGTTCGAGCGTCACCTCGGCGGAGACCTCGTAGTCGAAGCCCGACAGCTTCAGCTGCTGGTCCTCGGTGACCTCCATCCGCATTCCGGCGAGAACGGGGACCGACGGTCGCGCGGGCAGGCTGCGTGCCGTCCATGCCACCGCCTCAGCGAGGACGTCTCGCTCGATTCGGAACATCACGGTCATCAGCCTCCTGAGTTCGTCGTTGATTCAAGTGTTGCCTCTCCCGCACCCGAGTTCCGGGAGAACCCCTCTATGGGTCTTGAGTTTCTTAGTAAGAGAGATAGGTGGTCTTCACACTAGGGGCTGTGGATAGTGTGGACAACGGGCGTTTCCCCTGGTCAGCTTGCGTGGCGTCGCCCACATGCTCGGTGGATTACGCCTGGGGGAAACTTCGCCGCCTGGGGATGAAGGTTCGTTGCCCACAGCTCGTCCCCAGATCATGGTGCGTTCATCCACTGGTCATCCACCGGCTTTCCACAGGTTATCCACGGGATAAACGGCCTCGCGGGAGACCCTTTTTCGACTGTGCACAGGCCGTCCACAAGTCATCCACCGGATGTCCCCAGGTTGTCCTCAGGATGTCCCCAACTTTATCCCCAGGCATCGCGCAGGATTTTTCAGGCGAAGATGGGGCGTACGGCCGTCGCGATCTGACGTTTCCCCTGATCCACAGTGTTATCCACAGGCTGTGCATAACGGTCAGGATCCGCGCGACGTCTGTTTGATGCGCATTGTTAGCTCGTTGACCTGGTTGTACATCGACCTGCGCTCCGCGATGAGCGAGCGGATCTTGCGCTCGGCATGCATGACGGTCGTGTGATCGCGGCCGCCGAACTGCTGCCCGATCTTCGGCAGCGAGAGGTCGGTCAGCTCGCGTACCAGATACATCGCGATCTGCCTGGCGTTGACCAGAGCCCGGCTGCGCGAGCTGCCGCAGAGGTCGTCGATGCTGATGCCGAAGTATTCGGCGGTCTTGGCCATGATCGTGGCGATGGTGATCTCGCCGCCGCCGTCGGAGGTGATCAGGTCCTTCAACACCACCTCGGCCAGCTGGAGGTCGACGCCCTGCCGGTTGAGGCTGGCGAAGGCGGTGACCCTGATCAGGGCACCCTCCAACTCGCGGATGTTGGTGGAGATGCGGCTGGCGATGTACTCCAGGACCTCGGGCGGGGCGGCCAGGCCCTCCTGGATGGCCTTCTTCCTGAGGATCGCGATGCGGGTCTCCAGCTCGGGCGGCTGGACATCGGTGATCAGGCCCCACTCGAACCGGTTGCGCAGCCGGTCCTCCAGCGTGATCAGCTGCTTCGGCGCCCGGTCGCTGGAGATCACGATCTGCTTGTTGGCGTTGTGCAGGGTGTTGAAGGTGTGGAAGAACTCCTCCTGCGTCTGCTCCTTGCCCTCCAGGAACTGGATGTCGTCCACGAGCAGGATGTCGATCGCCCGGTAGCGGCCGCGGAAGCCGTCGGCCTTGTGGTCGCGGATGCTGTTGATGAAGTCGTTGGTGAACTCCTCCGAGCTCACGTATCTCACCCGCGCGCCGTCGTACAGGCTCTGGGCGTAATGCCCGATCGCGTGCAGGAGGTGGGTCTTCCCCAGGCCCGAGTCGCCATAAATAAAGAGGGGGTTGTACGCCTTTGCGGGGGATTCGGCTACGGCCACGGCGGCCGCGTGGGCGAATCGGTTGCTGGCCCCGATGACGAATGTCTCGAAGGTGTACTTCTGGTTGAGCCGGGCGGGTTCGCTGGGCTTGTTGCTCTTCGCTTCCCAGCGGTTGTGCGTCGGCTCCGGCAGTTTCTCCACAGGCGACTGCCCCTGTTCAAAAGTGAACGTGGGCTGTGGATATTCGGTGGATATCTGAGCCGGGTCCGGCTGTGGAGAATAGAACTGCGGAGGCTCGGAAGCCTGGTAGTGCTGGGCCGATGGGGGCTGTGCGTAACGTGGCTGGGGGTCCAGGCCCTGGGGATAATTTTGAGCCACAGGCTGTGGATGAAGGTCCGGCATCTGCTGCTCGGGAGCCGTCGTGTCGATCATCACGGCCAGGCGCATCGCCCGGCCGAGCTCCTGGGAGAGCGCGTGGGCCACGAGGGGGCGCAGCTTCCCCTCGATGAGGTCCTTCAGGAAGTCGTTGGGGACGCCCAGCACGATCGTGTCGTCGGCCTGGGCGATCGGGCGCACCATGGAGAGCCAGGTGCGCTGCTGTATCGGGACGTTCTCGTTGAGGAAGTTGCTCAGGGCCCTCGCCCATACCTTGCCGAGGTCGACATGGTTCATGTGCGGTGCCCCTCCTTCCTCTCGCGGCCCCCCGCGATAGATCGTTTACCGCCTGCCCAGTGCGGGCATTGGCCTGTTGCGGCCTGATTATTGGCGCTTCGCACACGTACGTCACAAGTCGTCGGTGCACCGTCACTGGCTGTCCACCGGGGCGAGTTATCCACATGGAGCTCCCACCCGCAGGGGCGGCCGGCGCCTTGGTCCACAGCGTGTCGGCCGAGCTGGACGCCCACACCATCCACAGGCCATCCACAAGTTATGCACAGGCTTTGAGCGGCTCTGGGAGGGCTGACAGTAGCTCTGTGCACAGCTGTGTTCAAGCGTTGTCCACAGCCTAGTGGTACCTGAGTGCACATACTGTGGACGCGGCCGAGGATGTGGAAAACCCGCATGTGGATTAGTGGATAACCCGTTCGTCCGGGCCGCCAGTTTGACCTGGGGCATGCTTGCCCCGTAACGTGCCATGGTCGGCTTGTCACGCGACGGCTATTTCGCGTGCCCTCGCTCTCTTGGCAAGCCAGCCATGTGTGTATCAGCGCCCCTGCGGCGCACCTTCAAGCCTGGAGCCCACCCGTGAGCAAGCGTACTTTCCAGCCGAACAACCGTCGCCGCGCGAAGACCCACGGCTTCCGGCTGCGGATGCGCACCCGGGCCGGTCGCGCCATCCTGGCCGCTCGCCGCCGTAAGGGCCGCGAAACGCTGTCGGCCTGATCGACTCGCGTCCGATAGTCCGCCCGCCGGTGAAGTCCGCCGGCGGGCGATAGGCGTATATGGTGCTTTCCCGTCAATCCCGCATGCGACGCGGGGAGGAGTTCGAGGCGGCCGTCAAGCGTGGGAAGCGCGCGGGCCGTCCTACCCTGGTAGTGCATCTAGGCATTTCTGGGGATTCGACGCCTCTGGTTGGTTTCGTGGTGAGCCGAGCTGTGGGTGGCGCCGCCGTCCGTAACAAGGTCAAGCGGCGGCTCCGACACCTGATGCGGGACCGTCTCGACCGGCTCCCGCGAGGTAGCCTGCTGGTGGTACGCGCCAATCCACCGGCCGCGTCAGCGCGATACGAGCACCTTGCCGCCGAGCTCGACCTCGCGTTGGATCGTTTGTTCAGGCGGCGCGAGTCCGCGATGGATGGACACAGATGACGGAGCAGCCGCAAGGGATGCCGAGCCTCCCCGCTCGGGCATTGATCATCCCGATCCGGTTCTATCGGGCCTTCATCAGCCCGATGCTCGGTCCACGTTGCCGTTTCTATCCGTCGTGCAGTGCCTACGGGCTCGAAGCGATAGCCGTACATGGTGCATTGCGCGGCACATGGCTGACTGTCCGGCGCATCGGGCGGTGCCACCCATTCCATCCCGGAGGTATAGACCCGGTGCCCCCACGCCCGGTTCGGTCCCACGAAACGCAAGGGAGATAGCTCGGTGGAGCTGTCCTGGCTGAGCTGGCTCTATGAAGCCGTAGCCCATGTCATCATCTGGATCCATCAGGGATACAGCACATTCCTCAACCCGGACAGCGGGCTGACATGGGCCCTGACCATCATCACGCTGACCGTTTTCATGCGGGTTCTGATCTTCCCGCTCTTCCTGAAGCAGATGCGCTCGTCGCGCAAGATGCAGGAACTCGCCCCCAAGGTGGCGGAGCTCCGCAAGCGCTACAAGAACGACAAGCAGCGCATGAACCAGGAAGTCATGGCGGTCTACCAGGGAGCGGGCGCCAACCCGCTCGGTGGCTGTCTGCCCGTGGTCGCGCAGTTCCCCATCTTCATCTCGATGTTCACCGTGCTGCGGGCCATGGCCGACGGCCGCCCGGTCTACGGCATGACGCAGCAGCTCGTCGACAGCGCCCGATCCGCGCACATCTTCGGTGCGCCGCTTCCGGCCAGCTTCTGGATGTCGCAGGCCCAGGTCGAGGGGTTCGGCGCCACCGTCGTCACGACGAAGATCGTGCTGGGCGTCTTCGTGGCGATCAGCTCGCTGACCACGTTCCTCACCGTCCGGCAGAGCGTCACCCGCTCCATGGCCCAAATGCCGGACAACCCCATGGCGCAGCAGCAGAAGATCCTGATGTACATCTCTCCGCTGTTCGCCTTCTTCAGCCTCAACTTCCCGCTCGGCCTGATCATGTACTGGGTCACCACGAACCTGTGGACGCTCGGTCAGCAGCACTGGTTCTACAGCCGCCACCCGATGCCGCAGTTCGACGCCAAGGGCAACGTGGTCCCGGTCGAGCCGAAGACCGGCCTGCTCTCGAAGCTCCGCAAGGGCGGCGCCACTCCGGAAGAGGAAGTGCCTTCCGCGCCGCCGGAGCCTAAGATCATTCGGCAGCAGCCCAGTCGTCAGCCCCGCAGCAAGCGCACCGGCAGCAAGAAGTCGTGAACACGAAGGAGAGGCCGGCCATGACCGAGGCCGAGCAGGAGAAGACTCCTGATCTCAACGCGCTCGAGCAGGAAGGCGAGATCGCGGCAGACTACGTCGAGGGTCTCCTGGATATCGCCGACATCGACGGCGACATCGACATGGACGTCGAAGGTGACCGCGCGCTGGTCTCGGTCGTGGGCCTCAAGGGCACCGGCCTCGTCGGGCCCGAGGGGGAGGTCCTGGAGGCGCTCCAGGAGCTGACCCGCCTGGCCGTGCACCGGCAGACGGGGGAGCGGTCCCGGCTGATGCTCGACGTCGCCGGCTACCGCGAGCGGCGCCGCGCCGAGCTCACCAAGCTCGGCACCGAGATCGCCAACGAGGTGAAGGAGAAGGGCGAGCCCAAGGCGCTGCACGCGATGACGCCCTTCGAGCGCAAGATCGTCCATGACGCGGTGGCGGCCGCCGGGCTCCGTAGCGAGTCCGAGGGGGAGGAACCGCACCGCTACGTGGTCGTACTCCCGGTCTGACCACACGTACGCACACTCGCTCGCCGACCGGCCGCCGTCCCGCACTCGGGGACGGCGGCCGGTTCGCGTGAGGGCATTCTTCATGTACGGACGGCTTGTCCGCTCGATAGCTGATTGCCACCTTTCGTGAAGCTTGGAGCATTCCGGGTCCGTGCGGAGTGCAGAGAGTGTGGCGCGCGGCGTTCATTCAGGGCGGCCCGCTAGCCTTGCCAAGTGATCGCTCACCTAGCCTTAAGTAGATAGAGACCATCGCCCATGACCCCCGAGGAAGGGCCACCCACCAGTGACCGACGAGCTGCCGCCTCCGCCCGACGAAGCGCGTGAGCTGCCGCCTCCGCCCGATGTGGCGCGAGAGGTCTTCACCGGCGAGGCTTGGGGCCGCGCACAGGCGTTTGCCGAGCTCCTCGCCGGCCCTGGGGTGGTACGCGGGCTGCTGGGCCCCCGCGAGGTCCCCCGGATCTGGGATCGTCATCTGCTCAACTGCGCCGTCGTCGCCGAGGCCGTGCCGCCGGAGGTGCGGCTGGTCGACATCGGCTCGGGCGCCGGGTTGCCGGGCCTCGTGTTGGCGATCGTACGGCAGGACATCACGGTGACCCTGTTGGAGCCGCTGCTTCGCCGTACCGTCTTCCTGGAGGAGTGCGTCGAAGCGCTCAAACTGGACAACGTCGAGGTGTTGCGCGGCCGCGCGGAAGAGCTGGCGGGCAAGCGCGAATTCGACGTCGCCAGCGCCCGCGCGGTCGCGCCGCTTGACCGGCTGCTGAAGTGGGCCATGCCACTTCTTCGCGAAGGCGGCGAGTTGATCGCCATGAAGGGGGAGCGGGCCGCGGAGGAACTTGCCGAGGCGGAGCCCCAATTGCGGGCCAGTGGGGCGAGGACAGCCGAGCTTGTGACCGTCGGGCGCGGTAAGGTCGAGCCGCCTGCAACATTGGTTCGGGTGGTAGCAGGTCGCGCGCCGGAGCCCGGTAGGCGGCGACGAAGGAGGTGACGGTCGTGCCAATCGCGTCAAGCGGTCTTGGCTGGCCGGACAGTCCTCTGTCCGAGAGTCCCAGCGGGGTTGGCTGGCCCGAAATGGGCGTGTCGCGACAGCGAATTCCTGGCACCGGCCTGCCACTGGTTGAAAGGATGGCCAACGTGACCCAGACCCCCCTAAACCCCGGTGATTCGCCGTTGGTACGAGAGGCGCTCAGCTCAGTGGTTTCACGTGAAACATCTGCCACCCAAACAGCCGCCGCCAAGGCGGGCGAAGCGCCCGGGGGAGGCGACGGCGCCTGGCCCAGGCCGCCCAAGTGCCGAGTGATCGCGGTGGCGAACCAGAAGGGTGGCGTCGGAAAGACCACGACCTCGGTCAACATCGCCGCCGCGCTCTCGATGCACGGCCAGCGCGTACTCGTTGTCGACCTCGACCCCCAGGGCAACGCCTCCACGGCCCTGGCCACCGAGCACCGGGGCGATGTCCCGGACGTCTATCAGGTGCTCGTTGACGACTTGCCGATGGCCGACATCGTCAAGGAGGTGCCGGACATGCCAGGCCTCTACTGCGCCCCCGCCACCATCGACCTCGCCGGCGCCGAGATCGAACTCGTCTCACTCGTCGCCCGCGAAGCCCGCCTCCGCCGCGCACTGGGGGCCTTCGAGGCGATCGAGCTCGACTACATCATCATCGACTGCCCGCCGTCGCTCGGCCTCCTGACCGTCAACGCCCTGGTCGCCGCCGAAGAGGTCATGATCCCCATCCAGTGCGAGTACTACGCGCTGGAGGGCCTGGGCCAGCTCCTCCGCAACGTCGACCTCATCAAGGCGCACCTGAACCCCACGCTCAGCCTGTCGACGATCGTCCTCACTATGTACGACGGCCGCACCCGGCTTGCGTCCCAGGTCGCCGACGAGGTCCGCGCCCACTTTGGGGAGACGGTCCTCAGCACGGTCATCCCGCGCAGCGTCCGCCTTTCTGAGGCGCCCAGCTATGGGCAGTCGGTGATGACGTACGACCCTGGCTCGAGTGGCGCCATGGCCTACATGGACGCCGCCCGAGAAATCGCCCACCGCGCCGCCGTCTGACCTGTTGCCGTGTCGTAGGGCTGAGCTTTGTGTGGCCGTAGGTATCTCGTACGGCCTGAATGCGGCGGCCGCCCTGCGAACCGCCCTTCTAGGGCATACAAGAGCGTAGGACCTGGCGGCGCCCCGACGGCCCCGTGGAGGCCGTGCACGCGGGGCGGGTTCGTAGGCACAACCCCATGGACCATGGGCCGCTCACCATGCCCTCCAAGTCCGGGGGCGCCCACGGGGTGCGTGATGCCGGGCGTCGACAAGACGACGTGCGATGGTAGCGCGGCGAAGACGGCATACGAGCGAAGCGCGGCACGCCGTGATACCCCCTACCTCGACCAAACTCCCCACACCCCCACTCACCTCCATCTCCCACGCCACTCACGCCTCCGGTAACCCCCGCGCCACCCCGCACATCCCACCTCCCGCGCCACCCCGCACCCTGCATCCGCAACCCCCGCGCCGCACTCCGCACCCCTGCATCCCGCACCTCCCACCTCCTCACACACCCACACCCCCAAACTGCCGCTCCAAGATTCGAATCTTTCTGAACGGTCTGTCTTGGCGGCCAAAGCCATGGGGTACAGGGTCTGCAGAGTGCATGCCTGGTCGGATGTGTACGCGTGAGGTTGTGGCGGTGTAAATCCGGAGGAACCGCGTGTGGCGAGCGGGCACCCTGTCGCGTTGACGACGGTAACCTCTCCTGGAGTGACCGGAATCGGCCCGGTGGATGAGGAGAAGCAGTGAGTCAGCATCGGCGGGGGTTGGGCAAGGGACTCGGGGCACTCATCCCGACCGGTCCCATCGTTGACGGCACGGGGACAGTAGCCCCCGCGAATGGCGCAACGGGGGAGACCGCCGGCCCCAAGCCGATTGCCGGAGCGTACTTCAGGGAGATCGCCCTCAGCGCGATCGTTCCCAACCCACGCCAGCCCCGTGATGTCTTCGACGACGAGCGCCTCCATGAGTTGTCCGCGTCCATTCGCGAGGTCGGTCTGCTGCAACCGATCGTCGTACGCTCGGTGGGCGGCGGTAAGTACGAGCTGATCATGGGGGAGCGCCGCTGGCGCGCTTGCAAACTGGCTGAGCTCGACCCGATCCCCGCGATCGTCCGCAACACCCAGGACGACGAGCTCCTCAGAGACGCGCTGATCGAGAACCTCCAGCGCGAGCAGCTCAACCCCTTGGAAGAAGCCGCCGCGTACCAGCAACTGCTCGACGACTTCCGGGCGACACATGAAGAGCTCGCCCAGAAGGTCGGCCGATCCCGTCCTCACATCACCAACACCCTTCGCTTGCTCAACCTCCCGCCGGAGGTCCAGCTCCGCGTCGCCGCCGGCACCGTCAGCGCCGGCCATGCCCGCGCCCTCCTCAGCCTCGACAGCCCGGAAGAGCAAATCCAACTCGCCAAGCGGATCGTCGCCGAACTTCTTTCCGTCAGAGCCGTCGAAGAGATCGTCTCCCTCGGCAGCTCAAAGGCGGCGCCCAAGGCCACCCGCGACCGCCAGCCCAACAAGCCCTCCGCGCCCGGCCTCGTCCACCTCGCAGACCGTCTCTCAGACCACTTCGAGACCAAGGTCAAAGTCGACCTCGGTCGCCGAAAGGGGCGCATCGTGGTGGAGTTCGCGACGATCGATGACCTTGAGCGCATCATCGGCACCATGGCTCCCGAGGCCGTCCGCGCCATGAAGGACGCCGAAGACTAACCCCTGTTTCACGTGAAACCATTGGCCGTTTCACGTGAAACATGACCCCTAAGGCGCCGTATCGCCTGAGGAACGACGGGGAGCATCTGCAGGAAGCCCGGCCGCGACATCAGCGGGGTGCTCGCGATCGATGTCGGTGGCCGAGGTCGAGAAGTCCTTCGGCGCCGGCGAGGCGGGTACGCCGGGCCCGCTGAACCCGATTTTCGATCCGTGGCTGTCCGTCGGAATAGCTCGTGTTTCACGTGAAACACCACCAGCTCCGACTCCACCAACCGCCGCCACTCGTACTGGCGAGCCCCCGAGCCTCGAGAGACGACCTCGGCGGGCACCCCGAGCGAACACCCGAGCGAACACCCGAGCGGCCGTCCCGAGCCGAACTCCCCGAGCGGGCGCCCCGAGCTGACGTCCCGAGCGGGCGCTCCGAGCGGGCGCCCCGAGCTGACGTCCCGAGCCGAACCCCCGGACTGGGGTCCCGAGCGGACGCTCCGAGTGGACGCGCCGAGTGGACGCGCCGAGCTGACGTCCCGAGCTGAACCCCCCGAGCCAATCCCCGAGCGAAGGTCCCGACGGGCGTCCCGAGCCAAACCCCTCGAGCGGGCGTCCCCACGGGCGCCCCGAGGCGAACATCCCGAGCGCGGGTCCCGAGCGGGCGCCCTCAGAGGGGGCGTAGAGGTCAAGGGTGGGGGTGAAAGGCGGGTCATGGACGATCTGCAGGCGACCGTAAGCGAGTCGCGGGCTGGCCGGGGATGGCCTCACGCAGAGCGGTGTGCGTTTTCGGCCACGCAGCCCTGCTCGTCACGGATGGAAGCCTCACGGCGAGATTGTGGATCCCACCACTCAGTGGGATACGGCCGAGCCGTGGGATGGGCGGTTGGGCGGCCTGCATGCGCCCACGCCCCGACAAGGCCGTTCTTTGGGTCTCCCACAAGCACAGCAGCGCCGCACCCCGGCTGCGCCGCGCCGGGTGCTGCCCGTGGGCGCGCCGAGTGGGCTGCTCGCTCGCGCCTCGCGGTGGCAGCCACTCCGCGGTGCGGGCCGCCTTCGCCTGGCCGCACCACCGACGCCCCTGTTTCACGTGAAACCCTCCACCTGCTCTGGCGCCCCTGGCGTGCGCGGACGGCTCCGCCTCGGTCAGGTGATCCTGTGGATGGCGTCACGCAGAGCGGTGTGGTTTCTCGGCCACTCAGTCAGGTCGTCCGCAGCCCGCCCTTCACCCCCACCCTTGTCAGGCGATTTGTAGGCGAGTCGCGGGCGGGCCGGTCCGGTCCGGTCGTCATCCGCGAGTGGCGCATCCCGGTGGAACGCTTCACCGGCGCGATCTGGCAAAGCCAACGCACAACACACCGATTCACCGGCCGCGAAAAGTCGGCGGTACCTGTGCGCGAGCATCCCTAACCCCGGTTACCTGACCTTGCAGGACTTCGGCGGTATTGGCCGAGAGGCGATCCACCCCGTCTCAGGCGCCTGCGCGGCGTAGTAAGTCAGGATGTCGCCTCTGGAGCCGCCCGGCACATAACTGGTCCGGGCCAGCGTGGCGCCGGTCTCCATGTCCAAGAGAGTGCGCGTGTACGCGGGGAGCGACTTCGATCCCCGCGACTGATGCTGCTCACTGTCACGGGTGAACGTGATCGACAACGCCTGCCTGCCTAGCGGATCGGTTGCCGTGCCGTACACCTTGGTGTCGAGAAGCTCCGCCAACAGACGCAGGATCGTGGCACGAAGTTGCGGGCGGATCGGCATGGACAGAAGATTGCCCGCGAGAGGGAGGAACTCATCAAACGGCTGCTCGAACCCCCGACTCTGCCATATGCGGTGATAGTCACGGAGCTTGGCGAGCAGGCCGTTCCGGTCGGCGGGGATGGCAGCCAGATCGGCGAGCGTGAAGGCCGCGAGGGAGTAGTCCCCGGCCCGAGCGTCGTCCCCGTCACGCCGTTCGCAGCCTTGGGGCTGGGCAGCGATCCGAATCGGTCGGCACTCGTCGGCCGGGTTGTCCTTGGGACAGCGCGGCTTGATCCGGGCAGGTGCTCCCGCCGCACGCCATGCGCGCTCATCGGCTGCGGAGGCAGGGAGCGCGCTCGGTACGGAGGTCTGCAGTATGGACCTCTCCGAGGAGTTCAGCGGAGCCGTTCACTCGATGCGCTGCCGAGTCGGAAGCGACCTCGGCGTGACTCAGGCCGCCCAACGCGATCAGCAGCACCACGTCGCGATCGCGCTGCTTCAGTGTGGCCAGCGCCCCCGCGAGCGGGGCGGTGAAGCGCGCGGCGTCCACCCGATCGAGCACTCGATTCAGTGCGGGGTCCTCGTGGCCGTCCCAGTCACGCTCCGCCGCGCGGCTGAGCGCCTTCCGCCGCGTGGTCTCGGTACGGCGGTGCCCGCGCGACCAGGTTGGTAGCAATGCCGTACAGCCAGGGCCTGATCTCTCCCACGGCTGGGTCGTATCCGCCGCGCAACGCCGCGAGGAACACCTCGGCGGCTAGGTCGTCAGCGTCGTCCGCGGGCAGGCGACGGGCGATGTACCGGTGGATCACGGCGAAGTAGCGGTCGAAGAGATTGGTCGGCGCCACCGGTTGATCTCTCCCGCTACGCGTTTTGTACACGATCACACCTATTTCTTGCCGCGACGGTGAGAATGCTTTCACTCGCGCTGATCCACACGACCTGGAGAAGCCAGCCCGGCCCATCCTCCGAGCGCTCGACCCGGCCCATCCTCTGAGCGCCCGACCCGGCCACCCTCCGGTCGACGCCGGGCCAACCAACCTCCGCGCGGTCCGGACCGGCCAACCTCCGGCCGACGCCGGGCCAACCAACCTCCGGACGCCCGGGCCAACCAACCTCCGGACGCCCGGGCCAACCAACCTCCGGACGCCCGGGCCAACCAACCTCCGGACGCCCGGACCGGCCAATCTCCGAGCGCCCGGACCAGCCAAGCTCACCAGTGCTCATGGCGATCTACTCCCGGACGTTCGCGTCCCTCTCGCCGGCAGGAGGGCTGCAGCAACCCGCGCGAAACCGACCAGGCCAAGGTGTCGTACCGCCGGTCATAACCTGTCCCGGCCGCCAACTTCATCCAGAAGGGGCACTCCCCATCGCCCACCGCCTCCCTCGCTCTCGGGACATCACCGCCGTTGGGTGGTGTCCCATCCAACGGCGGATCAACGATCTCGTTGTGCGTTTCCGATGCGGGCGAGCAGGGTTGAGCGGGGGAGAACTACACCGCTCTGCGGGACATCCATGGACGTCCGTCGGGGGAGGGGTGTGATGGGTTGCAGCTGTGCTGGCGCGTGGATGGTTTCACGTGAAACGGGGGCGTCGGTGGTGCCTGTTAACGGACACGAGGCACTCCGGGTGGATGGACACGGACATCCTGTTCCGAAGACGTCGGTTCTCCAGCCACACCGCCATGTGGCCTTCGGTTCTGCGGAAGCGGGGGAGGCCGGACTGGTGGCAAGGTCGGAGCGGCCGGGGCCTCACGATCGTCTGGGAGTGGTGGGTGTAGGGCAGCGGCCGAGGGTGATCGGTGCCGCAGGATCGCCTTCGTCGGCCCTGCGGCGATGATCGCCTGGGGGTGGCGGGCTTAGGTAGGGCAATGGCCGAAGGCGGTAGATGCCGCAGGACCTCCTCCGTCGGCCCCACGGCATCGGAGTACCCCTGCGACTCACCGAGACCCGAACGGCGTCGACGAGCTCGGCCCAGAAGCACCCTCAACGAGGCCCAGTGCAGACCCCGGTGAGCGAGTCCATGGTCCGTCCACCGGGAATTCTCGTGGTCGCCTACCTGGCTGGAGTCGTCTGGCCATCCGCTTGGCACGTGGTGTCCGGCTACCCAGGAGTTCCTGTAGCCGCTTACAGTGCATCCGACTGGCGACCCGGGGAGGGTTGTTTCACGTGAAACCGTGGGCCGGAGGCTTGTGGAGTGCGTGGGCGGGGGAGGTCACGCGAATGTCAGGGCCGGAGGATCAGGGGAGGACGAGGGACTTGTGGATGTCATCGAGGAAGTCGTCTACATGATTCGGGGTGGTGTCGAAGGCGGTCATCCAGCGGACTGTCCCGGCGGTCTCGTCCCAGTAGTGGAACTGGTAGCGGGTGAGGAGGGCGGCCGCGGCCGGTTTGGGGAGCGTGGCGAAGACGGCGTTCGATTGGACGGGGTAGGCGAGGGTGATGCCGGGGAGGTCGGCTATGCCGTTGGCGAGGCGGGTGGCCATTTCGTTGGCATGGGTTGCGTTGTGGCGCCAGAGGTCGTTCGTGAGGAGGGCCGAGAGTTGGGCTGAGACGAAGCGCATCTTGGAGGCCAACTGGAGGGACTGGCGGCGGAGGAAGGGGATGGCGCGGGCGAGGGAAGAAGAGGAGGAGAGGACTATTACTGCCTCAGCTGCCAGCGCGCCGTTCTTGGTGCCGCCGAAGCTGAAGATGTCTACGCCGACTTCCGTGGTGATGGCACTGAGGGTGGTGTTCAGGTGGGCGGCCGCGTTTGCCAGTCTGGCGCCGTCCATGTGGAGGAGCAAGCCGGCCGCGTGGGCGGTATCAGCGAGGGCGGCGAGTTCTTCGGGGGAGTAGCAGGTGCCGAGTTCGGTTACCTGGGAGATGGAGACCACGCGGGGTTGGGAGTTGTGGTGGCTGCCCAAGGTGTCGAGTCGTGTGGTGATGTCCTGGGGGCGTAGCTTGCCATCGGCTGTGGGGGCCGTCAGGAGCTTCGCGCCCAGCAGTCGTTCTGTCGCGCCTGTTTCGTGGGTGGCGATGTGGGCGGTGTCGGCGCAGATGATGGCGTCGTAGCGGCCGAGCATGGGCGCGAGGCCGACCATGTTCGCGCCGGCTCCGTTCAGGACGGGGAAGCCTTCCGCCCCTGGGCCGAAGACGTCCTTGATGTGGTCCTCGAAGGTTGATGTCCAGCGGTCACCGCCATAGGCGGGTGCGTCCCCGTGGTTCGCCGCAGCCATGGCTTCGAGGATGGTGGGGTGGACGCCTGCGTGATTGTCGCTGGCGAAGCTCTTGGGATAGGTCGAATCGATCGGCACATGCCCAGGCTACTTTCACGACTCACAAGATTCAGAGAGGCGAGAGACGATCGGCAGGGTGGGCCCGGTGATTGGGAGGTGTCCGCTGGCTCGGGTGCTGCGTTGCTAGTTCGCGGTGATCCCCTGCTGGTGTGGTGATGCCTCCTGACGGCGGTGATGCCTCCTGTTGTGGGTGGGAGTCGGGGATGTGGATCGGCAGCGTGAGCTGACGGTGTGGGGTCCAAGCTGTGGATCGGACATCGAGGGCCCACCGGGCGTCGGCCTCACCGCGCGTGGACCCGCTCAAAAGGTGTGGGTCCCGACGAGTGAGGGGCCAAGGGGGTGAGGGGCCAAGGGGGTGAGGGGCCAAGGGGGTGAAGGGCCAAGGGGGTGAAGGGCCAAGGGGGCGAAGGGCCAAGGGGGTGAAGGGCCAAGGGGGCGAAGGGCCAAGGGGGTGAAGGGGTGAAGGGGCCGGGCGTGCGAAGCGGAGCTACGCCCGGTGTTGGGTGTGCGAAGTCGAGGTAGCTCCGACGCGGGGCATGCGACGCCGAGGTGAGTCCGGCACCGGGCCTGCGGGAAGGCCAGATGGGACAGAGGCCGGCCCGGCAAAACACCAGACGGGGCAGAGGCCGGCCCTGCAAAACGGAGGGGGGTCATACCCCAGGGTGGAAGGTGGCGTGAGGTCAGCGCCAGGGGAGAGCGGGAGACGACGCGTAGACGTCAAGCGTGTACGCGGGAGGCGGCGTTCTGGAGGAGGATGCGGCAGAGGTCGCCCAGGTCTTGGCCCGCGGCCTCCGCCGCCATCGGCAGCAGCGACGTCTCCGTCATCCCAGGGGCCACGTTGACCTCCAGGAAGTGGGGCTGGTCTGAGGCGTCGACGATGAGGTCGGTGCGGGAGATGTCCCGCAGGCCCAGGGCGGTGTGGGCCGTCACGGCGGTTTCGGCGCAGGCCGCGGCTGCTTCGGGGGAGAGGCGGGCGGGCGCGAAGAACTCGGTGTGGCCGGCGGTGTAGCGGGCCGCGTAGTCGTAGACGCCCTCGTCCGGGACGATCTCGACGGCGGGCAGAGCGATGGGGCCGTTGCCCAGGTCGACGACGGAGACCGCTACTTCGACGCCCGCCACGTAACGCTCGATCAGCGCCGTGTCGCCGTACGCGAAACAGCCGACCATCGCGGCCGGGAGCTCTTCGGCGGTGCGGACGATCGAGGCGCCCAGGGCGGAGCCGCCACGGGCGGGCTTGACGAACAGGGGGAGGCCGAGATGTGCCACGATGCGGCCCAGGACGACCGTGGCGCCGAGGTCGTGGAAGGTCTCCTTGGGCAGGGTGACCGACTCGGGGGTGCGCAGGCCGACCGAGCGTACGACGCCCTTGGCGGTGGGCTTGTCGAAGGCGACGCGGCAGGCGTCGGGGTCGGCGCCGACATAGGGGACGTTCAGCAGTTCGAGGATGGAACGGATGGCGCCGTCCTCACCCGCGCCGCCGTGCAGCGTGACGAAGACCGCGTCCGGTGGGTCGGCCAGGATGGACGGCACAAGGGACGCGTCAGTGTCGCGGGCCTCCACGTCGATGCCCGCCGCCCGCAGCACCTCACTTACCCGGCGACCGGAGCGCAGGGACACCTCTCGTTCATAGGAGAGGCCCCCGGCCAGCACGAGCACGTGGCCCAGATCGCTCATTTGTTCTCCTCCGCTGATCGCACGCTGTCCAACCGTACCGGGGCTGGGGTGGAATGGTGTACGGCAGGCGCTTTCTACCGTGCGGGCCATGACCAACGGAATGCATAGATATGCACTGCGAGGGAAGAGCCGGCGTCTCAAGCGAGACGCCGGCAGGCGAGAAGAGGATCAGGCGAAAAGAGGGTCAGGCTAGGTCAGGCCCGGGCGTGTCCACGCCCGCATGCCCCCGGGCCGACCCCGTCCCGAACGTGTCCCGCAGCTGGATCTCCTGCTCGATCACCCCAGCCAACCGCCGAACCCCTTCCCGAATCCGGTCCGGCTCAGGGAAGCAGTAGGACAGCCGCATCTGCCGAGCCCCGCTCCCATCGGAGAAGAACCCGGTCCCCGGCACGAACGCCACCCGCTCCGCCACCGCTCGCGGCAGGATGGCCTTCGAGTCCAGGCCCTCCGGCAGCGTCGCCCACACGAAGAAGCCCCCGGCCGGTCGTGTCCAGGTGACCTCGGGGGGCATGAGCGCCGAGAGCGCGTCGAGCAGCGTGTCACGTCGCTCGCGATAGAGCTCCCTGAACGTTTTGATCTGCTCCTGCCACGGCTGCGTGGCGAGGTACTGGCCCACGGCCAGCTGGGTGAAGGACGAGTGCGACAGTACGGCCGACTCCATGGCCAGCACGAGCTTGTCGCGGACGGCGTGCGGCGCCAGCGCCCAGCCGACCCGGAATCCAGGGGCGAGCGTCTTGGAGAACGACCCGAGATAGACCACGCCGTCGGGATTGTCCGCCCGCAGCGCGCGCATGGGCTCGCCGTCGAAGCCGAGCAGCCCGTACGGGTTGTCCTCGATGATCAGGACACCGGCCCGCTGGCAGATGTCGAGCACCTGCTGCCGCCGCGCCAGGTTCAGGGTGACACCGGCGGGGTTGTGGAAGGTCGGGATCGTGTAGAGGAACTTGATCGGGGCGCCCGCGGTCTCCAGCGCGTAGATGGTCTGCGCGAGAGACTCGGGAATGATGCCCTGATCGTCCATGGCGATATGCACCACTTTGGCCTGGTATGCGGCGAAAGTGCCGAGGGCGCCCACGTACGACGGACCTTCGGCCAGCACCACGTCACCCGGGTCGATGAAGATCCGGGTGACCAGGTCAAGCGCTTGCTGCGAACCTACGGTGACGACCACGTCGTTCGCCCCGGCCTGAATCCCCTCCAGCCGCATCACGTCGCAGATCTGCTCGCGCAGGTGCGGATCGCCCTGGCCGGAGCCGTACTGCAGCGCGACGGGACCGCGCCTGGTGACCAGATCGGACACCAGCTCGCCGACCATGTCGAGGGGGAGGGCCGTGACGTACGGCATGCCGCCGGCGAGCGAGACCACCTCGGGCCTCGACGCGACGGCGAAAAGAGCTCGGATCTCGGAGGCGACCATCCCGGTAGCTCGCGCGGCGTACCGATCGACGTAGGCATCGATGCGCGACCCTTGGGTCGCGGGCGTCTGACCGTGATCCAGCTCTCCTGTCACGGTCCACCTCCTTGGTGTCATTTGTCGCTGAACTACCAGATTACGGCAGTCGGACATGTCGGCTGTGACCGGGCTCGACCGTCGTGGTACCCGATGGCGGGACGTCACTGGGCTACGATGCCAGCTGGGGACGCGTTTTTCGCGCGCTTTTCCGGGTCAACGATTGGGGCCGTAGTTGTCGCGTCGGCTGGTCAACATAACCCTGGACAATCTGGATGATCTGCCGCGCCGCTGTCGGCGGTGCGTCTTTTGGGAGCTCGACCCGGTCAGCGGGGAGCGCGCGATCGACTCCGGTGGTCCAGAGCTGGAGAAAGAGGCATGGATCTCCGGCACGCTGCTCGAATGGGGCAGCTGCGGCAAGATCGTGTACGTCGACGGGGTGCCCGCCGGATTCGTCATCTACAGCCCGCCGCTCTACAGCCCCCGCTCGGTGGCCTTCCCCACCTCGCCGGTCAGCGCCGACGCGGTGCTGCTGATGACCGCGCACATCATTCCGGAGTTCTCGGGCGGCGGCCTGGGCCGGATGCTGATCCAGGGCGTGGCCAAGGACCTGACGCGACGGGGCGTGAAAGCCATCGAGGCGTTCGGCGACCTCAAGTGGGAGGAGCCGAGCTGCGTGGTCCCGGCCGACTATCTGCTTTCCGTGGGCTTCAAGACGGTACGCCCGCATCTGCGCTTCCCCCGGCTCCGGCTGGAGCTGAAGACGGCCGTCTCGTGGCGCGAGGACGTCGAGGTGGCCCTGGAGCGCCTACTTGGCTCCATGAGCCCGGAACGCGCCCTTCGTCCCGTCTGACGCCGTCTCAAGGACGCCAAAGGCGAACAGGCAGAAGCCCCCTGAGCGAACCATCGCCAGGGGGCTTCCAACTGAAACGCTGCGGGCGTCGTCAGATGATGCCCTCGAGCTCGCGCAGCAGCATGGCCTTCGGCTTGGCGCCGATGATCTGCTTCACGACCTCTCCACCCTTATAGACGTTCAGGGTGGGGATCTGGAGCACACCGTAGTCGCGCGGGACATCCGGGTTCTCGTCGATGTTGAGCTTGACGATCTCCAGCTTGTCGCCGTGCTCCTTGGCGATCTCCTCGAGGATGGGCGATACCTGACGGCATGGGCCGCACCACTCGGCCCAGAAGTCAACGAGCACGGGCTTGTCGCTCTTGAGGACCTCAGCCTCGAAGGTGGCGTCGGTTACTGCCTTCACGGTGCGCTCCTTAGTTTTCGTTCGAGGCCAGCCAGCGCTCGGAGTCGAGTGACGCCGAGCAGCCGGTGCCGGCCGCGGTGATGGCCTGCCGGTAGATGTGGTCGACGACGTCGCCCGCGGCGAAGACGCCGTCGATGTTGGTCGCCGTGCTGGGCGCCTCGACCTTGACGTAGCCGTCGTCGTCGAGGTCGATCTGGCCCTTGACCAGGTCGCTGCGCGGGTCGTGGCCGATCGCCAGGAACAGCGCGTCGGTGGCCAGCTCGCATTCCTCACCGGTCTTGAGGTTGCGCAGCTTGACGGCCTCGACCTTGTCGGTGCCGAGGACGTCGACGACCTCGCTGTCCCAGATGAAGCGGATCTTGTCGTTCGCGAACGCCCGCTCCTGCATGATCTTGCTGGCGCGCAGTTCGTCACGGCGGTGCACGACAGTGACCATGCGGCCGAAGCGGGTCAGGAACGTGGCCTCCTCCATCGCGGTGTCACCACCGCCGACGACCACGATGTCCTTGTTGCGGAAGAAGAAGCCGTCACAGGTGGCACACCAGGAGACGCCCCGCCCGGACAGGCGCTTCTCGTTGGGCAGGCCCAGCTCGCGGTAGCCGGAGCCCATCGCCAGGATGACCGACTTGGCGTAGTAGGTCTCGCTGTGGGTCTTGATCACCTTGGGGTTGGCCTCAAGGTCCACTTCGAGTACGTCGTCCGCGACCAGCTCGGCGCCGAACCGCTCGGCCTGCTTACGCAGGTTGTCCATCAGATCGGGGCCCATGATGCCGTCGGGGAAACCGGGGAAGTTCTCGACATCGGTGGTGTTCATCAGCGCGCCGCCCGCCGTCACCGAGCCCTCGAAGACCAGCGGCTTGAGCTCGGCGCGCGCGGAGTAGACGGCCGCCGTGTATCCAGCGGGGCCGGATCCAATGATGATCACGTTACGCACGTCGCTCAACGCTCTCACGCCTTCCTAGTCTGCTCTTGCCTGTCGCCTCAACAGATCCTAGGCCGCCGTGATTCCCGGCCCCGTCCTCAACGCACGCCCAAAGCGAAAGAGCCCGCCGAAGCGGGCTCTGACGTGGGCAATTAAGGGATCACCGAACTACCAGCGCCCCACCATGGGCTTACGCAGGCTCTTGCAGTTGAACGGATCGACGATGTCGACGCGGAGCGTCTTGGCCGCCTTGTTCTTCCAGGAGGTCATGATGATGGCCTCCGACCCGTTGAACTGGCCCTGGTCGACCGCGAACACCTTGAGCTTCGTACGGTTGGACACCCGGCTGACGCACTTGTCGACCACGTCGATATCCGAGGAACCGCCAACCGCTATGGGCGCGGGCCCGAAGATGCCTTCGAGCGGCTGCCGCAGCTCCTGTTCGCTGTAGTTGTGCCCGCTGTCGGTCAGCGCGTACGCCCTGGCCCGCACATCGGCCTTGGGCGGCGGCGACGACGCCTGACCGGTCTGCAGCTGATGCCCACTGGCGATGGTGCCTCCACCACCACCACCCGCGAGCAGGTTGGTGGAGAGCACCGCGGTGCCCACCACAGCCGCCGCGGCAGCAGCGGCGACCGCGGGCATCGCCCATCGGCGCCGTCGTGCGGCCGTGTGCTTGGCAGGGACGATGGTGCCGTCGTCGGAGACCACCCCGAGGCGTACCGGCTCCGGCTCCCGCGGGGATTGCTCCCACGGGGAGTCCCGCATGAGCTCATCCCAGTTGGGGGGTTCCGCCAGTCCGACACCACCCCCGCGCGCGGATCCCGCCTCGGCGGCCAGCGCCTTGTCGATGCGCAGTGCGACTCCCATCGGCATGGCCGGTGTCGGAGTCGCCGCGAGCACCTCGCGAACCGCTGCCAGGTCGGCCAGTAGCTCCCCACAGGGGTCGCATACCGCGAGATGCTCGCGGACCTGGCGGGCCGTGCCAGCGTCTAGGAGACCCTCGGCCAACTCGGCCAGGATTTCCAGATCGTAGTGCGTATCACCCGTCACGAAGTTCTGCTCCCTTCGCGGATGAGACGCGACTGAGGTCCGATCGGTTCCGCAGATGCGAAAGAATTGGGGCAAGTTTCGCGCGCCCCCGCGCGCACCGGCTCTTCACCGTCCCGCTGGGCACTTGAAGCACCTGAGCTGCGTCTTCGACCGAATAGCCCATCATGTCGACGAGCACCAGCGCGGCGCGCTGGTCGGTCGGAAGCAGTTTCAGCGCGGCCGAAACCTCCATCGAAACCTCACGCTCACCCGTCTGGTCGGGCATCGGCGTGTCACGCTCGGCGGCCTCGATGAGCTCGTCATCGGCCACCGGTCTGACGGACTTGCGGCGCATCCGGTCGAGGCAGGCGTTCACCACGATCCGGTGCAGCCAGGTCGTGACCGCGGCCTCGCCGCGGAACGTGCTCGCCTTCCGGTAGGCGGAGACGAAGGCGTCCTGCACCGCGTCGGCCGCTTCGTCGGGATCGCCCAGCGTGCGCAGGGCCACGGCCCACATGCGGTCACGGTGTCTCTTGACGATCTCGCTGAAGGCGTGAGGATCCCCGTTGATGTGCGCGGTCAGCAGCTCGGCGTCGGTGACGGCGGGCCGCTCCGCGGAGGAGGGTGGCTCGGGTGGGGAGTTCACAAGAGGGATTCCTGGGTTATGCCGATCCGGGAGAATGCACCACTACTTCATAGATGGTGCCATGAAACTTGCCCGCATCTGCCGGAAGACGGGTAAACCAGATCAAAACGTACCTGCCGCTTGCGGCTTGATCAGGCTTCAAGGTGATCTTTCCGGACCCGTTCTTCTCCTTGGCGACGGTCTTCAGCGAGCCCAGCTCGGGCGAATCGCCGACCTTCAGCTCGACGCTCGCGCCCGATGCATCGGCCAGCGTAGCCACCACGTCGCCGATGGGCATGCTCTTGCCCATATCGAGCAGCAATCCCACCCC
This sequence comes from Nonomuraea sp. NPDC049750, assembly GCF_040659625.1. Classification (NCBI taxonomy): domain Bacteria; kingdom Bacillati; phylum Actinomycetota; class Actinomycetes; order Streptosporangiales; family Streptosporangiaceae; genus Nonomuraea; species Nonomuraea sp. NPDC049750. The sequence continues at coordinate 800,438 of NZ_JBFANB010000001.1, forward strand.
GGCCTTGAGGTTGCCCAGGTCGGCGCTGTTGTAGTTCTCCGTTTTCCAGAGCGTGCTGGGCTTGCCGTCGATGGCGAGCGGCGCCATCTCGTTCTTCTCATCCCGGTCGGCGAGCGGATCGAAGCCGGTCGCCTTCTCCGGCTTCACGACGACCATCGGCTGCGCCGACGCGGAGGCCGAGGTGCTCGGGGAGGTCTCCGCCTGCGGGGAGTTCGGACTGCCCAGGCTGCGGCCGATCGTCCAGGCCCCGACGCCGACCGCGGCGATGACGAGCAGCACCACGACGGTCATCAGCACCCGGTTGAGCATGCTGCCGCCGCTGGGAGCGCGGGGCGGCATGGGCCTGGGCTGCGTCGGTAGCGGCGGGCGCGGCGGGCGCCGCTCGGTCTCGATGCCCTCGGAGTGCGAGAGCGACTGCACCGCCGGCGTCTGGGGATAGGCGATCGGGATCGGCATGGGCCGGGCCACGTTGGCGAGCGCGTCGGCGATCTCGGACGGGCTGGACAGGGCGGCCTGCCCCTTGCGGGACTCGGGCAGGCAGGACCTGATGGTGACCGCGTCGAGATATCCGGGCACTCCGGCGGTCACCTGGCGGGGTGTGCAGAAGTGCCCGTCGATCATCGGCGCCGTGGGCAGGCCGCCCTCTTCCTCGTCGCCCGGCCAGTGGCCGGACAGCCCCGCGTACAGCAGGCGGCCCAGCCCTTCGGCGTCGTCGAGGGCGGGCTGGTCGGTGGTGAGGCCGGACAGGGCGGCGTCGACCGCGACGCCGAGCACCTTGACCGTGTTGCCGGTCGTCCACACCAGGTGCGCGGGGCGCAGGCACAAATGGTAGAGGTCGGCCTCATGCGCGTGGGTCAGCGCCTCGGCCGCCTCGGCGACCAGGCCGGCGGCTCGCTCCGGCTCCAGCGGGCCGGCCGCGAGCAGGTCGGACAGGGTGTCGCCGGTGACCCACTCGCTGACCACGTACGAATGATCGTCGTGCTCGGCGGCGTCGAACACCTGCGTCAGGCGCGGATCGGTGAGTCTGCTGGCGGCGCGGGCGGCCGTGACCACCTCGTGGACGCGGGGAAAGTCAGGGGAGAAGGTGTGGACCGCGACGGGGCGGGCGAGGATCTCGTCGATGGCCTTCCACAGGGTGGCTCCATCGGACTCGGTCACCCGGTCCTCCAGCCGGAAGCGTTCGGCGAGACGGGTGCCGGGTTCGACCGACGACGTGCTCACTGACTGACTCCGCTCGGCCGCTCGGGGGTGCTCATGACTCGACTCACCTGCGTGGGGGTGTACCACGTAGGCACGCTATGCCGGGTGGATCCGCCCACGCCCCTCCTGCTTCCATTCGCGCCGTGTCGGCACCATGCTAGTGCCGCGCCGGTTCCACCCGCGTTCCTTACCTGCCTACCCGCCCGGCAACCATCCCAACGATCGAGTTGATCTCCGGGATGCGCATGCGATGGGCGACTCCCAGATACAACAGCATGCCCAGACCGCCGCCCACGGCCAAGGCGATCACCGAGTTGAGGAAGGTGAGCCCGCCGAACACATCCTGAACCGCCCAGACGGCCACCAGCGCCAGTGCCGCCGCGGGCAGTGCGGACAGGTACATTCTCGTCAGAGCCATCCCGATCTTCCAGCCGCCCAGTCCCTTGACCCGGCGGGCGGCGAGAATCCAGGCGCCGCCGGCCCCGATGGTGTAGGCGACGGCATAGGCGAAGGCCAACCCCATCACCGCGTACCGAGCCGGTAGCAGGACGTTGAAGACTACCATCAGCAGCGCGTTGACCGCCGTCGTCGCCGCGCCGACGTAAACGGGCGTCCGGGTGTCGCCGAAGCTGTAGAAGACCCGCAGCAGCAATTGGAAGATCGAGAACGGCACCAGCGCCAGGCCGTAGACCTGCAGCACGTTGCCGATGTAGACGGCCGCGTCGGCCGAGGTGACGCCGTGGGCGTACAACGGCACGGTGATCGCCGGGCCGAGCACCATCAGCAGCAGCGACACCGGGACCATCACCGAGCTGATCAGCCGCACGCTCGACCCGAACTCAGTGCGGACCTCGCCGAGCTGCCCGGCCTCGACCGCCCGGCTCATCCTGGGCAGCATGGCCGTGATCACCGAGACGCCGATGACGCCGTAGGGCAGCTGGAAGAGCTGAAAGGCCAGCGTGTACGGGCTGATGCCGTGGCCGGGCACCGCGTCGCCCGCCGCGCTGGACAGGTTGGTCGTCAGCATGAAGCCGAGCTGCGTGACCACCACGTAACCGATGGTCCAGATCCCGGCCCGGCCCATCTCGCCGAGCCGCGCGTTGCGCACGTCGAAGCGCGGGACGAAGGAGAACCCGATCCGCTTGAGCGCGACGATCAGCACGGCGGCCTGCGCCACGATGCCCGCCGTGGTGCCCAGGCCGAGCAGCGCGATCTGGCCGTTGGTGACCAGCGCGATGTCGCCGCCTGTCTGGCCGGCCACCACCATGTAGAGCACGAGCACACAGATGACCACGAGGTTGTTGATCACCGGCGCCCACATGGGAGCCGCGTAGCGGTCACGCGTGTTGAGAATGGCCCCGGCCACCGCGCCGACGCCGAAGAAGGCCAGTTGCGGCAGGATGAACCGGGCGAGCAGCACCGCGACCTCGAACTTGCGGCTGCCGGGCAGCCAGTCGGTGGTGTAGAGGTCGATGAGCAGCGGGGCCGCCAGCACGGCGAGCACGGCGACGACCAGCAGCGCGGCCGTGGCCAGCGTCATGAGGCGCTGCTCATAGGCCCGGCCGCCGTCGTAGTCGCGCTGCTGCGCCTTGACGATCATCGGCACCACGACGCTGCTGAGCACGCCGAGCAGCAGCAGGTCGAGAATGCTGTACGGAATCGCGTACGCGGCGTTGTAGGCGTCACCCATGGCCAAGGTGCCGATCGCCGAGGCGAGCACCATCGTCCGCACGAATCCCGTGACCCTGGACACCATCGTGCCCGCCGCCATGATGGCGCTGGCCCGCAACATGCGGCTCATACGGTCTCACTCTCCCGGCTCTTGGCGGCCCGAGCGAGCCGTCGCTGCGATCTGCGCCGAAGCACCCGTGTCACGACCGCGGCGAGCATGACCGCCAGCGCCGCCCCGACGATGACCAGGGCGATCCCCGTGTATCCGGTGGTGCGGATCGTCAGCTTGACCGGCTTGCCGTACGGCAGACCGTTCCTGGTCATCAGCTGGACGCTCACCGTGGCGTCACCGCTGGTCGTCGCGCTCATCGGCACCTGGACGCCGCCGTTCTGATCGTTGAAGATCGTCAGCAGCTTCTTGGACGGCGTGGGGTCGATCTGGAGGACACCGGGGTTGTTGCTCTTTACGTCGATGTAGAGAGCGATCGTCTCACCGATCGAATTCTTCACGCTGATGGGCACCTGGCCGTTGCTCCCGGCCAGCTGGCGCAGCTGGTCGGGGGCGGCCCCGGTGATCGAGATCTTGTTCATCTGGGTTTGGACGGCCCCGTCGACCAGCTTGGTGGCCGCGCGGCCCGCGCGCGTGTTGTTGCGCCAGGACGAGGAGGCCAGCCTGAGTACCGCGGCGTCGAAGTCGGAGTGCGTCTTGGGCTCGGCCGCGATCAGGGCGGTGAGCTGTGCCTTCTCGGCGACTTTCTTGAGCGGGGCGAGGTATTTGGCACTGAGCTCGTCCTTGCGGTCCTGGTCGGTGTAGGTGAGCGCGGCCCTGGGCACGGACGCCTTGCTCGGCTTGAGCGAGTCGAGCTTGGTCAGCGTCAGCCACGGCAGCCGGTTCGCGGTCTTGAGCAGGCTGTTGACCAGCTTCGGGTTCGGGTCCCAGCGGCGCGAGGGCGCGATGACCAGCGACCGGGGATTGGTCTGGCCAGGCTCGGCGGCGATCATCGCGGTCTCGGCGATGAAGCGCTGCTTGCTCAGGAAGATCGAGCCCGGCGCGGTGGAGTCGGGCTCGAAGGTGCGCGTGAGCTCCGCGTCGGCGACCAGCGCGGTGACCGGCCCCTCGACGCTGTCGAGCGTGGTGACGGCGTCGGGTGTGAACGCGACCGGCGGCTGCGGCGGCAGGTTCGTCGAGTTGAGCAGGACCCGGTCGACCTTGGAGACGTTGAGCAGGTCGAGCGCGTCGGGATCGAGCACGCCCGCGACCGGCCAGTTCGTCGTCAGCGACACGTCGCGCTTGAGCAGCTCCGTGGCGACCTGGCCGCCCATCGCGATGGCCGTGGCGGTCTGGCCGTCCAGCCCCTGGTGGGCGAGCGCGGCGACGTCGGGATCGGCGTACGGCGTGGCCACGACCGGGGAGGAGGCCAGCGCGGTGCGCAGCGAGTTGAGCCACTGCGCGGCGTTGGGGTCGGCGGCCTGGTCCTTGCCCTTGAGCCGGTGCTTGCGGGACAGAGCCTGCACGTCGTCGAGGAGCGCGGGGTCCACGAACCAGGTGACGCTCTTGTGCGCCGTGGCGGCGATGCCGGCCAGCTCGGCGAGCCGGCCCTTGCCGGTCAGCTGCGCGCCCAGCTTGTCATCGACGAAGTTGTCGTTCTCGGCGCGATGCGTCTGGTCGATGATGGGCAGCGCGATGGCCAGCCGGTTGCGCGGCAGTTTCTGCGGGGTCGGCGGCGCGTACGTCAGGTAGGTGCGCTGCGAGACGAGCGGCACGTTGAAGCGGGCCACGTCGACCGCGATCGGATAGACGCCGAACGACGGCAGCCCGAGCTGCACGGGTGTCGCCAGGAGCTCGAAGGTCTTGGAGGCACCCGCCTCCAGCGCCGGGATGTCCATGAAGGAGACGCGCGTAGAGACCTGAGAAGGCAGGGTCGCCGTGTTCTGGTCGGTCTGGTAGGCGGACATGGTGGCCCGGTCGGGAAACTTCTGCGCCTGGTAACGCAGCTGGACCCGCAGGCTGGTCATCGCCTCGCCCGTGTCGTTGCGGACCACTCCGGCGATCTTGATCTGCGTGGTCTGGCTCGTCGGCACATCGGGCGTGATGGAGGTGATCGACACGTCCATCGACTGCCTGCTCGCCTTCCCGGCGGCCGTGCCCGGCGTCTTCGTGGCAGCAGTACTCGGCGTCGTCGCGGCCATGGGCGCGAGCAACGCGGCGGACAGTACGGCGAGCAGCGAGACCTTACGGATCACGCGTCCGCCCGAGCTGGAGTACGACGCACGCCCGCAATGGTACGGGCTCAGTGCCGTATCGCGACCGCCTGGCGGGATCCTCTGGGCCTCGGGATCCGCAGGTTCACGCTCTTGCCGGGCAGGAGTGTCAGCAGGTCAAGGGCGCGCATGGAGAGGGCCGTGTGGCGTTCCCCGGTGGCCGTGAAGATCGTGTCGGCATCGGCGCGGAGGCGGTCGTCCACCGCCACGGCCAGGCCCTCGGGCAGCAGCAACGGGCTGACGAGCCCGGCCGCGTAGTCGGTGGCGGAATTGACCAGAAAGTCGGGGGCGAGGCGTACCTGCCGCACGCCGAGCGCGCCGCAGACGGCCCCGGCCTGCGGTGGGTGCGAGACGGCGGAGACGACGGCGACGACGACCTCGCGGCCGATTCTCGTGGCGACCTCGAACACCGTGACCGCCACGCACCGCCCGGGCGCGGCGGAGACCGCCTCGGGCAACTCGTCCACGCAAGTCATGGGGCGCGGAAGGCGTACGATCTCATGATGGACCTGGTGTGCGAGGAGCCAGCGGTGGATCGCGAGGGCGTCCTTCATAGAAGACCTCCTGGCCTGGTTCCATGGCCCCCGACGGTCCCCTGACCGACGGTAACCCCGACTGGATATTGCTCGGGGGATATGTTCCGGAATTAAAGGACCTACCCAGCTTGTCCGACTCAAATCTGACCGAAAGCCAGCAGCGGGCCATGACCGACCTGTTCCGTAAGATCGCTCCGGTGGCCGACGAGCTCGGCCGGTTGTTCGCCGCGCATGGGCACGAGCTGGCCCTCGTCGGCGGCCCGGTGCGCGACATCCTGCTCGGCCGCGTGGGCAACGATCTCGACCTGACCACCGATGCCCGGCCCGAACGGGTTCTGGAAATGGTCCGTGATTGGGCTGATTCGGTCTGGACGATCGGCATCGACTTCGGCACGGTCGGCGTGCGGAAGGGCGGCTCGCTGCTGGAGATCACCACTTACCGCAGCGAGTCGTACGACCCCAAATCCCGCAAGCCGGAGGTCATGTACGGCGAGACGCTGGAGGCCGACCTGGAGCGGCGCGACTTCGCGGTCAACGCGATGGCCGTGCGACTGCCGGGGCACGAGTTCGTCGACCCCTACGGCGGCCTGACCGACCTGTCGGCCAAGCTGCTGCGCACGCCGGGCACGCCCGAGCAGTCCTTCGACGACGACCCGCTGCGCATGCTGCGCGCCGCCAGGTTCGCCTCGCAGCTCGGCTTCACGGTCGACGCCAAGGCCCTCGCGGCGATGACCGACATGGCCGAGCGCATCGAGATCGTCTCGGCCGAGCGCATCCGTGACGAGCTCGACAAGCTGACCTGCGGCACCTACCCCCGCGAGGGCCTGCGCCTGCTGGTCGAGACCGGGCTGGCCGCGCACGTGCTGCCCGAGCTGCCCAAGCTGCGCCTGGAGATCGACGAGCACCACCGGCACAAGGACGTCTATGAGCACACGCTGACCGTCCTCGACCAGGCCATCGCCCAGGAAGACGATGGCAAGCCCGACCGGATCCTGCGCTGGGCCGCGCTGCTGCACGACATCGGCAAGCCCAAGACGCGGCGGCACGAAGCGGGCGGCCGGGTCTCCTTCCATCACCACGAGGTGGTGGGGGCGCAGATGGCCAAGAAGCGCATGACCGAGCTCAAGTTCCCCAAGGACGTGGTGGCCGACGTGTCGCAGCTGGTGGAGCTGCACCTGCGCTTCCACGGCTATGGCACGGGCGAGTGGACCGACAGCGCGGTGCGCCGCTACGTGCGCGACGCCGGTCACCTGCTCGACCGGCTCCACAAGCTGACCAGGGCCGACTGCACGACGCGCAACAAGCGCAAGGCGGCCACGCTGTCTCGTACGTACGACCAGCTAGAGGAGCGCATCGCCCGGCTGGCCGACGAGGAGGAGCTGGCCAAGATCCGCCCGGAGCTCGACGGCAACGAGATTCAGCGGATCCTCGGCGTCGGTCCCGGCCCGATCGTCGGGCGGGCGTACAAATTCCTGCTGGAGCTCCGCCTGGACAAGGGGATGGTCGGCAAGGAAACGGCCACCGAGGCGCTGCTGGAATGGGCGCGGGAGAGCGGTGCGTCACCGGCCGGCGACACGGCGCCGGCTTGATCTCAGCTGGGGGCCGTGGGTGGCGCCTCGGATGATCAGTGGGCGGCCGTGGCGCGGCGCCCCAGGTGATCAGCGGGAAGCCGTGGCGCGCGGCGTCGGGATGATCATCCGGTAGATCAGGGCGCCCGCCAGGTAACCGGCCGTCACGATCACCACGGCCGTGTACGACTTGCCGTTGGCGGGCAGGATCGCCGCTGACAGGGCGGCCGCCAGCACGTACATGCCGTTGAACAGCATGTCGTAGATCGAGAAGGCCCGGCCCAGGTAGACGTCCTCCACGTCGCGCTGGACCGTGACGTCGGCGCAGATCTTGACGCTCTGCCCGGCGATGCCGAGCACGAACCCGGCGATCGGCAGGCTCCACGTCTGGAACGGCACGACCAGCACCGCCGTGAGCACGCCGGCCACGACCAGCGCGATCGGCACCCATCGCTCGATCGTGAACCGCGCGGTGGCCCACGGAGTGACGATCACCGCGAGGAAGAAGCCGACCCCCGAGGTGGCCACGACCAGGCTGAGCCCACGCAGCGCCACCTCGGAGTCGCCGCCGGAGAAGTAGTAGCGGTAGAGGATGATGCCGAGCGCGGTCGCCATGCCGTACATGAACCGGTGTGTCGCCATCGCGCCCATCGTGGCGGCTGCTGTGCGGTGGCCCACCAGGTGCCTGGCGCCGTCGACGAGACCGACGAGCACGTTGCGCACGGCCTGGCGGGCCTGCGGCCGCTCAGGGTCGAAGGAGGGGCCGAGCAGCGAGCGCTCCATCGTGCGGGCGATCAGCGCGCTCATCCCGGCGACCACGCCCGAGACGACGAGCAGCAGCGCCACGCCGAAGTCGCCGCTGCCGAACAGCTCACGCAGCAGGAACCCCACCCCGGCGCCGAGGAAGGTGAAAACCGTGCCCGAGGTGGGCGTGACCGCGTTGGCGGCCATCAGCCGATCTTCCGGCACCACGTGCGGCAGCGACGCGCCGAGGGCGGCCAGGAAGAACCGGTTGGCCGCGAGCACACCGAGCGCGGCCGCGTAGAAGACCGTGTCGGGTACGTCGGCGGCGACCAGCGCCGCCGCCACGACCAACAGCGCGCCGCGCACGATCGGCGCGACGACGAGGATCTGCCGCCGCGACCAGCGGTCGATGAAGACGCCGACGAACGGGCCGAGGATGCTGTACGGCAGCAGCAGCACGGCCAGCCCGGCCGCCACCTGCAGAGCCGTGGTCTGCGTCTCCGGACTGAAGAAGGCGAACCCGACCACGGCGAACTGGAAGACCCCGTCGGAGAACTGGGAGACCAGCCGGGTGGCGAACAGCCGTCGGAAGTCCCTGCCCTTCAGGACCACGCGAAGATCGGCGACGAATGACACGCAGTCAGCCTACTTCCGCCTGATTCACAGGTTGGTACAGCAGGCAGTCATTCGTCGCCAGTGACCAACATGATCACGTACGCTTCGTAGCGTGACGAAGGAAGAACACGTGGTGTTGGTCGACGGCGACGGCAACGCGATCGGCACCGCTCCCAAGAGCTCGGTGCACGGCCAGGAAACCCCGCTCCACCTGGCGTTCTCCAGTTACGTCTTCGACGAGGACAGCCGCGTCCTGCTCACTAGGCGCGCCGCGGGCAAACTGACCTGGCCGGGCGTGTGGACCAACAGCTGCTGCGGCCATCCGCTACCCGGCGAGCCCCTGGACCACGCGGTCAGCCGCCGGTTGTCCTACGAGCTCGGTCTGACGGTGGACCGGGCGGATCTCATGCTGCCGACGTTCACCTATCGCGCGGTCATGCCCAACGGCATCGTCGAACACGAACTCTGTCCCGTCTACCGCGTGACGGTCGACGCCTCCGCCATCCCGAACCCGGACGAGGTTGACGAAATCCGGTGGATGCCCTGGAAGGAGTTCGCGGATGGAGTTCTGAGCACCCTGCTGGCGATCAGCCCGTGGTGCCGCGAACAGGTCCCCATGCTGAACGAACTGGGCACCAACCCCCTGGACTGGCGCCCGGCCTCGGCGGAGGAGCTGCCTCCGGCCGCCCGAAGCGCTGCCCGTACCGCTTTGTGAGGCTTTGTGGGCTTGGTGGGGCGCCGCGCGGAGTGCACGGCGCCGGACCACGGACCTATCTGTCCACTTCGCCGCGGATGAACTTCTCGACGTAGTCGCGCGCGTCGTCGTCGGAGTACTGGACCGGCGGCGACTTCATGAAGTAGGAGGACGCGCTCAGGATCGGCCCCGCGATCCCTCGGTCGAGGGCGATCTTGGCGGCGCGCACGGCGTCGATGATGATCCCCGCCGAGTTGGGCGAGTCCCACACCTCCAGCTTGTACTCCAGGGTGAGCGGCGTGTCGCCGAACGAGCGCCCCTCCAGCCGGACGAAGGCCAGCTTCCGGTCGTCGAGCCACGGCACGTGGTCCGACGGGCCGATGTGCACGTCGGCCTTGGCCATCTCGTGCGGGATCTGCGAGGTGACCGACTGCGTCTTGGAGATCTTCTTCGACTGGAGGCGCTTGCGCTCCAGCATGTTCATGAAGTCCATGTTGCCGCCGACGTTGAGCTGGTACGTGCGCAGCAGCTCGACCCCGCGGTCCTCGAACAGCTTGGCCAGCACGCGGTGCGTGATGGTGGCGCCGACCTGCGACTTGATGTCGTCGCCGACGATCGGCACACCGGCCGCGGTGAACTTCTCCGCCCATTCCGGGTCGGAGGCGATGAACACCGGCAGCGCGTTGACGAACGCCACCTTGGCGTCCAGCGCGCACTGGGCGTAAAACCGGTCGGCCGCCTCGGAGCCCACCGGGAGGTAGGACACCAGGACGTCCACCTGGCTCTCGCGGAGCACCTGGACGACGTCGACCGGTGACTCGTCGGACTCTTCGATGATCTCGCGGTAGTACTCGCCAAGTCCGTCGAAGGTATGGCCGCGCTGGACGATCACCCCGGTGGGCGGCACGTCCGCGAACTTGATCGTGTTGTTCTCGCTGGCGCCGATCGCCTCGGACAGGTCGCGGCCGACCTTCTTGGCGTCGACGTCGAACGCGGCGACGAACTCGACGTCGCCCACGTGATAGTCGCCGAACCTCACGTGCATCAGGCCCGGCACCCGTGTGGCCGGGTCAGCGTCCTTGTAATAGTGAACGCCCTGAACCAGTGACGCCGCGCAGTTGCCAACACCGACAATGGCTACGCGAACCGAACCCATCGCACTCGCTCCCTTACTCATCAGTTGATCTCTCGGGGTTCTCCTCAGCGGAGCCCCGTCTCTCTGTCGCGATCAGCTCGTTCAGCCACCGCACCTCGCGTTCGACCGATTCGAGCCCGTGACGTTGCAGTTCGAGCGTGTAGCTGTCGAGGCGCTCCCTGGTGCGGGCCAGGGCGGTGCGCACGCTGTCAAGGCGTTCCTCCAGGCGGCTGCGGCGGCCTTCGAGGATCCGCAGTCTCACCTCCGCCTCCGTGTGCCTGAAGAACGCGAAGTGGACGCCGAAACTCTCGTCCTCCCACGCGGACGGCCCTGCCTGCGTCAGCAGGTCCTGGAGCCGTTCCTTGCCCTCCGCGGTCAGCTTGTAGACGATCTTCGACCGGCCCCCGACGATCGCGGCGGGCGCCGGCTGCTCCTCAACGATGAGGCCCTGTTCGAGCAGTGAGCGCAGACAGGGGTAGAGCGACCCGTAGGAGAAGGCGCGGAACATGCCCAGCAAGGCATTGAGCCGTTTGCGCAGCTCATAGCCGTGTAGCGGCGTCTCGTGCAGCGACCCGAGCACGGCCAGCTCCAGCACTCTGCCCTGTCCGCTGGCCACTGGAACCGCCCCCTCTCACGTCGATGTATCGAGCCGATACATCCCGATGATACGTCGCGCCGCTATATCGCCGCAATTAACGACTTTGCCAAGGCGTTGGGAGGATTCAGCAAAACGCCGTAGTCTGGCGCTCATGTGGTCACAGGGAAAGGTGGTGGACTACGGCCTTGCCAAGCGGGCGGTGGTCGACTTCCCGCACCCCAGGCGTACGTCGCCTGGGGATTTTCGTGACGCACAGCCAGACCTCCTTCCCGCGGCGCGCCACTTCGGCGAACCGACCGAACACCTCTGCCCGGTGTGCGAGGGGGAGAACGTCACCAGCGTGACCTACGTCTCCGGGGATTCCCCGTGGCGCCATGCCGGTGAGGCAAAGGTCGCGTCGGAACTCGCCGATATGGCCCATGATTACGATGAGTTCCGGGTGTACGTCGTCGAGGTCTGCCAAGGTTGTTCCTGGAACCACCTGACGGTGTCGTTCGTCCTCGGCAACGGACCGCCGGACCGCGTCGGGCGACCGTAGAAGACCGAGGACGGCGAAGGAGCCCCACGCCCATCCGCCGTGCTATCCGACGACGTTGTGAGGACGTGTGAGTAACAGCAGCAATGAGGGGACGGGTCGGCCTGGAAGGCGCCGTCGCTCCAACTCATCCCGTTCTGTGCCCCAAGAGACCTCGCCGCAAACCGGCGAAGCGGGCTGGGGGGCGGCACAGCCTCAGCGTCGGCCGGAAGCCGCGTACGAGCAGACCGGCGCGATGGCCGCCCAGCCATACGCGGGTCCCCAGCAGCCGGGCATGCCGCAACCAGGCCCCCAGCAGCAGCCGGGTCCGGGCGGTCCCGGCCCCCGCCAGCCGGGCCGGCGCGAGGCCGCGCCGCGCGAGCCGGGGCAGCGGCGCCAGGGCAGCCGTGAGGGTTCGCGTTCGCGCGGCGAAGGCGAATACGACACCCGCGCCCGCAGCAACCAGGAGACCATGATCAGCGACGCGCCCAGGCGGGCGCGCGGGCGAGGCTCCGGCGGACCTCAAGGGCCTGGCGGCCCCGGTGGTCCCGAGGGTCCCGAGCGGCCCAAGGACGAGCGGCCGAAATGGCGCCGCTTCATCCCCAGCTGGAAGATCGTCATGGCCTCGATGACGGTCCTCGCGGCCGGCATCTTCGGCATGATCGCGGTGGCCTACGCCAACACCCCGGTGCCCGACGAGAACGACACGCAGGCCGGAGCGACCGCACAGGGCAGCACTGTCTACTACTCAGACGGCAAGACGGTCATCGCCAAGCTCGGCACGCCCCGGAAAATCATCCCGTACGAGCAGATGTCCGAGAAGCTCAGGGATGCCACGGTGGCCATCGAGAACGACACGTTCTACGAGGACTCCGGCATCTCCATCTCCGGTATGGCCCGCTCGCTGTGGATGACCGCGACGGGTCAGCAGTTGCAGGGCGCCTCGACGATCACCCAGCAGATGGCCCGCGGTTACTACGGCGGCCTCAGCTCGGAAGTCTCCATCAAGCGCAAGGTCAGCGAGATCTTCATCGCGGTCAAGCTCAACCAGACGAAGCCCAAAGAAGACATCCTGAAGACCTACCTCAACACCGTCAACTTCGGCCGGGCCTATGGCGTCGAGGCGGCAGCCCAGGCGTATTTCGGCCCGAAGAAGCATGCCTCGAACCTCACCCTGTCGGAGGCGGCCTACCTCGCCGCGCACATCCAGACGCCGAGCTGGGGCTCCGAGGACCCCGCGCTCAAATTCCGCTGGAAGACCGTCCTGGACTACATGGCCAAGCAGTGGCCGGACAAATACGCCGCGGAAGCGAAGACGGCGGAGTGGCCCAAGATCAAGAAGTCCAACACGGACAGCGCCTACGCGGGTCTCAACGGCTACATGCTCGAGGCGGTCACCCGGGAACTCGAGGCGCGCGGCATCACCATGGACGCCATCAAGAGCAGCGGCTACGAGATCGTCACCACCTTCGACAAGAGACTCATGCAGGCCGCCAAGACCGCGGTGCTGGAGTCGACGAGGGGCAAGTCGAAGGAGTACCACACCAGTCTCGCCGCCGTCGACCCCAGGAACGGCCGCGTGGTGGCCTTCTACGGAGGCACTGACTACCTCAAGGATCCGTGGAACGAGCCCTTCGACTCGGCCAAGCAGGCCGCCTCCGCGTTCAAGCCCTACGTCCTGGCCGCGTGGCTGAAGGCCGGGAAATCGCTCAGCAGCTATGTGCCGGGCAGCGTGACGGTGCCGAAGGTGCTGCCTGGACAGCAGCCCGGCGGATTCAAGAACAGCCACAACGTGGGCGCCTCGATCGACGTGGTCAAGGCGACCGCGCAGTCCGTCAACACCGCCTATGTGTCGATGGCGTACGCGCTGCCCGACAAGCTCGACGACGTCAAGAGTCTCGTCGAGGCGGCCGGGTTCAGCGAGAAGCGCATGGAGCAGGACGTCAAGGACCACGGCTTCGGGTTCGCCATCGGCAGCGCACCGGTGACCGCCGTGGAGCAGGCGGCCGGATACTCGATCTTCGCCAACGCCGGTAAGTACACCAAATATCACGTGGTGAAGGAGATCAAGCTGAACAAGCAGGTCGCCTATCCCGAGCAGAAGTCCTCCAAGAACGTGATCAGCCCCGAGGCCGCCGCCGACGCGACGGTCGCCATGCAGGAGGTGCTGCGCAGCGGCACCGCGCAGGGCAAGGGCCTGGGCAACCGCCCGGCGGCGGGCAAGACCGGCACGAACAACGACGAGAAGGAAGCCTGGTTCGTCGGTTACACCCCGCAGCTTTCGACGGCGGTCGGGATGTATCGCGAGATATGCCTGACAAAGACTGGCAAGACCGTCCAACCCATCAACTCGAACTGCCCCAGCACCCCGCATGGCAGGCCACCGGACAAGAAGTACAACGCCAACAAGCCCTACACCACGGCGAAGGAGACCACGCTGGGCTTCGAGGGTGCGGACACGCCCACGACGATCTGGCGCGCGTTCATGACCGCCGCACTCCAGAACAAGCCGGTCGAGCAGTTCCCCACCAGGGCCGACATCGGACAGCCCGAGAACATCGTGCCGAGCCCGACGCCCACGCCGACGGCGACTGAGGACCCGTCGCTCGAGGACCCCAACGCCAACTGCGGCGTCGTGCCGCCGTGCACCGGCGACGACCCCGACCAGATCATCACGGTCGACCCCAACCAGAACGGCCAGCCGCAGGACGACGGCGGCGGTTTCGACGGGCGGGGCCGCCAGAGCCAGGGGTCCAACCCGGTCATCGTTCCCGGACCGATGCCGAGCAGACGCGAGGACTGGTGAACTCGAGCACCGAGGTCCGCCCACCGCTCATGAACCGGGCCGTGCCGTACCTTCCCCTGGGGCTGTTCGCGGCCCTGGGGGCCACGCTCGCCTACATCGTGCGGCTGCCCTGCCGCACGGGCGGGTGGAACGACCAGGTCTCGACGTACCAGAACTTCTGCTACACCGATATCTACCCGCTCTACTTCGACCGGCAGCTGGCGACGCAGAACCCCTACTTCGCCGACGTGCCCTTCGACAAGCACGTCGAATATCCGGTGGTCCTCGGCGAGGTCATGCAGGTGATCAGCTGGATCGCCCGCTGGCTGGAGCGCGACGTGGTCGCCCAGGCGGTCAGGTTCTACGACATCACCGTCATCCTGCTCGGCGTCTGCCTGGTGGCCGGCGTGCTGCTGATGGCGGCGGTGGCGGGACCGACCAGGCGGTGGGACGCGCTCTGGTACGCGCTCGCCCCTTCGATCGTCCTGGCCGCCTACATCAACTGGGACCTGGTCGCGGGCGCGCTGTCGATGGGCATGCTGCTGGCCTGGGCCCGGCAGCGGCAGGTGCTGGCCGGCGTGCTGCTCGGCCTGGCGATCGCGACGAAGTTCTACCCGATCATGTTCGTCGGCGCGCTCCTGCTGCTCACCATGCGCACCGCGCGATGGCGGCCGTTCCTCGTCACGATGGGCGCGACCGCCGGCTCCTGGCTGGTGGTCAACGTGCCGTTCATGGTGCTGGCCTGGGACGGCTGGCGCCGGTTCTACGTCTTCTCCGAGGAACGCGGCGTCGACTGGGGCTCGCCCTGGCTGTTCTTCCAGAACAAGGGCTGGCCGATCCTGGGTGACACCGACGTCAGCCGCCTGGGCATGGTCTCGCTGGGCCTGCTGTGCCTGGGCATCGCGGCCCTCACGCTGATGGCGCCGCGCCGGCCGCGGCTGGCGCAGATCTGCTTCCTCGCGCTGGCCGCGTTCATGATGACGAACAAGGTGTGGTCGCCGCAGTTCGTCCTGTGGCTGGTGCCCTTCGCGGTGCTGGCCAGGCCCAACTGGAAGCCGATCGCGCTCTGGCAGGTCGCCGAGATCTGGTATTTCTGCGCGATCTGGCTCTATCTGCTCTCCCAGTCTCCGGTCAGCCGTCCCGACCTGGGCATCGGCGACAACACCTACTTCACCGCCGTATGGGGACGGGTTCTCACGATCGCCATCATGATGGCCTTCGTGGTACGTGACATCCTGCGTCCCGACAAGGACGTCATCCGGCAGACCGGCATCGACGACCAGGCCGGGGGCGTCTTCGACGGGGCCCCGGACCGGTTCACCCTGCGCCCGGCCTAGCCATGATCACCCGCTCGGCCGACCGCGACGCGACGCTCCTCTGGTTCGCCTCGCGCGGCGGGCTGCTGGTGGCGACCCTGCTCGGCGTCGCGCTGCACGACTACGTGGGCACGTGGCGGAAGTGGGACGCCGGGCTGTTCATCACGATCGCCGAGCACGGCTACGACGGCGATCCCGGCAGGCCGCCGGACGCCGGGCTGCCCGCGTTCTTCCCCGGCCTGCCGCTGGCGATGCGGGTGGTCCACCTCGTGGTGCCGGACTGGACGGCCTGCGGGCTGATCGTCTCGCTGGTCGCCGGTCTGGTGGCGGTGGTGGCACTGGCCAGGCTGACGGAGTTCGAGGGCGGCTCGGGGTGGGCCGCGGTGGCCGGCCTGCTGTTGTTCCCGATGGCGGTCTTCCTGGTCGCCGGCTACAGCGAGGCGCTGTTCCTGGCGTTCGCGATCCCCGCCTGGCTGGCCGCCCGTCAGGGCCGCTGGCCGCTGGCCGCCGCCCTGGCCGCGGGCGCCTCCTGCGTACGCATCACCGGGCTGTTCCTGGCGGTCGCGCTGATCGTGGAGTTCCTCACCAGCAGGCAGCCCATCCGGCGGGCGCCGTGGCTGCTGGTCCCCTTCCTGCCGCTGGTGGCGTACTCCTTCTTCCACTACAGCCGTTCGGGGGACTGGCTCGCCTGGAAGCACGCCCAGGAGGCCGGGTGGGGACGGCAGATGGTGTGGCCGTGGCAGGCGTGGAGCACCACGTGGCAGTCGGCCATGGGCACGGGTGACTTCGCGATCGCCTTCCGCATGGAGCTGGCCGGTGCGGTGGTGGCCGTGGCCGCGCTCGTCTGGCTGCTGGTCATGCGCCGGTGGAGCGAGCTGGTCTACACGGGGTTACAGGCGGGGGCGCTCATGACCTCGGCGTACTACCTGTCGATCCCGCGCTCGCTGCTGCTGTGGTTCCCGCTGTGGGTGGCGTTCGGTCGGCTGGTGGCCCGCCATCCATGGGTGATGGTGGTGTACGCCCTGGTGGCGGGGCCGCTCATGCTGCTCGATGTGGTCCGCTTCCTGAGCGGCGCCTGGGCAGGATGATCTCCATACCCACTTTCAGGACTCGGTAATCCAGGGAAGTTATCCACAGGCTGTGTGTATTCGCTAGAGGTTCTTCCTCAGGAACGCGATGTCGTCGGCCTGACCATCGCCGGGCGTCTCCACCACGATGGGCGCGGCCGCCGCGCGGCAGACCGCCAGGATGAGCTCGGGGTCGATCTTCCCGTTGCCCAGGTTGGCGTGCCGGTCGGCACCGGAGTCGAACTCGTCGCGCGAGTCGTTGCAGTGCACCAGGTCGATGCGGCCGGTGATCGCCTTGACCCGGTCGACCAGGTCGAGGAGCTCCTCACCGCCCGCGTGCGCGTGGCAGGTGTCGAGGCAGAAGCCCACGTCGAAGCCGTCGAGGGCGTCCCAGAGCCGGGCGATGCGGTCGAGCCTGCGGGCTATCGCGTTGTCGCCGCCCGCGGTGTTCTCGATCAGCACCGGGATCGGGCACTCCATGCGCTCGAACACCTTGCGCCAGTTGTCGAACCCGATCTGCGGGTCCTCGTTCTTGTTCAGATGGCCGCCGTGCACGATCAGGCCCTTGGCGCCGAGCCCGGCCGCCGCCTCCAGGTGCTGGGCGAGCAGCTTGCGGCTGGGGATCCTGATGCGGTTGTTGGTGGTGGCCACGTTGATCAGGTAGGGCGCGTGGATGTAGATGTCGACGCCCTCGACCGGCTCGGCCGGCAGCACGGGCTTCTTGTAGCCCTGTGGATCGCCCAGGAAGAACTGCACCACCTCGGCCCCGATCGCGGCCGCGTGGGCGGCTGGGTCGTCCTGACCTACGTGAGCTCCGATGCGCACCATGTCACGAGCTTATCCGTTTGGAGCAGAGGGCTCAGGGAAGTCGCCAGGCGCCCCCTACGCGAGGAGAACGATATGACGCGCTGGCGCTGGCGCTCACTGATCTTCTTAATCTGGGTTCTTATCGGCATCTATGTGGCCTGGGTCTACCACTACATCACCCCGGGGATCCTCCGGAACATCGCCGAGGCGCTCCTCGCGGTCTTCCTGTGGTTCCTGGTGCTGCTCGGCGTGGATCTACATATCGGTAAATAGCCTGAGACGAACGGTCCCGGCCCGGCCGGGACCGTTTCGCGGCTTTACGGGAGGAAGCCGCCGTGCGCGATGCCGAGCGCCACGCCGACGAACGACGCCACCAGCCCGATGATGTTCAGCGAGCGCTGGGGCGTGGTCACCGAGACGTACTGCGAGTAGAGCCCCATCCCGAATCCGAGCGTGCCGAACCACGCGGAGATCGGGTGGGCGGCGACGAAGAACGTCGAGATGAAGGCCACCAGCCCGCACACGAGCGTGGCGACGGCCAGGACGTTCTCGATCGGGTGCGGCGCCCCGTCGCTGTTGAGCGTGAGTCTGAACCGCTGGGTCTCCGGAGGTTGCAGGATGTGCGGCACTAATGTCACCCCCATGGGTTTCCTACAGGTCCTTCCCATCCGCGAGCGGCTGGTAACCTGGTCAAGCTGCGTTGTGATGGGTGATCCATCAGCCTGAGACGCCGAAAGGGGCGTCCGGGTCCTGACGTCAGCGTCCTCCTGTCACGGCAGAGTGTCGTGACCGCAAGAGTCCAGAGGAGGTTGGAGTCCCGCATGCGTCGTTACGAAGTAATGGTCATTCTGGACCCTTCGCTCGATGAGCGCACTGTGGCGCCGTCCCTCGACCAGTTCCTCACCGTCGTCCGCAACGACGGCGGCACTGTGGAGAAGGTCGACGTCTGGGGCCGTCGCCGTCTCGCCTACGACATCGACAAGAAGTCGGAAGGCATCTACGCCGTCATCGACCTGTCCGCGGAGCCCGCGACGGTCAAGGAGCTCGACCGGCAGATGAACCTCAACGAGGGCATCCTGCGCACCAAGGTTCTCCGCCCCGACGTGCACTAAGCAGCCGTTGCCCGGCTTTTTGTCGGGCGGCAGCCGTACTCTGAGCCGTAACCAAAGCGAAGGCGTGCAGGAAGGCGAGCGCAAGCCATGGCAGCAGGCGACACCGTAATCACCATCGTCGGCAATCTTGTCGACGATCCGGAGCTGCGCTTCACCCCCACGGGTCAAGCCGTGGCTCGATTCCGCATCGCGTCCACTCCGCGGTTCATGGACCGCCAGACCAACGAGTGGAAAGACGGCGAAAGCCTCTTTCTGACCTGCAACGTGTGGCGGCAGGCGGCGGAGAACGCCGCCGAGAGCCTCCAGCGTGGCATGCGGGTCATCGTGCAGGGGCGGCTCAAGCAGCGGTCTTACGAGACCAAGGAAGGCGAGAAGCGCACGGTCTACGAGGTCGAGGTCGACGAGGTCGGCCCGTCTCTGCGTAACGCCACGGCCAAGGTCAACCGCACCACCCGTCAGGGTGGCGGCGGTGGCGGCGGCTTCGGCGGCGGCCCGGCCGACGACCCGTGGGCCTCCGCGTCGCCCGCTCCGCCCCAGGGCGGCGGCGGTTTCGGCGGCGGCGGCGGTGGCGGCTACCAGGGCGGCGGTCAGCAGGGCGGCTCCGGCGGTTTCGGCGGCGGCGGCAACGACTTCAGCGACGAACCGCCTTTCTAATTCCAGTTCACCAGCCCGAGTCCATTCCCGCTTGACGGCGGGGCTCTGAAAGGAGCACCACGATGGCAAAGCCGGCACTGCGCAAGCCCAAGAAGAAGGTTTGCCTGTTCTGCCACGACAAGATCTCCTACGTCGACTACAAGGACACGGCTCTGCTGCGGAAGTTCATCTCCGACCGCGGCAAGATCCGGGCCCGCCGGGTGACGGGCAACTGCACCCAGCACCAGCGTGACGTGGCGACCGCGATCAAGAACGCCCGTGAGGTGGCCCTGCTGCCTTACACGAGCACCGCGCGCTAGGGAGGACTGTCGATATGAAGCTCATCCTCACCAACGAGGTCTCCGGCCTCGGCACCCCTGGCGACATCGTCGAGGTAAAGGACGGCTACGGCCGTAACTTCCTCATCCCGCGCGGCTACGCCATGCGCTGGACGCGTGGCGCCGAGAAGCAGATCGAGTCCATCAAGAAGGCTCGTGACGCTCGCGAGATCCGTGACCTGGGCACGGCCAAGGAGGTCGCCGGCCAGCTCGGTGCCCTTCGCGTCCGCCTGGTCACCCGCGCGGGCGACTCCGGTCGCCTGTTCGGGTCGATCACCACGGGTGACGTCGCCGAGGCCGTCAAGGCCGCCGGCGGTCCCATCCTCGACCGCCGTCGCATCGAGATCGTCAACCCGATCAAGAGCGTCGGCTCGCACAAGGTCAGCGTCAAGCTGCACCCCGAGGTCTCGGCGTCGGTCGACGTCGAGGTCGTCGCCGGCTGACGACTCTCAGCCTCGCCGCTGCCCCCTCTCGCCTGCGAGAGGGGGCAGCGCTGTCTCTATGGCCGGTATGGGTGCAGGTGGGGGACATGGTGCACCAACCCGCAGCGTAAGATTTGCTCGTTCTTCCCGCGCCCCTTCCCTGGAGGCCCCAGCCATGGCCCGACCCTCGATGCTGCTGGCCCTTGGCGTGCTTGCGGCGGCGGCCGTCGCCTGCGCCCCCGCCGACACTCCGCCGAGCGCCGCCCCGCTCAGCCCCACGGCGTCCACCGCGTGCACCAAGGACCAGCTCAAGCTCGTCAACGCGGGCAAACTGACGATCGCCACCGACAAGCCCGCCTTCGAGCCGTGGTTCAAGGACGACGACCCGAGCAACGGCCAGGGCTTCGAGAGCGCGGTCGCGTTCGCCGTCGCGGGCGAGCTCGGCTTCGACCGCACCGAGGTGCAGTGGAGCACGGTCAAGTTCGACTCGGCCTTCGCACCGGGTGCCAAGCAGTTCGACTTCGACATCAACGAGGTCTCGATCACCCCGGACCGGGCCAAGGCGGTCGACTTCAGCCACGGCTACTACACGGTCAAGCAGGCCATCGTGGCCATGGGGGACGGCAAGTTCGCCGGCGCGAAGAGCCTGGCCGAGCTCAAGGACGCCAAGATAGGCGTACAGGTCGGCACTACCTCCCTCAACGCGGTCAAGGAGGTCATCAAGCCCGGTGCCGAGCCCAACGTCTACACCGATCAGATCGACGCCGTCAACGCGCTGAAGAACAAGCAGGTCGACGCGATCGTCGTGGACCTGCCCACGGCCTTCTATGTGACGGCCGCGCAGGTCGAGAAGTCGAAGATCGTCGGCCAGTTCAGCTCGACCGGCGGCACGCCCGAGGAGTTCGGCCTGGTCATGGAGAAGGGCAGCGCGCTCAAGCCGTGCGTCGACAAGGCCGTCGACGCGCTGAAGTCCAAGGGCGAGCTGACCAAGATCGAGCAGCAGTGGCTCAGCGCGGCCGCGGGCGCGCCCGAGCTGAAGTGAGCGAGCCTTCTGTGAGCGAGCCTTCAGCGGGTGAGCCTTCAGTGAGTGAGAGCGCTGTGGTCTGGGTCAAGAGCGAGCGGCAGCTCGAACGCGAGCGGGTCCGCAGGTCGCGGGCCCGGCGCTCGACGTCCATCGCCGGGGCCTCGACGATCGTCTTCCTCGTCCTGGCGGTGGTGGTGGTCACCCACTCGCCCGGCTGGCCGCGGGTGCGGGAGTCGTTCTTCAATCCGGAATGGTTCGTCAAGGCGCTGCCGGAGGTCCTGACCGGGTTCCTGCTCAACATCAAGATCTTCCTGATCGCGGAGCCGCTGATCCTGCTCGTCGGCGTGCTGGTGGCCCTGGCCAGCACGGTTACCGCGCCCGCCTTCTTCCCGATCCGGGCGCTGGCCACGCTCTACACCGACATCTTCCGCGGCGTGCCGACGATCCTGGTCATCTACCTGGTCGGCTTCGGGTTGCCCGCGCTCAGGCTGCAGGGCATTCCGACGGATCTGGCCACGCTCGGCATCATCGGCCTGACGCTCTCGTACGGCGCGTACGTGGCCGAGGTGTTCCGGGCGGGCATCGAGTCGGTCCATCCCAGCCAGGTGGCGGCGGCCCGCTCGCTCGGTCTGAGCCACGCCAAGGCGATGCGCTTCGTCGTGCTCCCGCAGGCCACTCGCCGGGTCGTCCCGCCGCTGCTCAACGACTTCATCTCCCTGCAGAAGGACACGGCGCTGGTGGCCACCATCGGGCCGCTGGAGGCGCTGAGGCAGGCGCAGATCATCGCGGCCAGCAAGTTCAACTACACGCCTTACCTGGTGGCGTCGCTGCTGTTCATCCTGCTCACGATCCCGATGGCCCGCTTCACCGACCACCTGGCCGCCCGTACGAGAAGGAGGCGCGGATGAGCCTGCTGACCATCGACGGGGTGTGGAAGAACTTCCGCGGCCACAGCGTCCTGCGCGGCATCGACCTGGAGGTACGCCCGCACGAGGTCGTCAGCCTGATCGGCGCGTCAGGGTCGGGCAAGTCCACGCTGCTGCGCTGCGTCAACCTGCTGGAAACCGTCGACGACGGCGTCATCCACCTCGACGGGCAGGAGATCACCGATCCTCGGGCGAACGTCGACGACGTACGCAGGCGGCTGGGCATCGTGTTCCAGGCGTTCAACCTGTTCCCGCACATGACGGTGCTCGACAACATCACGCTCGCGCCCCGGCGGGTGCACGGGGTGGCCAAGGCCGAGGCGGAGGAGCAGGCGGGCGAGCTGCTGGGCAGGTTCGGGCTGGCGGACAAGGCCCGCTCCTACCCCGACCAGCTCTCCGGCGGCCAGCAGCAGCGGGTGGCCATCGTCCGCGCGCTGGCCACCAAGCCACGGCTGATGCTGCTCGACGAGGTCACCTCGGCGCTCGACCCGGTGCTGGTCGTGGAGGTGCTCCAGGTCATCAGGGAGCTCAAGGACTCGGGCATGACGATGATCCTGGCGACGCACGAGATGGGCTTCTGCCGCGACATCTCCGACACGGTGTGCTTCCTGGAAGGCGGGGTCATGCTGGAGAAGGGCCCACCTGAGATGATCTTCACCGATCCGGAGCACGCCCGTACGAGAGACTTCCTGAGAGCCGTACTGGACTCCGGACGGCTCTAGCGGGCCCCCACGAACGTTCACCGGGTATCCGCTTCCCCGAAGTTCCCGGGACCCCGACCACGACGGACCGCTTCTCCCCCCAAGGGGCTCCCTCCCTAAGAACCTCAGCCACGACGGACCGTTTTCGTCCGTCCCCCGGAGCCCTTCCTGGGAGCCTCAACCACGATGACCCGTTTTCGTCCTCCGCCGGAAGGGACGTCCCCTCTTGGGGCCCTAGCCACGGAGGACCGTCTTCCTCCCGCTCCCCTGGAGGGGGTTCCTTCCTGGGGGCCTCGGCCACGTGGGACCGTCCTGGGGGCCTCGGCCACGTGGGACCGTTTCGTCCGCTCCCACGGAGGGGGTGTCCCCTTGGGGCCCTAGCCACGGAGGACCGTCTTCCTCCCGCTCCCCTGGAGGGGGTCCCTTCCTGGGGACCTCAGCCACTACGGACCGTTTTCATTCGCCCCCTGGAGGGGGTCCCTTCCTGGGGACCTCAGCCACTACGGACCGATTTCATTCGCCCCCCGAAGGGGGTATCCCTCCCGAAGGACACCAGCTACCACGGACCGTCACAGTGATTGAGACGGTCGTGACAAACCACCCCGGGCTTAACGCCGATGGCGCCCTCTGGCGTGGTTCAGGGGAGGCAGCTCGGGCTGGGCCAGCAGGCTGTGGCGCCGACCGTACACAAGATAGACGAGCAGCCCGAAAGCCATCCACAGGACGAACCACGCCCAGGTGAGCACCTGCAGATTCACCATCAGCCAGAGCGTCGCCACCAGGGACAGCGCGGGCAGCAGCGGCGAGAGCGGGACGCGGAAGCCGCGGTCGAGGTGCGGCATCCGGCGCCGCATGACGATCACGCCCGCCGCGACGAACATGAACGCGAACAGCGTCCCGATCACCACCAGCTGCTGCAGCGTGAACACCGGCACGAGCTCGGCCAGCAGGATCGCGATCACTCCGATGAGCAGCGTGACCCGCGTGGGGGTGTGATATTTGCGGCTGATCGTGGCCAGACGGCGCGGCATCAGGCCGTCGCGGGCGATCGAGAACAGTACGCGCGTCTGCCCCACGATCAGCACCAGGATGACCGTGGTCAGCCCGAGCACCGCGCCGATGTCGATGACGTGCGCCATCCAGTCGACACCCACGACGCGGAACGCGCTGGACAGCGGCGAGTCGGGGGAGATGCCGGTGTAGGGGATCATGCCGACCATGACCACGGCCACCGCGAGGTAGATGACCGTGGCGATCACCAGGCTGCGGATCATGCCCTTGGGGATGGCCCTGGAGGCGTTCACGGTCTCCTCGGCGGCGGTGGCGACGACGTCGAAGCCGATGTACGCGAACGCGATGGCCGACGCCGCCGCGAACACCCCGAACCAGCCGAACGCGTGACTCTGCCCCACGACCACGTCGAGCACGGTCGCCGCTGGGCTGGTGGTGGGCTTCGGCTCGGTGTAGAGGTCGCCGAAGTTGGCCACTTTGACGTACCGCGCCCCGACGACGATGACCGCACCGATGGCCAGCAGCTTGGCCGCCACCATCACCCACAGCGCCCGCAGCCCGACCCGCGCGTTGAGCGCCACGACGCTCGTCAGCACCACCAGGATGAACAGGACGAACACGTCCTCGACCACGTTCTGGTACGGCAGGCGCACCCCGAACCCGGTGATCGCCCGGACGGTGATCAGCGCCCACGCCCTGGCCACCACGGCGACGGCCAGTTCCAGCTCCAGGATCAGCGCCCAGCCGATGATCCACGCCCATACCTCGCCGAAGATGACGTAGGTGAAGGTGTAGGCGCTGCCCGAGGTCGGCATCGTGGAGGACAGCTCGGCGTAACACAGGCAGGCCAGCAGGCAGGCGATCCCGGCGATCATGAACGACAGGATCACCCCGGGGCCGGCCATGGTCGCGGCCTGCTGCCCGGCGATGCTGAAGATGCCCGCGCCGATCATCACGCCGAGCCCGAGCACGACCAGATCGGCGGGCCGGTAGAGCTCGGAGAGGCTGTGGCGCGCGCCTGTGCGTAACCCGGTCGCCGCTTCGGGCGGCAGCCGCCGGAGGATCGTGGACAAAGGCACACCCCGCTCAGGGAACCCGCCCACAGTGCCGCACCACACGCGTAACAGCAAGCACGGGACGATTACGCCCCGGTCACCAGCCATGCCGTACCGAGCGCCCTTTGTCTCAGTGTGATCAAACGTGCGATCATCCACACCCCGAGCGCGCACCAGAGTGCGACAATGCCGAATCCGGAGGCGAGAAAGGCACACGGCAGGTACGCGAGCGTCGTCCACAGGGCCGCCCACGCGAGGTAGCGCTGGTCACCCGCGCCGATCAGCACTCCGTCGAGCACGAACACCACGCCGCACACCGGCTGGAACAGCGCCACCGGCCAGAGCACGGCCAACAACTGCTCGGTCACCTGTGGATCGGCGTCGAACAGGCCGGGCAGCAGCGGCCGGGCCGCGACGACGAGCACGCCGAGCACGAACCCCGACCAGAGGCCCCACTGCACCATGCGCCGGGTCGCGGCCCTGGTGGCGGCCACGTCTCCGGCGCCGAGCGTACGGCCGGTGATGGCCTGGCCGGCGATGGCGATGGCGTCCAGGGCGAAGGCCAGCAGGGTCCAGACCTGGGTGGCGATGGCGTACGCGGCCAGCTGGGCCTGGCCCATCCTGGTGGCCACCACGGTCGCCGCGATCAGCACGACGCGCAGGCAGAGGGTCCTGATGAGCAGCGCGAAGCCGGCCGTACCCGCCTGCTTGACGCCCGCCAGGTGAGGCGTGAGCGATATGCCGAGCCGCAGCGCGCCCTTGGCCACCACGACGAGGTAGACGGCCGCACCCAGCGTCTGAGCCAGCACGGTGCCCCAGGCCGAGCCCGCGATGCCCCAGTGCAGCCCGAGGACGAACCACGCGTTCAGCCCCGCGTTGAGCGCGAACGAGCCCACCGCGACGGTCAGCGGCGTGACCGTGTCCTGCAGGCCGCGCAGCACGCCCGTCCCGGCCAGTACGACCAGCATGCCGGGCGCGCCGAGCAGCGAGATGCGCAGGTACGTCGTAGCCTGCCCGGCCTGCTCCGGGGCCGCCCCGAACAGCCCGACGATCGGCGGGGCGAGCGGCCAGCAGACCGCGATGAGGGCGGCGCCGATGGCCAGCGCGAGCCAGATGCCGTCCACGCCACTGCGCATCGCCCTGGCATGATGGCCCGCACCGCTCTGGCGGGCCACGGACGCCGTCGTGCCGTATGCGAGGAAGACACAGAGGTTCACCACCGTGGCCAGGATCGTGCCCGCGACGCCCAGGGCGCCCAGGGCGGTGGTGCCCAGCCCGTGCCCCACGATGGCATAGTCGGCGAGCAGGAAGAGCGGCTCGGCGACCAGCGCGCCGAACGCGGGCACGGCCAGGCGCAGAATCTCCCTGTCCTGCGGCGTAATGGGCATTTACCTATTATGGCCATTACACGGCGTGTCGGGCCAACTTTCTTTCCTCCACAGCCGGTGGACAAAGTTTCCGCAGGTCAAGAGGGATGCTGTGGATTGTGGACAGAGTTATCCACAGCTCCGTCCACAGTTGTTTCACACCCTGAGCCGAATAGTGCACAGCTTGACCACAGGGTTGTCCACAGGCCGCGTTGCCGTCTCACCGCGAACCCGCGAAACTGTCACACCGGTCGACTACAAGTGGGGGTGGTGCGACCGCCTGCAAGGTGTTGAGGGGGCGCGGTGAGCATTGACGAAGAGGGCGGCGCAGGCCCGGGGTTCGAACGTACGCCGCCCAGCAACATCGAGGCGGAGCAGTCGGTTCTGGGCGGAATGCTGCTGTCCAAGGACGCGATCGCGGACGTGGTGGAGCTCATCCGCTCCGACGACTTCTACCGGCCCGCCCATCAGATGATCTATGACGTCATCACCGATCTCTACGGCCGCGGCGAGCCCGCCGACGCCGTCACGGTCTTCGACGACCTGCAGAAGCGCGGCGAGATGGCCCGCGTCGGAGGTGCCGCCTACCTCCACACGCTGACGGCCGTCGTCCCCACCGCGGCCAACGCCGGCTACTACGCGAAGATCGTCCGCGAGCAGGCCATCCTCCGCCGCCTCATCGAGGCCGGCACGCGCATCGTCTCCTTCGGCTACGGCGGCCAGAACGAAGAGGTCGACGACCTGGTCGACCGCGCGCAGGCGGAGATCTACAAGGTCACCGAGCGACGCACGTCCGAGGACTACGCGCCACTGGCCGACATCATGCCGGGCGCCCTCGACGAGCTGGAGGCCATCGGCAGCCGCAGCGGCCAGATGGTCGGCGTGCCGACCGGCTTCCAGGACCTCGACCAGCTCACCAACGGCCTGCACCCGGGCCAGATGATCGTCGTCGCCGCCCGCCCGGCCATCGGCAAGGCGCTGGCGCTCGACACGCCGCTGCCCACCCCAGCGGGCTGGACGACCATGGGCGAGGTCGCGGTCGGTGAGTGGCTCCTCGGGGCCGACGGCAGGCCGACGCGGGTGATCGCGGCCACCGAGGTCATGCATGGCAGGCCGTGCTACGAGGTGGAGTTCAGCGACGGCACGGTGATCGTCGCGGACGCCGGGCACCAGTGGCGGACGGCGCACGGCGTGCTGACCACGGAGGAGATCTTCAAGGCTGAGGGCGGGGCGGCCCACGCGGTCGCGGTGTCGGCGCCGTTCGCGCTCGACGAGCGGGAGCTTCCCGTGTCGCCGTACGAGCTCGGTGTCCGCCTCGGTGACCTGAGCAGCGCCGATCCGGACAAGCACATCCCCTCGCCCTACCTGCGCGCCTCAGAGGGACAGCGACGCGACCTGCTGGCCGGCCTGCTCGCCTCGGACGGCTTCGTCGGGGAAAAGGGGCGGATCCTGTTCGGGGCCGCCGTGGCGAGTCGGCGGCTCGCTCATGACGTGCGCGAGCTCGTCCTGAGTCTCGGTTACAACGCCACCACCATGCACGCCGACCAGGGCTACTCGCTCGACTTCACCACTGAGGACCGCTCCATCGTGGACGTACGCCCGGTCCCCTCGCAGCCGGTCCGCTGCGTCGAGGTGGACAACGCCGACCACCTCTACCTGGCGGGCAGGACGTGCGTCCCCACCCACAACAGCACCTTGGGGCTCGACTTCGCCCGCTCCGCGGCGATCAAGCATGGGATGACCACCGTCATCTTCTCGCTGGAAATGTCGCGCAACGAGATCACGATGCGTCTGTTGTCGGCCGAGGCGCGGGTGGCGCTGCACAGCATGCGCTCGGGCAGCATGGGCGACGACGACTGGACCAGACTGGCCCGGCGGATGAGCGAGGTGGCCGAGGCGCCACTGTTCATCGACGACTCGCCCAACATGTCGATGATGGAGATCCGGGCCAAGTGCCGGCGCCTGAAGCAACGCAATGACCTGCGCTTCGTGGTCATCGACTACCTCCAGCTGATGAGCTCGCCGAAGAAGACCGAGAGCCGCCAGAACGAGGTCTCGGAGATCTCCCGTGCGATCAAGCTGCTGGCCAAGGAGCTGGAGGTGCCGGTCATCGCGATCTCCCAGCTCAACCGAGGCCCCGAGCAGCGCACGGACAAGCGGCCCGCGGTCAGCGACCTGCGCGAGTCCGGCTGCCTGACCGCTGGGACCCGCCTTTTGCGGGCGGATACGGGTGTGGAGATCACCCTGGGAGAGCTCCTCGAATCGGGAGCGCGTGACATCCCGGTGTGGTCGCTCGACGAGCGCCTGAAGCTGGTGCCGAGGACGATGACGCACGCGTTCCCCAGCGGGACAAAGGAAGTCTTCCGGGTACGGCTGGCCTCAGGTCGCGAAGTGGACGCGACGGCCAATCATCCCTTCCTCACCTACGACGGCTGGCGCGCCCTCGGGGACATAGGCGAAGGCGTCAGAGTGGCCGTCCCCAGGCATCTGCCTGCCCCCTTGAACGTGGTGCCCTGGGCTGAGGGCGACCTGGTCCGGCTCGCACATCAGCTCGGCGACGATTCCTCAGCGACGCAGGCGGAAAAATCCATGCCATCAGGGGTCTTCAGCCTGCCGAAAGCGCAGCTGGCCCTTCTCCTCGGGCATCTATGGGCAGCCGACGGATCCATCACTGACGCCAGGATCTCTTACGCGACGGCCAGCCAACGTTTGGCGCGCGACCTGCAACTCCTGCTCTTGCGTTTCGACATCAAATCGCGGCTGCGGTCGGCAGGAAACACCCCTGGCCGTCCGCAATGGACGCTCGATGTCGCCGACGTCGATGATCAGTCGCGATTCCTCAGGAAGATCGGTGTCCACGATGCGGTGGCGGCCAGCGCTCTCGCCCATCTGGAAAGGACGAAACCGGCCGACCGCTTGGACACGATTCCCTCGGAAGTCTGGACGCGAGTCCGCGAGGTGATGATCGACCAGCCGAGCCTGAAGGTCATCCGGCCTTCTGGGCAACGCCTAGGGAAGATCGCGGGCGTGCTGGAGCATGCGGACCTGGAGATGCTCGCGACCAACGATGTGTTCTGGGATGAGATCACCTCGGTTGAGAGCCTGGGCGAGCTGGAAGTCTACGACGCGACTGTGATGGGGACGCATAACTTCCTCGCCAACGGCATCCACCTGAAGAACTCCATCGAGCAGGACGCGGACATGGTCATCCTGCTGCACCGCGAGGACGCCTACGAACGGGAGTCGCCGCGGGCGGGCGAGGCCGACCTGATCGTAGCGAAGCACCGAAACGGCCCCACGGCGACCGTCACGGTGGCCTTCCAGGGCCACTACAGCCGCTTTGTCGACATGGCCCAGCACTAGCCTCGGGCTTGCCGGGCGGTCATGCCGCCTCGTCCGTGGGATCGGGAGTGGGCGCCAGTCGCATGCTGCCGGGCTGGGCCTTCTCGTCGGGGAAGACCCACTTCCGGAACGCCCAGAAGCGGAAGACCATGGCGATCAGCGTGCCGATGATCTGCGCGCTCATGAAGTCGGCGATCTCCTGGGTCACCAGGCTCACATCCGGGGTCTCCAGGTGAAACGCGTACCGGGAGATCCAGAGCGGCGCGGAGCTGAGCACCAGACCGACGCCACTGACCAGGAAGAACAGCGCCGCCTCGTGACGGCGCTCGCGGCCGCCCCTGGTCCGGAACGACCATTCGCGGTTCAACACGTAGGACACGATCGTCGCCACGAGCACCGCGATGATCTTCGCCGTCACCGGCTTCGGTTCCAGAATGGTGAGCTTCAGCCCGTAGAACACCGTGTTGTCCACCAAGAACGCTGTGCCACCCACTATCGCGAACTTCAGGAGCTCGCGGTGCTTCAGCGTAAGGGCGTGCAGCGGGTCCGGTAATCTTTCGAGCACTGCTTTTGGTATTCGGAGCACCCTCGATCTTCTCACCGATCCGACATCGCAGAGCGTATCCAAAGGGATTCCCGGACGCGACAGGTCTTACCCCCGGAGGGGGTCCCCTCGTAGGGACTCAGGCCACCACGGACCTGCTTCTACTTCACCCCCGGAGGGGGTATCCCTCCATGGGGACCTCAACCGCTACGGACCGTCACAGGGATTGAGACGGTTGTGTGACGAACCGCCTGAGGAGCCGAGGCTCCGCGATTCCGTGAGCATGAAAGGTGGGGCTGGCCGGTTCAATAGCCGATGGTGAAGCGCCGCTGGACGAAGCGCGGCAGTTCAACCTCGTCGACGATGGCGACGGCGGCGTCCTCCGAGGAGATTCGGCTGCGTCCGTCGGCGTCGAGGACCGGTTGGTCGCCACCGATCCGGAAGCGGCCGGTGCGCTGGCCGGGAGCGATGTCCTCGGCCGGGCTGAAGTAGGTCCAGAGCCGGTTGGACGTGCGCAGGACGTTCAGGGCGTCCCGATGCCCGCGTACGGCGGCGGCGTACTCCCTCGGCAGTCCGATCTGATCGAGGGTCTCGTGCAGGAGTTCGTCAGAGTCGGCTCGTACGAGGCCAGGCTCGATCTCCAGGCTGCCGGCGCCGCCGATCACGATCAGCCGGGTTCGGGGGTGACTCTCCAGCGCCTTGAGCAGCGCTCGGGCGGCGGTGGCGTAAACCGTGGGATCGGCGATCGAACGCGACACGGTGTCGGCGAAGTCGTCGGCGGCGTTGCCAGGCTGGAAGCCGCTGATCAGGACGTCCAGACCGGGCAGGATCGCGGCGATGCTTC
Source organism: Nonomuraea sp. NPDC049750 (assembly GCF_040659625.1). NCBI lineage: Bacteria > Bacillati > Actinomycetota > Actinomycetes > Streptosporangiales > Streptosporangiaceae > Nonomuraea > Nonomuraea sp. NPDC049750. The sequence continues at coordinate 831,269 of NZ_JBFANB010000001.1, forward strand.
CGGCATCGAGGACGTCGACGCTCTTCCAGACGATGTTCTCGCGCTCTTCGCTGATCCGGGTGGCGTCGCGGCTGAACGCTGTGACGTGATGCCCCCTGTGGAGGGCTTCGGTGACGACGCGGCTTCCGATGCCGCCCGTGGCTCCGATGATGCCGATGCGCATGGGTCTCCCTATGTGTTCGCTGTCAGACGCGTGTTTCGCTGTCAGACGCGACGAGACTATACGGCGTGAAGTTTTTATACGGCAAGCAGTCTAGTGACGCTGTAGAGTGGCCGCTGTGGGAAGCACGGGAGGACGCCGCGAACGGCTGCGGGTCGAGACGACGGCGGAGATTCAGCAGGTCGCGCTCAGGCTGATGGCCTCGGGCGGACCCGACGCGATCACATTGCGGGCCATCGCCCGTGAGATGGGCATGACCGCCAATGCGATCTACGGCTACTTCGCCACCCGCGACGATCTGGTCACGACGCTGATCAACGAGGTCTACACCGCGCTGGCCGACGCCGTGGACGCCGCATGGGCCAAGGCCCCGGCCGCGCGTCCGGCCACTCGCATCCAGACGTGGGCGCGCGCCTTCCGGGACTGGGCTCTGGCCAATCCCGAGGGATTTCGCCTCATCTATGGCGACCCCGTGCCCGGCTATCAAGCTCCCGAGGGCGGCGCCGCCCCGGACGCCGCGCATAGGGTCTGTACGGGCATCGCCGCCCTGGCGGATGCCGCCTGGCCGCACGCCCAACGCCTTTACGCGCACAGCGACTTCCAATGGTCCGACTTCGACGGCGGGCTTCTCGGTAAAGTCCGCCCGGCATTCCCCACCCTGCCGCCGGCCGGCGTGGCACTCGCGCTGCGCATCTGGGGCCACCTGCACGGCCTGGTGTCACTGGAGATCTACGGACACCTGCGCACCCAGACGATCAGTCCCGACAAGCTCTTCCAAGAAGAACTGGCCCAGCTCGTCCGGTCACTTGGCCTCGAATCCGAGGCATGACCCGCGACGGTCGTCGCCGCCGCAGCTCGACGGCGGTTCGCAGGCCCTCGGCGGCGTGGCCGGGCGGCATGCGCAAGTCCTGTCGTCGAGCGGGACTGACGACCGTGACGAGCGTCGGGCCGCCCGGATGACAAGCCGCCTTCCGCGAAGGCTGACGCCCCGGCGGGCCTCAGCCTCCGCCGACGGTGCTGTCCGTCTTCTCAGTGGTGCCGGGGGAGTCGTCCGTCTTCTCACTGGTGGACGGGCCGTCGCCGGTCGAGTCAGTGGTCGGCGGAAGGTTCAGCGCGGTCGCCTCGCAGGGGGCCACCGCTCCCTTGACCACCTCCAACGAGACCGCGGTGGGTGGCTTGTCCGCCTGGTCGACCGAGACCTCCAGGACCAGCGTCTGGCCGGCGCCTGCCTGCCCCTTGTCGATCCGGAACGCCATCCCCGTGCCGTCCGTCCCGACCATGAAGCTGTTCTCGGCCCGCCCGTCGCCGGTCCTGTGCCCGCCTCGGGGCTTCTTGCAGGTCTGGTCCGCCGGCAGGTAGTCGACCGCCGCCGTCACCCCCGCCGCGGCCAGCTTGGCCGTCAGCTCACCGGGGTCGCGGAACTCGCTGATCCGCACCTCGACCGATCCGTCCGCGTTCCTGGTCACGGCGAAGGCCGGGGTGGCGGCTCCGCCATACACGTTCATGGCCACCAAGGTGGCCGCTGTGACTCCCGCCACCGCGGTGGCCAGTCCCACGACACGACGGGTCCTGTCGTGTCGCGCCGGTGGCTGGACGACCGGGGCCGCCCTCCTGGCGGCGATGTCGTCCTTGAGTGCGGTGAGCAGACGCTCCTCGAAGTTGTTCATGCCTGTCCCTCCACGTACACAGCCGACGGCGAAGCGATGTCTTCCAGGGCGCGTCTGGCCCGATGCAGGCGGACTCGGGCGGTCACCCCGTTGATGCCCAAGGCCACGGCGGCCTCCTTGACGGTGAGCTGATCGATCGCCACGAGCTCCAGCACGGCCCGCTCGCCCTCGGGCAGATCGCCCATGGCCGCCAGCGCGCGCCGCATCTGGCGCTCGGCGTCGATCCGCTCCTCCATGCGGTCGAGGTCGTGGTCGTCCATCATTCGCCGGCCCGCGACGCGGCTGGTCGCCTTCGCCTCGCGGGCCGTGCGTCGATACTGGGCGGACACGACGTTGCGCGCCACGCCGTACAACCAACCGGTCTCGCTGCCTCGGCCGGGACGGTAGGTGTGCCCGGAGTCCAAGACCGCCAGGAAGATGTCGGCAGTCAGGTCGGCGGCCAGATGAGCATCGCTCACCCGGCGTACGACGAACCGCATGACGCCATCGACATGGCGGCGATAAAAGGCCTCAAAGGCCTCGGGGTCCTCGTTGAGGCGCACAGGCCTCGCTCCCTTCGTCGCTCGCCCTACACCTCTACTTGGACCGAGCGACCCGAAGCGTTTCCGGCCAGGACGGCACCGCTGACCGACGTGTCGTCCGGGCGGGCGCCGTTGACGTGCGTCGGGCGGAGATCAGAGCGGCCGGAGTCGTTCGGCGACGTCGAGCCAGACGGTGACCTCGGTGGCGGTGAAGTGCCGGATCGCCCAGTCGACCATGCGCAGGCTCATGTGCGCCCAGCAGGCCGGCGCCGCCTCCTCGGACACCATTCGGTCGAGCAGCCGAGCGAGCTCCGGGGCCCGGTGCGTGAGGTCGAAGCGCAGCGTGAAGAGATCGAAGTCCGCGTCACCCCGCGTGGCGCCATCCCAGTCGATCACTCCGGTGACCGTGCCCGAGGCGTCGACCAGCACGTTCTCGGGATGGAAGTCGGTGTGGACGAGGTCGGGGCCGTCCAGCCGCTCGGGGAGGGCGGCGCCGATCTCCTCGACCTGGTCGAGCAGCCGCCGCGTGCGGCTGTCGTACGTCCGCAGCGGCTCGTGCAGGCAGAAGCCCGGTCCGTCGGCGCGCAGGAAGAGCGCGAATCCGGGCAGGTCCGTGCGGCCGGCCAGCAGGCCACGGCAGCGCCGGTTGACGTCGAGCATCGACTCGATCGTGACCCGGGAGGGCTCGCGCGGGGGAGAGCCCGGCAGCAGCTCCTGCACCACGACCGGCGGGCGTACCAGCTCGTAGCGCGGCGCCGGGATGCCCGCCGCGCGGGCCACCTCCAGCAGCGCGCCGACGTCGGGTCCGCGGCTGAGCACCGACCTGCGGCCGTCGGGCCAGCGCACGTACGCGGCGCCGACCTGACCGCCGGGGCAGGGGCCTTCATAGACGAGCGGTACGTCGAGCTCGCGCAGGACGCCGTCGATGTCGAGGCGGGGCACGCGGGGGAGTGTCACGAAGACCGATCCTCGCCGGTCCTTCAGCTGTGACACAACTTCCGGTGTGACACAACAGACAGCGGCTCCCGGAATCCCGGCTGATCGTCCCAGTGCTGCAACGAGAGAGTGAGCTTCAACTGAAGGGAAGCACGCCATGACCATCCTCGTCGCCTACGACGGCTCGGCCGACTCGCGCGCCGCCATCGAGTTCGCGGGCAAGCACCTGGCCGCCGAGCCCACGCTCATCGTGACCGTGTGGGAGCCGCTGCTCGTACAGCTCAAGAGGTATCCGCTGGCCGGTGCCGCGGTCCTCGCCGACTCCAGTGAGGAGTGGCGGGTCCAGGCCGAGCAGTACGCCAAGGAGGGGGCCGAGCTGGCGATCGCCGCCGGGCTCGCGGATGTGACGTATCGGGCGGTGGCCGACAACGAGTCGATCTGGCGGACGATCGTGGACGTCGCTGACGAGGTCGACGCGTCGCTGGTCGTCACGGGGTCGCGAGGACTGGCCGGCGTACGCTCCGTGCTCCTGGGCAGCGTCTCCAACCACGTGCTGCACCACGCCCACCGGCCGACCCTGATCGTCCCACCGACCAAGCACTGATTCGCCGGGTATCCGTTCCGAAAGGGGCCCTCAATAGGGACAGCCGCGACGGACCTCCCGCCCCGAAGGGCTATCCCTTCAGAGGGACCCCAACCATGACGGGCCGTCTTCTCTCTCTCGCCCCGAAGGGGCTATCCCCTTCAAAGGGACCCCAACCACGACGGACCGTCTTCTCTCTCCCGCCCCGAAGGGGCTATCCCCTCAAAAGGACCTCAACCACGACGGACCGTCACCGGGACCGAGACGGTCGGGGGACGAACCGCCCGAAAGACCGCACTAGCACGCGGCCTGCGGGGCCGAGCAGCCCTCCTTGGACGGGGTGAGCCGGGTGTCAATGCGTCTCGCCCCCGGCCCCTCGTTGCCCAGCCGGTCGTGCGGGTTGGCCAGCGCGCACCGGTCGAGCGACAGGCACCCGCACCCGATGCACTCGGTGAGGTCGTCGCGGAGCCGCTGCAACTGCTCGATCCGGTCGTCGAGCTCGCTGCGCCAGGCCGCCGACAGCCGCGCCCAGTCGTCACGGGTGGGCGTGCGCTCCTCGGGCAGCTCGCCCAGGGCGTCCTTGATGGTCCGCAGCGGGATGCCCAGCCGCTGCGACAGCCGGACGAACGCGACCCGGCGCAGCGTGTCACGGGTGTAGCGCCGCTGGTTACCCGCGGTGCGGCGGCTCCCGATGAGCCCCTTGGCCTCGTAGAAGTGGAGCGCCGACACGGCCACGCCGCTGCGCTCGGCGAGCTGGCCGACCGTCAGCTCCTTGGAGTTCCACGCCACCTTGGTCATAACCTCAAGAATACTTGAGGAACACTGGCCGGAAGTGGGTGACCAGCTGCCGGCCGTCGAAGATGTGCAGCGCGTACGCGGGCGGCAGGTCGTAGGAGACGGGGATCTCGGCCTCGGTCTCCACGTTGGTCAGGCAGGTGGAGATGACGCCGGGTGCGACGACGAGCGGCAGTCCGGCGAACCGGGCCGACACGGCGGTGTGCGCGTGGCCGGTCAGCACCCCGGCCACGTGCGGGTGCCGTGAGAGCAGGTCCGCCAGCCGTTCCGGCTCGCGCAGCCGGATCTGGTCGACGTACGGGATGCCCAGCTCGATCGGCGGATGGTGCATCCCCACGAACGCCGGGACGTCGGGCCGCTCCGACAGCACCTCGTCGAGCCAGGACAGTGTCTCGTCGGCCAGGTAGCCGTGGTGGTGACCGGGCACGCTCGAATCGGCCAGGGCGATGGTCAGGTCGTCGAGCCTGAGCGCCTGGTTGGCCGGGCCGAGCAGCTTCTCGAACTCCGGCACCGCGTCATGGTTGCCCGGACAGATGGCCATCGGCCGCTCGTCGCGGAGCAGCTCCTCCGCGATCGTGTATTCCTCCGGCAACGCGTGGTCGGCGATGTCACCCGTGACCAGGACGGCGTCGAGGCGCAGCGTCCGCAGGTGCTCCATGACCTGCCGCGTACGCTCGACGCTCTCGTCGGAGCCACCGATGTGGGTATCACTGATCTGCGCAAAAATCGCCACCTGAGCACCCTATTCCACGTGGACGGGCCGCTCGAAGAACGTCTCCAGCACGACGACCGTCTGGGTCCCGGTCACGCCGTCCACCTCGAACACCTGCCGCAGGACCTGCTGTAACTCCCTCGTGTCGGCCGTACGGACCTTGAGCAGTACCGAGGCCGGACCAGCGATGACGTGGGCCTCCTCGACCGGCGCGATCGCCGCCAGCCGCGCCGCGGAGTCCCCCATCCAGGCGCCGCCATCGACCAGCACGTACGCCACGACCTCGCGCCCGAGCGCGGCCGGATCCACCTCGATCGTGGTGCGCTTGATCACCCCACGCTCGCGCAACTTGCGCACCCGCTCGTGCGCCGCCCCGCTCGACAGGCCGACCGCCTTGCCGAGAACCGCGTACGACCGCGTCGCGTCTTCCTGAAGCAGGCCGATCAGCATCTTGTCGATCTCATCCATGACAGTATGATATTCGACTATGCAGCCTCTTCACCAAACCCCATATGGCAACATCCCCACGGAGCTGGAGGTGCTGGACGAGCGCTTCGCCACGGTCGGCGGCGACGATCTGGTCGAGCGCATCTACTTCGGCACCCGCTGGGCCGAGGGGCCCGTCTATTTCCCGGCGGGCCGGTTCCTGGCCTGGAGCGACATCCCCAACGACCGGATGCTGCGCTGGGACGAGATGACCGGCGCCGTGGGCCCGTTCCGGCAGCCCGCCGGCTACGTCAACGGCAACACGCTCGACCGCCAGGGCCGCCTGATCTCGTGCGAGCAGGGTCAGCGCCGGGTCACCCGCACCGAGGCCGACGGCTCCATCACCGTGATCGCCGACCGGTGGCAGGGCAAGCGGCTCAACAGCCCGAACGACGCGGTGGTCCGCTCCGACGGCTCCATCTGGTTCACCGACCCCGCCTATGGCATAGACAGCGACTACGAGGGCTTTCGGGCCGAGCCGGAGATCGACGGCTGTCACGTCTATCGCGTCGATCCGGTGACGGGGGAGGTGAGCCGGGTGGCCGACGACTTCGACCGGCCCAACGGGCTGGCCTTCTCGCTGGACGAGTCCCGTCTGTACATCGCCGACACCCGCCGCAGGCACATACGCGTGCTCGACGTGCACGACAACGGCACGCTCTCGGGCGGCGAGGTCTTCGCGCAGGGAGGCGACGACGACCGCTTCGACGGGATGCGGCTGGACGACACGGGCCGGGTGTGGGCGGCGGCCGGCAAGGCGGTGCTCTGCCACGACCCCGACGGGACGCTGATCGGCCGGCTCCGCCTGCCCGACGATGTCGCCAACCTGGTGTTCGGCGGCCTGAAGCGCAACAGGCTCTTCATCGCGGCCTCGTCCTCGCTCTACTCGGTGATGCTGAACGTCACGGGTGCCCGCCCCGTCTGGTCGTAGCGCTACTCCCGGCGAAAGCAACCGGGTCAGCGCCACTCCCGGCGAAAGCAACCGGGTCAGCGCCGCTCCCGGCGAAAGCAACTGGGTCAGCACTACTCCCAGCGGAACAACCGGATCGCGATCCCGCCGAAGACCAGCAGGCCGGCCGCCATGACGACGAGGTGCAGCGGCTGCGGCGCGTGGCCCGCCCAGGTGTCGCGCAACGCCTGGGCGAACGGCCCCGCCACCGAGTAGTCGCTCACCACCCGCAGCGCGTCCGGCATGAACTCGCGCGGGATCCACATACCCGCCACGAACATCAGCGGGAACATCACCACCGACCCGATCGCCGACGCCGCCCTCCCCGACGGCGCGACCGAGGCGATCACCAGCCCCAGGGCCAGCAGCGCGGCCGAGCCGAGCAGGAAGACCAGCGCGAAACCGAGGAGTTGCCGGGGTATCGCTACGCCGCGCACCAGGTTCCCGACCACCGCCAGGAGGAGGACCGACACGGTGCCGATGGCCAGGTTGATGATGAGCTGGGCGGCCAGCAGCCGCCCCGGCGGAACGGGCGTCGTCGACATCCGCCTGAGCACTCCCTGCTCGCGATAGGTGACCAGGACGGCCGGCAGCACCGAGCAGGCGAGCGTCAGCACGGCGAGCAAGGCCATCTGGGCCGGCAGCTGGGTGTCGATGATCCGCTGGCCGCCCATCGCCGGATCGGGCTTGGACAGGTCGGGGATGCCGCCGAGCGCCAGCAGCAGGGCGAGCGGCAGACCGAGGGTGAAGACCACCGTGGGCCACTGCCGCAGATGCAGCTTGGTCTCGACGAAGAGGATCTTCCTCATGACAGCTTCCTTCCGGTCAGTGCGAGGAACGCGTCGTCGAGCGTGGCCTGCTCGATGCGCAGGTCGGCGGGTACGACCTCATGCCGGGCGAGCGCCAGCATGACGGAGGTGGCGAGGTCGCCGGTGCCCGTCACCACGATCTGCTCGCCGCTCCTGGCGACCTCGCTCACCTCGGGCAGGGCCAGCAGGAGGTCGTCGGAGAAGGGCGCGGTCGGCCGGAACCGCAGCCGCTGCGCCCCGCCCACCTGGGCGATCAACCCCGTGGGCGTGTCGGTGGCGACGACCCGGCCCGCGTCGATGAGCGCGACGCGGTCGCAGAGCCGCTCGGCCTCCTCCATGAAGTGGGTGACGAGCACGATGGTCACCCCGGAGTCGCGTACCTGCTCGACCAGCTGCCAGGTGTCCCTGCGGGCCTGCGGGTCGAGGCCGGTGGTGAGCTCGTCGAGCACCGCGACACGTGGCCGGCCCACCAATGCCAGCGCGATGGACAGGCGCTGCCGCTGCCCGCCGGAGAGCTTGGCGAAGCGCTCCTCCCGCTTGCCGCCGAGCCCGACGCGCTCGATCAGCTCGGACCAGTCGGCCGGATCCGGATAGAAGGAGGCGTAGAGATCCAGCGCCTCCCACACCTTGATCTTCTCCGGCAGTTCGGCACTCTGCAGCTGCGCGCCGAGTACCCGCCGTAACGCATCCCTGTCCTGGTGGGGGTCGATCCCGGTCACGCGTACGGTGCCACGATCGGGAGTGCGCAACCCCGCGACGCACTCGACGGTCGTGGTCTTGCCGGCGCCGTTCGGGCCGAGGATGCCGAAGATCTCGCCATCCGACACCTCGAACGACACGTCATCCACCGCGACATGATTCGGGTACCGCTTGTGGAGGTTCCTGACCTCGATGACTTTCATGCCTTAGACGCTAGGAATTCCGGTCCTCACGGAGAATCGGGCTGGGTACCCGGCGAAGGTGTATCTAGGTGCAATATGCGGGATGCTCCGGATCGCGGACACTGGGAGCATGCTGAGAAGGTACGCCCAGACCGCAGGGCTGCTGGCGCTGATCCTCGTCGAGGTGCCCGCCGCCGCCGTCTCCTTCGGCCTGCTCGTCCTGGCCTTCGGCCTCGGCGTGGTCCCCCTTTTCCCAGTGCAGGCGCGGCTGGCCAGGCAGGTGGCGGAGCACAGGAGACGGTTGGTCGGGGAGTGGTTAGGCGTCCGGATCGACTCGCCGTACCTGCCCAAGCCGCCGCCCCCGCAGCGGCAGGCCGACGGGATGTACCGCTCGCACCGCACGCTGTACAAGTCGCCGCGAGTGCCGGCCTGGAACGACCGGTGGAAGTGGCTGGTCACCGACCCGGCGACCTGGCGCGACTGCGTCTGGCTGGTCCTTGACCCGGTGGTCAAGCTGGGCCTGCTGCCGCTGCTCCTGCTGCTGCCCGACCGCGGGCTGCGCGTCTACGGCATGTGGTGCGAGCTGGTGCTGTCCGCGACCGCGGCGAGCCGCCTGGCGGGGCAGGTCAGCCACCTTCAGCGGGTACGCAACCTGGCGGCCGACACCCAGTCCGCGGAGATGCGCAGGATCGAGCGCGACCTGCATGACGGCACGCAGGCGAGGCTGGTGGCGATCGGCATGACGCTCGGCGCCGTCGAGCAGCTCGTCGACACCGACCCGGCCGCGGCCAAGGCGCTGCTGTCCAAGGCCAAGGAGGCGTCCTCGGAGACGCTGACCGAGCTGCGTACCGTCATCCGCGGCATCCACCCGCCGGTGCTGGCCGAGCGCGGGCTCGCCGACGCCGTGCGCGCCCTGGCCATCGACAGCCCGCTCCGGGTGAACGTGGACGTCGACCTGCCGCACCGCCCGGAGCCGCCGGTGGAGGCCGCCGCCTACTTCGCGGTCAGCGAGCTGCTGTCCAACGCGGCCAGGCACGGCGGGGCGGCCACGGCCACCGTCGACATCAGCGGCAATGGCCCCGACCTGCGGATCTCCGTGATCGACGACGGTATGGGCGGCGCCGACCCCGGCAAGGGCAGCGGCCTGCCGGGCATAGAGCGGCGGCTGGCCGCCTTCGACGGGGTGCTCGCGGTGAACAGCCCGCCCGGCGGGCCGACCACGGTGACCATGAGCATGCCCAAGGTCCTGCCGAACCACTGGGCGGGCAGCCTGCCCAAGTTGCCGCGCTGGAAGGGCGCCGTGGTGGTCACGCTCTGGCTGACCTCCTGGTGCCCGCTGTTCCCGCAGGGCATCGTGGCGGGCATCTTCAAGGCATTCGGCATCGAGGAGAAGGCCTGGTTCCTCGCGCTGTACATGCCCGAGCCGTGGCAGTGGCCGGTCATCCTGTTCATGATCGCGCTCGGCTGCGCCATGTACCTGACCGCCACCGTGCTCCCGGCCTGCCACAACAGAGATCGCTGGTGGGCGGAGGCGACTCCGCGCCGTCTATGGTTCAGCAAATGAACCGCGTTCTCGTCGCCGAAGACCTCTACCTGCTCAGGGACGGCCTGGTCCACCTGCTCCAGGCGCACGGCTTCACGGTCGTGGCCGCCGTGGAGAGCGGCCCCGAGCTGCTCAAGGGGCTGATCGAGCTGCGCCCCGACGTCTCGATCGTGGACGTACGGCTGCCGCCCACCTTCACCGACGAGGGTCTGCAGGCCGCCCTGGCAGCCCGCCGGCAGGTGCCCGGCCTGCCGATCCTGGTGCTGTCGCAGCACGTCGAGCAGCTGTACGCGCGCGAATTGCTCGCCGACGGGTCCGGCGCGATCGGCTACCTGCTCAAGGACCGGGTGTTCAACGCCGAGCAGTTCATCGACGCCGTACGCCGAGTCGCCCAAGGCGGCACCGCGATGGACCCCGACGTGATCGCCAAGCTGCTGGCCAGCAACGCCAGGAACGAGCCGCTGGCCGCCCTCACGCCACGCGAGCGGGAGGTGCTGGAGGCGATGGCCGAAGGGCGCTCCAACGCCGCCATCTCCCAGCGGCTCTACCTCAGCGAGAGCGCGGTGGCCAAGCACACGGCCGGCATCTTCGCCAAGCTGGGTCTGGCGCCTTCTGACGACGACAATCGGCGGGTCCTGGCGGTGCTGGCCTACCTCAACAGCAGATAGCCGCATTGTCGGTGACACCGGCTACCTTTCATAGGAGGCAGCAACACGAAAGGGTGGGTCAGGTGAAAATCCGGGTAAACCGCGATGTTCTGGCAGACGCGGTGGCATGGGCCGCCAGGGTGCTGCCCAGCCGCCCTGTGGTGCCCGTGCTCTCGGGCCTGCTGCTGGGCGCCGACGAGGAGCTGAGCCTGTCCGCGTTCGACTACGACGTCTCGGCTCAGGCCAGGATCGAGGCCGACGTGGCCGAGCAGGGCCAGGTGCTCATCCCCGGCCGCCTGCTCGCGGAGATCAGCCGCAGCCTGCCCGCCGAGGACGTCGAGATCGTGACCGAGGGGCAGGAGGCGGTCCTGACCTGTGGCAGCGCCGAGTTCGGCCTGATCACGATGCCCGTCGAAGACTTTCCGACCATGCCCACGATGCCGCCGAGCATCGGCGCCATCGGCGGCGGCGTCTTCGCCTCGGCCGTGGGCCAGGTCGCGCCCGCCTCCAGCCGCGACGACACGCTGCCGATGCTGACCGGCATCAGGGTCGACATCGAGGGCGAGTCGGTCACGATGGCGGCCACCGACCGCTACCGCATCGCGGCCCGCGACCTCACCTGGCGTCCGGCCACGCCCGATGTCGCCGTGTCCGCCATGGTGCCCGCCCGCGTGCTGGTCGACGTGGCCAAGACGCTGCGCGGCGGTGAGGTGGCGGTGGCGCTGGGCGATGGCGTGGCGGGCTTCGAGAGCGTCGGCCGCAGCACCACGGTCCGCCTGCTCGACGAGCAGTTCATCGACTACCGCGCCAGGCTGACCGCCGACTGGTCGATCAGGGCCGACCTGCCGGTGACGGCGTTCGTCAACGCCATCAAGCGGGTGGCGCTGGTGGCCGAGCGCAACACCGCGATCCGGCTGTCGTTCAGCCAGGGCCATGTGCGCATCCAGGCCGGCGGCGGCGACATCGGCCGCGGCTCCGAGGTGGTCGAGTGCGAGCTGCGCGGCGACGACATCCAGATCGCCTTCCAGTCGCAGTTCCTCCTCGACGGCCTGACCGGCATCGAGACCGACCTGGCCCGCCTCAACATGGGGTCACCGACGAGGCCCGCCCTGATCCAGGATGTTCCTGGCGACGGGCAGCCCAGCTTCCGCTACTTGGTGATGTCGCTGCGCCTCGGGTAACCCCTTTGGGTAAACCGAGGCGTCCTCGGTGAGGGTTATGCGCCCTCGGTGAGCGCGATGAGAATGTGCTCCATGCAAGCGTGCCCGGCGCGCTCGGCGGCGGTGGCGTCGCCCGAGGAGATGGCCCGCGCGATGGCGTCGTGGGGGATGTAGCTCTTGTTCAGCGACGTGCCCGCGGCCGTGATGCTGGCCCGCAGCGCCGCCGAGAAGTCCTCATAGAGGTCGATCAGCACGAGGTTGTGCGTGGCATGTGCCACGGACATGTGGAAGGCCAGGTCGGCCTCCACGAAGGCGTCCGGGTCGTCCAGCTCCCAGGCGCGGTCGCGCTCGGCCAGGGCGGCCTCGATGCGCAGGATGTCCTCGTCGGTGCGCCTGGTAGCGGCCAGGCGAGCAGATTCGACCTCCAGTGCGCGGCGCACCTCGAGGATCTCCAGCTGCTCGGCCTGGCGCAGGCGCCTCAGCATGGCGCCGGAGAGCTCGCTGGTGGCGCGGACGTAGGTCCCGTCACCCTGGCGGCACTCCAGCAGCCCGGCGTGTGTAAGCGCGCGTACGGCCTCGCGAACGGTGTTGCGTCCCACTCCGAGCTGCTCCGCGAGCACCGTCTCAGTTGGGATCTTGCCGTTCATCTGCCACAACCCTGAGGTGATCTGCTCCTTGAGCTGATCGATCACCTGGTCGACGAGCGAAGCTCGCTGAGCCGTACGCAGACTCACAGTCCGCCTCCTCCGGGGGTGCCAGTCATCCCATGAGTCAATGACTGGTAGACCCTAATTATTCCAGACTCAAAAACCAAATCTGGAGCTCCCGGAGGGCTAGCGGTTCACTGAAACGTCGATCTTCACCCCTGCCAGTGCGGAATGGACTCCGGCGGCCTCCAACGCCCTGCGATAGGCGCTGGTCTGCTGGGCCTTGTCCCCGGAGCTGCCGTAGAGGTCGCCCAGCTCCCGCCAGCAACGTGCGGCCTGCCTGTCGGAGCCGAACACCGGACGGTTGAGCGTCTCGAGCAGCTGCCGAGCCTCGCCGAGAGACCTCGACGCGTCGGCGTCCAGGGCGAGCGCGACGGTGGCGAGCACGAGGTGGGCCTCGGCCGGTGCCGTGCCCGGGGCGTCGTGCACCAGGTCGAGCGCCGAGGTGGCCAGCTCGCCCGCTCGCACGGCGTCTCGCGCCCGCAGCTTGACCCTGGCGTACGCGATGAGGCTCTCGCCGTGCTCCTGCGTGCTGCCCGCGGTGCTCGCGAACACGCGAGTCGCCGCTTCGGCCCACCTGTCTGCTTCGGCGACCGGCGCGGAGTCGAGCCTGGCCCAGTGCATGGCCACGCGGGCCAGCTGCAGCGTGAGCCTGGCGGGCCGGCCTGCCATGATCGCGTCGTCGGCCAGGCGTACGGCCAGCGCGGAGTCCTCGCCACCGGCCGCGGCCACACTGGCCTGCCAGAGGGCGTGAATCTCAGCGGAACGGTCCACAATCTCAGGCACGCCGCTGGCGTCGAGCACCCGCTGGACGAATCCGAGCTCGGGAGAGTCGCCCTCGCGTCCGCTGCGCACCTCTACCAGCGCGGCGGCCAGGTCGATGGCGATCTCGCCTTGCGTTACCGCCAGCCGCTCCGCCTGTTCAAGCGCGTGCGCGGCCAGGTCGCGGGCCCGCAGGCGGTCGCCCGCCCGCTGGTAGCAGCGGCTCAGCGCGACGGTGAGCGGCAGGTCGGCCAGCCGCTCAGGATGGGCCGCCGCCTCCCTGCGCAGCCGCTCGAACGCCTCGACCGCCTGGCCGAGCCGTCCTTGCGCTTCGAGGGCGCGGGCCCTGCCGAGGCGGGCGTGCGCGGTGAGCAGTGCGTTTTCCTCGTCGGCCGCCTTCACGATCTCCGTGAAGCGGTCGGCCGCGAGGCTGGGGTCGCCATGCTGTAGCTCCAGCTCAGCGTGGCGCAGACCGAGCTCGGTATCGATGCGCTGCCGAGGCTCGATCCCATGCAGGAGGAACTCGGTGGTGCACCCCAGGCGCTCGGCCAGGAGTCTTGCTACAACCGGAGTCGGAGTCCGCTTGCCCGACTCGATGAGCGAGACATAACTGTCAGACAGGTCGGGTCCGGCCAGTTGGGCCTGTGACATCCGCCTGTTTAGCCGCAGTCCTCGGACGCGGTCACCGATGGTTCCCTGACTCGGCATCTCATCTCTCAAGGCGGGGAAGGGTCAACACTCCGCAATGATTGCATGAAGTGGCGCAATCGGGTATCCCCACGTGAAGAATTCCCCACGGCAGGATTAATCGTCGCTGTCGTCCTTGCTGGGGAAAAGCATCTGGCACACTTCGAGGTACAGAGTCTCCGGATACGGAATGTACTCGACTGTTGACAGTGCCTGATCCTGACCAGCGGATTCAAGGATGAACTCACCGTAACCGAGCATGCGCCCAAGGAGAGATCTTTGGAAGCTCATGTCGGTGACCTTGCCCAACGGCATCATCGCGACTTTGCGCGTGATGAGGCCCGTGGTGAGCAACATCCGCTTTGAGGTAACCACAAAGTAGTCGACCGACCACTCCGCGACTTTCCAAACAAAGCGGATCAAGAGCAGAAGCCAGAGCCACCAGACGACGACGAGGGCCGTGCTGCTCCCCTCGCCGCCGAAAATCTTGCTGAGCAACCCGGCGATGATGAGGCCGCCGAAGACTTCGGCGACCGGGCGAAGCAGCACGGCTGGGTGACGCCGTACCATGATGACCTGTTGTTCGTGGGGGAGAAGGTAGCGGTTGACCGACGCCGGAGCAGAGTCCCCGTGGGTCACAAGTCTCATGCGAGGTTGTTCACAAATTGGGCCAGTGAGTCGGCCGCGTTGATCACGTTGTCGAACACTCCTCTGACCGCGTCAGCGGCATCGGTTGGTCGCGCGAACAGGTAGTACGCCACAAAAGCCATACCACCGTATGTGAGGACCTTTTTGACCTGCACTGTCGCCTCCGTACCACTTACCTACTCCACCCGCTCTCTACATTACCCACCCCAATGCCGGGGTAAAGGTAACTTGACGGGATAGTTTTGATCTTGCTTAGCCGCGTTCGCTGGCCACGAGAGCCAGGACGTGAAGGTGCTTGCGCGCGATCCGCTCGACGAGACTCGGATGGGCGTAGCCCGTGACCTCCAGCGCGCCGTAGTGCGCCGCTTCGACGCACCGCGTTACGGTGATCGCGGAGTGGATGCCGGCGAACTCCTCGCGGAGTGCCGTCTCCACGTCCGCGTACGGACTTGGCTCCGCCTCGGTGTGGTCGCTCACGACAACACCTCGGTAGCCGGAAAAACGCTCATCGCTGCTCCCCACCACGCGCGTGCGGAAGTTGCCTTCCCCTCACCTCATACCCACGAGACAACAGTATGTAACGAAGTGAGTGCGCAGCGTGACGAGTCAGACCACCCCGTACAAACGATCTCCGGCGTCACCCAGGCCTGGAACGATGTAACCGTTCTCGTTCAGCCGCTCGTCGAGGGCGGCGGTCACGACCCGGATCGGCTTGCCGGAGTTGGCGAACACCTTGTCCATGTACGCCAGCCCTTCGGGCGCCGCGAGCAGGCAGATCGCCGTGACGTCCACCGCCCCGCGGTCGAACAGGAACCGCACGGCCGCGGCCAGTGTGCCGCCGGTGGCCAGCATGGGGTCGACCACGTAGCACTGGCGCCCGGACAGGTCATCGGGCAGCCGGGTGGCGTAGGTCTCGGCCTGCAGCGTCGACTCGTTGCGGATCATGCCCAGGAAACCGACCTCGGCCGTGGGCAGCAGCCTGGTCATGCCGTCGAGCATGCCGAGACCCGCCCGCAGGATCGGTACGACCAGCGGATAGGGCTTGGCCAGCCGCACTCCATGGGCCTCGGCGACCGGCGTCCGCACGCTCACGTCCACGACCCGCACATCGCGCGTCGCCTCGTACGCCAGCAGCGTCACCAGCTCGTCCGCGAGCCGGCGGAACGTCGGCGAGTCCGTCCGGACATCGCGCAGCGTGGTGAGCTTGTGCGCTACGAGAGGATGGTCGACGACGAGGGTTTCCATAAGGGACAACGCTATCTTGTGTGCAACGAACCGGCACGTCGCGTCATGGGTTTTGATCACAATTTGGTCGGAGGAGCCCACGGGGGGTGGCCGGGTCTGGAACGATTGGATCCCGTAGTGACCACGTCGTGGGGTGGACGATGACAGAAGAAGATGCGCTCGACTTCGCCATCGTGGTCTATCGCGAGGACGAATGCTGGGACGCCGGCCTGCTGCCGGTCGCGCTGACGTCCGATCTGCATGGGCTGATCAAGGCGCTGCGCCAGCAGCCGAGCGAGAGTGGCACGATCGGCCTGGTCGCCGTGGGCGACGAGTTCTTCGTGGCGCTGCGCGTCCTGGGTGATCGCGTCGATGTGTTCCTGTCCGACATCGCCGCCTCCTGGGACTTCCCGCTGGCCGAGCAGGTCCTCGACTACCTCGACGTGCCGATCCCCGACGAGGAGGAGCTCGACGAGATCCTCCAGGACGAGGACACGGTGCTCCCGGCCGGCGATCTGTCCATCTTCGCGGACCTGGGACTCGACGAGATGGAGCTGGGCATACTCTCCGGCGACATCGAACTCCTCCCGGAAGACGTACTCTCCAGCATCGCCGCGCGACTCGGCTTCTCCGAGCCGTTCGAGCGGGCCATCGAATCGGTCTTCGGCTGACCCCTGGAGCACGGACATGGCGTCCAACACCTTCTCTGCGGCCTTCGTCAAGATCTCCGGCGGTTGGAGCGGCGCCGAGGTCGATCTCGGTGACGCCGAGATCGTCGACGACTTCGGCGACGCGGTGACCGAGGCCCTCGGCCTGTCCGGCGACGAGCTCGCCCTGCTCTGCGTCGAGGTGGAGGACGAGTGGTTCGCCATCGTCCGCTACCGCGGTGACGACGAGCCGCGGGTCTTCCTCTCCGACGCGCACGCCATCATGTCGGACACACTCGGCGAGCTGTTCGCGGAGTTCGCCGGCGTGGCGCCCGACAAGGACGGCAACGGGCTGGGCGTCAAGCCGTCCGGCGACTTCGACCTGCTCAGCGACCTGGGCGTGAGCTCGGAAGAGCTGCTGGAGCTGAGCATGGAAGAAGGCGTGCTGCCAGCCGACATCCTCTCGGTGATCGCCGAGCGGCTGTCCTTCGCCGACGAGCTCGACCGGTTGCGGTGAACCACGCCGACGCGATGCGCCTGGCCCTGTCCGAGGCCGCCGCGGCCGGTGCCCGGGGCGAGGTCCCCGTCGGCGCGGTCGTGCTCGGTCCGGGGGGCGAGGTGCTCGCGTCCGCCGGCAATTCCCGCGAGTCCTCCGCCGATCCGACCGCCCACGCGGAGGTGCTGGCGCTCCAGCAGGCCGCCCGGTCGCTCGGCGGGTGGCGGCTGAGCGGCTGCACGCTCGTGGTCACGCTGGAGCCGTGCACGATGTGCGCGGGGGCGGCGGTGCTGGCCCGGGTCGACCGCATCGTGTACGGGGCCGTCGACGAGAAGGCCGGGGCCGTGGGGTCACTGTGGGACGTGGTCCGCGACCGCAGGCTCAACCACCGCCCCGAGGTCGTCATGGGTGTGCTGGGCGAGGAGTGCGCCGCGGTACTAAAGGAGTTCTTCGGCACTCGGCGGATCCGGTAAGCTCGTCGACGGTGGTGTCGCCTAGTGGCCGAGGGCGCACGCCTCGAAAGCGTGTGATGGGGCAACTCATCCGTGGGTTCAAATCCCACCACCACCGCCACCTATCGGGCCTCTGACCTGTCTGACCGGGTCAGGGGCCTTTTGCTGTGCGAGGACGGCCAAGGGCCGTGTGCGTACCAGCCGGACGAGACGGCCACCCCAAGACCGGGTCGCGCCAGGCGACCCACATTCGCCAGGCTGACTGCCCGCCCGGCACCACGGTCCCTGCCTCCGACCCCGCCCCGTCGGGTCCCCGCCTGCCCGGCCGCTCCGCGCCGCCCGCCGACCGGCGCCCGTACGCCCACCGGGCCCGCGACCTGGGCCGGCCGATCATGTCGACGGTGACGGACGGCCGGCCCGTGTCCGTGCCCGCGCGTGCCTTCTCGCCCACTTCCATCGGGTACGAGCTGGACCTGCCGGCCGGCGTGGCGGCCGTGCCAGGGCCGGTCTGCCTGACCTTCCACCGGCACGATCCCGGCATGCGGTGGCAGGAGAACGTCGTGCTGCTCGGCACCGCCACCGCCCAAGGCGACGACCGGCTCAGCGTCGCGATCGAGCGCGCGCTGCCCGACTGGCGCCTGCCCGAGGACCGCCGCCTGCGGACCCGTTGCTTTCTCCGCCACGGCAAACAGCTGAGGCGCCGGCTCCAGACCGAGGCCGCCCGCCGCGCTCAGCGGGTGCCGAACGTCCGCTGACGCGCGGGGTCAGTCCACCGGTTCGTAACGGGCCCGGCGGGCGATCACCTCGAATCCGAGGCCGCGGAAGAGGGCGGCCGAGGCCGGGTTGTTGACGTTGACGTCCAGGAAGACCTCCGTCGTGTCCCGTGTACGCATGCGGCCGAGCGCGGCGACCGCCAGTGCCCGCGCGAGCCCGCGCCGCCGCCACCCGGGCACGGCGCCGACCTGGATCAGGAAGCCTTCCGCGCACGCCACGAAGCCGGCGGTCCCGCCCGTTCCGCGTGCCACCAGCGAACACTCGGGCAGGAACTCGTCGTCGACCAGCCAGTCCACCCACTCCTCCCGCGACCAGCCGGGGAAGCCGGGACGGTCGGCGAAGGACGCGGAGTAGGCCTCGTAGAAGGCCCCTTCGGTGTCCCGCGACCATTCCAGGACCTCCAGTTCCAGCTCCAGCTCTGGCTCCGGCCCCGGCGGCAGCGGTCGGCTCAGGTCGCGGCGGTAGACGTCCTCGGCGAACGTCTGCCGGAGCCCGCGCGAGAGAAACAGCGCGTGGGCCTCCGGGGTCACCGACTCGCTCTCCAGCCGGACCGGCCGCGCCTCCCCGATCAGCCGGACCGGCCGCGCCTCCCCGATCAGCCGGTCCAGCAGGCCCGACCCCAGCCCTTGCCCCCGATGCCCCGGGTCGACCAGACCGGTCGCCGCCGACGCGTCACCCACGGGGCGCACGGCCCCGCAGGCCACCAGGCGGCCGTCGGCGAACGCGCCCACCGCCGTCCCCGCCGCGTACCTGCGCTCCAGGAAGGACAGGGACGCGGTCGCCTGGAGCCCGCCGTCGTGCGCCACGCACCGCCGCGCGAGATCGGCGATCGCCGGCATGTCGGCGGGGGACAGCGCGGTCCACTTAAGGGCCACCGTCGGCTCCTCTCAGGTGCAGGTGACGGAGTATGTCTTCTTGTCGGGGGACATGACGTGGGCACCCTGCTCCCCATGTACGTCGGCGGCCCCGGCCGGTACTAGCGTGGAAACAATTCTGGCCTTCTGCCAACCTTTTTCCGGCACCTCCGCGTTGAGGCCATGTGAGTGATCCAACGGAAGACGCCGCGTACGCCGCCTTCGCCGAGGCGGCCTGGAACCGGCACATGGCCGTCGCCATTCTGCTCACCGGCGACCGCCACCGGGGCGAGGAACTGCTTCAGGACTGCCTGGTGCGGCTGTACGTGCGGTGGCGACGTGTAGGTCCCACCGATCCGCACGCCTATCTGCGCCGCATGCTGGTCAATGGAAACGTCAGCTGGTGGCGGCGACGTCAACGGGAACTGCCCACTGCCGACCCGCCTGATCACGCCGATCCTCGGTCCGGGCCGTACGAGCCGCACGAGGATTTACGCCGCGCGCTGCTCTCCCTGCCGCGCAGGCAGCGCGCCATCGTCGTGCTCCGGCACTACGAGGACTTGACGGAGAAAGCGGTCGCGGCGTCCCTCGGCTGCACGGTCGGCACAGTCAAGAGTCAGCACTCCAGAGCGATGGCGCGGCTGCGCACTGCTCTGCGGGACAACCAGGAGGCAGCGCGATGAACGATGATCATGAAGAGTTCGCACAGGCGTTGCGGACTCTCGCTCAGCGTGAACCGGTCACGCCCGCGCCGGTGTCGGCTCTGGTACGCCGGGGACGCCGGGCCAGGCGGACCCGTGCCGTGGTGGGCGCCATCGCCGGAACGGCCCTTGCCTCGGCAGCCGTTGTCGTGGTTCTGGGCAGCGGCGGAGTCGTCCCGGCCGGCCTGCCCTCGGTTGCCAGTGCGCCGCCCTCCGGGGAGGGTTCACGGTCCTCGCATTCCCCCCGTACACAATCCCTGGACGCTCGGTCCGTCCTGCTGGCCGCAGCCGAGACCGCCGCCCGCGAGCCGGCCACGTCGGGCCCCTACTGGTACACCCGTCAACGCACCTCCCAGCCGGCGTATTACTTCGGGAAGAAACTCAAAAAGCCGCAACGGCAGAAGATCCCCTTCTCGGCGACCGTGGCGAGTACCCAGGACAGCTGGTACGCGAGCGACAAAGGCGCGCCCAGCCGAACCGTGACGGGTCAGGACCCGAAGGTCGCCTTCGCTACCTCGGCGGACGAGGCGAGGTGGAAGCGGCTGGGCTCGCCCGCCCTGGCCGATGAGAAGCCGTCGACCAACGACTACGACATGGAACTCCATTTTCCGATCGGCAACCACAACTTCACAGTCCGGCAACTGCTCAAGCTGCCGACCAGCAAGGACAGGCTGGAGAGCCGGTTGCGGCGGCTGTTCGACGAGGAGTCCGCAAGCGACTGGTGGCCCGCCAAGCCGGAGTTCACCGAATACGTGTGGTCGGCGGCGCAGGACCTGCTGGCTGGTCCGATCAGCCCTGGGACTCGCTCCGCCCTCTACCGGCTGCTTGCCGAGCAGCCCGCGATCAAGTCGCTGGGAGAGGTCACCGATTCGCTGGGGCGCACCGGGGTCGCCCTGGCGCGGACCTCAGCAGGGAATGGGGACGCTGCGGGGGAGGCTCGATTGATCGTGGACGACGAGACGGCGGAGTTGCTCTGCTACGAGTTCCGCGAACAAGGGCAATCGACACCGAAACTGCAGGTCACCTATGAGGACATGGGCTGGGCTGAGGCCTTGGGTGAGCGGCCGCAGAGCTGACTTCCGGCTGAGGCCTTGCCGAGCGAGGACTTTGCTACGGCGGGATCTTGGGTGGCGGGAGCTTGACGTCACGATGGCAGGGCCTCGACGTCACAATGGCGGGGTGGCAGGGCCGCGCAGCCTTGATGTCACGATGGCGGGGCCTTCGGCGCCCCATCTGGTGAGTGCCGTCTGGTGCCCGATCTGGGCGCCTGTGCGGGGATCCACGTTGAAGGCGCCGAACATGGTGGTCGTCTCCAGTGCTACGGCGGTATCCCACAGCGCCTCACGTGTGGTGCCGGCCGCCTGCCGGGCACAGTGTGTCGCGATCGCGGCAGCGGCCGCGGCCTGGGCTGCTGGATAGTCGGGGAGTGACCCGGAGCGTTTCCGGTAGGCGCTCAGGAAGTCGTCCTCGCTCATGGACAACTCGACATGACCGCCGCTCCCCGGGAACCACTGCCCGACACCGTAGATGCCCAGGGGCTCCTCGACGGCCTGGCCGAACTCGCGAACGCCCGCGGCCACGGCGCAGACGGTCCGCGGAGGCGTCGGCAGTGATCTGGCCGACGTGACCGCTTCCACATCTTCCTCGAACGAGCCGGCGCAGAAGAGATCCCAACCCTCCTCGCAGGAGTCGGCGCAGAAGAGGTCCCAGTCCTCTCCGAGCGAGCCGGTGTAGCCCTCCGGTGTGCTCGGGCGGCGGCGGATGGTGGGTATCCCGAGGGCGCGCGCCAGGCGCTCGGCGCCGTCGGCGACCTGACGGCCGAAACGGCCCTTGCCGGGGACGATCAGGAGCGGGTGGGGATCCTCGCGGGCGGCGAGGTGCCGGACGAAGGGCTCCGCGTAGCGGCTCGTCGGCGTCGGCACGGACACGACGTGGCCCGGGTGGGCGGTTTCCACGTCATCGCCTGATCCGCCGTGGTTCCAGATCAGGCGATCCAGGGTCGCGGCGACGGTTCCCGCTCTTCGCATGAGGATGGTCGAGTAGGGGCCGAGCAGGAGGTCGCACTCCGCCGACAACCTGGGGAGGAGGGCGGCCAGCCGGTCGGGATCGCTGCCGTCGTCCTCGATGAGCAGGTCTGCCGCGCCGGTTGTGGACCGCCAGATGTCCAGGGCGAGTCCGGCCTGCCTGCCGAATCTCGCGTACTCGCCTGACAGGGACAGGCAGGCGCCGAGCCGAAGGCGGCCGTCGGACATCGTCCCTCCTACTCGTCGTAGGCCCAGCCGCTCCACCGTTCGACGGTGATCGCGATCACCGGGCCGGCGGGGCGTCGCTCCGCGTATTGGTCGTAGCGTGCGGCCAGCCGGTCGAGCCACTGGCCGCGCGTGGTGTCGTCGTCGACGAGCGCGGCCGTGCCGTCGGCTCGGGCCCACCACAGGCGCCGCCAGTCGTCGGCGTAGTGGTCGACCAGGACGCACACCCGGTTGTCGCTCGCGATGTTCCGAAGCCTGCGGAGGTCTGTCGTCCGCTTCGGTTTGTCGTCCACGGCGAAGGCGATCATGTCGCCCGCCACCGCGAAGACGATGGGCACCAGGTGCGGCGCCCCTTGCTTGTCCACGGTGGCCAACCTGGCGCTGCGTGCTGCCAGGAACTTCGCTCGCGCCACGGCCTCGTCCATCGCACCAACTCTCAGCCGACCTCTGAGCCGAACGGCCTCTCAGATGACCCTCTGAGACGGCCCCTCAGACGACGTCGAACTCATTGCCCTCCGGGTCCGTCATCGCCACCGCGTAGTGGTCCATCCCGGGCTCGGCGAGCACACGTACGACCGAGGCGCCCGCGCTGACCAGCCGCGCCACCTCGGCATCGACGCGCTCTCTGCGGATCGCCAGCGGGACCTCCTCCCGCTTGCCGCCCACCTTGATGTCGAGGTGGAAGCGGTTCTTAACCACCTTGCCCTCAGGCACCTGCTGGAACCAGATACGCGGGCCCCCGCCCTCCGGATCGACGATGCTGTCGCAGCAGTCTCCGTCGCCGAGCTCCTCTTCCGGCACGCCGATGCTCAGCCAGTAGTCTCGCCAGGTGTCGAAATTGCCCGGCGGCTCCTCCAGCTCATAACGCAAGCCGTCAGCCCAGAAGCGCGCCAGCCGTCCGGGGTCAGCGCAGTCGATCACCAGCTGAAAAAAGATCATGGAGGCATCCTGCCGGACAGGTCCGACATTTGTCCGTCAGCGGGGCATCTCCAGGACTCGGGCGTGCAGGATCGATCGCTGGTGCAGGGCCGCCCGGAGCGCCCGGTGCAACCCGTCCTCCAGGTAGAGCTCGCCCTCCCACTGAACCACATGCGGGAAGAGGTCGCCGTAGAACGTGGAGTCGGCGGCGAGCAGGGAATGCAGGTCCAGCATGGCCTTCGTGGTGATCAACGAGTCGAGCCGGACCTGCCGTGGGGGGATCTGCGCCCACTCTCTGGGCGTCAGACCATGGTCGGGATAAGGACGGCCGTCACCGACGAGCTTAAAGATCACCCCAACGATTTTAGGAGAGAATCCGATTACTCGTGTTCTACGCCGCCGTTATACAAGATCGGCCTGCGCGCATTTGGCCGGGTCGCCGATCTTGTAACCGCGATTCAGGGCGTTGACGCGTTGCTCGGAGCTACCGTGCGTGAACGACTCCGGGTCGATCCTGCCCTGCGTACGCTGCTGGATCCGGTCGTCGCCGACAGCCGCCGCCGCGTCGAGCGCCTCGGCCATCTCCGCGGTGGTGAACGGCTTTTCGTAGAAGCCGGTCTCGACGGCGTGCTTGGCCCACACACCCGCGTAGCAGTCGGCCTGCAACTCCGTCGCCACCGAGTTGCCTTGGGAGAGCTCGCCTAGGAGGTCCTGGGCGTGATGCCCGTACTCGTGGGCGATTACATATGCCTGTGCGAATGGGCCGCCTTTTGCGCCGAATTGGCTTTGCAACTGGTCGAAGAAGCTCAGGTCCAGGTAAACGCGCTGGTCGCCGGGGCAGTAGAAGGGGCCGACCGCCGAACTGGCCGCGCCGCAGGCGGTGCGCAGGCTGCCGGAGTACAGGACGGTCTTCGCCGGGCGATAGTCGGAAATCTTGGTCTTCCAGTAGTCCTGGATGCTGTTGACCACGCCGACGACCCGGCATTTCTCCGACTGGTCGGCGTCCTTGCCGGTACGGCACTGCTGCGACAGGTTCGAGGACGGCTGCCGCTGCTGCGCCGGCTGGTCGGTTCCGCCGCTCAGGTTGTTCAGGACGAAGACTATGACGAGCACGATCAGGCTGACGATTCCGCCGCCACCGATGACCATGCCGCCCGGGAACCCGCCACCGCCCCCGCCACCGCCACTACCGCCAACGTCCTCCACCTGTGAGGAATCGAGGTTGGCGTCGTCCCTGAAGTCCATCGCTGAGGTCCCTTCTCGGGTGCTGCTCGGATGACAGCTTCCCGAAAGGGGCGTATAGATGCCACCGGTGAACCTCTCATACCCGTGCGCTTACGCAGAGTATTCACGGGTAGCCGGGCGCAATGTCCGCTAATCTGCCCATATGACGGGTAGTCTGCTGGGAATCGCGTTGGTGTCGCTGGGCATGGTTCTCACCCCCGGGCCGAACATGATCTATCTGGTGTCGCGCTCCATCACCCAGGGCCGCCGGGCCGGCCTGATCTCCCTCATCGGGGTGGCGCTCGGGTTCACCGTCTATCTGACGGCCACCTGCCTGGGCCTGACGGCGATCTTCGCGTACGTACCCGCCGCCTACACCGTGCTCAAGCTCGCCGGCGCCGCCTACCTGCTCTGGCTGGCCTGGAACGCCGTCAAGCCCGGCGGCACCTCCGCCTTCGAGCCGCGCGAGCTGGCGATCGAGCCGCCGCGCAAGCTCTTCGCCATGGGCCTGCTCACCTGCCTGCTGAACCCGAAGATCGCGATCCTGTACCTCTCGCTGCTGCCGCAGTTCATTGACCCGGCCATGGGGCACGTGCTGCTGCAGAGCCTCGCGCTCGGCTCGGTCCAGATCCTCATCGGCACCCTGGTCAACGCCCTGATCGCGGTGTCGGCGGGCACGCTGGCCGCCTTCCTGGCGGGCCGCCCGCTCTGGCTGCGGATCCAGCGGTACCTCATGGGCACCGTGCTCGCCGGCATCGCCGTCCACCTCATCGCCGATCGCTCCAAGGCCCTGGCACCGGCATAGGCGCCCGTCGCCTCAAGCCGTCGGCCTCAGCCGCGCGGCTTGGCTCGGTGGGCGATATTTCGGGAACCGCGTGGCCTCCTGGTGGCAATTTCTCGTGTCATGACAGACACCCGAGAGGCACGAGATGCGACACGAGAGCCGGACGGGCACACCACCCTGGCCCGAGGCCGTGGAGACGGCCGACGATGCCGCGGTGATCGCCCGATCCCGGCATGAGCCCGAACACTTCACCACGCTGTTCACCCGTCACGCCCCGGCGCTGAAGCACTACGTCATCAGGCGGCTGGGCCCGGATCCGGCCGAGGACATCGTGGCGGAGACGTTCGCGCGGGCGTTCCAGCACCGGGAGAAGTACGACCTGACGCGCGCCGACGCGCGGCCATGGCTGTACGGCATCGCCACGAATCTCATCGGGCGCCACCGGCGTCACGAGATCAGCCTGTATCGGGCACTGAGCCGCACGGGGGTGGACTCGGTGACCGAATCGTTCACGGACGAGGTCGATCAGCGGGTGGCCGCCGACGGTGTGCGACGCCGCCTGGCGGGCGCCTTGGCCGGGCTCCCTCGGGGGCACCGCGACACGTTGCTGCTGGTGACGTGGGCGGAGCTCACGTACGAGCAGGCTGCTCAGGCGCTGGGTGTTCCGGTGGGAACGGTGCGTTCGCGGGTGAATCGGGCTCGAAGCAAGCTACGGCGGGTGCTCGGTGGCATCGACCCAACCGACGCGAACGAAGGAATTAACCGATGAACGAGCTCGAACTCCTCAACGGGTTGCGCGATGAGGTTCCGCGACGGCCCGATGCGCGAGCCGAGGAGCAGCGGCTGCTCGCCGTGATCCAGGGCCGCTCCCCGGCGCCTCGCAAGTGGCCGGCGCTCCGCCCGCGCTGGGGCCTTGCCCTGGTCGCCTGTGGTGTGGCCGCCGCCGCGGTGACCGTGACCCAACTCGGCGGCGCCGAGCAGCCGGTCAAGGTGCGGCAGCCCGACCCGATCGGGTTGCTGGAGAACGCGGCCCTTGTCGCCGCGCGTACCAAGGCCGTCGAGATCCGCTCCGACCAGTGGTTCTACGTCAAAGAGTCACAGCACATGGGTGGCGACCTCCCGGACTTCGAGCACTGGAGCCGGATGGACGGGGCGAAGGACGCCGTACGGGTCAAGGGCAAGCTGAAGATCGGAAACGGAGAGAAGGGGCCCTCGAACCCGGGCAAGACCGCACAGGAACTGGAGGCTCTGCCCGCCGACGCCGACGAGCTGCTCGCGCACTTCCGCGGGCTCAAGGAGGAGCGGTATCCGATGTCCATCTGCCAGCCCGCCTGCCCGGAAGGCTCGCTCCCGGACGTCAATGCCTTCGGGGCGATCGGGTGGTATCTGAAGTTCGGGCCGATGATCCCGCCGGAGAAGGCGGCGGCGATGTACCGGGCCCTGGCGAAGATCCCGAACGTCACCGTCCAGGAGAACATCTCGGACGGTGACGGTCGCAAGGGGATAGGCGTCGTCCTGGACCTGGGCGAGGCGGGCAAGGGCACGTACATCCTCGACCCGGAGGACTACCACTACATGGGCATCAAGGTCGAGCAGGCCGGCGAGACCAGCTCCATGTCCGTACTGGGCTCGGGGATCGTCGATCAGCCCGGTCAGACGCCCTGATCAGGTGAGCGCGACGCGGACGGTCGTCGGGTCGGCTCCGGCAAGAGGGATGGAGAAGACGGCCGTCCGCTCGCGCGCCCCGTACACCACGAACCGCAGGCCGTCCTCGTCCCACACGTCCTGAACGTCCGAGGTGAGCTGCGCGGACGCCGAGCAGTACGCGGGGCTGAGGTAGAGCAGGTGCAGCGAGACCTCCAGCGGGATCTCACCCGGTGAGCGTACGGCCAGCGGCCGGCGGAGCCGTACGAGGAGCTGGCGCAGTGGGCTCAGCCAGAGGCGGTCCAGCTCCGCCGAGAGGCCCAGCAGAGCGACGACCTCCACCAGGCCCAGTGCGACGAGCGGGGGATCCAGCGGGTACGGCCCCGCCCAGATCGCCGCGACGCCCGCGACGCACAGCAGCCCGGCGCGGGCGAAGGCGCGCACGTCCACGGGCTGGGAGTGCGCGCCCAGGCAGCCGCACGACGACGTGGGCGCGGCCGCGTACGCATAGGCGAGATAGGCGAGGAACCCCGCCGAGAGCACGGCGGCGGCCGCGCCCTCCTCAGGGGTGGCGGGCGGCAGCAGCAGCGCGGCCGCCACCGCGAGCTCCACCACCCCGACGAGGCGGAGCGTGGGGACCGCGCGCGCCGAGCCGACCAGCCGGGCCAGTGCGGTCCGTCCGGCTTCCGCCCGCATTCGACGGCTGAACAGTTTCATCAGGGCCGCCCAGACGAGGAAGAGGGCGATCACGTACGGCTGAAGCGCGGCGATCCCTTGCATGTGTCGCTCCTAGTGGGGGGAGAAGACGGTGGCGATGTCGACCTCGTTGGTGTCCGGTCGCCACGCGCCGAGGATCTGCACGTGCTGGCTCACCCGCAGCATCGACAGGTCCGCGGACGGCGGTGACTCGGAGTGGACGGCGACCGACTTGCCCGACACGACGTGGCAGAGGACCTCTTGGCCGTTGTGGTCGAGGTGGATCTTGTCGCTGGTGATGTTCTTGATGTGGCCCTTGATGTTGACGATGTTGAGCCACACCGACTCGGCGGCGAGCACCCCGTCGGGCATCCGCACGCCTCGGGCGTACAGGCCGTCACCCGGCTTGGCCTGGTCGAAGGGGACGGGCCCCAGCTTCCAGAGGCTCGTGCCGTCCACGACCCGGATGTTGTGGAAGACCATGTTCGAGCCCAGGACGAGGAGCGTGTTGTCCTTGATGGAGCGGATCCGGCCCTCGGCGAAGTTGGGGTCGACGGTGCCGGGCTCCACTTCGGGCGCCCTGGCCGTGGCGAACGCCGCCTCGGGGCCGAGCGAGCCGAGCGCGGTCGCGGCGACCACGCTGGCCCCGCCCCCGAGCAGGGCGGACTTGAGCATTTGCCGTCTACTGGTCATCGTCAGCTCCCTAGGGGGTCGAGATCTCGCAGGGCCTCAGGCCGGCGGAGAGGCTGGCGATCTTGCTGTAGGCGGCCGGGGTGAGGTCGATCAGGCGGTTGCCGGCGCAGGTCGCGCCGCAGCAGCTCTTCTCACCGCAGAACAGGTCCGTCTGGGGGCCGCAGTCGGCGATGGCGGTGACGACGCTGGTACCGCTGCACAGCGCCGTGATCTTGTGCTGGAACCCGCAGGTCCGCCGGGAGAGGCTGACGCCGCAGGTGTCGGGGTGGGTGATGGCCAAGCAGGCGTCGGAGGTGTTGGGCCAGGCGTGCTGGAGGCTGCCCGAGTTGCAGGTGCCGCAGGCTCCCTTGCCGGTGGTGCTGCACGGTCCCCAGGCTGTGCCGCAGCAGAACCAGGAGACCTCTCCTTGGACGGAGGCGTACAAGTCGATGGGTGGGGGGTCAGTGGGCTGGCGGCGCACCATGCGCGTCCTCCTTGGGGTGGGCTCTGCAGGGGGTCCCCCGATGAGGCGGTGAAACTTTCCGACTTGATCCATCAAAACATGTAAGAATTTTTCGTCAATGCCCAATTTGTCCCGACGCGCCCAGCCCGCCGCGTTCCACCGCGCTTGCGACTCGCCCGGATCTACGGCGCTTACCGGGATCTACGGCGCTCGGCACTCGCTCGGACGCGAGATCAGTTCTTCTCCGGCAGTCGCGCCACATCAGATACCGGTCCGAGGTGTCCGAGCTTGTCGGGATTGGCCACCGAGTGGATCGCCTGGACCACGCCGTCGGCGATGTCGAGTTCGACCACGCTGGCCACGCGCCCTTCGGCGTCGTACATCACAGCGCCGGGCCGGTCGTTGACCCAGGCCGGCCGGAAGGAGACGCCGAGCATCTGGACCCGGCGGAAGCCGCCGACGAGCAGCTGCGCGACGCGCCGGGGCTCGGTCGCGGGCTTGCCGATCGCCTGCGCCTTGCCGCCACCGTCCCCGATGAACACGACGTCGGGCGCGAGCATGCCGAGCAGCGCGTCCATGTCGCCGCCCGCGGCGGCCTCGAAGAACCTGCGGGCGAGCTTCTCGCCTTCCGCCCGCCGCGCCGGGGGCGGCACGCTCTCGCGCGACGCCGGGGGCGGCGCGCTGTCGCGCCCGCGCCTCCCGGCGGCGATGCGCTGCCTGGCGCGGGTGAAGATCTGCCGGCAGTTCACCTCGGTCTTGCCGGTCACCTTGGCCACGTCCGGGTAGCCGTACCCGAACACCTCGCGCAGCATGAACACCGCCCGCTCCACCGGCGAAAGGGACTCCAGTAGCACGAGGAACGCCATTGACAGCGAGTCGGCCAGCTCGACGTGCTCGACCGGCCCCGGCCCATCGGCGGTCACGACGACCGGCTCGGGCAGCCACTCCCCGACGTACGTCTCCCGCCGTACCCGCGCCGACCTCAGGTAGTCGATGCCCAGCCGCGTCACCGTCGTCGTCAGGTACGCCTTCAGGTCGGCGATCGTGGTTCCGGCCTGGTGCGCCCGGGTCAGGCCGAGGAACGCGTCCTGCACGATGTCCTCGGCGTCGCCCACCGACCCGGTCATCCCGTAGGCGATGGAGAACAGCAGCGGCCGGTACGCGACCGCGCCCGTCTCATCCGCTGATCCAGGCACTCGGCTCATTTCCTTGGCCTTCTCCTACGTGGACACCTCCGCACGACGTCCAGCAGGTTATCCGAGGGCCGTCCATCACAGTTGCGCGGCGATCACCAGGCGATGGGGCCGAGGCGATCGACGAAGATCCCGGTCGGCCCGTCGGCGTCGATCGTCGCGAGTCTCACGATCGAGTCGGTGCCCTCGGTGACCGTCAGCTGCCCGGTGTGATGGTTCATGTCGGTGGCGGCGAATGTGCGATTGATGACTTCTCCGGGAGTGGCCATGTTGAACTTGATCTCTGGGAGGGCTTGGGCGTACCGGACGGTGATCATGTTCAGCGCCGCTTTCGACGAGCTGTAGGCGAGCTCGTGGAACTTCGAGGAGGGCTGCTCCGGGTCGGTCTGGACCGCGAAGGAACCGACAGCACTGGAGACCATCACCACCCGCGGATGATCGGCCGCCCGCAGCAAGGGCAGGAACGCCTGCGTGACCCTGATCGGGCCGTACACGTTGGTGTCGTAGACGGAGTGAATCTCGTCGACCGTCGCGTCGGCCGGCGCGATGGCCCTTCCTGGCGCGCCGGCGTTGTTGATCAGCACATCCAGCCGATCGGTGTGCTCCCGGACGAGCCGTACGGCGGCGGTGACCGACTCGTCCGAGGTCACGTCCAGGGGGACCATGACGACGTTCGCGCCACCGCCGATGAGCTTGTCGGCGGCTGCCCGCCCGCGGCCTTCATCACGCGAGCCGAGAAAGATTGTCCAACCCTGCTCGCCGAGCCGCCGGGCCGCCTCGAGGCCGAGTCCCTTGTTGGCACCAGTGATCAATACCGAGGTCTGTTCCGCGTTTGTCATGCCCTCTAAGACGGCATGCCCTGCTTGGCTGTGACACATTGTGAGCGAGCTCACAACGCGGGCTGGTGCCGGCGTCTCTTCGCCGGGACGGAAATCCGGCGGGGCCGCCGGTGCGCGCCCCCGCCGGAGGTCTTCGCTCAGTTGCAGGGGCTCGAGGTCCATTCGCTGTAGCGGCTGATGGTGCCCCAGCTCGAGACCTCACCGTCACAGAATTCCGTCTTGGCTCCGACCACGTTGGTGTGCGCGGCGTCGGAGTAGTACGCCGTGTTGCACTCGTAGCCGGCCGGGCAGCGGAAACCCAGCGTGCCGGCTTGTGCGGTGGTCGGTATGACAGCGAGGGCGGCGGCGGCCAAGGTGGCAATGCCGAGTACGCGACGGATCATGAATCGTCCTTCCTGAATGCGGGAAAGCGGATGGGACCCGGCAGAGTTGCCGGGAAACGGCTCATAGGTCCGCGACGCCCTGGCCTGCACGGGACCGGTCGGGAGGGCGACGAGGGCGGCGGTGGCCAGGCTAGGGCGATGAGGCGCGACAGATCATGAACGATCCTTCGTCAGCACGAAGGCGGAGTCTCGGCGGGATCAATGGAAACGAACTGCCCGGCGTTTCCCGTTCCGCTCAGCAGGGGCCCCGATAGTAGTCCGAGTAGTTGCTGCGCACACCCCAGACGTACAGGGTGCCGTCGCAGAGTTCCTCTCTCAGTCCGATCTGGGTGGAGTGGGTGGCGTCGGAGTAGTAGGTGGTGATGCAGAGGTAGTTTTCCGGGCAGGCTGAGGCCTGCGCGGAGCCGGCGGGGAGGGCGACGAGGGCAGTGGTGGCCAGGGCTGCTGCGACCAGTGCGCGACGGATCATGAATCGTCCTTCCTGAGCACGAAACGGTGTGGGACTCACCCCCCTGGGCGGCGACACAACCCATGATCGAAATGATCCGTCTCGTCCGAAGGAAACGCAACACTTACAGACATGGATGACGATCTGTAGAAGGACAGGTGCATTCGCGTCCCGTGCCATGACGTGTCGTTATTATCGGACCATTGATGGTGCGTATCAGCGTGCTCACCTGGTGTTATGTCCGCTGTTCGCGCCGCCGCAGCTGCGCTGTTCAAATAATTCGGACGCGCCCCAAGTCGGGTTTTGATTTATGGATCGGGTAAGGCTGCCAGCCGGTTGTCGCGTTCAGAAAATTTTCCGTCGGTGATACCGGGTTTACGCATTCGTGGATCGGAAATTTCAGCCGCCCGATGGCCGCGCGTTCGCCCGCTCAAGGTCGCGGACAAGTTCAGGGCCCTGGCGGTGGGGCAGCAGCAGTGGGCCGGCGAGGATGAGCAACCCCGCGATCGTGATGGCCGTACGCGGGCTGGTGGCGTCGGCGAGCAGGCCGCCGAGCGCGCTCAAGATGGCGATGGCGCCGCTGCTGCTGATCGACCAGGCCGACAGGGTGCGGGCGGTGCGGTCTGGGGGAGTGTGTTCGAGCCGGTAGGTGGCGAGTACCGGGTTGTACAGGCTCATGCTGATGATGATGGCGAGCTCGACCGCCATCACGATCGCGAGGCCGGCGACGCCGGGACGGACGAAGGCCAGGCCGATCAGCCAGACCGCGCGCAGCGTGCCGATCGTACGGAGGATCCGGTGTTGGCCGTACCGCGCCACGACGCGGCGGGCAAGGCGTGAGCCGATGAGTCCGCCGACGCAGGGGGCGGCGAAGGCGAGGGCGTACTCCCAGGGGGAGAACCCGAGCTCACGGAGCAGGAGCACGGCCAGTAGCGGCTCGGTGGCCATGATCAGTCCGCTGACGAGCAGGTGGTTGAGATAGAACGCCCGCAGGCCGGGGTGGGTCAGGATGTGCCGAAAGCCGTCGAGCAGCTCGCCGGCCCGGGCCCGGCTCCTGTCCGTGCGTCGCGGGGGTTCTTCTCGGCCGCGAATGGCGCTGATCCCCAGTGCGGACAGCAGGTAGCTGAGCGCATCGGCCACCACGGTGGTCACCGGCCCGAACAGGCCGATCGCCGCCCCGCCCAGCGGCGGCCCGACCGCGATCGAGCTCCACGTCGTCGACTCGAACCGCGCGTTGGCCACGAGCAGATCATCCGGCCGTACGAGGGCTCTGAGGTAGGAACCGCTGGCCGCGTTGAAGGCGATCTTGGCTGCGGCTGTCACCGTCGAAACAACCAGCAGCTGTACGAAACTGAGCCGGTTGAAAGCGTAGGCGACCGGGATCGTCATCATGGCCGCGAACCGGGCCAGGTCCATCGCGATCATGATCGGCCGCTTGCGCCGAAACTCCACCCACGGTCCGAGCGGCAACGCGATCAGCGCACCCACCGCCGGCCCCACAGCCGAGAGCGCGGACACCTGAGCGGGACCGGCATGCAATACCAGCACGGCTATCAGGGGTAATGCCCCGAATCCCAAGCCGGAGCCGTAGGCGCTGACCGCGTACGCCGCCCACAGCCAGCCGAACCGCCGGCCCAAGGATCGTCTGGCCACCAAGCTCCGCATCTCCCCGCTCCGAACAACTTGCCGCTGACCGCTCCGATCAAAGCAAGGCCGAGAAGGCGGATCAAACAACGGGACTGGTGGCAAGTCACAACCATTTGTTGTGGGAGTAGCGTGTCGTGCGTGGATCTCAACGCCGTACGCACCTTCGTCGCCGTCGCGGACGCAGGCCAGTTCCAGGAAGCGGCCGCAGAGCTGTCGATCACCCAGCAGGCCGTCTCCAAGCGCGTCGCCACGCTGGAGAAAGACCTCGGTGTGCGCTTGTTCACCCGTACGGCGCGCGGAGCCCAGCTCACTGTCGATGGCCAGGCATTCCTGCCCCACGCCCGTGAACTCCTCCGGGTGGAGGAGCGGGCCGACGCGTCCGTACGTCCTGGTCGGCGTGCGCTACGCGTCGACGTCGTCAACCGGCGGGTCGCGGCCGGGGTGCTGCTGCAGGACTTCTACCGTACGCATCCCGAGATCGAGCTTGATGTCGTGACCTTGAAGGGCGACGTCGAGGCCGCGATAGCCGCTGTCGAGGCTGGGACGATCGACGCCACGTTCCACGCCGTCACGGTTCCCGCGCGACATCTGCAAGGCCTGATCAAGACCGCCCGAGTGATCGACGAGCCGCACCAACTACTCGTCGGACCCCGCCACGCGCTCGCCAAAGCTCACGCTGTCACGCCCGCGCAACTTGCCGGGCACCGAATCTGGATGCCCGGCATGGCCCCGGAAACCGAATGGGCCGGCTACTACGACGAACTCGCCGCCGCGTTCGGTCTCACGATCGACATGGTCGGGCCCAGCTTCGGAATCGAGGCGCTGCTGGCCGAGATCGCGGACTCCTCCGAACTGGCGACCCTTGTCGGCGAAGGCTCGCGGTATCTGTGGCCGGACAGCTACGACCTGCGGCGCATACCGGTACGTGACCCGGCGCCGCTCTACCCGATGTCACTGATCTGGCGCGACGACAACCCGCATCCCGCGCTCGTCGAACTCCGCGACTACCTCGACTCCAGGCGAGTGGACGTACCCGACACCGAGGTCTGGTTGCCCAAATGGGGACAGTGATCAGCTGGCTCGCGCGGCGAACGCCAGGAGGAGTGCGGCGGTTCGCGGCGGATCCTCGAGCATGGGTGAGTGCCCGAGTCCGGGCAGCAACTCGACCGTCGCGCCCGGAACGGCGCGGTAGTCGGCGGCGGATGAGGATCGCCATCTCCGGTCGTCCTCGCCGAAGATCACCAGCAGCGGCTTGCCGAGGGGCGCCAGCCGCTCCGGGAGCGCCCGCTGCTCCAGGTACTCGCGGATGCCCTGCATCGTCGCGGTGAGCGTGTGGTACGTCATCGCGCGTACCTCGTTCAGGAGCTCTTGGGGGATCTGGTAGCCCGCGCGGCTGAAACCGGTGCTCGCGAACTGGCGGAGTTGCTTGTCGGTCGGCGGCCACTGCGAGGGCGCGATCGCGGCGGACTCCGAGGCGATGAAGGCGCCCAGGCTGGGCCCGGTGTTGATGAGCGCGAGAGCGGTCACCAGGTCGGGCCGCTGTTCGGTGAGGGCGGTGGCGACCGCGCCGCCGCTGGAATGGCCGACGACGGTGGCGTGCTCGACGCCGAGCCGGTCCAGTGCCGCGCCCACCCGGCGTCCCTGCTCCGGGGTCGCGTAGCTGCGGTCGGCCGGTTTGCCTGACCGGCCGTGGCCGAGCAGGTCGATGCGGATGACGCGATGGGACGTGGTCAGCAGCGGAACCAGCGTGTCCCATGAGCGGGTCGAGGACGCGGATCCGTGGATGAGCAGGAGCACGGGGGCGTCGTCGGGCCCGTCCTGGCACACGTAGATATCGTCGTCGTTCAGGGACACTGTCTCGGCGTGGCCCTTCATGCCGTCAGAAATGGTCATAAGGCCACTGTCGCCGCCGGTAACCGCCGGCGGATTGGACAAATGTTCCTCTCCCTGGCGTGCGTAGCATGGGACGGTGCGGACATTCGTCCACGGTGCGGCTGTGTGGGAGGTCGCATCCCCGCGGCGGCCCAGCCGGGTGGCCGGTGTCACCATGGCCGGGTTCCGGGTCCGTGACCTGGACGCGCTTCGGATGGTCCCGCACCCGGCCGTGACGCTGCTGCTGGACTTCGGCGCCGGTTCGCCCATCCTGAACGACGCCGCCGGGCGGCAGCAGCTGGGAAGCGTCGTCGCCGGGCCCGGGATCGGGTCCGGGGGCGCGGTCTGGGCGCGGGGGGAGAACGTCGAGTGCGTACAGGTGCGCCTGTCCCCGGTGATCGCCGGCGCGATCCTGGGCGCTTCCCCCGCCGAACTCGACGGCGTCGTGGTGGCCCTCGACGACCTGTGGGGCCGGGAGGCGTCACGGATCCGGGAGCGACTGGGCGATGTCTCGTCGTGGGAGGATCGCTTCGCGTTGATGGACGCGCTGCTGGCCCGCCGTTACGAGACGGGGTCGCCGCCGGTGGACCCGGAGGTGGCCTGGGCCTGGGACCGGATCGTCGGCGGCCGCGGCCTGGTCCGGGTCGACGGGCTGGCGGCCGAGGTCGGTTGGAGCCGTAAGCGCCTTTGGTCCCGGTTCCGCTCGCAGCTCGGCCTGCCGCCCAAGCGCGCCGTGAAGCTGGTCCGGTTCGACCATGCCGCCCATCGGCTGGTCGCGGGTGAGGGCGCGGCCCGAGTCGCGGCCGACGCCGGCTATACGGACCAGTCCCACCTGCATCGGGATGTTGTGGCGTTCACGGGAGTGACCCCCGCGACCGTGGCGGATGAGCCGTTTCTGGCGGTTGACGACATCGCCTGGCCCAGTCGCCCACAGACCACAGCGAGATCGATCGCGCTCAGCAGCAGTTCGCCGAGGCGGTGACCGGTTCGTCGCCCGATGTGGTGGCTGGGGAGCAGCAGGCTGATTCGGGTTCCTTGGTCAGGGTGTCGGCGTCGCCCTTGACCACGTACACCTCCCATGGCTCGGCCCCCGGGCCGTGCACCCACACCTTGTCCTGGAGGGCGTAGCAGCAGGAAGTGTCGTTCTCCTCGAAGGTGGCCAGTCCGGCGTCCTTGAGCCGCCGGGTGGCGGCGTCGACCTGGGCGGTGTCCTCGACCTCGACGCCGAGGTGGTCCATGCGGGTCGCCTCTCCCGCCTCGCCTTCGATCAGCACCAGCTTGAGCGGCGGCTCGGCGATGGCGAAGTTGGCGTAGCCGGGACGGAGCTTGGCCGGTTCGGTGCCGAACAGCTTGGAGTAGAAGGTGATCGAGCTCTCCAGGTCGGCGACGCGGAGGGCGAGCTGGACGCGAGACATGACGATCTCCGATCGTTGTTTCGACGGATGTCTAAGCAGTCTCGAGTTTGCGCTCCTGATTAGAGATCTGTCAAATTAGAGATATGTCGAAGCAGGAGCTGCCGGTGCTCGCCTCCGAGTGCTGCACACCACTGATCGCCGAGCCGATCACCGAAGACGAGGCCGCCGAGACGGCCCGCGTGTTCAAGGCGCTCGGCGATCCGATCCGGTTGCGGCTGCTGTCCCTGATCGGTGCCCGCGAAAGTGGGCGCCAGGTCGGCGGCGGAGTGTGCGTGTGCGAGCTGACGGAGGCCTTCACGGTCACCGCGCCGACGATCTCGCACCATCTCAAGGTGCTGCGCGAGGCCGGTCTGATCGACAGCGAGCGGCGCGGCACCTGGGTCTACTACTGGATCGTCCCGGCCACGCTCAAGCGTCTGACCGGCGTACTGGCCCTGCCCGAGACGCTTGTCGCGGACGCGCGGTGAACCTGGCGCCGGGCGCTGGCCGAGTTCGCCGGCACCGCCGCCCTGGTGGCGGTGGTGGTCGGCTCCGGCATCATGGCGGCTGATCTGTCGCGTGACGTCGGCGTGCGACTGCTGGCCAACAGTCTGGCCACGGCGGCGGGCCTGGCCGTGCTCATCGTGATCCTCGGACCCGTGTCCGGCGCGCACTTCAATCTGCTGCTGGTCCTGCTCTACCCGAACAGCCCGCGACCCGTCTCCGGTTCCACCCACCAGGCCGCCGCCGACCAGCTTCGATAGGAGAAACCCGTGCCTGACGTGCTGCCGCAGGTGTTGTTCGTGTGCGTGCACAACGCCGGCCGCTCCCAGATGGCCGCCGCCTTCCTGCCCCATCTGGCCGGCGACCGGGTACGCGTGCGTTCGGCCGGTTCCGCGCCCGCCGATGAGGTGAACCCGGCCGTGGTGGCGGCGATGGCAGAGGGGGGCATCGACATCTCCGCCGAGATCCCCAAGGTGCTCACGGTCGATGCCGTCCAGGCCGGCGACGTCGTGATCACTATGGGTTGCGGCGACGCCTGCCCGGTCTTCCCGGCAAACGGTACGAGGACTGGGTGCTGGACGACCCGGCTGGGCAAGGCGTCGAAGCCGTACGTCCGATACGGGACGCGATCGAGGCCCGCGTACGCGCGCTGATCGCTGACCTGACCTCCGCTCCCGCGGGCACGGCGACCAGGTGAGTGTCACCGCGAGATCAGACGGGACGACCCCACGCGCGCCCCTCTTCCAGCGTGGCTCTACCGGTTACCAGGTAGGTCGGAAGCGCCATATTTGACGGCGCGCAGGTCGGGTGCGGATTCCCGGTGGTGGATGCCCGTGAGAGGGGCGACCTGACGGGACAGGGAGGGTGTGCAGTGATCACGGCACACCCTCTTCCGATCTGGCGGAGGATGGGGGATTGACCGAGGCCCGCCGTTACCTGTAGCGGTAGAGGATTCGGCCGCGGGTGAGGTCGTAGGGGCTGAGCTCCACGAGCACCCGGTCATACGGCAAGATCTTGATGTAGTTCTTCCGTATCTTCCCGCTGATGTGCGCCAGCACCTTGTGGCCGTTCTCGAGCTCTACTTTGAAGGTGGCGTTGCGTAGGCACTCGACTACGGTGCCCTCCATTTCGATGCCGCCTGCTTTTCTTGCCATGATTTCTCCGGAGTGGCTGTGAGGTCGGTGCGGAAACGGATTCTGTTGCCGCGACCGTGATCGGGGCGCCTCGGCAGGCGCGGTTGTCGCGGACGGCGGCCGTGACCCGGCCGTCTCGCCCGGCGATGGGTGGGGCGTCAGCGGAGCACCAGCTCCAGGTTGCTGCTCGCACGCCGGGCGCCGACGCCCTCGAAGAGCGCCATGGCCGCCCCGTTGGATTCGTTCACCTCGGCCGATGCCGTTTCGATCCCGCGGCGGTGCAGCGAACCCAGCACATGGGCGAGCAGCGCCCGGGCGATGCCGCGGCGGTGCTGGTCGGACCGGACCGCGATCAGCCCGATCCGTGGCTGCCGGATGACCGGCGCCAGCCGGAGCAGCCCCACATATCCATCCGATTGCGCGGCCACCGCGTACTTCGACGGGTCCAGCACGGTAACGCCCTCCGGGAGGGGCAATACCTCAGCCGGCATCTCCTGCCATC
Organism: Nonomuraea sp. NPDC049750; assembly: GCF_040659625.1. Classification (NCBI taxonomy): domain Bacteria; kingdom Bacillati; phylum Actinomycetota; class Actinomycetes; order Streptosporangiales; family Streptosporangiaceae; genus Nonomuraea; species Nonomuraea sp. NPDC049750. The sequence continues at coordinate 869,635 of NZ_JBFANB010000001.1, forward strand.
CGACGGTGGCCTCGACCTCGTCGCGGATCACCCGGTCCAACGTGCGCAAAGGGCCCTCCTGCGCTTCGCCGACGGCCACTATCGTCACGTCCGACGGCGGTAGCGCTGAGCCGAGTCCCGTGACCTGCGGGTCGGTGGGTACGAGGTACTCCCACTCGCGGCGTCTGGTCGTGAAGCCGGCTCGTTCCCATTGGGACGTCAGGTCGAGGTCGGTTTCGTCGACCAGCGTGTACAGCGGCTTCGGCAGGTCCGCCAGCATGGCTTCGGCGAGTCGCTCGAAGACCGCGACGTGCCACGCGTCAATGCTGAGGAAGGTCCGTCCGTCGGGCCTGTGCGAGACGTCGCCGCGGCCGACCGTCAGGTCGTCCTCCACGGCGTGCCATTGCCTGTCCGCGACCCGCGTGATGACTACGGCATGCTCGTCCATGCCCGAAGTGAAATGCACAGGGTTCATAGGTTGTCACCTTTCGGGATTGCCTTGTCCAGGCGCTCCCGGCGACACCTACGTCAATCGCCCGACCGTGACGAGGAGGGGGAGCACCCACATCGATACAGCGTTCATGGGTCTCACCTCCTGGCGTGATGTCACGGTCTGCGGGACGCTATCAGGACGAATATCGTCCCGTCCAACCATTTCCCGCCGACGAACTCGGTGAGCCGTCAATGCGCTTCGCCTCGAAGGAAAAGATGTTGCACGCCCACCGGGCAGGCATAACCAGGTGCCCAGGTTTGGGATCGACAACTCGGCCCGGTTTCTTCCGCCGGGTCGTCACTTCACAGGCCTGACCTGACAGGTACCGGCGGCATGGCACGCCGGTAGCAGCACGTCACCGATGGCATCCGGAACGCGGTGGCCGCCCCCTTTGGGCCGGGGGAGGATGGGGGATTTGAACCCCCGAAAGGTTGCCCTTTACCCGCTTTCCAAGTCTGCGGATCTTTGTTCAGCGTCGGTCATGGTGGTCTCTATCTGGGCCCACGCCGGCCCGCTGACGTGGGTGAACTGAGACCCCAGATGAGACCCGCTGAAGACGGGACGGCTGTAGCACCAGGGGCCGCCCCCGGTAACGGCACTAGCCGACGATCCACCACAGCCGGTCACACGGCTCTGAGGCGAATCCCCGACGGGAATCAGATCGCTGTAAACCGTAGGGCGGCGCCCGGTAGTCATGCCCGTCGTGAACGACAACACGGAGATGGGCTGATGGACGACGCGTTCGCCGAGTACGCGGCGCAGCACCGACGCCTGTGCCGGATGGCTTTCCTGCCGTGCAGGGACTGGGGGGCGGCCGAGGACCTGGTGCAGACGGCGCTGGCCAGGGCCTGGCTCGCTTGGTGGCGGATCGAGGGCGACCCCGACCCCTACGTCTATCGGATCATCGTGAATACACAGGCGTCCTGGTGGCGCAGGCGCTGGCGGGGCGAGATCCCGACTGGGACGCTGCCCGATCGAGCCGACCGGCGAGATGTGGCGACCGACGTGAGCGACCAGGGCGTGATGTGGACCGCGATCGGCACTTTGTCGTCCCAGCAGCGCGCGGTGGTGGTCCTGCACTACTACGAGGGTCTGACGCTCGTCCGGGTGGCCGAGATAGTCGGCTGCTCCCTGGGCGCGGTGAAGAGCCAACTCAGCCGGGCGCTCGCCCGGCTGCGCGTCGACCCTGGCATTCGGAGCGAGCAACTGGAGGGGTTTCGGCGATGAGACACCCAGAAGCGGAGCTGACCCAGGTGCTCGCCGACCGCGCGTCGGGCGGGCATGGGTGGTGCTCCGGAGCAAGGAGCTCCATGGCATCTACGCTGGTTCGACCTACCGCTGCGGCCAGGGAAACCCCCTGCATGCGTCCGGGGCAGGGCCGCACGGTCCCCAGACCATGGAGGTGGCGGTGTTGCCGGCCGACGCCCCGATCAGGGAGCCCGGTGAGATCCGCCAGTCGCCCGACGGCGATGGGACAGGCCGCCTGCGAACCGTCACGGGGCCGGTCCCGCGTGGGCCTGGCGGGTTCTGCCCCACCTGCAGCGACCCGCTGTCGCTGAACGCCACGGCCGGCCCATTAGTCCATACCGGGCTATCACGAGTGGAAGGCGCTGCTGAAGGCCGCTGGTCTGCGGGACGGTCGGCTACACGATGCTCGCCACACCGCAGCCACCCTGTTGCTCATCCTCGGCGTGCCGGAACGGACGGTCATGGCCATCATGGGGTGGTCCGGCTCGGGTATGGCGGCGCGGTATCAGCACGTGACGGACGGCATCCGGCAGACGGTGGCCAGGCAGGTCGGGGGCCTCACCTGGGAGGCGGGAAGGAGCCCCGGAGAGGCCAACTGAGACCCGACACGACGAAGGGGCCGACTGGGTATGGTCGGCCCCTTCGTGTTTTTCTGTCTCAACCAGGCGCGGAGGATAGGGGATTTGAACCCCTGATAGGTTGCCCTATACACGCTTTCCAAGCGTGCGCCCTCGGCCACTAGGCGAATCCTCCGCCGAGTAGCTTACCGGACTCCCGCACGTGACAAGACCATGATTTCCGTCCGGCGAGACCACGATTTGGCTGCAGCGAGCACTGCCGGATGTGGCTAGACTGTCCAAGGACCCCTCGCGCGGCGTCATCCTGTGAACCTCCCCAGGGCCGGAAGGCAGCAAGGATAAGCGGGCTCTGGCGGGTGTGCGGGGGGTCTCTTCGTTGAGAGCCCCCTCGCAGGCGGGATGGTCGCATGAGCCTTGCGCTTTATCGCAGGTACCGACCTGGGACCTTCGCCGAGGTCAAGGGTCAGGAGCACGTCACAGATCCGCTCCGACAGGCGCTGCGCACGGGCCGTATCAACCACGCCTACCTCTTCAGCGGGCCGCGCGGCTGCGGCAAGACCTCCAGCGCCCGCATCCTGGCGCGTTCGCTCAACTGTGAGAAGGGCCCCACCCCCGACCCGTGCGGCGTCTGCGAGTCGTGTGTCGCGCTCGCCCCCACCGGTCCGGGTCACCTCGACGTCATCGAGATCGACGCCGCCTCACACGGTGGCGTGGACGACGCGCGTGACCTGCGCGAGCGGGCCTTCTTCGCGCCCGTCTCCGCGCGCTACAAGATCTACATCATCGACGAGGCGCACATGGTGACCCGCGAGGGTTTCAACGCGCTGCTCAAGCTCGTCGAGGAGCCTCCGCCGCACCTGAAGTTCATTTTCGCGACCACCGAGCCGGAAAAGGTCATCGGGACCATCAAGTCGCGGACCCACCACTATCCCTTCCGGCTGATGCCGCCGGCGACGCTGCGCGCGCTGCTCGAAGAGATTCTGGTCGCGGAGAACGTTCCGTTCGAGCCGACCGCCCTGCCGCTCGTCGTACGCGCTGGAGCCGGGTCCGCGCGTGACTCGCTGTCCATCCTCGACCAGTTGCTCGCCGGGGCCGAGGACGACGGCATCACCTACGCCAAGGCCGTCTCGCTGCTCGGCTACACCGATGGTGACCTGCTCGACGAGGTCGTCCAGGCGTTCGCCTCCCGTGACGGGGCGCAGGTCTTCCACACCGTCAACCGGGTCATCGAGGGCGGCCACGATCCGCGCCGGTTCGCCTCCGACCTGCTCGAACGCTTCCGCGACCTGGTGATCCTGGCGAACGTCCCCGAGGCCGCCAGCAGCGGCCTGCTCGATCGTCCGGCCGACGAGCTGGAGCGCCTCGTCCAGCAGGCCGGCTCCATGGGGCCGGCCGAGCTCACGCGGGCCGCCGAGATCTTCAACGCCGGCCTCACCGAGATGCGCGGCGCGACCTCGCCGCGGCTTCTGCTTGAGTTGATGTGCGCTCGCGTTCTGCTGCCCGGCGCGTCGCAGGGTGAGGACGCCCTGCTCGCCCGCCTCGAACGCCTCGAACGCGGCGGCGCCGTCGCCCAGATGGCCGCCCGGGCAGCATCTACTGCTGGTGGTGCCGCGCCTGGCGGTGGTGCTGTGCAGGCCAGTGGTCCGGCGCATGCAGGTGGTGCTACTTACGCGAGTGGTCCCGCGCAGGGTGGTGGGCCCGCGCATGCGGGTGGTGCCTCGTACGCGGGTGGTGTTCCGCAGGCTGGGGACGGCGCTCATGTTGATGGGGGCGCGCAGGCCGACCGTCCGGCGGTAGGTGGTGTGTCTGCGGGCCCAGGTTCCCAGGTGGGCAATGCCGACGACTGGCCGGAGCCGGCTCGCCCCGGTCGGCCCGCACAGTCAACTGCCGGATCCCAGGTAGCGTCGGCGCCCGGCGCCAGTGCCCAGGGGCCGTCGTCGCACGCGGCCCCGCCTCAGGGCCCGTCGGCCCAAGGCCAGGCGTCCCACGGGCAAGCGCCTCATGGGCAGGCGTCCCAGGGGCAGGGGGCGGCGTCCCACCAGGGTGCGGCTCCAGTTGGTGGTGGTGCTGGGGCGGTCCAGCAGCAGTGGCCCGCCGTGTTGGCCGCGCTCAAGCGGCGCAGCATCGTCGTCTGGGCCAATGTGAGCACCAATGCCCAGGTGGTGGGCATCGAGGGCAATCTGCTCACGCTCGGCTTCGGTCAGGTCGGCGCGATGAAGAACTTCACAGGTGGCGGCAAGGATGCCGTGGTGGCCGGCGCGCTGGGCGATGTGTTCGGCGGCACCTGGCGGGTTGAGGCGGTCGTGGGCAACTCCCCGGTCCCCCAGGGCTCTGGGGGACCGCGGCCGGGGCCTCAGTCCGGTCCGCACACGGGTCCGCAGCCGGGCTCCCACACAGGACCGCACCAAGGCTCGCACGCGGGTTCGCAAGCGGATCCGTCGCAGTCGGGCGTTTCCCGGTACGACCAGCCGGGGTCTGCGACAGCCCCGCAGAGCGGTGCTCAGTCAGGGCACGGCCGTGCTCATTCGCCTGGCTCGTCGGACGACGGCTCCGGTTCTCAGGAGGCGGGCCAACCACCCGGACCAGCCGACCACGCCTCCCAGAACGGTGGCCGCGCGACGACGGACGAGTCCTGGCCGGACGCACCTGACGATCCGAGTCCCGGCTCTCCACCCACTCCGGACCCCACCGACTCGACTACCGGTGTCCGGCCCCAGGGCGCGGGACAAGCCGCGAGCGTGGGCGCGGGCAATGGCTCGCCCGGGACGGGACTGGCCGCCGCGAGGTCGGCCGCGAAGGCAGCCGCCCAGGCGGGTCCCAGGGCCCCCGCCTCCAGGCAGCAGGCAAGCTCCGCCGCCTGGCCCGAGGCCGTCCCCAACCGCCGGAAGGGCCCGGAGGCCGACGAGGTCGACCCGCTGAACGACGCCGACGCGGACGTGGACGCGCGCTCCGGCATGGCCCTCCTCCAGAGCGAGCTCGGCGCCCAGGTGATCGGCGAACTCTGAGACCTCGCCTCGGGTATGCGGTGAACCGGAGGTCTCAGGCGCGTAGGCGAACTCGGGCGGCGGCGGTTTCAGGCGGGGTCGGGCGGGGTCGGGCGGCGGCGGTTTCAGGCGCGTAGGCGGGCTTGGGCGGCGGCGGCGCGGTGGTCAGTCGCGGGGAGGGTGGTCGCGAGGCGCTGCAGGATCTCGAAGTCCTCCCGTCCGCCGGAGGTCTGCGCGTACGCCCACAAATCATCAGGTGAGCCGCGCAGCAGCAGGCACGTACGTACCTGGACCTCGAATTCGTCCCGTTCGCGGCGGATCTCAGGCGACTCCGAGCGCGGCAGCAGGGGGCCGGCGTAGACGCGGGCCAGTGAGGCGGGGTCCGAGCTCGCCAGCAGGCCCCGGAGTTCCAGGAAGTCGGCCTCTATAGGTGAGGTCAGACGGTACGGCCGGGCGCCGATCGTGTCGCCGAGCTCGGCGCGGAGGCGGTGGATCTCGACCCGGATCGTCACCGGATTGCCGTCGTCGCCGTACAGATGGAAAGAGAGCTGTTCGGCGTTGAGGCCGCCGGGGTGCAGGGCCAGGAGGGCGAGGATCTCGGCGTGCCGGAGGGAGAGTGGCAGGCGGTGCTCGCCCACCAGGGCGGTCGGCGAGCCTTCGCCGAGGAAGCCGTGCAGGCGGAGGCGGGTGGGGACGGGCGCTGGGGCGGACGCAGGGGGTGCGGCGCGCAGGAGGTAGCCCTCGGAGAAGGGTTCGAGGAGGACGAAACGGCCGTCCCGGAGGATCATGCGCTCGCCGGGGGCGGGCAGCGGGAGCCGTTCGCCGAGCGTGCCCAGCGGGTCTCCGGAGAGTACACGTCCGGTCGGGGAGAGCAGGATGCCCGAGTGGCCGCCCAGTGCCTCGTAGCGGCGGCGCAGGCGTTCGTCGCGTTCGTGCATGCGCAGGGCGAGCTGGGTCTCGGCGAGCTTGGCCGTGGCGCAGACCAGCGCGACCGTGGCCGGGTGCGGGGAGCGCGCGGTGCCGCTGATGTCGACGCAGCCGAGCACCCGGTCGGTGTCGGGGTCGATGATCGGGGCGGCGCTGCGTGACCGTACGTGCAGGATGCGCCTAAGGGGTCTGTCGGTGCAGGACTCGGTTCGGTCGGGTTCGGTGGCGACGCGCAGGACGCCAGGGTTGCCGTCACGCAGGACGCCAGGGTTGCCGTCGCGCCACAGAACCCTGCCGTCGGCGTCCGTCACGACCATCATGTGGGCGGATTCGTCGGCTATGTGGGCGAGTGACTGGGCGAGTAAGGGGAGCAGCGGCTGCAACGGGTGCACTTCGCGGAGGTCGTGGGCGTTCCCGATCTCGTGCGCGTTCTCCCGGTCGACGCTCATGACGTCGAGGCTCGTGTCCTGCGGGTCGATGCGCAGCTCTGTGGTGACCATCCCGTAGGGTCCCTCCGACGCCGCCTCCTCCATAACCGCCGCCGCGCGCGCCCCGCGAGAGTGCGCTTCCGGATGAGTGTGACACATGGGCCACTCCAAGTAGTCAACCCCTTACGGTGAGCATCCGCTTCGCGCTTGTCGGCCGCAACCGGTTCGGGGGGATTGCAAGGGGTGATTGAACGATCGCAACGCGTGTGCAACGTTGCCGCGGCTAGCGTGCGGCAACGCGTCGGCGTGGTGCGGCCGCTCCGGCCGACGTGTTGGCCGGGTCTCGGACACTGGAGGGGGGCCGGGATCCGGCCAAGGCGAAACGTTGGGGATGCCGCAGTACATGACGACGCCCAAACACCGTAGGCTCGTGGCAGTCAAGAACGCGGAGCCACGAGGAGCGCACGACGGTGAACCCAGGGGATGTCAACCTGCAGCAGCTGCTGGAGCAGGCACAGCTCATGCAGCAGCAGCTTGTGAGCGCCCAGCAGGAGCTCAACGACGCGCAGATCGAGGGCTCGGCCGGCGGCGGCATGGTCACAGCCGTGGTCAACGGCTCGGGAGAGCTGCTCGAGCTGAAGATCAACCCGAGCGTCATAGACGCCGACGACCCTCAGGACACGGCCGACACGATCGCCGACCTGGTGATCGCCGCCGTACGCGACGCCGTTCGCGCGGCGGCCGACCTGCAGCAGGAGAAACTGGGCCCGCTGGCCCAGGGACTCGGCGGCGGCGGTCTCGGACAGTTGCCAGGGTTCTAGGCCATGTACGAAGGGGTCGTCCAGAACCTGATCGACGAGCTCGGCATGCTGCCCGGCGTCGGTCCCAAGAGCGCGCAACGGATCGCGTTCCACCTGCTGGCGGCCGACCCGGCCGACGTGAAGCGGCTGGCCCACGCCCTGCTGGAGGTCAAGGAGAAGGTCAGGTTCTGCCGGGTCTGCGGCAACGTGGCCGCCGAGGAGGAGTGCCGCATCTGCCGCGACCAGCGGCGCGACACTCATGTGATCTGCGTGGTCGAGGAGTCCAAGGACGTCGTCGCGATCGAGAAGACGCGCGAGTTCCGCGGGACCTATCACGTGCTCGGCGGCGCGATCAGCCCGATCGACGGCGTCGGCCCTGACGATCTGCGTATCCGGGAGCTCATGACGCGCCTGGCCGACGGCCGGGTCACGGAGCTCATCCTCGCCACGGACCCCAATCTCGAGGGGGAGGCGACGGCTACCTACCTTGCCCGTCTGGTCAAGCCGATGGGTCTGAAAGTGACACGACTGGCCAGCGGTCTGCCTGTGGGCGGTGACCTCGAGTACGCCGACGAGGTGACCTTGGGCCGCGCGTTCGAAGGACGGAGGCTGCTGGATGTCTGACCAGTGGAGCGCGCTGGCGGAGGAGATCGCCGCTCACGCGCAGAACTATGTGGACGGCCTGACCAGGGTCGCCGGCGGCGAGGGCGGCGACGCCATCTGGTCGCTACTGCTGGTCGAAGTGGCGCAGGTAAGTCTCGCGGGCGCCAAGCTCGGCGCCAACGAGGATGTGATCCTCTCGGGCAACTACGAGCCGCCGCTGAGTGAGGATCCCGACATCGACGGCGTACGCACCGCGATGTCGGAGTTGCTGGAGGCGGTCGACGACTACGCCGAGGTGTTCGACCCGTACAAGGACACGGGTGTCACCCCATACCGGCTCTCCGACGACCTGACGGCGGTCGCCGCCGACCTCATCCACGGGCTGCGGCATTTTCAGGCCGGGCGGCCGCACGAGGCGCTGTGGTGGTGGCAATACTCCTATTTCAATACGTGGGGCAACCACGCGGGCGCGGCCATGAGGGCACTTCAGGCACTCGCCGCCCATTCGCGGCTCGACGTGGCGGAGGAAGCCACGACGGTGTGATCATCCACATAGTGGTATGAACCATCAGGTCCATGAGAGGCCCCCAGTAGACTGGCAGCTCACAGTCCGAACCGGGAGACTCTCGTGGCGCTCGTTGTGCAAAAGTACGGTGGTTCGTCCGTCGCCGACGCGTCCTGCATCAAGCGGGTCGCGCAGCGGATCGTAGCGACGAAAAAAGCCGGCAACGACGTGGTCGTGATCGTCTCCGCGATGGGTGACACGACGGACGAGCTGCTCGACCTGGCCGAGCAGGTGTCGCCGCTGCCTCCGGGCCGCGAGCTCGACATGCTGCTGACCTCCGGCGAGCGCATCTCGATGGCCCTGTTGGCGATGGCGATCGCCAACCTGGGGCACGAGGCCCGTTCGTTCACCGGCTCGCAGGCGGGTGTGATCACCGACTCCACGCACGGCAAGGCGCGCATCATCGACGTGACGCCGAGCCGCATCCGTGAGGCGCTCGACCGGGGCCACATCGCGATCGTGGCCGGGTTCCAGGGCGTCTCGCAGGACACCAAGGACATCACCACGTTGGGCCGCGGCGGCTCCGACACGACCGCCGTGGCGCTGGCCGCCGCGCTGAGCGCGGATGTCTGCGAGATCTACACCGACGTCGACGGCATCTTCACTGCAGACCCCCGCATCGTGGGCGCGGCACAGCAGATCCCCAAGATCTCCTATGACGAGATGATGGAGATGGCTGCCTGCGGTGCGAAGATCCTGCACCTGCGCTGCGTCGAGTACGCTCGGCGCTTCCATGTGCCGATCCACGTACGCAGTTCGTTCAGCACCAAAGAAGGCACCTGGGTCGTTTCTGATCCTTACAGCGAAGGAACCGAGATGGAGCAGCCGATCATCTCCGGCGTCGCGCACGACCGGAGCGAGGCCAAGATCACCGTTGTCGGGGTTCCCGACAAGGTCGGCGAGGCTGCCGCGATCTTCAAAACTCTGGCGGACGCCGGGATCAACATTGACATGATCGTGCAGAACGTCTCGGCCGCGGCCACGGGCCGCACCGACATCTCCTTCACGCTGCCCACGACCGACAGCTCGACGGCTCTGACGGCGTTGAAGAAGATCCAGGGTGACATCGCCTACGAGTCGCTGCTCTTCGACGACCAGATCGGGAAGGTGTCGCTGATCGGGGCGGGCATGCGCTCGCATCCGGGCGTCACGGCGACGTTCTTCGCGGCTCTCGCCGACGCGGGGGTCAACATCGAGATGATCTCCACCTCGGAGATCCGCATCTCGGTGATCGTCGGGCAGGACGGTGTGGACACGGCCGTGGCGGCCGCGCACCGGGCCTTCGATCTCGACGCGGACCAGGTCTCAGCAGTGGTGTACGGAGGTTCAGGACGATGAGCAGGCCCAATCTGGCGTTGATCGGCGCGACCGGGGCCGTGGGCACCGTCATGCGCGACCTGGTCTCCACCCGCGCCGACATCTGGGGCGAGGTACGCCTCGTCGCCTCAGCGCGTTCGGCCGGCAAGCTGCTCCGGGTGCGCGGCGAGGACGTCGTCGTGCAGGCCCTGGCGCCCGAGGTGTTCGACGGCATCGACATCGCCATCTTCGACGTACCCGACGAGGTGTCGGCCGTGTGGGTGCCGATCGCAGCCGAGCGTGGCGCCATCGCGATCGACAAGTCGGGCACGTTCCGCATGGAGCCCGACGTCCCGCTGGTCGTGCCGGAGGTCAACCCGCTCGACGCCCGGCTGCGGCCGCGCAACATCATCTCGACCCCCAACTGCACCACGCTGTCGATGATGGCGGCCATGGGCGCGCTGCACGCCGAATACGTGCTCAAGGAGCTCGTCGTCGCCTCCTACCAGGCCGTTTCCGGCGCGGGCGTGGCCGGTTCCGCGCGGCTGTACGACGAGGTCGAGGCGCTGGCCGGTGACCGGTCGATCGGCCAGGTGGCGGGCGACGTACGCAAGGTGCTGGGCAACAAGCTGCCCGAGGAGTCGCCGTTCCCGGCGCCGATCGCGTTCAACGTGGTGCCGTGGGCGGGCTCGTACAAGGAGGGTGGCTGGGCCTCCGAGGAGCTCAAGCTGCGCAACGAGTCGCGCAAGATCCTCGGCATCCCCGACCTGAAGGTCTCCGCGACCTGTGTCCGGGTGCCGGTGATCACCACGCATTCGCTGGCGGTGCACGCGCGGTTCGAGCGCGACATCACGGTGGCGGACGCGCACCGGGTGCTGGAGGCGGCGCCGACGGTGGTGCTGATGGACGACCCGGCCAACGGGGTCTACCCGACGCCGATCGACGTCGTGGGCACCGACCCGACCTATGTCGGGCGGATCCGGCAGGCGGTGGACTTCCCCAACACGCTGGATCTGTTCGTGTGTGGTGACAACCTGCGCAAGGGTGCGGCGCTCAACGCCGCTGAGATCGCCGAGCTGGTGGCGAGCGAGCTGTAGTCGCTCGTCCGCGAGTTGTAGTCGCCCCTCGTGAGGTTTGGTCGCTTCTCCGGGGCTCCCGGTAGGCGGCGCGTCGTGCGGGTTCGCACGGCGCGCCGCCGTCTGGGCCGCTGGCCCTGTCATCTGGGCGTATCACGAAGCCGTGTCACCAGGGCCGTGTCACCGGAACAAGATGTCCCAGTGGTCCACCTCGTCGGCGAAGACCGTGCCCGAGGGTGCTCGGTAGAGGGCGGCCCCGTCGCCCCGGATGCCGGACTTATCGTGATTTTTGGTGATGTATCGATCGATACATGGGTTATGGGTGATGTCCAGCTTGTAGCCGTTTCCGTGGCTGTACGGGCCCGGAGCGTGGCCTGCTTCGGTGCCGCCGGTGACCAGGACGGGGCAGCCGCTCTGGCGCTTGATGCCGATCACCCGCGAGATGGTCGAGGTGCGGACGTCCTCCAGAGATGTGCAGCGGTACACCTGCTTGCTCGTGCAGTGTCCCGACGAATGCGTACGCAGGCCCTCATCACGCAGCCAGTCGGCGGCCAGCGCGTGGGACATGTGTACGGTCGCGTACCTGGGCTTGACGCGGGCCAGGTCCACGTCGGCCTTCTGCGACTTGCCGGCTTTCTGGAGTTTGGCGGCGTTCCGTATGGTGGCGTCGCCCGGCTTCCGCGGGGTGGCGGCGCCGGGTTTTCGCATGGTGTCGGCCTGGAGCTTCCGCATGGTCACGGCGGCCGGGTGAGGCGCGGACGACAGGGGGCGCGCCGCGGTAGTGGACACCTCGGCCGGTGAGGCCGACGAGTCGGGTCGCAGAGCGACTGGTGCGGCATCCTGTGACATCGTCGGCGGGTTGGCCACGTCGCGGTCGCGTACGGCCCTCTCTGGGCCGTTTACGGGCGTCTCTGGCCCGCTCGCGTCCCTCTCCGGGTCCCGCACGAGCACATCCCGGTTCCGCACAAGCGCATCCCTGTCCAGTACGACCGCGTCCGGACGACGTATGACCGCGTCCGGGCGACGTACCATCGCGTCCGGCCGACGTACGACCGCCGCCACCGTCTCCAGGCCGCCGGTCGCCGTTCCCGGGTCCCGCAGGAGCGCGGCCGGGCCGTTCTCGTTCGCGAGCGGGCCGAAGGTGATCGGTTCTGGGACCGACGACTCCGGCACGCCCGCGAGCGTGTCAGGGTCGCGCCCGATCGACTTCTGGCCGTGGGCGGAGGGGCCCCCGCGGTTCGGGGCGGGGTCCCGGCCGAAGTCGGCCGGATCCACCGAAGGGTGCCAGCGGCGCGCCTCGATCGTCCCCCCGATGTGGTAGGACCGAGTGATCGGTGATGGTGTCTGCCGCGGCGCCCTGCCGGGTGCTTGGGAAGCGGCGGAAGCGGCCGACGCCAGCGCGATTATGGAGATCTCAATGTTGAGGAATACGACCGCTACCAGCCGTACTGTTCCACGTATCCACATGTCGATGCCTTTTCGCGGAATAGCCCTTCCGCCAGAAACATCAATCCCATCCTTCGCAGGAGCTAACCCCTATCTCACCGGGATTTTTGCCCTGTGGTGGCGATCACCGTGATCCTTCCTGACCTAACGCACGACTACCACGTAAAGTGACGAACGTGTCCGAAGCCCGAAACCGAGGACCGGAGAGCACCCGGGAAGTCATTGTCGAGACGGCTTTGCGGCTGTTCCGGGAACGCGGCTTCGATGCGACGACGATGCGGGCCATCGCGGCCGAGGCCGGTGTATCCGTCGGTAACGCCTACTACTACTTCGAAAGCAAGGAGGCGTTGATCCAGGCGTACTACGACCGCGCCCAGGCCGAGCACGAGGCGGCCTGCCGTGAGCTGCTGGCCACGGAGTCGTCGTTCGCCGCCCGGCTGAGCGGGGTGCTGCGCGAGTGGGTACGGGTCTCGGAGCCCTATCACGAGTTCGCGGTGAAGTTCTTCAAGCATGCCGCCGAGCCCACGAACCCGCTGAGCCCGTTCAGCGCCCAGTCCTCGCCGGCCCGTGAGGCGTCGATCGACATCTACCGGCAGGTGGTCGAGGGGGCGCGCGACCGGATGAACTCCGAGCTGCGCGAAGAGCTGCCGGAGCTGCTGTGGCTGCTGTCGATGGGCATGGTGCTGTTCTGGGTGCACGACACCTCGCCCGGCTGTGACCGTACGCATCGCCTGATCGACGTGACGGTCCCGCTGGTGGACCGGCTCGTCGGCCTGTCGCACCTGCCGGGGCTGCGGGGGATCACGAAGGACTTCATCGCGGCGGTCCACGAGCTGCGCGCCTGACCCGACAAAAGCCCGCCAAAACGTCCGGCAAGACGACGCCCGCCAAAACGTCCGGCAAGGCGGCTGAGTGCGCGGCGGGTCAGTGTGCTCAGGGCGGCGACTACATACCGGTCGGTTGGTATGGTCGGCCTACCTGACATTGACGCCTGATCCCCCCGCGAGGGGCAAGCTGGAGGCCGCGATGACTCAGAACTGGGGCATGACGATCCCGTTCACCGACCGTTCACTGGCGGACTCACAGGAGCTGATCGCGGAGCTGCCCGCCCTCGGCTACACCGACGCGTGGTCGGCCGAGGTCAACGGCGTCGACGGGTTCGTGCCGCTGGCCATGGCCGCGCAGTGGGCGCCGGGGATCCGGCTCGGCAGCGCGATCGTGCCGGTGTTCACGCGCGGCCCGGCGCTGCTCGCGATGCAGGCCGCCACGCTGGCCGACCTGGCGCCCGGCCGGTTCCTGCTCGGCATCGGCTCCTCCTCCCCGGCGATCGTGGAGCGCTGGAACGCGGTCGAGTTCGCCAAGCCGTACGCGCGGACCCGCGACACCCTGCGCTTTCTCAAGGAGGCGCTGACGGGGGAGAAGGTGTCGCAGCGGTACGAGACGTTCGAGATCAAGGGATTCAAGCTGGACCGGGCGCCGAAGATCCCGCCGAAGGTCGTGCTGGCGGCGTTGCGGCCCCGGATGCTGCGCCTGGCCGCTGAGGAGGCGGACGGCGCGATCACCAACTGGCTCTCGCCCGAGGACGTACGGAAGGTGCGCGCCGAGATCGGTGACACCGAGCTCATCGCCCGCCTGTTCGTCTGCGTGAGCGAGGACACCGACAAGGTACGCGCGCTGGCCCGCTGGATGCTGGCCGCCTACCTCACCGTGCCGGCCTACGCCGCCTTCCACGACTGGCTCGGCCGGGGCGAGGTGCTGCGGCCCATGCACGAGGCGTGGGCGGCCGGCGACCGCCAGGCCGCGCTCAAGGCGATCCCGGACGAGGTGGTCGACTCGCTGGTCGTGCACGGCGACGCCGCGACCTGCCGGGCCAGGATCCAGGAGTACATCGACAACGGCCTCGACACCCCCGTCCTCGCGCCCATCGCGGGTGGCGAGGTGACCATCACGCAGGCCGTCCGCGACCTGGCCCCCACGGCCTGACTGGGAGGAAGCGATGGCCGACGTGCTGAGATGTGACGCGACCGACCCGGCCGGGAGGATGCGACGGCGTGACGCGATCGACCAGTCCGGGAGGATGCGATGGACGACGTGCTGAGGTCTGACGCGATCGAGCAGGCCACGGCCGTCCGCGATGGGCGGGTGTCGCCGCGCGAGCTGGTCGAGGCGGCGATCACCGCGATCGAGGCGCACGACGGCGAGCTGAACGCGGTGATCCACCGCCGGTTCGAGCGGGCGCTGGCCGAGCTCGACGCCATCCCCGCCGACGCCCCCTTCCGCGGTGTGCCGATCCTGCTGAAGGACCTGGGCTGGCCGCAGGCGGGCGAGCCGTACAGCGCGGGTTCGCGGACGCTCGACGGCGTCGTGGTCAAGGAGGACGGATACGGTACGGCCCGGCTGCGGGCCGCGGGGTTCGTCGTGCTGGGCCGTACCAACACTCCCGAGTTCGGCAGCACGATCACCACCGAGCCCGTGGCGTACGGACCCACGCGCAACCCCTACGACCCGGCCTACTCCGCGGGCGGGTCGAGCGGCGGCTCGGCGGCGGCGGTCGCGGCCGGGATGGTGGCGCTGGCCACGGCCAGTGACGGCGGCGGCTCGATCCGCATCCCGGCGGCCCTGTGCGGGCTGGTGGGGCTCAAACCGACCCGTGGGCGCTCCAGCGCGGGCCCGTCGGCCGGCGAGGGGTGGAGCGGCTTCTCGTGCCCGGGATTCGTCAGCAGGAGCGTGCGCGACACCGCCGCGGCGCTCGACCTCGTGTCCGGCTACGTACAGGGCGACCCCTACGACGCCCCGCACCTGCCGCGGCCGCTCGCCGAGGAGGTCGGCGCGGACCCTGGACGGCTGCGCGTCGGCTTCGTCGCCACGCACCCGAGAGACGACGTGCCGGCGGTCGCCGAGCTGACCGAGGCGGTCGAGGGGGCCGCCGCCCTGCTGGCGGCGCTCGGCCACGACGTGGCCCCCGGCTGCCCCGACGCGCTCGGCGACCCGGACTTCCCCGCCCACTTCGGCGCCATCGTGGCGAACAACCTGGCCGCGGAGATCGAGAACGTCGGCGTCTGGCGCGGCAAGCCGGTCGAGCTGGAGGAACTGGAGCCGCGCAACGCCGCCATGGTCGGCGCCGGGCGCGGGCACGGCGCCGCCGCCCACATCCTGGCCACCCAGTGGATCGACGGGTTCCGCAGGCGGATGGCCGGGTGGTGGGCGTCGGGGTACGACCTGCTGCTGATGCCGTCGCTCGGCGTCGCGCCGTTCCCGCTCGGGTGGATCCCGCCGGACGACCTGAGCACCGCGTTCGGCAGGACCGCGCACGCGGTGTCCTACACCGCGCCGGTCAACGCGACAGGCCAGCCCTCGATCTCGCTGCCGCTGCACCGGAACGCGGCGGGCCTGCCCGTGGGCGTCCAGCTGGTGGCCGCGGCCGGGCGGGAGGACCTGCTGGTCAGGATCGCGGCACAGATCGAGGCCGCCCGGCCGTTCGAGCACGCCGCCCTGCGCTGATCGCCGAGAAGACCGAGGAGGCCGAGGAGGCCGAGAAGACCGAGGAGGCCGAGAAGGCCGAGGAGGCCGAACGCCGGGAGTTCGGGAACTCGGTTCCGGCCGTGACGCGTTATGTCGTGAGAGGCCCGGGTATGAGGAGCGACATGATGGCGAAGGCAGGACGGGCTGCGGCGGCCTGGCGTACATACCGCGAAGTGAGCAAGCCCGGCACGCCGGGCTTGATGGCCAGGTTACGAGCGATCCCGCGCATGATCGGCGCCGTGATGCGCGGTGAGTACGACGGCATGGGCAAGAGCAAGCTGGCGCTGATGGGGTTCGGCGTGATCTACATGATCTCGCCGATCGACCTGGTGCCGGACTTCCTCGTGCTCATCGGTGTCGTGGACGACTTCGGGGTCTTCCTCTGGCTGATCGCCTCGCTGCTCGGCGAGAGCGGTCGCTACGTGGACTGGGAGCGCACGGTCATCCAGGGAAGCGTCCAGGGCAAGCTCGACGACGGGCTTGGCCCAAAGCGACCGCGCCGCCGCTAGAACTCCTCCATCCGCAGCCAGGCTCGTGACGGCAGCGGGTGGCCGAACAACCGGGCGGCGTTGCCGTAGGCGACCCTGGCGATGTCGGCGGGCGGAAGCGTGCCGAGGTTCTGGGCCACCGCCTGCTGGGTGTCGGGCCAGGTCGAGTCGGAGTGCGGGTAGCCGCTCTCCTGAAGCACGTGGTCGAGGCCGACCGCCAGGCGCACCCCCGACAGGGAGTGGTCGTCGAGGGTGCCGAAGTAGAAGTTGCGGCGCAGCACCTCGCTGGGCTTGAGGCCGCCGTCCCACTGCGCCTCGCCCGCGACGGGGTGGTCCAGCGCGTAGTCGGCCCGCGCGGCCAGCATCGGCAGCCAGCCCACGCCGCCCTCCACGATGAGGATGCGCAGGTTGGGGTAGCGCAGCGGGAGCCCCGACCAGAGCCAGTCGGCGCAGGCGAACATCGCGCTGGTCGGCATGAGCGTGGTGATCGCCTCGATGGGCGTGTCGGGTGAGGGTACCGGCGACCAGCTGGAGCCACCGGTGTGCAGGCAGACGACGGTGCCGGTCTCCTCGCAGGCGGCGAAGAACGGGTCCCAGTGGCCGCTGTGGATCGACGGCAGCCGCAGCCGGGTCGGGAACTCGGGGAAGACCACGGCCTTGAAGCCGCGCGCCGCGTTGGCCCTGATCTCCTTGGCGGCGAGGTCGGGATCGGGCAGCCAGGGCAGTTGCAGGCCGATGATGCGCTCGGGGTAGGTGCCCGCCCAGACGTCGATGTGCCAGTCGTTCCACGCCTTGACCAGGGCGAGGCCGAGCTCCTGGTCGCGGGTCCTGGCGAACGGCATGCCCGACTGGCCGGCCAGCATGCCGGGGAAGCAGAGCGCCGCCCAGATGCCGGCCAGGTCCATGTCCTCGATGCGGGCCTCGATGTCGTGGCAGCCGGGGCGCATGTGCTCGAACCTGACCGGGTCGAGCGTCCATTGCTCGCGGGGCAGACCGGCGCCCACGTCGAGCCCGGCACACGGGTATGTGGCGCCGCCGTAGCGCCAGACTTGGTGACCGCCCTCCGTCTCCACGACCTTTGGCGCGACCTCGGCGTATTTCTCCGCGAGCCGGCCTTCGAAAAGGTCTGGCGGCTCGATCAGGTGATCGTCGGCGGAGATGATCACATAGTCGCGCCGCCTCGGATCCGGATCGGGGAGCAGCGGCGTAGTCACGCAGGTAACCGTACGACGGCCGCATAACGTCGAACAAGCTGCGACGTCTCCGTTGGGTATCCACTATGCCCGAGGACCCGGGATCGCCGGGAGGGGGATGTGGCGACCCCGGGCCATGAGGTCCGCTTTGCGAGGTTGCTGCTCTGCGAACCCCGGTGCCGCCTACCCACCGGAGATCGAATCAGTCCGGGACAGAAGACTATTCTGCAGCTCCTCGATGATCCCCGCGTCGACCTGCAAGACGTCCGTACAGTACTTCGCGACCGAGCCGTGCCGGGCGGTCAGATCGGTGAGGAACAACCGCATCGCCTCGGCCGGGGCCACCCCGAAACCGGGCCATCGGGTGGCGTTCGGATGCCGGCGCTGCCAGCTCGCGATGAAGCGCTCGGTGGCCAGGCCCGTTAACGCGTAATCGTCGATGATGTCCTCGTCCGCCACGCCGACGAGGCTCAGGATGAGCGCGGTGAGCAGCCCGGTGCGGTCCTTGCCCGCCGCGCAGTGCACGACCACGGGCGCGCTGCCGGACTGGGAGATCGTCTCGATGGCCGACCGGAGATTGTCGATCCCGTCCTCGGTCACCTCGAGGTAGCGGTCGGCGAGGTATCTCCCGACGCCCAGCCGGTCGTCGTAGGTGTTGACGTCCCAGCGGCGGCCCTCGATGGGCAGGTTGCGGTAGTCGAGCCCGTCGGATTCGGGCACCCGCCCGGTCCGCTCCACCTCGAAGGGATGGCGCAGGTCGATGACGGTCCGCACCTTGAGGGCCTGGAACGTGATGAGATCGTCTCCCGCCAGCCAGCCGAGTGAGTCGGCACGATAGAGCCGTTGCCACCGGACGGTTTGCCCGTCCTTTGCGGCATATCCACCTACGTCACGAAAGTTGTAGATACTTGCGAACTCTATGTGGCGGATCACCCTATCCAGCTTAATTGCTGGGCGCCCCGACTTCCTGGGCCGGCGCGTTCTCCGCGGCCTTCCTGTCGGCCACCTCGCGCCGGATGAGCAAGATCCAGCCGCCGATGGCCACGCCGATGAACAGCCACCACTGCACGCCGTAGGCGAGGTTGAGGCCGCCCCCGGCGCCCACGTCGGGCGCGGGCACCGGCGCGGGCGCGGCGGTCGCCGCCGGCTGCTGCTTCGTGAGCTCCACGTAACCGCCCATGAGCTGGTACGGCAGCGCCTTGCCGATCTTCCCGGTGTCGATGAGCAACACCTGACCGGGTGGTAGACCGGCGCGCTCCTTTACTCCGGCCGTCGCCTCGGTCTCGCTGAGACGTAGCCTCCCGGTGACAGTTACCTGACCCGTCGGTGGCGGCGGCACCTCAGGAGGCGCGTCGGCGCTCGCCCCGGCCTTCACCCATCCGCGGTTGACGAGCACGGCCTGACCCGGACCGGTGACCAGCGGGGTCAGCACGTAGAAGCCCAGCTGTCCCTCCTGTGGCCGCCTGCGCACCACCAGCGCGTGGGTGGTGTCGTAGCTCCCCGAGGCCGTGACCGTCCTGAACCGGTCGGCCTCCCGCGCCCCCTTGCCCACCAGGCTCTCCACGGGCACGGGACCGGCCGCCAGGTTCGCGGTGACCTGCGTGCTGTTGGCCGACCGCTCCTCGAAGCGCCCGAACTGCCACCGGCCCAGGAACACGAAGGCCGGGATCACCAGCAGCACCACGATGTGGAGCGAGATCCAGCGGGGCGTGAGAAGGAACCGGTACACCCCTCAAGGGTAGGCACCGGGGCCGGTGCTCCTTCACCTGGCTCGGTCTGCCGGAGCGTGACCTAATCGCAATCTGGTCGAAACACTTACCGAACGGCGCTTCATCGCGTACGGTCGGGATTCGTCCGATCAGCTCCCCCTCCAGAGAGCGCCTCCAAAGCCATATGACCGTGCTTGCCGCGCCGTCCGAGGCGCCCGCGTTCGAGCTGCCCCGGTTCGGCCGTCTGGTGCGCCACGCCGTGCCCCGTGTGTTCGAGGGCATGATCCTGCCCGTCGCCGTCTTCTACGTCGGGATGATCCTCTCCGGGATCACCGGCGGGATCGTGGTGGCCGTGGCCTGGGTGTACGGGGGTGTGGTCTGGCGGCTGGCCAGGCGCAGGGCGGTGCCGGGGGCGGTGCTGCTGGCCGCGGGCACGGTCACCGTCAGGGCGGTGCTGGCGTTGCTGTCCGGCAGCGCGGTGATCTTCTTCCTGCAGCCGACCCTGGGCGTCTTCTGCGCGAGCGCCGGGTTCCTGGCGACCGCCCGGCTGCGCCGGCCGCTGGCGCAGCGGGTGGCGGAGGACCTGGTGCCGCTGCCGGAGCACGTGATCGAGCGGCCGGTGATGCGGCGCTTCTTCGCCAGGCAGTCGCTGGTGTGGGGATGCGCGCAGTTCGGCAACGCCTCGCTCAGCCTCTGGCTGCTGCTCAGCCAGACGATCCAGACGTACCTCATCGTGCGCACCGCGGCCGTCGCGGTGCTGCTGTCGGGGGCGGCGCTGCTGACGCTGATCGACTTTCGCTGGTGCCTGCGCGCCCTCCAGCGCGACACTTCCGCTGGGATTTAGGCGGACTTCAGCTCGGCGCCTGAGCCGGGGAGCGCGGTCACCTCGCGGGGGCCCGCGACCTCGTGACCCTCGGCGCAGCGGAAGTGCTGCTCGATGGGCGCCCCGCAGTCGCGGTGGGTCAGCAGCACGGGTGGCCCCTCGTCGTCGGCCAGGTATTTGTCGCCCCAGTGCATGAGCGCCACGAGCAGGGGATAGAGGTCGCGCCCTTTGTCGGTCAGGCGGTATTCGTCACGCTGGCGCTGGCCGGGCTCGCGATAGGGCTCCTTGCGCAGCAGGCCCTCGTCGACCAGCCGCGCCAGTCGCGCGCTGAGCACCTGCCGGGGCGCGCCGGTGATCGCCTGCATGTCGGCGAACCGCCGGACGCCGCGGAACGCCTCGCGCAGCACCAGGAAGGTCCACTTCTCCCCAACGATGTCCAAGGTGCGCTCGATGGAGCAGTTGTTCACCTGGAATGCCACGTTCATGCGCCATATCATACCTGAGTTCAATTGACAGACCCAGGAGAATCAAGAGAAGCTGAGTTCATGCTCGGAACTCAGATCCGGCCCGCCCGGCCCGACGACGCCGAACGGCTCCGGCGCTTCCTCGCCCGGCTGTCCCTGCACACGCAGACCCTGCGCTTCTTCACCGGCATCGGCACCCCAGCCGCCGGTCTGGTGCGCGTGCTCATGGCGTTGGACGATCACCGGGACGCCCTGGTGGCGATCCTGGACGGCGAGATCATCGGCCACGCCATGAGCTACCGGGGCGGCGCGGCCGACGTCGAGATCGCCGTCGTGGTCGCCGACGAGTGGCAGGGCAAAGGGCTCGGGCCGTACTTGATCGACGTGCTGTTGTTCAGGGCTGCGGTGCGGGGCGCGAAGACGGTCGGCATGGACGTGCTGGGGGAGAACAGGCGAGTGCTCCGGATGATCCGCAGGCTCTGGCCGGACGCTCAGATGAAGGTGACTTCCGGATCGGTCGAGGTGACCGCTAGGATCCAACGGGCGGAGGTATTTGCGGAATAAGGTTCTGTTGCTCCACCATTGACAGTGTGAAGAGTGCCAAGAACGGACGCGACGGACGCACCCGCATCATTGACGGTGCCCTGCGCCGATTCAGCCAGGACGGGGTGTCGGCCACCACGCTGGCCAGCCTCCGCGAGGAGAGCGGCGTAAGCGTCGGCAGCTTCTACCACCACTTCGCCAGCAAGGAACACGTCTTCGGCGTCCTCTACGCGGAGATCCTCACCGCCTATCAGGCGGCCTTCCTCGCCGAGCTGGTCAGCCACGAGGAGGCCCGCGACGGCATCGAGGCCGTCGTGGCGCTGCACATGCGGTGGGCCGGCGAGCACCCGGAGCGCGCGAGGCTCCTGGTCAGCGAGCGCCCGCCGCGCAAGAACGAGCCGGGCGGCGCCGAGGTGGCGGAGGCCAGGCGCGCCTTCTTTCGCCAGGTGTCCGACTGGTGGCGGCCGCACATGAAGAACGGCCGGCTCCAGGTCGTACACCCGACCATGTGCTACGTGCTGTGGCTCGGACCGGCGCAGGAGATGTGCCGGCTGTGGTTCGCCGGCGCCCACACGCCGACGGAGGAGGAGATCAAAGGGCTCGGTGAGGCCGCCTGGCAGAGCCTGCGGCAGCGCTAGAGAGCGGCCTGATCCGCGATGGCACCCGCCAGCAGGCCGTGTCGAGCGAGATGTCCAGCCGCAGATCGCCACGCTGCCTGCGCAACCCCGGCACGCGCACCCGCGCGTGCACGTCGAACCGGCCCCGGCAGGGGTAGCCGAATCCCAGCTCTCCGGGCAGCACCCGCAGGTCGTCGCGGTTGCCGCAGCTGGGGCAGGTCCATGAGACCAGGTCCAGCCCGCGGTTGTAGTCGGAGCAGGCGCGGAAGTAGTCGTCGGGCCAGAAACGGGACTCGCAGGCCAGGCAAGGGATCTGCATTGATCCGCTCCTCTTCTAACACCGAGCGTGGGTCTTCATAGAGATATCGTGGCCCACTTGCAAAACGCTTGGACGTTTCGGTAACAGTATGATTACTGTGGGTATCGGATCATGCGCGGGATTCTGCGGTGAAAGGATGGTCTCGTGGAACGACTGCGCGAGCACCTCCTCGAGACCGGCTACTCGATCGACGGCGTCCGCGATCGGCTGGGCGCCATGGCGGCCACGGCCCTGTCCCGCGAGGAGCTGGTCCCGGCTCTGCGCGCCACGGCCGGCGACGACCCGCTGGCCGCGCTGATCCGGCTCTGGTGGCTCGGCGCCGCCGTTCCGGCCGCGCGGTTCCCGGGCGCCGTTCTCGACGAGGCCCTCGCGTCGGGCCTGGTCGCCGCCGAGGGCGAGCACGTACGCGCCACCGTGCACCTCCAGCCCTGGGAGACCGGCGGCTACGTCGTCTCCGATCGCAAGGTACGGCCCGGTGACCCGGCGCTGCGCCCCGACCACGTCGTGGGCGCGGGCGGCGCCTCGGCCAACCTGGCCCAGCTCGTCACCCGCCGCCCGGTCCACCGGGCCCTCGACCTCGGCACGGGCTGCGGCGTACAGGTGCTGCACCTGGCGGACCGCGTCGACGAGATCGTGGCCACCGACCTCAACCCCCGCGCGCTGGAGCTGGCCCGGCTGAGCTGGCGGCTGTCCGGGATCGACTGGGTGGACGCCCGCGCCGGTTCCCTGTTCGAGCCGGTCGAGGGGGAGCTGTTCGACCTCGTCGTCTCCAACCCGCCGTTCGTCATCTCGCCCGGCGGCGAGCTGACCTATCGCGAGACGGGCGCCGATGGCGACGCGTTCTGCCGCGATCTCGTACGACAGACCCCCCGCTTCCTCAATCCGGGCGGCCAAGCCCATTTCCTGGCCAATTGGCTGCACGTGGCGGACGAGGACTGGCGCGACCGGGTCGGCGGTTGGCTCGGCGAGACCGGCTGCGACGCCTGGGTGGTCCAGCGGGACGTGCAGGACCCGGCCGAATACGTCGAGCTGTGGCTGCGGGACGCCGCCGTACAGGGCACGCCCGGCTACACCGAGCACTACGACCGCTGGCTGGCCTGGTTCGACGAGCACAAGGTGCGGGGCATCGGCTTCGGCTGGATCACCATGCGCAACGCGGGCACGCTCGACCCGGTGGTCCGCGTGGAGCAGCTCACCCACCAGGTCACGCTGCCCGTCGGCGACTACGTCGACGACGTTCTCGACTCGATCGCGACCGCCCACCGGGTGCAATTCCTCGACTCGGCCCACCTGCGGACCGTGGCGGGCCTGCTGGACGAGCGCATCGGCCTGCCAGGCGCGGAAGACCCCATGCGCATCGTGCTGCGCCAGACGGACGGCCTGCGCCGCAGCAGGGAGGTCGGCACCGTCGAGGCGGCCCTGGCGGGCGTCTGCGACGGCGACCTCGCCCTCGGCCCGCTGCTCAACGTCATCGCCGAGCTGGTCGGCGACGGGGAGATCCTGCACCCTGACGCCATCCGGCCGCTCATCGCCGAGGGTTATTTCCTGCTTTGATCGGCCGTTGATCGGATGTTGACCCCCCGGGTGGAGGCTTCTCACCAAGACACGAGCCCGGGGGGTTCGAGGCTCGTGTCGGGTCCGGCCGGCCGTCGATGTGAGGCGGCTAGCCGTTACGCGGAGCATCCGGATAACCGGGCCCCCTAGCGACGCGTGACGGTCAGATGGCCGGCCGGGCTAGCAATCCGCGCCACAGGCACGCATCACGGGGGATCCGTGACTCCCAAAGGGACAGCCTTGATCAACCATGTGTGGATGACACGTCTGGACGACGAGCTGTACTCAGGGCTCGACGGGACCGGCGACTGTATCAACGACAGGACCGGCGACCGTATCGACGACAGGACTGACGACAGGACCGGCGACTGTATCGACGACAGGACTGACGACCGGCTCGACGTCGGAGCCGGCGAGGGGCTTGATGATCAAGGCCTTGTCGAGGCGGACCTTGAGGTCGTCCGCCTCGGGAGCGCCGAGCAGCGAGAAGATCTCGAAGGCCTGCCGTAGGCAGTCGTGACTCCTCGTGGCACTGCCCAGACCTTCGAGCGCCTCGCCGAGCACCATCAGCGAGAGCGCCTCGCCATAGGGATGGCCGATCTCTCTCGACACCACCAGCGCCTCTTCCGCGTGCCGTACGGCATCGGGGTAGCGCTTGGCGGCGATGAACGTCTCGGCGAGCCGGGAGCAGACCCGCTGCTCCCACACGCGCTGCTTGCTGGCCCGGAAGAAGGCCAGGCACTCGGCGTGATGGTGGACGGCCTCGGTGATGCGGCCGACCCGCGACAGGACGATGCCCAGGTGGTAGCGGGCGCGGGCGGTGCCGGCGCCGCTGCCGATCTCGGTGAAGATGGCCAGGCCCTTCTCCGCCGCGGCGATCGCGTCCTCGGGGCGGCCCAGGCCGAGATGGTCGCGGGCCGAGTAGCTGAGCACGAGGGCCTCGCCGGCCGGTACGCCGTTCTCGCGATACCAGCGCATCGCCGACTCGAACCAGGTCAGCGCCTCGGCGTGGCGGCGCTGCCGGCCCACGACGACGGCCAGGGCGTTCATCACCTCGCCGGTGACGACCTTCTCCGCGCGCTCGACCGAGAGATCGTGCACGATCCTGAACTGCTCCTCGGCCTGCGTGAGCTTGTTGCTCGCGAACAGCACCCGGCCGAGCACGTAGCGGGCCCGCAACTCGCTGCCGGCGTCGCCGATGCGCCTGGCGGTGGCCAGCACGGCCCGCGTGCCCTGGTCGAACTCGCGGGTGTGGGTGCCCGACTCCAGCAGCGGCTCCATGGCCACCAGCAGGTCACCGGCGGGCAGCAGCGGCTCGGGAGCGCGGGCGGTGGCGGCGGCCTGGTTGATCGCGGCGAACAGCGAGTCGCCCTCGGCGACCAGCCAGGCGACGGCCTCGTTGACGCTGTTGAAAGAGAGCCCGCTGCCGTCCACCTGGAGGTTGTCGGCGATCATGCTGCCCTCGTAGGCCAGCCGGTGCGCCGACTGGGCGGAGGCCAGGTAGAAGCCGAGCAGCCGCCGCAGCGCCATCGTGCGGGCCTGCGGCCGTTCGGACTTCTCCAGCGTCCGGCGGGCGAACAGCTTGAGCAGGTCGTGGAAGCGGTAACGGCCCGGCGCGGGCGCCTCCAGCAGGCTGGCGTCGACCAGCGACTCCAGCAGGTCCTCGCTGGCGAACGCGCTCATCGACAGTACGGCGGCCGCCGCTCCGACCGAGAAGTCGGGCCCGTTGGGCAGCGACAGCAGCCGGAACGCGCGGGCCTGGGCGGTGTCCAGCTGCCCGTAGCCGAGCGCGAACGTCGCCTCGACCGCCAGGTTGCCCACCCGCATCTCGTCCAGGCGACGCTGCTCGTCGGCCAGCCTGGGCACCAGCGAGGCGACCGTCCACGAGGGACGCGCGGCCAGCCGGGCCGCCACGATCCGTACGGCCAGCGGCAGGAACCCGCAGGCGGCGACCACGTCCATGGCGGCGCCGTGCTCGGCCGCCACCCGCTCGGGCCCGGCCACCGAGGCGAACAGCGTCAGGGCTTCGTCCGGATCCATCACATCCAGGTCGAACAGCCGGGCCGAGGGCAGATCGGCCAGCTTGTGGCGGCTGGTGACTATGGCCGCGCAGCCCGAGGAGCCGGGCAGCAGCGGGACGACCTGCTCGGCGTTGTGGGCGTTGTCGAGCAGCACGAGGATGCGTCGTTCGGCGAGCAGCGACCGATAGAGCGCGGACCGCTCGGCCAGCCGCTCCGGGATGACGTCGGACGGCACGCCCAGCGCGCGCAGGAACGCGCCCAGCGCCGATTCGGGCCCGGTCGCCTCGTCGGTGTAGCCGCGCAGGTCGGCGTACAGCTGGCCGTCGGGGAACAGGTCGTCGGCCGCGTGCGCCACGTGCACGGCCAGGGCGGTCTTGCCCACCCCGCCGATCCCGCAGATCGCGGCCACCGGCACGCCCTCGGCCGGCTTCGACGACAGCAGCGTGCGCAGCCGTCCGGCGATGTCCGCGCGCCCGGTGAAGTCGCTCACGGCGGCGGGCAGCTGGGCGGGGCGGGGCAGGTCGAGCGCCGGCGCCCGTTCCTCCGGCGCCTCCTCCTCGGCCACCTCGGCCACGGCCAGCGTGGGGTCGGCGCTCAGGATGCGCTGATGCAGCGCGGTCAGCTCGTGGCCGGGCTCGATGCCCAGCTCCTCGATCAGCGCGTCGCGCGTCTCGGTGAAGACGGCCAGCGCGTCGCCCTGCCGGCCGCACCGGTAGTAGGCCAGCATCAGCTGGGCGCGCAGCCGCTCACGCAGCGGATGCTCGGCCGTCAGCGCGATCAGCTCGGAGACGACCGCGGCGTGCTCACCCAGCTCCAGGTCCAGGTCCATGAGCGTCTCGACCACACTGATCCGGCGCTCGACCAGCCGGCCACGCTGATGCTCGGTGTACGGCCCGACGGCGCCGGCCAGCGGCTCGCCCTCGAACAGCGACAGCGCGCCCCGCAGACCATCGGCGGCCTCCCGCGGCCGGCCGGCCCGGCGCGCGGCCTCGGCCTCATGGATGCCGCGCTCGAACCGGGTCAGGTCCAGCGAATCGTCGGGCAGCCGCAGCGCGTACCCCCGGCCGACGGAGGTCAGCAGCTCGGGCCGCGAACGGGCCGCCCGGCCGGGCTCCAGGACCGTGCGCAACCTGGAGACGTACGTGCGCAGCGCACCGAGGGCTCGCGGCGGCGCGTCCTCGCCCCACACCGCGTCGATCATCTCGGTCGGCGTAACCGCACGGCCTTCCCGCAGGAGCAGCATGGCGAGAATGGAGCGCTGCAGCGGGGTGCCCAGGTCGAGTTCCTGGCCATCGCGCCACGCGCGGACGGGGCCGAGCACGGCGAACCTCAGCCCGCCTTCGCCGCTCTGACCAGTCATGTCGCCTGTCTCCAACGCAATGGAAAGATTTGTTACCAAATGATAGGTCCATCCTTGCGCAACAGATAGGCATCCGCCCATTCGTTAACCGAAGCGTTGATCGGCCTTTAATCGGGTGTTGAGCCACGCGGCGGATGCTGAGGGTCAACAGCGGCATGGCCCCGATAACGCGGGGGCGGCCATGACGCAGGCATATATGGGGCAAACAAGACACAGGCCCCGCCATACGGCGGGGCCTTCACGGATGCTTCCTTATGCTGCCTCGGCCGCGAGGACAAGCCTCTGGGCCAGGCGTTCTCGAATCGCGGGCCATTCCGAGTTCAGGATCGAGTAGTACGCCGTATCTCGGACGGTGTCATCCGCGCCCCTGCATTCCGCCCGGCGTATCCCGTCGAAATGCGCGCCCAAGGCGGCTATCGCGGCCAGGGACCTGTTGTTGCGTACGTCTGACTTGAGCGTGATGCGGTGGACGTTCCACGTCTCGAAGGCGTGCGAGAGCATCAGGTACTTGCTCTCCCGGTTCGCACCCGTGCCCTGGGCGGAGGCGCCCAGCCAGGTGTAACCGATGTCGGCCACGGACGGGACCTCGCCCACCGCGCCCCGCGTACCCGGCGGCCAGGGCATGGGGCCCTGCCAGTACTCCAGGTGCATGAGACGGGTGGCACCGACCACACGGTCGGTGTTCAGCCACCGGACGGCGAAGGGCAGCGTGCGGCCCTCCGCCTGCTCAGCCAGTGCGGCCTCCACATAGGAGACCATCTCGTCCCGGCCGGCCGGGACACGGGTGAAGGCATACGTGGAGCGGTCTTCACTCGCCGCGGCGACGAGGTCGTCGATCACCGCGAGGCTGAGAGGTTCCAGGCGCACGAGGCGCCCGGACAAGGTGACAAGAGCGGGCATGAGCACATGATGGAGGCTGCTCGGTATGGGAGAGAACAGCACTCGCCCACCATTCTTTGCAGCTTGTTGCAACCTGGGTATTCATGCAGGTCAACGGGCCGATTGCGGGGTCTCCGCACCGGCCCGTGGACAAAGTTTCGCCTAACTGTGACATGGCGTCGGCACGAGCGCCGGGTGCCGTTCACGCACCGGGCTCCGCCGCGCCAGCGAGAGCTCTGTCAAGCCCATCGACAGCTGGTCCAGATTGGCCGCGATCCACGGCAGCTGGAGCGGATCCGGGCTGGTCAGCGCGGCCAGTCGCTCCTCCGTGGTGTCCCCGTAGAGCAGGCTCACCGCGACCCGTACCCGCGCGGCGGTGGGATCGTCGCCGAACGCGTGGCCGGGCAGCACGCCGATGCCGTGCTCTTCGAGCAGGAGCCGGGTGATCTCGGCCGAGCCGCCGAGCCGCAGATGGCTCAGGTCCGGGTAGAGATAGAAGCCGCCCTGGGGAATGGGCACCGACGCGCCGATCTCCGTGAACCTGTCGCGCACCGCGCGGGCGAGAGTCCCGTGCAGCCGCTGGCTGCGCAGGATGCGCTCGACCAGCTCGGGCGGGTCGGTGAAGGCGTAGGCGGCGGCTTCCTGCACGGGGGCGGCCGGGGCGGACCAGATCTCGCTCGCCACCGCGAGCAGTCTGGCGCGCAGGTCGTACGCCTCGTCGGGCAGCCTGGCCACGCCGATCCGCCAGCCGCCCAGCGCCAGGCTCTTGCTGAGGCCGGTGGTGACGACCGTGCGCTCGGGCGCCAGGTCCGCGGGCGAGGTGAACGGAAGCAGGGGGTCGTGCAGCAGGTCCCGGTAGATCTCGTCCGAGATGATGTACAGGTCGAGCTCGCGGGCGACCTCCACCAGGCGTTGGATGGTCTGCGGCGGCGCGAGGCGTCCGGTGGGGTTGTCGGGCAGCGTCACGAGCACCGAGCGGACGGTCCTGCCCTGGGCGCGAGCGTGCAGCACGGCCGAGCTCACCCGTTCCGGATCCGGTACGCCGCCCTGTCCCTGTGGGGGCGCGACCATGATCGGACGGGCGCCGACGAGGTCGGCCTGCGCCGCGTAGCTGACCCAGCTGGGCATGGGCAGGACGATGTCGCCGCCGATGGCCAGCAGCACGCCGTACAGCAGTGACTTGCTGCCGGGGCCGCAGACGACCAGCTCGGGGTCGGTGGGGAGTCCCCGTCGTGTCCAGTAGCCCGCCGCCGCGTCCCGCAGGTCGGCCGCCCCCGCGACCGGCCCGTAGCCGTTGCGCTCGGATGCGGCGACCAGCTTGTCGCGCAGCGCCGGGTGGACGGGCAGGCCGGCCTCGCCGAACGCGAGGTGCAGCACCCGTTCCCCGGCGCGCCGTCTTCGCTCGATGTCTTCGTTGGTCGCCAGAGTGGCGGAGAGGGTAACCGTCATGTTTGTCACGTTCCCAGCGTGGTTGGATGAAGGCATCACCACAAGCGAGGCTTTTTGTGGGTGGGCGGAAGGAAGTCCGATGCTCGAATTGCGGCGCTTGGTGCTGATCTGCGAGTTTGCCCGTCGGGGCAGCATCTCGGCGACCGCCGAGTCGTTGGGGTACAGTCCCTCCGCCGTGTCCCAGCAGCTGGCCGCCCTCGAACGCGAGACCGGAACCGCGCTGATCGACCGGACCGCGCGCAGCGCCGAGCTGACCGACGCGGGCCGCCGCCTGGTGATCCACGGCGAACGCATTCTGTCCATGGTCGAAGAGGCCGAATCCGACCTTTCGGCCCACGCGGGCACGCCGTCCGGCCGGGTGGTGGTGACCGCCTTTCCCACGGCGGCGGTCGCGTT
This sequence comes from Nonomuraea sp. NPDC049750, assembly GCF_040659625.1. Taxonomy (NCBI): domain Bacteria; kingdom Bacillati; phylum Actinomycetota; class Actinomycetes; order Streptosporangiales; family Streptosporangiaceae; genus Nonomuraea; species Nonomuraea sp. NPDC049750. The sequence goes on from NZ_JBFANB010000001.1 coordinate 899,395, forward strand.
CGCGCCCGCGCTGGCCCGCTCGCTGCGCCGCTACACCGAGCTGACGCTCAGGCTCGGGCAGAGCCGGTCGGGTCGGGGCATGCGCGAGGTGCAGGCGGGCGAGGTGGACATCGCGCTCGTCGACGACTGGTACGGGCGGGTCGGCGACAGCGACAGCCTGCGGACGTTCCCGCTGCTGAACGACCCGCTGGTGCTGGTGGTGCCGCGCAAGCACCGGCTGGCCGACCCCGAGGTGCCCCTGGACCTGCGCGAGCTGCGTGACGAGCCGTGGATGGCCACGCCGGACGGGGAGCCGTCGCGCCTCGCGGTCGACCGGCTCTTCGTGGACGTGGGCGGCACCCGGCCGACGCCGTGGGAGTTCGAAGGACTGGGCACGATCCTGTCGCTGGTCGCCAAGGGCATCGGGATCGCCGCCGTCCCCGCGCTCGCGCTGGCCGCCGGCGTGCGCGGCATCGCCGTACGCGAGTTTCCCGGAAATCCGGTGGGCCGCGAGATACGGGCCGTCGCGCGCGGCTCCAGCGTCCACCGGCCGTCGGTGTCGGTGACGCTGCGGGCCATCCACGTCGCCGCGCGCTATCTCGCCGCCGATCTGGATCCGGTATCGCTCGCGGAGCGATAACGTCTGGTGCCCATGGCGCCCACCTATGACATCGAGCACCTGCTGCTCTCCCAGCGCAGCACGACCACGGTCGCGGGCCTCGACGAGGTGGGCCGGGGCGCGTGGGCCGGTCCCGTGACGGTGTGCGCCGTCATCACCGACCTGTCCGACCCGCCCGCCGGGCTGACGGACTCCAAGCAGCTGTCCGCCGCCAAGCGCGGGACGGTAGCCGCCTCCCTGGAGTCCTGGGCAGTCGGCATCGGCTTCGGCGACGCCTCCCACACCGAGGTCGACGAGCTCGGCATGACGGAGGCCCTGCGCCGCGCCGCCCGCCGCGCCCTGGCCGCCCTCCCCATGCGGCCCGACGCGCTGATCCTCGACGGCTCGCACGACTACATCGGGGCTCCGTGGCCGGTACGCCTGGAGGTCAAGGGCGACTCGGCCAGCATCTCGGTGGCGGCCGCCTCGGTCCTGGCCAAGGTACGGCGGGACGCGTACATGGGGACGATCGGGTGCGAGGAGTACGGGTTCGCGGACAACGCCGGCTATCCGTCACCGGTCCACCAGGAGGCGCTGGCCCGGCTGGGGCCTACGGAGCATCATCGGCTGTCGTGGTCGTACCTGGACGATCTGCCTCGCTGGCGGCACCTCAAGCGGCACCGGGATCCGGCGGTGGGTGAGGGGCAGGCGAGCCTCTTCGGTTAGCTTCTTCGGTTGGCCGGGTCGATTGGCTTGGCGCCGGGATCGACCATTATCGATGGAATGCGAATCGGGATTTTTCTCATCGTGGCCCGGTTTCCGGACCAGAAGTCGGAGCAGGTGCTGGCGAGCGCTCTCGACCTGATCGTGGCGGCCGAGGAGGCCGGTTTCGCCGATGCCTGGATCGCCGAGCACCATTTCATGTCGTACGGCGTCTGCCCCTCCGCCACCGTGCTGGCGGCCGTGGCGATCGGCAGGACCAGCCGCATCGGCCTCGGCACCGCCGTGAGCGTACTGTCCACCCAGCACCCGATCGCCCTGGCCGAACAGGCGGCCATGCTGCACCATCTGTCGGACGGCCGCTTCACGCTGGGCGTCGGGAGGGGCGGCCCGTGGGTGGACCTGGAGGTGTTCGGCACCGGGCTGGAGCGCTTCGAGCACGGCTTCGAGGAGTCGCTGGACGTACTGCTCGCCGCGCTCTCCAGGGAGCGGGTGTCGGGGGCGGGGGAGTTCTTCAGCTTCCGTGAAGTGCCCCTGGTCCCACCGGCCAGGCTGCGCCCGGTCCTGGCCTGCACCTCACCGCCGACCGTGGCACTGGCCGCGAAGCGTGGCCTCCCGATGCTGCTCGGCATGCACATCGACGACCGGCAGAAGAGCTCGATGATCGCCATGTACGCGTCTCACGGGGGAACGCCGCAAGCCCACATGGCAGCGGCCGTCGCCCACGTGGCGAACTCCACCGCCGAAGCCCGAAACGAGCTGAAGGAGTCCCTGCCGCGCTGGCTGACGCCCGGCCTGGCCGGCTACGTACCGGTGGACAACAGAGAACCACCATTACGGGATATTTCGGCATACGCAGACTTCCTGACCCGCGTCCACCCGGTCGGCTCACCGGCCCACTGCGTGGAGTCCATCCTGCGCACCTCGGAAGCCACCGGCATCCAACATCTCATCCTCATGGTCGAGGGAATGGGCGACCACCAGCGCACTCTGGAGAACATCCGCCGCCTTGGGGAAGAGGTGCTACCTCAGGTCACCGGCTGAGGGCCGAAAGGAGGCGAAAGATCATCACTTTACGTGCTCTTGATGTAACAATGAGTGTCATGCCGTCCCCCCGACATGACACTCTCATCAAGCTGTTCGCCGATCGCCCTCAACTGGCGGTGGAGATCCTGCGTGACTTCCTGGGGGCGGACCTGCCCGCCACTCCGCTGATCCGGCGGGAGGCGAGCACCTTCAACACTCGCCCTTCCGACGACATCGAGGCCGACCTGGTCCTCGTGCTGGGCCCACCACAATCGCCCGTCCACGCCATCATCGTGGAGATCCAGCAGGACAAGTCCAAGGATCCCCGGCAGCTCGCCCGCTACGCCGCCGCCCTGTGGCTCATGCTGGGCTGTGACGTCTCGGTCCTGGTCATCTGCCCCGACCGCAAAGTCGCCGAGCACTACGCGCAGCCGATCGAGTCCGGGCTGACCGGCTTCCGCCTGCGGCCCTGGGTGCTGGGGCCGGACGGCATCCCGGCCATTACCGATCCCCAAGAGGCCGCCGCCCACCTGGACCTTGCCGCCATGTCGGTCATGGTCCACGGACGCGACCGCAAGGTCATCGAGGCGTTCACCGCCGCGCTGCCGGACGTGACCGACGAACACGCTCCGGATTACTATGAATACGCTTACGACATGTCCACGCCCGAGATCCGCCACCTCATGGAGGAGATCATGAAGTCCGCGTCCACCAGATGGCCGGTCTACAGCCCCTTCGCCCGCGAGCATTTCGGTCGTGGCAAAGCAGAAGGCAAGGTCGAAGGCAAGGCAGAGGGCCGAACAGAAGGTAAAGCGGAAGAGGCCGCCAGATCGGTGCTGCTCGTGCTCGCCACCCGCGACTTCCATGTCCCCGACGACATTCGCACCCAGATCACCACCTGCACAGACCTCGCCCAACTCGAAACCTGGCTCACTCGCGCGGTCACCGCCCAGGCCCTCCAAGATCTGTTCAACGAAGTGGGCTGAGTGCCCGGCCGCCTGGTCGGCGCCGGCTCGACTACCTGCTCCCTGCCATGACTTGATCGGATCCCGGGCTCTGGGCTGGAGTGTCACCGAGAGTACTAACGGCTGGGGTACCGGTAGCCCTACTCGATGCGGGTCAGGAAGAAGTCCCGGACGTCCTCGGCGAGCAGTTCCGGCACCTCCATCGCGGCGAAGTGGCCGCCACGCTCGAACTCCGACCAGTGCCTGATGTCGTACAGCCGCTCGGCCAGCGGCCGCACCGACTGCGTGATGTCGTGCGCGAACACCGCCACGCCGACCGGCACTGGGCACGATACGCCCTGCCCCCGCGGAGCATCGTGGTGCAGCCGTGCCGAGGAGGCCGCGGTGGCGGTCAGCCAGTACAGCGAGATGTCGGTGAGCATCCGATCGTCGCTGACCGGCGTGCGCGGGTCGGTCCACTGCGCGAAGCGCTCGGCGATCCAGACCAGCTGGCCGACCGGCGAGTCGGTCAGGGCGTAGCCGATGGTCTGGGGGGTGAGGGCCTGCAGCGCCTGGTACGGCGGACGATTCGCCATCAGCCGCCGGACCTTGTCCAGCCGGGCTTCGTCCGTTGCGGAAAGTTCGACGTCGGCGTCCGGGTCCGGCCGGGTCGGCAGGTAGTTGACGTGCACGCCGACGACCTGCTCGGGCGCCACCGCGCCGAGCGCCAGGGAGATGCCCGCGCCGAAGTCGCCGCCCTGCGCGCCGTAACGCTCGTACCCGAGACGGTGCATCAGCTCGGCCCAGGCCCGCGCGACCCGGACGGCATCCCAGCCGCGCTCGTGGGTCGGCCCGGAGAAGCCGTACCCCGGGATGGAGGGGATCACCAGGTGGAACTCGCGCGACAGCGGCTCGATCACGTCGAGGAACTCCAGGAACGAGCCGGGCCAGCCGTGGGTGAGGATCAGCGCGAGCGCGTCCGGCTTCGCGGACCGGACGTGGACGAAGTGGATGTTCTGGCCCTCGATCTCGGTGGTGAAGTGCGGGAGCTTGTTGAGCTCGGCTTCGTGCTCGCGCCAGTCGTACTTGGTCCGCCAGTGTTCGGCGAGCTCCTTGAGCCGCGCCAGCGGGAAGCCGTAGTCCCACCCGGCGTCGGCGACCTCGTTGGGCCAGCGGGTGCGGGCGAGCCGGTCGGCCAGGTCGTCGAGGTCGGCTTGGGGGATGTCGATGCGGAACGGCTTGATCATGTTCTCAGCTCCAGCGGGATTCATTCAGCCGCCAAACGTTCGGACGACTAACGTTTACGTCTCGAACGATAGCACAATCATTAGTGGGCCGAACGATTCGTTAGACTTGTCACATGGAGAACCCATCCGAGGACACGCCCACCCGATGGGCGGGCCTGCCCAGCTGGCTGCTCAGCCAGACCGCCAACCACGCGCACCGCCTGGTGGGCGACGGGTTCTCGTCCGTCGGCGCCCGCGGATACCACTACCGCCTGCTGGCGACGCTGGAGGAGGCCGGCCCGGCCAGCCAGGCCGCGCTGGGCCGCCGTGGCGGCATCCACCTGAGCGACATGGTCGCGACCATCAACGAACTCGCCGACAGCGGACTGGTCGAGCGCGCCCCGGACCCGTCCGACCGGCGGCGCAACATCATCTCGCTGACATCGGCGGGGAAGCGGCAACTGCGGCGGCTGGAGAAGCGGCTGGCCGAATCCCAGGACGAACTGCTGGCTCCACTGTCACCCGAGGAGCGACAGCAGTTGGCCGGGCTGCTGTCCAGGCTGTTGGATCACCACAACGGGCGAACCGGCACCCCTGAAGAGCCGTGGCGTTGACAGCGGCTCGATCCGCCCTCGATCGCCGGTTTCAATTAGTCGTGTGGAATGCTGTCCGGCCCAAGGGAAGGGCGGACCATCGTGCACGGGATGGGCGAAACGAGTACGGCGGAGCGGTACCGAAAGTTCGGGGAGATGGAGGCTCGGGGCCACTCGTCCAGCTATGAGCAGCTATGCATGGGCGTCGGCGCAGACGCCGAACTTCTGGCCCTGATCGATACGCTGCCGACGGCCAAACGACAACCCAACCTCCTGTTCGGCGCGGTCCGGTTCCTGGGCGGTCCAGTGCATGACTATGGGGCGTTTCGCATCTGGGTGCTCGAGCATTGGGCGGAGGCCGGCTCCGAGATGCTGGCCCGCAGTACCCAGACCAATGAGCCGGGCCGGTGTGCGACGCTGCTGCCGCTTCTGGCGCGTCTGCCGCAGCCACTGGCATTGATCGAGGTCGGCGCCTCGGCCGGACTGTGCCTTTACCCGGACCGTTACAGCTACCGCTTCGATGACCGACCCGCCCTGGGTCCAGTCAGCCCGGTCATGTTGACCTGCCGGACCAGCGGAGCGGTACCGATCCCACAGCAAGTGCCGTCGGTGGTGTGGCGGGCCGGGATCGACCTGAACCCTCTCGACGTCGCTGATGCCGATCAGTTGCGCTGGCTGGAGGCGCTGGTCTGGCCCGAGCAGCAAGATCGGCTGGTACGGCTACGCGCCGCGACTCAGATCGCGCGCGCCGAACCGCCCCACCTCGTTCAGGGTGATCTGAATGCCACCATCGCCGGCCTGGTCGGACAGGCGCCGCCGGACGCCACGCTGGTCGTATTCCACAGCGCGGTTCTGGCCTACTTGCCGCAGGACGAACGCGATCGGTTCGTCGAGACGATGCGTGGCTTGCCCGCCCGGTGGATCTCCAACGAGGCGCCCACCGTATTGCCTGGCGTGGCCGCTCGGCTGACCCGTAGCCCATCAACCGACCGCAGTGCGTTCGTCCTGGCCCTGGACGAAGAGCCGGTCGCTTTTACCGGACCACACGGCCAGTTCCTGGACTGGTTGCCAGAATGAACCGATTTGCCGGGGACGGACGATCAGCCTAGCTGGTCGAATTCGCCGTCCTTGGCGCCGCCCAGGAAGGCCCTCCACTCGTCGGGCGTGAAGGTGAGTACGGGGCCGCCACGGTCCTTGCTGTCGCGGACGGCGACGATTCCGGAGATGTTACTTGCGACCTCTACGCACTGGCCGCCGTTTGAGCCAGACCGGGAACTCTTCCGCCAGACGGCCCCGGACAAGTCAATGCCGCTCAGGTCTGCTGCTTCCATTGGTTCCGCGCTTCCTCGATCATCTGTAGAGACGGACCAGGGCGGAGCGCCTCTGTGCGTAGTTTGTCATAGATATCCCAGATCAGAGAAACGAGTTTATGGTCTGCCGAGACTTCCGCCTTCGTTGCGGAGTCTACTGAGACAGTGGTCGGGGCGTCGGAAAGCTCGGCAATCGTGAACGCGGACATCAGGCCTGTCGTGCAGGTGGTGTCATAGGGGACGATCTGTATCGTTACGTTGGGGAGTTCTCCAGCGGTGAGCAGGTAATCAAGCTGATCCCCCATGACCTTGGCGCCCCCGATGGGGCGACGAAGCACCCACTCGTCCAAGAGCACGAGCAAAGTGGGCGACTTGTCTCGCTGAAGTATTCCCCTACGTCGCATTCGCGCATCAATCTTGTCTTGTATGTCCTGCTCAGAAACGAATAGGCCACCGCGAAAGACGGCTCGCGCGTATGCCTCCGTCTGGAGGATGCCGGGGATCTGGAGAGGGTCCCAACTTCGGAGCATCCGTGCATAGGGCTCGATTTCCTCTGTCCAACCGATGTACCAGTCGGGGCCGGTGGGAGAGGTGATATTGCGGCATAGGCGTTTGAACCGGTCACCTGTCCCGAAGACCTCATCACACCCTGCGGCAAGGTCAGGCTTCGGGGTCCTGTCGCCTTTTTCAAGATGCGCTATGAGTGATGACGAGCAGCCCAGGTGTTTACCCAGCCGGATTTGCGTCATGCCCGCCTCCTTGCGAACACGGGCGAGCTCCTTGCCAAAGCGCTGAGCTGCCGTCAGGCGCGGGTCAAGATCGTTGGCCATGATCTTCCTCCACCTGTGTCCTCCCAAAGCGTGACGCATCTTTGACAAGTATTGACGGCCAGTTCCTCTCGTGGGGGCTTTTTGGGTCTTAATTGTGCGCCACCTTCGTCTACTGCACAAGTTTCTACCGAGGCATTCTGAAGGCTCAAGGGGTTAGGTCTGAGTTCGGCCATGACAATGAATGGACAATTCGGTCATGAAGCTGGGGCTATCGCGACAGGCCAAGATCTCAAATGGATGGCCTCAGGGATGCGGCGGTGATCTGTGGACGGTGTCTTGTTCGATGCGCAAGAGCAGTTCGTTCGGCTCTGGCAGCTTGGGTTGGGGCTGTCGGATCTCGGCGAGAACGTCGCCGTCGACCTTCGGCGCGGGAAGTGTCCCGTGCTGTTGGTGATTTATCAGCCGTTTCCGCTGCGAGTGCGAGCGAAGCTATACAAAGGCGAGCGGGTCTTCGCGTGGGGTTGGATGCCTTGGTGCCGAATGCCAGTTTTGGAAGACGTGGCGGTTTCGGCGGAACGGCTTCTCAAGCTGGTGGCCCGGTGAATATCTGGGGCGCGGATGAGGACGGCTTCTTCGTGTGGGCTGCCACGGACGGCCACGGGCGCGGCTCAGGTGGAGTCACCGGGACTGGTCTGAAAGCCGCTTCACAGCTGTACGACGCGATCAGCGCTCTGGAGGGCGACGCGGTCGGTTCCATGAACGTGGTCCATCTCGACCGCTACGCGCGTCAACCGTCTTACATCTACGGGCCGGTAGTCCTGCGCATCCGCCGAGACAAAGCGACGGGCGAAATCAGCCTCAGCCCCAGTGGCAACTGACACACCCAAAGCCGCCCGGTGCTGGAGACTGAGCCCCGCCGGAGGCGGGGTCACATCTGTACTGGTCTGTACCTGGCATACGGCGAGCCCAGCGGGCCAACGGCACGCAGTGCGGTGACCAGCCCGGGGGGGTTCCCAAAGGGCTTGTAAGTCAAGCTTGACCGAGGAAGCGTGATCGCGAGCCAACGGAGGCGGGTCGCCGTGGACTCAGCCGATGTACGGCTCCACGCGTTCTAGGCGCAGCGAGAATGCCGTACACGGAGACGTTGACCAGCATGTCAGCGGCGGGCCGGGAGGACCGGCCCGCCATGGATGGAGCTAGCAGTCCACCAGCTCCGGCTTCTGGTTGAGGATCTGTGCGCGCGGAGTGACGAACTCCCGCAAGGCGTCGGAGGCCGACGGAGCGAACACCGCCACCCGGTGGCAGTTCTGGAAGGCCAGGCGGACGCTGAAGTGGCGCTCCAGCGCGCCGCGCATCGAGTCGCTGGCCAGGCAGCGCAGGAGCTGGCCCCGGGCCTCCTCGCTCGGCGGTGGTACCTGGTTGTCGGCGAAGTCGGCGCCGGTCCGGTCGCGCTGCTGGACCAGCTCGCTGATCACCGACCAGGCGTACGGCAGGGATTCGCGGACGCAGGCGATGAACGCCGCGTCGTCGACCTCGCCGGCTCTGGCCTGATCGAGTAGATCGTTCGGAACGGTCAGCGACATGATGTCTCCTCTCAACGGGGATTGATGCGAACGCTAGGCGGGGCCGGTGAGGGCTTCCAGATGACCGGAGGGGACAGTCATGTGGTGGCTCGGCTGCCGTAGACGAACTCCGGGTCGATCTGGTCGGCCAGGTCGAGGCCGGTCTTGGCGTTGGCCCAGGAGCGGGCGTTGCGCAGGTGGAACTCCTCGGTCTGGCGGCCGAAGCGGGCCCAGTCCTTGTCCTGCGCGTCGAGGTGTTTGCGCAGGATGGCCAGCGCGTCGGCGTTGGCGGGCTCGAGGTCGTCGAGGGAGAAGCGGCGGCCCTGCTCCATCGCGCGTACGGCGGAGGAGTGCTCCATCCACGTGAGCAGGCCGTCGCCCACCTGGCTGTGCAGGAAGTCGACGTCGGACGGGCTGTGCACCTTGTTGCCGATCACGGCCAGCGGCACGTCGTAGTCGGCGGCGTAGTCGCGGTATTGCCGGTAGACGCTGACGCCCTGCCTGGTCGGCTCCGCGACGAGGAACGTCAGGTCGAAGCGGGTGAACAGGCCGGAGGCGAAGGAGTCGGACCCGGCGGTCATGTCGACCACCACGTATTCGCCCGCGCCGTCGACCAGGTGGTTGAGCAGCAGCTCGACGGCTCCGACCTTGGAGTGGTAGCAGGCCACGCCCAGGTCGTCCTCGCTGAAGGGGCCGGTGGCCATCAGCCGCATGCCCTCGGGCGTGGTGACCGCGAACTCGCTGGTCGCCAGGTCCTTGAAGCTCAGCAACCGGGAGCCGCGGCCCGGCGGGGTTGTCTTGACCATGGCCTGGGCCGAGGGGATGCGCGGGTTGTCTCCCCGCAGCAGGTCCTTGATCTCGGTGATCCGGGAGCCCAGTGGCTCCGGCGGGTCCTCGACGCCGAGCACCAGCGCCAGGTGCTGGTTGATGTCGGCGTCCACGATCACCACCGGGCCGCCCTGGCTCGCCAGATATCTGGCGAACAGCGCCGACATCGTCGTCTTGCCGCTGCCGCCCTTGCCGACGAACGCCACTTTCATAAGCACCCTCCGATTATGACTATGAAAACCGTTACCGTTTCATCTCGCACTCATCATGGCACACTGAGTGCGTGAGTGACGACGAATCGGCGCAGGCGGCGGGGCTACGCACGGCGGCCGTCGAGGCGACCACGATCGCGACGGCGGGCGAGCGAGACGACGAGCTGGCGCGGGCTGTGGAGTTGCGTGCGGGGGGCAAGCGGGAGGAGGCTCGCGAGCTGCTGGTGGCGCTGGCCGCGCGGTATCCCGATGACGCGGAGGTGGCCTACCAGACCGCGTGGGTGCACGACGCGCTCGGGCTGGAGGCCGAAGCGGTTCCGTTCTACGTGCGCGCGCTGGCGGATGACGGGCTGAGCGCCGAGGACCGGCTGGGCGCCTTCCTCGGGCTGGGCAGCACCTACCGAGTGCTGGGTCGGGTGGCGGAGTCGCTGGAGACGTTCGAGCGCGGGCTGGCGGAGTTTCCCGGCGACGCGGGGTTGCGGACGTTCAACGCCATGGCGCTCTACAACTCCGGCCGGGCTCGCGAGGCCGTCAGTACGCTGCTCTCGGTCGTCGCCGAGTCAGACCGGGCGGGCGGCTACGCCAGGGCCATCTCCTATTATGCCGAGAACCTGGACGAGACGATCTGAGGATCGCGCCCAGCTTTTCGCCGGTGTCGCAGGGCGTGGAAACGGCCGGGAAACAGGCCGCCGAGTTCGATCACCTTCATGACCGCGAACCAACCGTCACGACGTACCGCGATCGGCCTGCTGGGGGCGGTTCCCCTCGCCACGGGAGCCGCTCGGGCGCAAACGCCCCGTATCCCCGACGCCGTCCGGCCCGGAGGATCCTTCGACAAGCACATCGCCCAGCTCGCCGCCGACGACAAGTTCTCCGGAACCGTGCTGATCAGCTATCGCGGCAAGCCCGTGCTGTCGCGCGCCTACGGAATGGCTGACAAGGAAAAATCCATCCCCAACCGGGTGGACACCATCTACCCGCTGGCCTCGGCATCCAAGCCGTTCACCGGCCTGGCCATCGTGCAGCTCGCGCAACAGGGCAAGCTGAAGTTCCACGAGAAGCTGGGCACTTATCTCGACGGCTACCCGGCCGAGACGGCGAACACCGTCACCGTCCACAACCTGCTCACCCACACCTGCGGTCTGGGCGATCCCACCCGCGACGACGACATTTCCACGACGATTCACTACAGCATCGCCGAGCAACTCGCCGCCATGAGAAAACGCCTCCAGTCACAGGAACCCGCCTTCCCTCCCGGCGTCAAACACCAGTACAGCAGCGCCGGTTACGAGGTCCTCGGTGAGATCGTCGCCCGAGTGTCGGGGCAGACCTTCTGGGACTATGTCCGTGACCACATCTTCCGCCCGGCCGGCATGACGGATTCCCTTTACTACATCCGCCCCCAATGGCTGGGCAGCGAACGTTTCGCGCACCCGTACATGTACCAGAGCGACGGCTCCCGCATCGACGGCCTCCGCAACCTCGACAAGGGCGGCTCACGAGGCGTCGCGGGAACCAATTCGGCGCGCAGCTACATCGGCACAGGAGGCGGGAATGGCTTCTCCACGGCACCTGACCTGGTCCGCTTCGCGCATGCCCTGCTGAGCAACAAGCTGCTCAACCCGGCCTACACCGCCCTCTACGTGAACGCGAAATTCCCACCCGCTCCTCTCGCAGGCAGCCCGCCCCGCCCCGGCGGATACGAGTCCCTCATGGCGTACGGCCCCATCTCCGGTATTTTCCACAACCAGCGGGTGATAAGCCACGGTGGCGGAATAGCGGGCGGCAACACCAACTGGTCCGTCTACCTCGACATGAACTGGACCTCGGCCATTCTCTGCAATTACGACCTGAACCCCGCCGACTTCGCCGCGCTCATCGACCTGGAAAGGCGGGCCATCACCGGTGTGACGTGATGGATCACGACGGCTAAAGGGCATGGCCGCCAGGACAGTCGCGCATCACCGTCGTTTCAGCGGGGGCGGAGGCCGTCGAGGGCGACCTCGATGTACCGCCGCCAATCGCCCGCGGCGTTGCGGATGACCGCCGCCAAGCCGCAGATGACCATGTTGACGTCCCCGGTCGTCACATCCTGGCCGACCGTGCCGCGCGCCCGCGCCCGGTCGATCAGCTCCGCGACGATGGCGAGCAGCGCCTCCCGAGTCTCGTCCCGTGGCTCGGTCGAGCCCATGGCCTTCTCGATGACCTCGGACATGCCGCGATCGTCGGCCAGTACCTCACCACATGGCGCAGAAATCCGGCCAAGCCGTGAGCCGGATCGTCCGCGTCGGCGAGTCGGCGTGCGGCGGCGATGAGGTCGGCGGCCCGGTGCTCGGCGATGGCCTCGATCAGGGCCTCCCGCGTCGGGAACTTGCGGTAGAGGGTCCCGATGCCGACGCCCGCCGCCCGTGCGATCTCCGACATCTGCACGTCGTAGCCGGACTCGGCGAACAACGCGCGAGCCGCCTCCAGGACGCGATCTCGATTGCGCTCGGCGTCGGTACGCGTCTTGCGGCGGGTCTGCGGAGTTGACATCCCAAACGATCCTCTGCCTAGACTTCATGCGGAATCCGGATTCCTTATTCCGTATTATGCATGAGAGGTCAACACCATGGCGGCGTTCTCATCAGGTTCAAAGCGGCAAGCCCTGCTGGTGTGGGGGTTGCTGGTGGTGGCGGCGAACCTACGGCCGAGCTTGACCGGTGTCGGGCCGTTGCTGGATCGCGTACAAGCCGATCTGGAGTTGGCTCCGGCTGCGGCGGGTCTGCTGAGCACGCTGCCGTTGCTGGCGTTCGCCGCGATATCGCCGATGGTTCCGCGACTGGCGGCGCGATGGGGACCCGAGCGGCTCCTCTGGGGTGCGCTCGTGGTGCTGACGCTCGGGATCGCGGTCCGATGGATACCGACGGCAATCGGGCTGTTCGCGGGAACCGTGCTGACCGGGGCGGGAATCGCTGTCGGCAATGTGTTGCTGCCGAGCCTGATCAAGCGCGACTTTCCTGCCAGAGTGGGACTGCTGACCAGCGCGTACGCCACTGTGATGGGGGCCGTCGCCGCGGTGGCCTCCGGGGTGGCGGTGCCGATCAGCCAGGTCGCCCCCGGCGGTTGGTACACCGCGTTGGGTTGCTGGATCGTGCTCGCGCTGGTGGCCGTCGTGCTGTGGTTTCCACAGGTGCGAACTCCGCGGCCGGCCTCGGAGGCGATTCGCCGACCCCGGTTGCCGTGGAGGTCGGCGCTGGCGTGGGCGGTCACGGCGTTCATGGGATTGCAGTCGCTGGGCTTCTATGTCGTCGTGACGTGGTTGCCTCAGGTGTTCCAGGACAGTGGAGTGAGTGCGGCCACGGCGGGCTGGCTGCTGTTCGTGTTCCAGATGGTCGCGGTGTTGACCAGCCTGGCGGTGCCCGCCGCGCTGCGGTGGGCACGTGATCAACGCGCGGTGGCGACGGTGAGCTCGGTCGTTGTGCTCGTCGGCTACCTGGGACTTTTGGTGGCGCCGGGATGGGCGTTGCTGTGGAGCGTCGTTCTCGGGCTGGGTGGCGGAGCCTGTCTGGTGCTCGCATTGGCCTTCCTCAGCCTGCGAGCCAAGGACGCGACCATGGCGGGCGCGTTGTCCGCGATGGCGCAGTCGATCGGGTACCTGCTGGCCGCCGCGGGACCGGTGATTTTCGGGCTGCTCCACACCGTCAGTTCCGGCTGGCAGGTACCGATCATCCTGATGTGCGGCGCTGCGGCCGGCCAGGTGATCGTCGCAATGATGGCTGGCCGAGGCACGGTGCCGCCGGCCGACGGTCAGGCACCTCACAGGAGTACCGGTTGACGGTGGCCGCCGACGGCACCGTACTGAGACAAGATCATGCAGTTGTGGGAGTGGAAACTGGCCCTCCGCAGCGGGCGAGGAGTGACACCCATTGGGTCGCCGGTCTGGATGGACATGGCATGGAGTAGCCCAAAACCTATGCACTCATGCGTAGCGCTGAGCCGGGGTGGTTAGGTTCACGGCGATCGCAGTCGACCGTCCCGACATCGTCAAGGAGTACCGGTGCCCAACGGAAACGAGATGCCACTCAAGGTTCCTCCCGGCTATGACCTGGACATCGCCCGAACCTGTTCTTTCGTCGTCAACGTAGCCTGCGAGATGTGTGAACAATGGAAGGCTGCGGGCAAGCCGAGTGCCCCCACGTTCTCCTGGACGCCCTCGGATAGCTGCCCTATCACCGGCCCGGCGTTCCCGCTTGACCAGTGGAGGTTCCGCGGCCCGTTCTGGAGCAGTTTCACCCCGGTCGTCAAGAAGATCGCGGAACCCTTCGCGATATTCGCCTACGGGCCTGACAGCAGCACCGTGTTCCTGGCCTTTCGCGGGTCCCAGACGGACGACGACTTCATCATGGACGGCAAGACCGATCTGGTGCCCTATGACCCGCCGACAAGCACGCCCATCAGGAACACCCAGGTGGAGAAAGGGTTCAATGACGTCTTCAACGGCTTCGACCAGGGCGCCTTCGCGGCCGAGTTGTCGCAGATCGCCGAGAGCGGCGCAAGACTCATCGTGACCGGGCACAGCCTCGGTTCGACCCTGGCGACCCTGATCGTTCCGCTGGCCTGCTTCGCGGGAATACCCGTCGCGAAGATCCTGCATTGCAACCAGGCCAGTCCCAAGGTCGGGGAGTCGAATTTCAAGGACTACTACAACGGCCTGCGCGTGCAGACGTTCCGGCTGGTGAACTTCTACGACGAGGTGCCGAAGCTGCCGTCGGGGCCGTATGAGGCGGTCGGCGTCGAGGCCCTGTTCGGTGCCGACTACCCGACCGAGGCGGAATGCCACAATCCCTGCTGTTCGTACTCCTACGCCCTGTTCAACCCAGACACGCCCTACAACCAGGGCATTGATACGTGCATGTCGCAGTCGAATCCTGACATGCGCATTCCCTGAAACGCCTGGCACCAGCGGCACCGCATCCCCGACAGGGAATCAGATGCCGGCTTCGATGACGAAGGTGTTGCCGTCCGAATCCTGGAACCATGCGATACGCCCGCCGCCGCCCGAGCGGTGATCTCGGCCATGCCTTCTCGGGGGCTCGATACGGCTGGGCATCCGAGGGGCGGCGGCGATGGCGGGGCACCGGCCCGACGTGGTGCGTGTCCAGTACCGCATAAGACCTGCTTGGGCATCGCATCTTCAACGCCGCGGCAGTGGAAGCCTGATTGCCTAGCGGGTGGTGGAGACGATCTGCGCGAAGGTGACCTCCGTGAGCAGGCGTTCCTCGTGTTCGCGCAGCGCGCTCCAGACGTCGGCCAGCGGGCCCGCGACACCCGGGTAGCCGCCGTGCGCCGGATACTCGGGCTTGCCCTCGATGACCGCGATCACGTCGGCGAGCGTGATGTCGTCCGCCGGGCGGGCCAGCCAGTAGCCGCCCTCAGGGCCGCGCAGGCTGTGGATGAGTCCGGCCCGCCTGAGCTGCAGCAGGATGTTGTCGAGGAAGCGGCGCGGGATGTTCTGGGCCGAGGCGATGCGCTCGGCCGGCACCGGCCCCGGCGGTGCCGCCGCTAATTCGGTGACCGCCCGCAGCGCGTAATCGGTTCGCGCGGAGACCCGCATCACACCGGATTGAGGCCCCAGCGCCGACGTAGGGCGCTGTCGGCGGCCTCGAACAGCATGTCGATCACGATGCCGATCACCAGGATCACGATCATCGTGCCGATCAGGCCCGGCGAGTCGGACAGTTCCCGTGAGATCGCCAGTTGCTCGCCGAGCGACGACTGGTACGCGATGATGACGAGCAACTCGCCGGCCATCAGTGAGCGCCAGGCGAACGCCCATCCCTGCTTCAGCCCTGCCAGGAACGACGGCAGCGACGCGGGCAGGATCACGTGCCGGTAGAGCTGCAATCGCCGGAACCCGAGCACATGCCCGGCCCGCAGCAACAGCGGAGGCGTGTAGTCGACACCGGTGATCAGGCCGTTGGCGATCGACGGGGCGGCACCCAGGATCACCACAAAAGTGATGGCGCTCTCGGTCAGCCCGAACAGCAGGATCGCGAACGGGAACCAGGCGATCGACGGCATGGTCTGCAGGCCGGTGATCAGCGCGCCGAAGGCGGCCCGCAGCACCTTCACCCGCGACACGGCCGCGCCGACGACCAGGCCCACGAGCATGGCCAGCGCGAAGCCGGTGACGGCCCGGCGCATCGTGGTCGCCACGGCCTGGTAGAACTCGGGGTCGCCGAGGCGGTGCCCGAGGTCCTGGAACGTGGTGATCGGCCCGGCGAAGACGTACTCGGGCCAGCGGCCGCTCAGCACGACCAGCTCCCAGGCGACCAGCACCAGCGCGACCGCGGTCAGCATCGGCCAGAGCCTCGCCCAGACCCGGGACGCCACTCCGGCGCGCTGCTCACCGGCCAGCTCCAGCGCGTCGAGCCCGGCCATCTGCCGCGCGTGCGTGTCAACGGCCATCGCTCGCCCCCGATCCGTACGCGGCCAAGGTCGGCTCGCGCACTGCTGTTCCATCAGTGGCCATGGCGCAGCACCTCTTCCTTCAGCCGGTCGGTGATCCTCGCGGCGAGCCCGGCGACCTCCGCGGAGTCGGTGCGGCGGGGCCGGGCGAGCTCGACCGGGAACTCCTCGACCACGCTGCCGGGACGGCTGCTGAGCAGCACGACCCGGTCGCCGAGCCGGACCGCCTCGCGGACGTTGTGCGTGACGAACAAGACCGACAGCGCCTGTTCCCGCCAGATCCGCTCGAGCTCGTCGTGCAGCAGGTCGCGGGTCATCGCGTCGAGCGCTCCGAACGGCTCGTCCATCAGCAGCACCGCGCCGTCCTCCAACGAGGACGAGGACGAGGACGAGGACGATGTTGAGGATGAGGAGGACTGGGCGAGCGCGCGGGCCAGGGCGACGCGCTGGCGCATGCCGCCGGACAGCTCATGCGGGCGCTTCTTCCCGAACCCACCTAGATGGACCATCTCAAGGAACTCGCCCGCCCTGGTACGACGCTCGCGCTTGGCGAGGTTGTCGGCGCGGAAGGCCATCTCGACGTTGGCCGACACCGTCAGCCACGGGAACAGCGCCGGTTCCTGGAACATCATCGCGACCTGTCGCCCCGCCGTGGAGATCTCCCCCTGCGTCGGCCGGTCGAGCCCGGCGACCAGCGAGAGCAGCGTGCTCTTGCCACAGCCGGAGGCGCCCAGGAGGCAGACGAACTCGCCGGGCCGTACCGACAGTGAGACCTTGTCGAGGGCGAGCAGCCCGTTGCCGCCGTGACCGTAGACCTTGGAGACGGCCTCCAGCCGGACCGCCGCCGTACGATCGACCACCTGCGTCGTCATGTGCGTCACCTGTCCGAAATCGACTGCTGACCCTGCGCGGCCAGCACCTCGTTGAGTGGCTTCAAGAGGTAGATGCCGTTCAGGTCCACCGGCTTGAGCAGCCCGACCTTGACGGCGTGGTCCGCGCTGCCGGTGAGGGAGGAGGCGATGGGGTCGTTCGTGAACGTGATGTTCTTGAACGCGCTCTGCAGCACCTCGGGCTTGAGCGGCTTCTGGGTGAGCTTCTCGATCGCGGCGTTGACGGTCTGCGCGGCCGCGGCGGGGTCGTCGTTGAGGTACTTGGTGGCCTCGACGTGCGCCTCGAGCAGCTTCTTGAGCAGGTCGGGGTTGGCCTTGGCCCAGTCCTGCCGGACGATGAGGTGGGTGATCACGAACTGCTTGTTCGGCCAGAGGTCGCGCTCGTCCTGAAGGATCTTGCCCTTGCTCTCGATGACCAGGCGGCTGGCGAACGGCTCGGGCACCCAGGCGCCGTCGATGTCACCGGTCGCGAAGGTCTGCAGCGTCTGCGCGTTCTCCTGGGGCACGATGTGGACGTCGCCGCCGCCCTTGGTGTCGGTTTTGAGCCCCTTGCTGGCCAGCCAGTAGCGCAGCGCGACGTCCTGGGTGTTGCCGAGCTGCGGTGTGGCGATCTTCTTGCCCTTGAGGTCCGCGGCCGAGTTGATGCCGGGCTTGACGACCAGGTACACACCGCCGGACGCGGCGCCCGCGACGATGTTGATGGCCTTGCCCTTGGACTTCTCCCAGGCGTTGATCGCCGGGTTCGGGCCGATGTAGGTGGCGTCGACGGCGCCGGAGAAGACCGCCTCGATCGCGGCCGGGCCGGCGTTGAACGTACTGGTCTTCACCGGTACGCCGAGGTGCTTGGCGTAGAAGCCCTTCTCGACGCCGACCAGGGCGGTGGCGTGGGTGATGTTCGGGAAGTAGCCGAGGCGCAGCTCCTTCGCCGCGCCACTGGGAGAGGCGCTGCTCCCGCAGGCCACCACGAGCGCGGTGAGTGCGGTTGCGGCCAGAGCGGCTAGCACCCTGCGAGCGTTCATGCCCTACTCCCTATTTCCTACTTAATAAGTCGGCTATGTGCATATGAAACTCTCCAAATCCCGACACGTCAAGTTGGTATAGGGGGATAACTAGGATCTGTCCGTATGGAGAGACAGATGATCAGCCATATCGCGCACGCCGACCACCCGATCGCCTCCCCGATCAGCGAGGCGAACCTGACCCGGTTGCTGCGCCGGGCCGAGCTGCCGAGCGGCGCGCGGATCCTGGACCTGGGGTGCGGCTCAGGGGTCTGGAGTGTTCGGCTTCTTGAGTTGTACGGCGACGCCACCGCCGACGGTGTGGACCTGTCCGACGCGGGCTTCGCCGACGCCCGCCGGATGGCGGCCGAGGCCGGGGTGGCGGACCGGCTGACCCTGCATCATGGCTCCGCGACCGCCTTTGCCGCAGCCGGGCCGTACGACCTGGTGCTATGCGTCGGTGCCACGCACGCGTTCGGCGGGCTGACGCCGTCGATGGAGGCGATCGGCGGCCTGCTCGCTCCCGGGGGGCTGGCGCTGGTGGGTGAGGGGTTCTGGGAGCGGCCGCCGGGCCGGGAGATCGAGGCGGAGATCGGCGAATACGCGGACCTGCCGGGCACCGTGGCACAGGCCGAGTCGTCCGGGTATCACACCGTGTACGCCCACGTCAGCGAGCGGGGCGAGTGGTACGACTACGAGTGGTCGTGGACCGGGACGCTCATCGACTGGGCGCTGCGGCATCCCGGCGACGACGGTGACGCCGCGATGGCCGCGGCGCTGAAGCACCGGAAGATGTGGCTCGACGGGTACCGTGACCTGCTCGGGTTCGTGACGCTGCTGCTCAGACGCGCCTGACGGCAGGCGCCTGCCGTCAGGCGGGCTAACGGCAGGCCGAGTCGAGGGTGATCGGGTTCTCCGGGCTTCCCGTCTGCGTGCCGGCCTGCGGGTGCTGGGTGGGCGAGCTCTGCTCGGCCAGGGCCTGGGAGACCTTGTGCCTGATCAGGGTCCAGTCGGGGTAGACGGTGTCGATCAGCGGCGGTACGAAGTTCAGGCTTCTGATCTTGTGGTCCTTCACCTTCTGCGCCAGATCCACCAGGTCGGGCAGTACGTTCTGCGGGATGTCAGTGGAGATCGCACGCTTCGTCGCCACGGCCAGCTTCTCGAAGCTGTTCAGCACGGTCACCGGATCGGCCTGCTTGGCGACAGCGTTGAGCAGGCATTTCTGGCGGCCCATGCGCACGTAGTCGTCGCTGTCCGTGCGCGAGCGGCCGAACCAGAGCGCTTCCTGGCCCGAGAGCTTGCGGGTGCCGGGGCTCAACAGGCCCTCGCGGTACTTGCCGTAGACGATCGGGTCCTTGATGGTGACCGTCACGCCGCCCATCGCATCGATGATCTGCGCGAAACCCCTCATGTCGACCAGGGCGTAGTAAGTGACAGGGATGCCGAGGATTTCGCTGATCGTCTTCTTGAGGAGGGCCGGGCCGCGCTGCCCCTTGTGTACGCCCGGCTCCATCTCGGGATAGTCCTCGGCGTACTGGAAGATCTCGTTGAGCAGGCCGGGAGTGTCGGGGCCCGCGCCGGTGAAGCCGTCAGGGAAGCGGTCCCTGGGCGGGCCTTCCGGAAGTCGTACCCGCTGCAGGTTGCGCGGCAGGCCGAGCAGGGTCGTCGCTCCGGTGGCGACGTCGACGCTGGCCACGGTGATGCTGTCGGTACGCACACCGGGACGGCCGGGAGCCGCGTCGCCGCCGAGGAGCAGGAGGTTGATCCGCCTCGCGCCGTTCCACGGGTCCTGCGACACGATGGGGGAGACGTTGGCGGTGAACAGGGTGTTGACCACGTCCCGCGACACGTAGGCCACGCGGGCCGCATACACGGCCGGGGCCAGGATGAGCCCGCACAGGGCGATGGTCAGGACGGTGGTCACCGCGCGGCCCACGCGGTTCGCGGGCGCCGGCCGTACGAGCATGTACGACCAGATGATCACGCCCGTCCAGACGACTCCGAGCGTGGCCACCATGATGGTGAGAGCGGTGAGCCAGGCGGGCTGGACGGCCAGCGAGAGCAGCCTGCTGCTGAACACGGTGAGCACGGTGAGGATCGAGGCGAGCATCACCACGTACGTCACCATGAGGGCGAAGCCGGTCTTCCGGCGGTCGGCGGCCAGGTGGGCCACCCCCCACAGCAGGGCTGAGGCCAGGGTGAGCGCGATGCTGAAGCCGAGGCCGAACCCGCGTGTTCTGACTGTCATCCCTGGTCAACCCCTCGTTCTACGAACTATGGCCAAGGTTAGTAACGGTTTGGAGGCGGGCGATTTGGTGAAAAGGCAGTGTCGCGGCAAGTTTCGGTGAAGTCCATCTTGAGATATAACGTGTGTGTGAGACGCGGAAGCTATGGATTCGACGCACCATGGGCCCTCGCCGGACTCTTCTTCGGCGCGGTGGTGCAGCTGGCGTTGGTAGCGGTCTCGTTCGCCTTCGACGTACCGGCGGCTGGGATCGCGTTCCTGCTCGGCGCGCTCTACACACTGGCCAGCGCGGGCAGTTACCTCTACACGACCCGGCGGGGGAAGTTCGTCGTGTGGGGCGAGGAGCTCGGCCGGATCGAGGGCGACGAGCAGGTGCTCGACCTCGGCTGCGGGCGTGGGATGGTGCTGCTGCTCGCGGCCCAGCGGCTGCGCGGCGGCCGGGCCACCGGCATCGACCTGTGGAGCGGCAAGGACCAGTCGGGCAACGCCGAGAGCGTCACCAGGGCCAACGCCGAGGCCGAAGGGGTGTCGGACCGGGTCGATCTGGTCACGGGGGATATGCGCGAGTTGCCGTTCGACGACGGGCGGTTCGACGTGATCGTGTCCAGCCTGGCCATTCACAACATCCCGACCGCCGAAGGCCGCGACCAGGCCGTCAAGGAGGCGCATCGGGTGCTGCGTCCGGGCGGGCTGATGCTGATCGCCGATTTCCAGCACACGTCGCGCTATGAGGACGTGCTGCGTGAGCTCGGTGTGGTCGATGTGCGCAGACGTGACCTGGGGTGGCGGTTCTGGTACGGCGGGCCGTGGTTCAAGTCGGAGATGCTGGAGGCTCGCAAACCAGGTCCAAACGGTGGCGAGGCGCGCTCGGCTGACGGTGAGCTGCGCTCAGCCGACGGTGAAGGCGCGGCGGCGTCGGCGGTGCCGGAGGTGGGGCGGGTTCACCAGGACGCGGCGCCCGTGAAGGACGTCGGCGACGGCGCGTAGCCGAGTCGCGCGCGGGCCGCGGTGATGTCCAGCGTGCGCTCGACGGCCAGGTGGCCGACGGCGTAGCGGGTCAGGCGCGGCTCTCGGGAGAACTGCCCACCGTTGGCGAGCGTCTCGGAGATCGCCGCCAGGCAGTGGGCGAGATGCCGGGGCAGGTAGAGCGGGGTCGCGTCGATGCCCTTTTCCCTCAGTACGGCGCGGAGCGCGTCGTCCAGGACGACCGGCTCGGCGTCGGTCACGTTGTACGTCCCGAGCGGACCCGTGACGGCCAGCAGGCAGGCATGGGCGAGGTTGAACACCGACGTCAGGCTGACACGCTGCCGCCCGTCGCCGACCGCGACCAGTCTGCGGCCTCTGACCGCCCGCAGCACCCGGGGGAGCAGCGTGGTGTCGCCCGGACCGTAGACGGCGTGCGGGCGCAGGATCACCGCCCGCCCCTCGACCAGGCGTTCGGCCGCCGCCTTGGACGCGCCGTAGGCGTTGACGTACCGGCTCACCGGGGCCTCGTGCTCGCGGGCCATGACCGTCGGCCGTCGCGGGTCGTACACGCTGGCCGTGCTGACGTGCACGAACCGGGCGTGCGGGAAGGCGGCCATGGCGTTCGCGGTTCCGGTGTGGTTGGCCCGCCAGATCCCGGCCGGCGGGCCCCAGTCGGTGACGCTCCCCGCGCAGTGGATCAGCGCGTCGAGGTCCGGCTCTGGGCGCTCGTCACCGGTCAGGTCCCACGTCTGGTACGTCACTCCGGGGATCTCCGTGGGCCGGCGCCCGAAGCCGTACACCTGCCAGCCCCTGGCCACGGCCGCCCGGCAGACCGCGCCACCCACGAAACCGGACGCCCCGGTGACCCCGACCCTCATGCGGCCCTGATCAGCAGGTGCCTGTAGGTCGGGAGGAGCACGCCCCTGGCGGCCCGCCGCGCCACCACCTTGACCGGGCGGGCGAGCACGACCCCGGCCACCGCGCGGATCTCGGCCAGTGCCAGCGGGTAGCCGATGCAGAAGTGTGGCCCGGCGCCGAACCACAGGCGGCGCAGCTCCGGCGGGTGCGGCCGGGACGGATCGAACGGGCCGTACGCGCGGGCGCAGTTGTGCGTCACGATCACCACGCGGTCACCGGGCCGGGCCAGGACCTTGCCCAGACGTACGGGCTCGGCGACGGAACGCAGCATCACCGGCGTCGGCGTGGTGACCCGCATCGCCTCCTCGATCGCCAGATCCAGGTCGGCGCCGAAGGCGTCGTGGTCGTGCAGCAACGCGACCAGCCTGGGTACGAACGTGGCGACCGTCTCCGTCCCGGTGAGGAAGAACGCCCCGGCCGCCCCGCGGGCCTCCGCCGCCGACAGCCCGAGCTCGCGCATCCGGCCCATCACCGTGGCGGGATCCCCCGCGTTGTAGGCCGCCTGCGCTATGTCGCCGATCCCGTCGAGCACCTCGCGGGCCACGGTGAGCTGGCGGGCGTTCAGTCCCCTGGTACGCAGCGAGACCATCGACACCACCCGCTCCCCATCGGCGAACAGCCGCCTGGCCCTGGCCGCCGGCACCTCGCCGAGTCCGATCACCCGGCAGATCACCGCCCCGGCCAGCAGCCGCATCTCGTCCACCAGGTCGACCGTGTCGCCTTTCGCCAGGCGTACACGGAGATCGTCCAGCGGGCCGGCCAGCACGTCGGCGACCAGCGTGGCGACGGACGACGGCGTGAACAGCGGCGCCAGCTTGGCGCGTAGCGCGGCGTGCGGGGCGCCCTCCATGTTGAGCAGCACCGACGGGCCGAGTACGGGCGTCCACAGGTCGCCGGGCGAGCCGGGGCCGTCCTTACGGAAACGACCGTCCATGAGCACGCGCCGGGCCAGGGCCGCGTCGTTCACCACCACCCCCAGACCCGGCACCCGCACAACCGGACCCAGCCGGGCCAGCAGGCGCATCAGCGGGTAGGCGAAGGGGTGGGCGGCGAGGTAGAGCCGCGTCTCGTGCCACCGCCCACGCCGGACGTGCCGCTCGCGTAGCTCGTGCTGCTTGTGCTGCTTGTGCCGCTCGTGGGGCTCACGCGGATCGTGGCGCTCGTGATGTTCGGGCGGATTGTCGCGGCTGTTCACAGGTCCGCCAGCATGATGCCCAGGCTGATGCCGCCGCCGAGGCCGAGCAGCGCCACGCGGTCGCCCCTGCGGGCGCGGGCGTGGGTGAGTTGGAGCGGGAGCGTGACCGACGCACAGTTTCCGTGCTCGGGCAGTGTGATCACCAGCCGGTCCTCGGGGAGGTCGAGCGCCCGCGACAGTACGTTCAGGTACGGCAACGCCACCTGATGCACCGCGATCACCGCGAAATCATCCCAGGTCAGGCCGGTGCGTTTGAGCGCGTTGAGGAAGAGGTCGGGGCCGACGAGCTGGAACGCCTCCTTCAGCCGACGGCCGTCGCCGCGGAAGTAGGAGAACTCCGGGTCGCGCGGATGCATGGACCCACCACCCGGAAGGGTGCCGATACCCCACGCCGTACTATCCGCCGAAAAATCGCGATAGAAGATGCCGCGGAGCGGGTCGGCTTCCACGAGCACCGCCGCGCCCGCGTCCGACAGCGTGTACCCCGCGAACGCGTCCACGAACTGCGCCCGATCCCGCACCCGCCAGCGGATCGCCCGCGACGGCGTCTCGCCCGAGCACACCAGCACCCTGCGGTACGACCCGGAGACGATCAGCCCCTCGGCCACCTGGATCCCGTTGAGCAGGCTGTTGCAGGCGTTCTTGACGTCGAACACCGGGCACGACAGGCCGAGCTTGGCGGCCACGATGTGCGCGGTCGCGGGCTCGACCAGGTCCTGCGAGGCCGAGGCGAAGATCAGCAGATCGACGTCGGCCGCCAGCCCCTTGGCGGCCTCGACGGCCAGGTCCGAGGCCTGCTGATCGTCGGCGGCCACGTGGCGGCGCCCGATGCCGGTCATCCGCTCGATGATCCCGGTCGGTGGCCGGTAGCCCTCGATGCGTCGCTCGACCTCGTCGCTGGTCAGCGTGGCTGCGGGAAGGTACGTGGAGATCTGGGTGATGCGGGCCTTCATCTGCCGAAACCTAGCGGGTCGGCCTTGCAGAACGTTTGCCGCCCGTTCACCGGGCCTGTCAGCCGCGCTCGTCCACCGGGCCCGCTTGCCGGGCGTCGCGGCGTACCGGTGGACGACCACCAATCATTTCAATGAATCTCAATTAACGGTGGCCAGGAGAGTTATTTGCGAAACCTGCTCGATGTATGCCGTGGGCAAGGCGTACAGGATGCCGGCTGTTTCGGAATCGTTAATCACCGGCAGGGCGGCGAGCGCGTCGGCGGCCAGGCCGCGGCAGTACTCCAGAGTTTTGGGCACCATGTCGCCGGCGCGCAGCCGACGTAGGACTTCCGCCACCTGGTCGTCGGTCATATTCCTGCCCAGCAATTCCGATACGTCCTCGCCGGCCATCAGCAAAGGCAGGCTGTAGACGCCCTGGCGCAGGTCGTTGCCCGCGGGTTTGCCGAGCTGCCGGCTGGAGGCGGTCAGGTCGAGCAGGTCGTCGAGCACCTGGAAGATCAGCCCGAACCGCTCGCCGTACGCCGCCATCCTGGCCCGGTCCTCCGGCGAGGCGCCCGCGCACACGGCGGCCACCAGGCACCCGGCCCGGAACAGCGCGGCGGTCTTACCGGTGACGGATCGCAGCGCGTTCTCCACGGTTCGGTGCGGGTCGAACAAGTCGGTGGTCTCCAGGTACTGGCCCTCCGCCAGCTCGACGACGGTCGCGGCCAGCACCTCGGCCACCGGTCTCGACACGGCCGTGATGGCCGCCAAACCCGCCCTGGCCAGCATGAAGTCGCCGATCACCAGCGCCTTGCCGTCGCCTAGTTCGGCGTTCAGCGTTCTGGTGCCGCGACGCTCGGTGGCGTTGTCCATCAGATCGTCATGTACGAGGGAACCGGCGTGAATCAACTCCACACACGCCGCGGCCGTGATCACCCGGCGGTCGGGCTGCTTGCCCAGGGCGATCGCCGTGGCCAGGGTCATGGCGGGGCGCAGCCGCTTCCCGCCGGCGCTGATGATCCGCCCGGCGCCCGCGTTGATGCCCGGCAGCGTGGAAGATCCGCTGAGACGGCGGATCCTGGCTTCGACCTTGCGCAGTCCTTGGGCGATGGCGGGGGTGTTCAGCAGTCGGTCCATGGTCACCAGCCTGCTCCGCGGCGGCTGAGCCATCCCTGAGAAACGCTGAGGAAATTCTCAGCCGACTGCCCGAATTGCCGTCGATTACTCGTAAGTACGGTGACTTGAAGAAAGATCTGGGATCTAAAAGTAATTGCGGGAAATGGCAGATCGTCCGACTGGTTAAAATCCTCGAGTGTAAAGAAATCCAGATCGTTCTGGGAGATAGATGCTCCATTGTTGGGGGGTAAGCTCCAGCGGGCCGAAACAACAGCGCATCCATTTCTGGGGGACAGACCTTGTACAAGCACGCGATCACCGCTCTAGCTCTAACCGCCTCCGGCCTTCTGCTGGTGGCGGGGCCAGCGGTCGCCGACGACGAGTTCGACAGCGGCTTCACCAGCTCCCCGAGCAGTGCGATCGGGGCGCGGAACGACAAGGCAGAAGGCCACTTCTTCGCCACCGACTACTGGCATGGTGTCCAGGCCGGCACGTTCGACCTCAGCCGCTCCAGCGTGACCGGTGTCCGCACCGCCCCCACGACCGCCTCCACCGCGAACGCGGCCTGCCCCGCCAAGGTGAGCGTGGCCTGCCCCGACTCGGTGACCACGGTCCGGCCGTCCGCCACGAGCAGCACGCCCTGCTCCGCCGCGGTGACCACGGTCCGGCCCATCGCCACGACCGGCACGGCCTGCCCCGGCGCGGTGAGCAGCGTGACCACGGTCCGCCCGATCCAGGTGACCACGGTCCGGCCCTCCGCTACGACCAACTCGCCCTGCTCCGCCGCGGTGGCCACGGTCCGGCCGACCGCCACGAGCAGCACGCCCTGCCCTGCCGCGGTGACCACGGTCCAGCAGGCCCCGGTCCAGCAGGCCCCGATCCAGCAGGCCCCGATCCAGCAGGCTCCGATCCAGCAGGCCCCGGTCCAGTCGGCTCCGATCCAGCAGGCTCCGATCCAGCAGGCCCCGGTCCAGTCGGCTCCGGTTCAGCAGGCTCCGATCCAGCAGGCCCCGGTCCAGTCGGCTCCGGTTCTGCAGGCTCCGGTTCGGCCGGCCGCCGTGAGCTCGGCGTGCCCCGCCGTGGTGACCATGGCCTGCCCCTCCAGCACGACCACCGTTCGGCCCGCGAACGTGAGCACCACCTGGGCCGCCAACGCGACGACCACCGTCCGCCCCGTCATCGTGGGCACGCTCTGGGCCGCTAACACGACCACCGTCCGTCCGGTGAACGTGAGCACCACCTGGGCCGCCAACACGACGGCCACGGTCCGTCCCGCCGTCGTGGGTACGGCCTGGACCGCCAACGCGATCACGGTCCGCCCCTCCATCGTGGGTACGGCCTGGGCCTCCGTGTCGACCGCGGTCCGGCCCACCGTCGCCATCGCCGTGAACACCGGCCGCGCCGAGGACTGCAAGCCGGCCCAGTCCGCCTCTCAGTCCACCGCCTGGAACGGCATCCGTACCGCAGGCTGGAGCGGCTGGATGGCATCGTCGGAGCGCGACTCGGCGCGCGGATCCGAGCGCGCATGGGCGATCGCCACGAGGTAACTCCGCTGTGAGACGAGCACGGGCGCGGGCCCATCGTCCCTGGTGACGGTCCGACCCGCGACCAAACGGAACCGCTCCGGGCCTGACCTGACGCCTGGCGCGGTTCCGGCTCCCACTCTCTCGAGCCGTCTGCTCGCCGCTGAAGCGAGCAGACGGCTCGACTACGTTCGAAGGTGCCTGGCAGCCCGGAACGATCACAGAGCGCAAACTATGATCCGATCAAACTATGACGCGATCGTAGTTTCCGAGCCGCGAGCGGGACGGCTCGTTGGGAGTGAGGTACTGGACGGTCTGGCACCATGAGCGCGGTTGACTCTCACACGGTGTCAGGTCATAGACCGGGAAGTCCCAGCGAAGAGGAGGTCGTCATGGCATTGGCGGATCGAGTGGACGCCGTCCTACGGGAGGGTAAGGCGCCGAATCTGCACGGGCTCGTGGTCGTCGAGAACGGGCAGGTCATCCTCGAACGCTACGGCGCGGGCCAGGACGTCAAGCTCAACGAACCCCTCGGGCACGTCACGTTCGAGCCGGACACGCTGCACGACGTCCGATCCGTCACCAAGAGTGTGGTCTCGCTCCTGTACGGCATCGCGTTGGCCGAGAAGCTGGTGGCGCCCCCGGAGGAGGGATTACTCGCGCAATTCCCGGAATATCAGGATCTGGCGGCTGATCCCCAGCGGGCTCGCCTCACCATCGAGCACGCCCTGACGATGACGCTCGGTATGGAGTGGGACGAGAGCGTTCCGTACACCAGCACCGCCAACAGTGAGCTGGCGATGGAGTACGCGCCCGACCGCTACCGCTTCGTGCTGGAGCGGCCCATCGTGGAGGAGCCGGGGCAGCGGCGGGTGTACTCCGGCGGAGCTACGGCGCTGATCGGGCGGATCATCGCCAAGGGGACCGGCCGGTCGCTGGCCGAGTTCGCCAGGAGCGCGCTGTTCGAGCCGCTGGGCATCGGCGCGTTCGAGTGGTCGCAGGGTGACGACGGGGACGAGATGGCGGCGTCGGGCCTGCGGCTGACGCCGCGCGACCTGGCCGCCATCGGTACGGTCGTGCTCGACGGCGGGCGTGGGATCGTGCCGCGGAGCTGGATCGAGGAGCTGTGGCGACCCCGGGTGAAGATCGACGACAGGTCCTACTACAGCTACCAGTGGTACGTCGGCACCGGTGAGCGCCCCTCGATCGCCGCACATGGCAACGGCGGCCAGGTGATCCACGTGGCACCCGAGCGCGGGCTGGTCGTGGCCGTGACGGCGGGCGAGTACAACCTCGAACAGCTCAGCGCCGCCGCCGTGCTCGACGCGGTCCTCGAAGGGGCCTGACCGCCGGTGGTCCTCGAAGGGCCTGGCGTGCCGTCAGTGGTCCTCCGAGGGCGCGACCCGCCTGACCGTCAGGGCGTAAGGATCAGCCTGCCCAGTGCCGTGCGGCTTTCCAGGCGGCGGTGGGCCTCGGCGGCCGACTCCAGCGGCAGGGTGGCTTCGACGTACGCGTGGCTGCGTCCGTCGGCCACCCTGGCCAGCATCTCCGGGTAGCTGACGCCGAACACCCCGGCGCCCCACGCGGGCCCGCCGCACCCGATGACCGTCACACCGCTGGCGAGCAGATCGGCGGCGCCCACCGCGGCGGGTTCGCCGCTCAGCAGGCCGTAGCAGAGCATGCGCCCGGAGCCCGGCGTGAGGTGATCGAGCACCTGCCTGGCCGACGGCCCACCGATCGAGTCGAAGACCACGTCCACATCGGGCAACTGGTCGGGCCAGCCCGGCTCCCGGTGGTCGATGACCTCGTCGGCCCCCATCTGCCGGGCCCGCTCCCGCTTCGGCTCGGCGCCCGCGGTGGCGATCATCCGTTCCGCGCCGAACTCCTTGGCATGCCGCAGCAAGTACGTCCCGACGGAGCTCGCCCCGGCCTCCACCAGCACGGTCTCCCCACCCTTGAGCCCGGCCCGGTGCAGCAGCCCCAGCGCGATGGCGCCCGGCGCGGCGGCGGCGACGGCGTCGACCGGCGACACGCCGTCGGGCACCGGGCAGATCAGTGACGCGGACACCGCCGCGTACTCGGCGTAGGAGCCGACTCCGCCGGTCACGCCGGCGACGGTGGTGCCCAGCAGGGTCTCGTCGACTCCGGCCCCGACCTCGGTGACCACGCCGGCCACCTCGGCGCCGAACACCGCGGGCAGCGGCACCGGCATCGGGAACGGCATCGTGCCCGCCCGCAGCTGGGTCTCCGCGTAGCTGACGCCGATGGCCTGCGTACGGATGACCAGCTGTCCTTCTCCCGCCTTCGGCTCCGGCCAGTCCTCGGCCTTGAGCACCTCGGGACCGCCCAGTTCATGGACAACGATCGCGCGCATGGGACACACTCCTCGTAAGTGAACCTCTGGTCCAGTTAATATATGGACCGGCGGTCAAGTTTGTCTATGGGGGACAATGATCCGATGGAACGGCGGGAGCGGGCCGACGCGGCACGCAACAGGCGGGCGATCCTGGCGGCCGCCGAGGAGTTGCTGCGGGAGCATCCGCCGGAGGAGGTCTCCGTCGAGCGGGTCGCCGTCGCGGCGGGGGTGGGCAAGGGGACGGTGTTCCACCGGTTCGGCAGCCGCGTCGGGCTCATGCAGGAGCTGATGTCGGAGCGGGCGCACGGGTTGGAGCAGGCCGTCGTGGACGGACCGCCGCCGCTGGGGCCGGGCGCGCCGGCCGGGGAACGGCTGGTGGCCTTCCTCGACGCGGTGGTCGCGATGGCCACCCGGAACGCCGGACTGATCGCCGCGCACGAGCACGCCCGGCTGACCCAGAAGGCCGGGGGCGGGACGCGGCTGGCCAACCCGATCTACGTGGCGTGGCACCGGCACGTCTCGGCCCTGATCACCGAGGCGCGGCCGGATGTCGACGCCGACCTGGCCGGGCACGTCCTGCTTGGCACGCTGCACACGGAGCCGATCGGCAGCCTGCTGCTCGCCGGGGAATCGGCCAGGGTCGCCGCCACTCTGGGCGACCTGGCCAGGGGCCTACTCGGCGACGCAGGGGGTTCGCTCAGAAGAGGGGGCGGGTGACGGCCGCTCAGCTAACGTTTAACCTGCGATCTACACATATGCCGTGATGTGTCGCATGGGTGACGTCTGCTGCTGTAACGGATTGTGGCGATATGGGTACGGCCAGGCGCTATGCGCAGGGCGGCCATCGCCTCATCGTCGAGTTGAGAAGACCACGAGGAGAGGCGGTGCGGAGCAGGCGTTGCATCGCTTGCGCGCCGGCCAGTCCCGCGTGTTCGGCCGGCCACCAGCAGTCCTTGCGCTCGATCCCGGACAGCAGCCCGGACAGATAGGCGCGGGCGGTACGGCGCGGTTCCACCCGGCAGAACCGGTCCGCGATCCGGCCCATCAGTTCCTCGAAGGTGACCGGTCAGTCTTCAGGCCCTACGCTGTCGCCCGCGGCCACGTCACGAGCGTCTGGCGTTCGAGCAGGCGCTCGAACTCACTGATGATCACGCGGTGGCCGTACTCATGTGGCCTCAACAGCAAGATCGCGAAGTGTCGCTGGGGCCCTCCCCTGGAGTGCTAGGAGACACCGCATGCCCACGAAGCCGTCCCTGCCCGAGGTGGTCGCAGCGCTGCTACGCCGGGACCCGGTCGTGCTGTGTACCCGGCTGGCGCTCACACACGAAGGAGTTGCCCGGCTGCCGATCCCGGGGCGCCGGAAGTTCTGGGTAGTGAGCGATCCCGAGTGTCTTCATCGAATCCTGGTCACCGACGCGACACAGTTCGACAAGGGCGGGCCCATCTATCGGATCATCGCCGATGCCCTGGGCGAGGATGGACTATTCACGGTGAACGATGAGGCGACCTGGCGCCTGCTGCGCCAGATCATGAATCCCGCCTTTCGCCGAGCCG
The DNA here is from genome assembly GCF_040659625.1 of Nonomuraea sp. NPDC049750. Classification (NCBI taxonomy): domain Bacteria; kingdom Bacillati; phylum Actinomycetota; class Actinomycetes; order Streptosporangiales; family Streptosporangiaceae; genus Nonomuraea; species Nonomuraea sp. NPDC049750. The sequence continues at coordinate 930,309 of NZ_JBFANB010000001.1, forward strand.
AACTGCGCACCGTAATGGAGTTGACGGCCGATGCTTGGCGGAGCCGAATGGACACATGGGATCTGCGCGGTCCGATAGAGCTCTTCAGCGAGCTGAAGCTGCTGAGTGTCGAGGTGTTGATGCGGCATGCGCTGGGGAACGCAGTCGATACGGCCGAGCTCACGCAGCTCGCCCTGCCGGTCTTCGACGGCATGGCGGGGCGAATCTTTCTCCCGCACTGGGCACCTGGGGCGAGCGGCTATCGAAAGGCCATCGCGGCGCTGGATGGCAGAGTCAGGTCAATCATCTCCTCGCGCCGGGATCAGGGCACCGAGGCCGGAGACCTGCTCGGGCAGCTGATGACCGCCACCGATCCGCAGACCGGTCACCGCCTAAGCGACCGGCAGGTACGAGACCAGGTCTTCACGCTGTTGATGGCGGGATTCGACTCCACGGCAACCGTGCTGTCGTGGGCGTGCGTCCTGATGGCCGAGCGAGGGGATCAGTTGGACCGGCTACGGACCGAGGTGGTCAATGTCTGCGCGGACCGCACCCCTACACTGGAGGACCTTCCGCGGCTCGTCACCGTGCAGGCTCTGCTGCAGGAGTCGCTGCGCCTGCATCCCGCGTTCCCCATGTTCTTCCGCAACGTCAAGGCGGAGACTCAACTTGGTAAGCACCGGCTCGCCGTGGGCGATCAGATCATCATCGCCCCCTATGCGACGCACCGCGATCCGGCCCGATGGCCCGGCCCGGCGGGCTTCGACTCCGGCCGATTCGCTGGCAGGCTCGACCACGGGCAACGGGCGGCTTATCTGCCGTTCGGCGAGGGAAAGCGGAAATGTATCGGTGAGGACATGGCCACCATGACCGGGCTCCTCATCCTGGCTATGTTGGCGCAGCGGTTTACCGCTTTTCGCCGCCCGGATGGCCATAGCGGCCAGGCGGCCCGATACGCGATGACCCGTCCATCGAGGGACAACGCCCGCTTGATCCTCACGCCGATCGGTGAGTAGGCCGACCTGGTGCGGCAGCCTCCATTTGTTTAGCTGAGCTGCTTGTATGCGGTGGCCAGGCAGATTTGTTGGTGGAACCAGCGGGCGCGGGCTTGGTGCTGGCCGTCACACGTCGAGCGGCCACTTATGGCATTAATAGAAAAAGTACACCCAACACTAATGCCGCTTGCTGGACCCTGATCAGCCTTCCCATTGTTCGATGATTGAGCGGGGAGTGAGGGGCGTTCGCCTGCTCGGCACCTCCCACTTCCCGTATCACCGGGCTGCGCGGCCCTCTTAGCTTGACGTTCCAACCCCTACCCTCCCAGCGTCGCTATGGCGGACACCAGTCATTCAGACGGCCCTTGGCCGATCTTCCTCCTTCGACGAGAAGGTCCACGGCCAAGGGTTGCCCCGTCGATCACACGGGGTTACTCCACAAACCGCAACTTGACGATCGAGCTAGCAGAACATCGGCTTGCCGGTGTCCTTGGGAACCTCCGGCATGGAGTCGACGACCTTCACTGTCATCACCGCCATACTGGCGCTCGGAGTCTCCTTGGCCTGTCCGCCCTCTGTCCGTCCGATCCAGCTCTGGTAGCCGAGGAACCGGTAGGTTGCCGGCTCGAAGATGAGTTCCCCGCGTTCCCATCCGCCGTCGGGGGTCTCGAACTTGAGCGAAGCGCCCACGCCGTGCCGTCCGGCAGGGTCGGTGAGGTCCGCGACGATGGTCGCGATCGGCATCTTGGACAGTGAGCCGAAGACTGTCGCCCTGGTCTGGGAGGGGGTGAGCGGGTCCTGCGCCAGTCTGAGCAACGAGCTCGCGACGACCTTCTCGACCCGCATGTTGATCTCGTTCTGGCTCAGGTTCGTCTCTCCTCGTCTGCCCTGGTCCGACTGGACGAACGCAGCCGCGGCGCGGCGGATCTTCGCTAGAACCTGGTCAGGATCGGCGGGAAGATCGGTGGCCTGGGTGGGCAGGCCCAGGCGGTTGTCGTGGCATTGCCCCGCACGCTGGTACTCCACCGTTCCGGGGGATTGCATGGGCTCAGGGCGCCCGCTGGTGGCGTGTGTCTGCCCGTATGTCGAGCGTGTCAGGGCCTTGCCAGGATCCCCGGTGGGCATCCATACCTCGCGGCGCACGTCCTGGGTGTACTCGCCCTCGGAGCCGCTGGCGAATGTGACGTTCTTCTGGTCGACGTAGACGAAGTGCCCAGGCCCAGGCCGTAGGTCCTCCCGCGCCGCGGCGGAGGCCGCATGCCGGAGCAACTCGGCGGCGCTGGCCGGCCGCGTCCCGAATGGAGCGGAGTCGTGACCGCCACGTACCAGGACCAGTCCCGCGGTCACCGCGGCCGCGAGGCCCACCGCCACGCCTGCCCTCATCCCCCACCGGCCGCCGGGGAAAGCGCGAAGAGGCAGCCGACGTGACCGCGTCGGCCGGGGATGGCCGCTCCCGGCCCGCTCGGCCTCGACCTCTTCGACCAGCAGCACCCATGCACGCGCGCTCACCTCGGGCGCGGGTCCGGGCAGGCTGTCGTGGTAGCCCTTGATCGCGTCGAGCTCGTTCATCACAGTCCCTCCTCGGCGGGGCCGATGGTCTTGCGGAGCTTCTTGCGGGCGCGGTTGAGACGCGATCCCACCGTTCCCCGAGGTATGCCGAGGGCCTCGGCCACCTCCTCGTAGCTGAGCTGGGCACAGGCGACCAGCAGCAGGACTTCCCTGTCCCCGGCCGAAAGTCGGACGAGGCCGGCGGCCAACCGCGGCTGCATGACCGCCGCCGAGACCCGTTGCACCACACGCTCGTCGTGACTGGCGATCTCCGCGGCATCGGCGCTTCTGGCCAGCGCCCTATACCTGCGCGCCTCGCTGCGACGATGCTCGGCGACCAGGTTGGAGGCGATGCCGTACAGCCAGGGGCGGGCGCTGGGACAGGCGGAGTCAAAGCGGTCCCGGTCGCGGAAGGCGCGGAGAAAGGTCTCCGCGGCGAGGTCATCCGCGGCCGTCTCACCCAAGCGCAGGTGAACATAGCGGTGGATGGACGCGAAATAGCGATCGTAGACGGCGCCGAAGCGATCAGGATGACGCCGCGACGCCTCTATCACCTGCGCGTCGGTATCCTCGCTGGGCGGTGCCGAATCTTTGGGGGGCGCTGCCATGTATGTCGGCCTTTCAGTCGGTTGCGACCCAACACCCATAGTTCGGCGAACCCCTGATTCTTATTCACGGTCCACCACGGCTGCCACGGCCGCCGGTTCATCGCGTTGCGCATCCCAGAGGGGTTGCCTGTGACCCGAAGATGACCGCGTACCCGCGATCTCCGAACCCTGCCTCCACACCAAAGACCCTTGCCAGCAGGCTCTCAGAGCGGGAGGTGGGTGATCGCTGTGTGGAAGGCCGCGACGGCCGCCTTGATCGCGGGATGCTCCCCGTACCCCCTGCGAAAGGCGGCCAAAGTGCGGCGGCTGAGCGGCAGGCCGGTCAGCGTCACTCCGTGCGGTGGCGCCAGCGCGGCCAGGCGTGGGACGAGCGCCACGCCCTGACCAGCGGCGACGAAGGCAAGTACGGTGTCGAAGTCGTCGATCCGGTGACGGACCCGCGGCTCGAAACCGGCCGCCTGGCAGGCCCGGATCGCCATCGCGTGGCACAGGGTCCCCGGCTTGCCGACGATCCAGGCGTCATCGCGCGCGTCGGCGATCGTGGCCCGGTCCGTGAGGTACATCTGCTCCCCGAACAGCGGCTCCGTCTCCAGCGACGCGTCGGTGACGGGCGGCACGAAGTCGTACTCGTGCACGAGCGCGACGTCCAGTTCGCCCGCACGCAGCGCGGCGGAGACGTCGGCGGGGTCGATCTCGGAGACCATCGGCCGCAGCCCCGGATGCGCGTGGGACAGCTCGGCGAGCGCGGGCGGCAGCAGCACGCGGGCCGCCGTGGGGAACGCGCCGATCCGCAGCGGCCCCGACGGGCCGCTCCGCACCGCGGCGAGCGCCGCGGACGCCCTTTCCAGCTGTTCGAGTACGTCCTGCGCGTGCTCGACGAGCAGATGGCCGGCGGGCGTCAGGGCGACCGTCCGGCCCGTACGCTCCAGCAGTGGTACGCCCGCCTCCCGTTCCAGGGCGCTGAGCTGCTGGGAGACCGCCGACGGAGTGAAGCTGAGCGCCTCGGCGACGGCGGCGATGGTGCCGCGCTGGGCGAGTTCGCGCAGGAGGTGGAGCTTGCGAGGGTCGAGCATCAGGCAAGCTTAAGCTCGTCAGCAGAAATCCGCGCTGGACCTAACGTATTGTCCGGCATCAGGCTGAGAGCATGCTGACAGGAATCCATGTGCCGCTGGTCACGCCGTTCACCCAGGAGGGTGAGGTGGCCGTCGAGGCGATCGACAAGCTCGCCCGCCACGTTCTCGACCAGGGCGCCGCCGGGCTGGTCGCGCTGGGCACCACCGGAGAGGTCGCGGCGCTGACGCCCGCCGAGCGGGCTCGGGTGATCGAGGTCTGCGTCGCGGTCTGCGCGGAACGCGAGGTGCCGCTGACCGTCGGCATCACCGGCAACGACACGCGCTCAACAGCCGCGGCGCTGAAGGAGCTGCCTTCGGGGGTCTCCGCCGCACTGCTGACCGTGCCGTACTTCCTGCGGCCTTCGGAGCGCGGTGTCATCGCGCACTTCGAGGCGTTGGCGGAGGAGACGCCGGTGTCGCTGGTGATGTACCACATTCCCTACCGGACCGGGCAGGCCGTCAGTGCCGCGACCCTGCGTCACCTGGGCGGGCACCCGATGATCGCCGCAGTGAAGTACGCGACGGGCGGGATCGATCAGGATGCCCTGGACCTGCTCGGGGACCTGCCCGAGGGGTTCGAGGTGCTCGGGGGCGACGACCTGTTCATCTCGCCGCTGCTGGCGCTGGGCGCCTCGGGCGGCATCCTGGCCTCGGCGCACCTGGCCACCGACCGGTTCGTCGAGCTGGCCGCGGCGTGGCGCGCGGGTGACGTGGCCAGGGCTCGGGCGCTGGGTCATCGGCTCGCCCGGCTGTCGGCCGCGCTGTTCGCCGAACCGAACCCGACCGTCATCAAGGGCGTCCTGCACGCCAGGGGCCTGATCCCGACCCCCGACGTGCGCCTGCCGCTGCTGCCCGCCAGAGCGGAGGCGGTGTCACAGGCTGACCTGGTGGCTGGCGTCACGGGCTGACCTGGTGACCGGTGTCACAGGCTGACCTGGTGGCGGTACATCCAGGACAGTGACTCCTGGCTGGCCAGCTTCTTCAGGAAGATCGGCATCATCAGGTCGCGGAACACCCGGGCGACCGGGCCCGCGGCCTTGTTGTTGCTGATCGTCCGCGAATAGGCGACGACCTTCTCCACCCGCTCGCGTCGCTCGCTCTCGAACCGCTCGAACGCCGCCCGGTGGTCCTTCGCCTCACGCAGGCACCTGGCCAGCACGACGGCGTCCTCGATGGCCAGCGAGGCGCCCTGCCCGGCGCTCGGCGAGGTGGCGTGCGCGGCGTCGCCGGTGAGCACCACCCGTCCCTTGTGCCAGGTCGGCAGGGGCGGCAGGTCGTGGATCGGCAGCGCCGATGCCACCTCGCTCCGCCTGATCACCTCGGCGGAGAAGTTCGCGTCGTCCCGGAACGCCTCCACCAGCACCGGCTTCCAGTCCGCGGGAACATCGCCCAGCTCGCGGGGCAGGTTGGCGAACCACCAGGTCTCGCCGGAGGCGGCCACGGTATAGCCGAAGAAGGCGCGCTTGCCGAAGACCATGTTGTAGACACCCGGCTCGCCGGTGAACTTCGGGTCGTGCACGAGTCCGCCGAAGCTGTAGAGGCCGCTGTAGCGCGGCTTCGGGGCGCTCGGGTCGAGCTGGGCGCGGGTCCGCGAGTGGACGCCGTCGGCGGCGATCAGTATGTCGCCCGTCTCCTGCGTGCCGTCCTCGAAACGGGCCGTCACCTGGTCGCCCGTGTCGTCGAAGGAGACCAGGCGCTTGCCGTACGAGATCTTGATGCCATGGGAGAGGGCCTCGTCGCGGACGATGCGGTAGAGGTCGGCGCGCAGGATCGTGTGGCTCACCGTGCCGTCGTCCAGGGCCAGGCCGTTGGCCACTTCACCGAGGCGCTTGCCGGAGCCGCTCCACATGACCATCCGCGGGGTGGGGATGCCGGCGGACAGCACCCGGCGGTGCGCGCCCAGCACGCGCAGGGCGTCCAAGCCGTTCGAGGCGACGTTGAGAAACGAGCCGACACTCTCGGCCGTGTCCGGGTAGGCCTCGAAGATCTCGGCGTCGAAGCCGGTCTTGCGTAGAGCCATTGCGGTGGCGGGGCCGCCGATGCCGCATCCTATGATCAGAGCTTTCATGGTGATAACCTTTCGTTCGGTCGAACGAAATATATGCCGGGAAGGAGGACCGTGTCCAGAGATATTTCGGAACACCGAAAGAATTTGCTCGAAGCCCTGTTCATGGCCGGGCGGGACAACAGCAATGCCGCCGTGATGTTCCACAGCGCCGTCGGCGAGCTGCTGGGGGTGGGGATGACCGAGGAGAAGGCGCTCGACCTGCTGCAACGGCTGGGCCCGCTGACCGCGGGGGAGCTGGCGCAGCACACCGGCCTCGCGCCCGCCTCGGTGAGCGGGCTGATCGACCGGTTGGAGGGCAAGTGGCTGGTGCGCCGCACCCGCGACACCAAGGACCGACGGCGGGTGATCGTCGAGGTCAACCACGAGGCGCTGGCCGGCGGCGAGGAGGTCTTCGAGCCGTTGGTGACCGGGCTGTCCGAGCTCTACGCGGGCTACTCGGACGAGCAGCTGGAGCTGATCCTCGACTTCCTCACCCGGGCCACGGCCATCCAGCGAGCGTGCACGACGCAGCTGACCTCGCCACGGTGACGCGTCGGTCCGCGACGTCTGGCCCTCGTCGCGGTGACGCGCGCCAGTCCGGCGCGCGCCCCTGGTGGCCCGTCAGTCCGTCGTGTTCTCCCTGATGGCCGAGCCGACCTCGCCCACCCGGTCCGCGAGCAGGCCGATTGCGCCCACGGCCCTGGTCATCGGGTCGTCCTCGGCGCCGCCGAGCGCCTTGGCGCGCAGGTAGGCCGCCTTGAGGTCGCTCCAGCGAGCGGCCTGGGCGGGGGTCAGCCGGCCGCGCAGCTCGGCGAGCTTGAGCAGATTGGCCTCCGCGTCGCTCGTCAGGGTCTGCGCCTCGCCGAGGTAGTGGTCGTCGATGACCGCCTCCAGCTCGGCCTCGTTCATGGCGGGCACGATCCGCTCGGCCAGCTTGTTCATGTTCCGGTACGAGCCCTGCAGCCGGAACGGCGGCTCGGTACGGGCGGCGTCCGACTGCCCGGCCGAGGCGATGTACGCCTGGTTGTTGGCCAGCACGACCTCCTGCACCCGCACCAGCTTGCGCAGCACGCTGAGGATCTGGTCCAGCTCGGTCTTGGCGTACGGATGCCGGAGCTGGTCCGGCCGGGCGCTCTGGTCGCCGCGCGCCAGCCGTACCAGGAGCTCGACGTCGGCCCGGTCACGGGCGGAGAGCGGCGCCAGCACCGGGTTGGAGGTGAGCGCGTTGTCGATGTAACTCAGCGCGAACAGCTCGTCCTTGCCCGACAGCACGTCGCCGAGGTTCCAGACGTCGGCGCGGTTGGCGAGCATGTCGGGGATGCGGAAGCGCCGGCCCGACTCGGTGTACGGATTGCCCGCCATGCACACCGCGAACCGCTTGCCGCGCAGGTCGTAGGTGCGGGTGCGGCCGTTCCAGACGCCCTCGATCCGGCGCTGGGCGTCGCACAGCGAGATGAACTTCTGCAGCAGCTCGGCCGAGGTGTGCTGGATGTCGTCCAGGTACAGCAGTGTGTTGTTGCCGGTCTCCAGGGCGAAGGAGATCTTCTCGACCTCCTGCCTGGCCGTCGCGTCGGGCGCCTCCGCCGGGTCGAGCGAGGTGACGGCGTGGCCGAGCGCCGGGCCGTTCACCTTGACGAAGACCAGGCCGAGCCGGCTGGCGACGTACTCCATCAGCGTCGTCTTGCCATAACCCGGCGGCGAGATGAGCAGCAGCAGGCCCATCTGGTCGGTCCGCTTGTCCCCTCCGGCGGCGCCCAGCTGCTTGGCCAGGTTGTCGCCGATCAGTGGCAGGTACACCTCGTCGAGCAGCCGATTGCGGACGAACGCGCTCATGACCTTGGGGCGGTATTCGTCCAGCCGCAGCCGGGCCCGCTCGGCGGTCACCAGCTCGGTGCGCCGCTTCTGGTAGGCCCGGTAGGCGGGCACGCGTTCGGTACGGAAGCGGCGGGTCCTGGCCAGCGTTTCGTCCAGGCGCAGCTCCAGCTTGCGGTCGGCGACGCGCGGGTGGGTGCCCAGCAGGCCCTCCACCGTGGCGGTCAGTGTGGCGCTGGAGTCGTGGCGGGGCAGGTCGCAGAGCTGTACGGCGATGGACTCGGGCACCTCGGGGCCCTTGCCGAAGGCGCCGATCCAGGCTCGGGCCAGCTCCAGCCGTTCGGGCAGCGCCACTGCCTTGAGATCCTCCTCGAACTCGCGTGACCTGGCTGGGCCGAGCGTCTGGTGGAAGCCCTGGAGGAGGGTACGGGCCGCCGCGCTGGTCACGAAGCCGGTGGGCTGGGTGGCGAGCTCCTCGACGAGATACTCCCCGGCGAGCGCGACCGTCTCGCCGGGCCCTGAACCGGGCCCTGAACCGGGCCTTGAACCGGCTTCTGAGTGGAATGCGGCGATTTGCGAGCCCAGTTCCGTTGCCAGAGCGGCAATCTCCGGAGTGGGGCCGAAAACGGTGCGGGCGCGCACCAGCGACACGGCCCGTGTGGCCAATGTTTTACGTGAAACCTCGTCCACCCCGAACGCCCAGTACAGCTGCGCCGCCGCCCGAGCCTCCGGCGGATACCGCAGCAGCCCCGCTCCCTCCCGGAGTCGCAGCAGCGTGTCGAGGATGGCGGTGGCGTCGTGGTCGTGGACGCCGCGTTCGTACCCCTCGTCGTAGCGCTGTTCGGCCGCCTGACGTACGAGATCCTGGAGCGGCCCGCCCGGCACGGCCACGTCGAGCAGCGAGGCGGCCAGGTGCTCGGCGCGGTAGACCTCCGGGGTCTCCGAGGCGAGCAGCTGGTCCCAGAAGGGGCGGGTGTCGGCGAACGCGGCGGGGGCGGGGGAGCGGTAGTCGGTCCCGGTGATGGCGAAGTGCATGTCACCGTCGTGCGGCACCAGCGTGAGGTCGATCGGCTGGGTGTTGACCGCGAACCGGTGCCGGCCCAGGCGCAGCGTCTCGCCGCCGTCGGAGAACAGGTCGAGGCGGTCGCGCAGGGCCCGGCCCGCCTCCTGCTGGGCGGCCTTGACCCTGCCGTCCAGCTCCTCGGCGCGTACCGCGTCGCCGAGCCCGCGCAGCTCGGTGGCGACCGAGCGGAGCTTGGCCACCATCGGGTCGGTGGCGAAGAAGGTGTTGACCTCGTCGAGCGAGCCCAGCGACGGCAGCCGCCTGGTGATGCTGCCCAGGATGCGCTCGGCCGAGGCGAAGATCCGGTCGGCCCGGCGGGCCAGCTCGTCCAGCTGCGTCTGCTTGCGGGCCGAGAACGCCTCGTAGACGTCGTCCCGCTTGGCCGCGAGCCGGGTGGCGAAGTCGTCGAACTCGCCGAAGCGCGTCTCCAGCGCCTCCAGCCGCAGCATCAGCCTGCCGAGCTGCTCATCGCACCGCTCAGGCGTGTCCGCCACCGCAAGCGCGCCGGTGATGGCCTGCCCGAGCAGCGCGAACTCGGCCGCGAACGCCGCCCGCCCCTCCGCCCCGAGCAGCTCCCGCCGGCGGCCGTCCAGGAGGGCCCGCGCCCGGTTCACGCCGCCGAGCACCTCGGCTATGCGCTCCAGGATGGAGGTCCGTACGGTGGCGTCGGCGATCTCCAGCGAGCCCACGACCTCGGTGACGACCTCCAGCCCCTCGGACTGGGTGGCCAGGCGTTCCGTGACGGGCTCGGCCTCGGCGACCGTGGTGATCGCGGCGGCCTCGGCGGCCAGCCGCTCGACCGCCTCGTGGTAGCCGGTGAACGCCTCGGCCCCCTGGAGGAACCCGACGGCCCGCTCCCCCACCGAGACCAGCTCGTCGGCCAGCGATGCGGTCAGCGTGTCCAGCTGGGCGAGGTCGAGGTAGCGGACCTCGCGCAGCGTCACCAGGCGGCCCTGGGCCCGGCGCAACGTGGCCAGCAGCGTCACCCAGGCGTCGGCGGTGGCGGGGGTGTCGCCTCGGGCCTGCCGGACGAGCCGGGTGGTCTCCTCCGTCGCCTCGGCGAGGGTGCGGGCGGCCTGGCGGGTGAGCGCCTCCACGTGCTCGTACTCGTCGAGCACCTGCTCGGCGGTGGCCCGTACCTCGGAGAGCGGGGCGCGCAGGCCCTGCTCTCCGAGCCAGTGGTAGTGGTCGAAAGCCCGCGTACAGGCGGCGATCAGCGCCTCGAACGTGGCGGCCGACGGCGCCATCTCACCGATCATGCGGGCCACCGACAGGCAGTCGGAGATGCCGCGCACCAGCTCGGCGTTGCCGATGCGCTCCAGCGGGCCGCTGCCGGTGGGCTGGGCGGCGGCGTAGGTGTCGGAGACGTACGGCGTCTGCCAGACCTGCATGGGGTGGACCCGCGTCGGCTCCTCGGAGGTGGCGCGGAAGACCACCATCGTGCCGTCGTCGAACAGCGAGTAGCCGTGGCAGACGATGGGGTTGGCCACCTCCTTCCTGATGACGTTGTACGGCAGGAGCAGCGAGCGGCCGTCACCTCTGGCGTGGAAGACGTACAGGACGTCCTCGCCGTTGGGGGAGCGGACCACGCGGTCGAACTCCAGGTCCGTGACGTCCGTGTCGAACGTCTTGCTGACCCCGGTGGCCAGGTAGTAGCCGCCGGGAAAGATCAGCCCCTGGTCCTCGGGGAGGCGCTGACAGGCCTGGCCGATGCCGTCGAGCCTGGTCACGGCCTTGGTACGGGTGTTGAAGACCAGGTGGCGCCAGTCGGGCTCCTTGTACGGCCGGATCCTGATCAGGATGAGCGGGCCGATGACGGCGTGCTCGACGTCGGCGTCGGCCAGGCTCTGGAGGGGTTCGGCCACGGGCTCGGCGTAGATGCCCTCGCCGGTCTCGGTGTTGTTCTCGATCTTGATGGTGAGGTCGCCGCCGACCGTTTCGACGAACACCTCGTCGCGGATGGAGATGTGCGGGTGGCGGCCGAGCACGTGATCGTCGCGGGTGGCCGGGGTCCACACGAAGTCGTGCGAGGGCGGGAAGGCATGGTCCCGCTCACCCCTGTTGTCCTGATATTTCGTGACTCCTTGGGAGTCGACCGTCCATCTGAAGACCCGGGTGTCGGCCGGGCCGGTCTGGAAGACGGCCAGCAGCTTGCCCTCGACGCGTCTCAGGTGGTGGAGCCTGGACTCCTTGTAGTAGCGGTACAGCTCGGCGAAGTCCTTCTGGAACGCCGGCTCCTCCAGGGCGGGCAGACGGTCGGGGTCGAACCTGAAGGCGTCGCCGTCCCTGGTGAAGCGGTGCACGGAGAAGACGTCGGCGACCGTGGTCTCCGGCTTCAGCCCGATGAAGACGTTGTAGCCGAACAGCATGACGCCGCCCAGCGAGACGATGTCCCGGGGGACGCAGTTGTTGTCCGTACGGATGCGCTCGGTGCCGAGCAGGCGCAGCTCCGTGCCGCCGAAGACGGTCAGGCGCTGGGCGTTGACCCCTTCGGTGGCCGCGGCGAGGGCCTTGGCCTGGGCTTCCAGCCGGGACTTGAGCACCTCGTAGGTCCCGGCCTCCAGGCCGACCTGGGCGACCTGGCCGGCTGGAGCGGTCGCGCCGGGCTCCGCCGTACGGGAGCCCTGGCGCTGTACGTCGTCGGTCACGCGCGATCAGACCTTCGCGGCGGTGAGCGCGGCCACCGGGGAGTCGGCCACGCCCAGGCGGCGGGCCGTCTCCAGGAGCTCGCCCAGCGGGCCCGAGTCGGGTCCGCCGTTCTGGATGAGCCGCAGCAGCAGCGCCGACACGGTCAAGTTCTTCAGGTCCTCGGTGCTCACCCCGTTGACCAGGGCGCTGAGGTCACCCGCGAGGCTGGCCGATCCGTTGAGGTACGGCGCCGCCAGCGTGCCCGCGACCTGCGAGTGCTCCACGAACCCGTCCACCACCTTGCCCGCGGTGATCGAGCCCACGACCTTGTCGAAGAACATCGTGTCGCCGCCGACGATGTCGATGTTCGCCTTGGCCAGACCGGCGGCCAGCACACTGGCCTGCGACTCCGCCACCTGCCGCGTGACGTCGATCTGCTTGAGCCGTACGTCCTTGTCGGCCTCCAGTCGCAGGCGGAACTCCTCGTGCCCCCGGCTCGCGTCGTCGAGCGCGGCCATCGCGGCGGCCTTCTCGGTCAGACCCTCGGCCTCGGCCTTGAGCTTCTCGCCCACCGCCGTCGCGGCGGCCAGGGCCATCGCCTGCTCACCCTCGGCCTGCGCCTTGAGCCGGTCGCCCTCGACCATGGCCATGGACCTGGCGCCCTCCGCCTCGGCCCGCAGCCTCTCGGCCAGGACCGCCGCCTCCGCGCGGCCGACCTTCTCGATCGCCTCCGCGTCCCGCTCCTTGACCTGGACCTCGGCCAGCCCGGTAGCGGCCGACTCGGCCTGGATGCCCTCGGCCAGCCTGATCTTGGCTCGGGTGTCGAGCTCGGCGGCCTGCTGCCTGGCCTCGGCCAGCGTCAGCTCCTCGCGGGCCTTGAACTTCGACGCCGCCTCCGCGGCCTCGGCCGCCTTGATGCCCTTGACCAGGTTCTCCTGCGCCTCGGCCTCGGCGGCGATGATCACGCTCTGGCGGGTACGCTCGGCCTCCTCGACCACGCGCAGCCGCTTGATGCTCTCCTCCTGCTCGGCCACCGTCTTGTCGACGGCGATCCGCTCGCGCACCACCTCGGCGATCGACCGCTTCTCGGTCTCGACCTCTTTGTCCTTGGCGATGCGCGACAGCTCGGTCTCCCGCTCGCGGGCGATGACCTCCAGCATGCGGTCCTTCTCGATCCGCTCGGTCTCGATCGCGATCACCCGCTCGCGGTTCTTCTCCGCGACGGCGACCTCACGGGCCCGGTTCTCGTGCTGTACGCCGAGCTGCTCGTCGGTCTTGATGTTGGCCGACTGCGATTTCAGCCGCTCCTCGGCCGCCACGCGGGCGATCTCCGCCTCCTCGCGGGCCTTCATCGTCTCGATCTCGCGCCGCTGCTTGACCTCGGCGTCGGCCTGCCGGCGCTGCAGCTCCAGGATCGCCTCGCGGGCGTCCACGTTCTGGCGGGTGATCTCCTTCTCCTCGCGGCGCTGGAACTCGTTGGTCCGTACGTGCTCGATCGCCGTCAGCTCGGTGATCTTGCGGATGCCCTGCGCGTCGAGGATGTTGCTCTTGTCCAGCGCGGCCAGCGAGGTCTGCTCCAGGTAGTCGATGGCCGCGTCCTCCAGGCTGTAGCCGTTGAGGTCGGTGCCGATGAGCCGGACGATCTGGTCGCGGAACTCGTCACGCTTGGTGTAGAGATCAACGAAGTCGAGCTGCTTGCCGGCGGTCTTGAGCGCTTCGGAGAACTTCGCGTTGAACAGCGCCTGCAGGGTCGACTCGTCGCTGGCCCGGACGGTGCCGATGGCCTGGGCGACCTTGATGACGTCCTCGGCGGTCTTGTTGACACGTACGAAGAAGGTGATCTTGATGTCGGCCCGGATGTTGTCCCGGCAGATCAGCCCCTCGCGGCCGGTCCGTTCGATCTCGATGGTCTTCACCGAGATGTCCATGATCTCGGCCTTGTGAAAGACGGGGAGCACAGTGGCCCCGGTGAACGTCACGTCGACCTTGTTGACCTTCGAGATGATCAGGGCTTTGCCCTGCTCGACCTTCCGGAAAAGGCGGCTGATGACGGCAAGTAAGCCGATCACGATGACCAGCACGACGGCGAGGAATACGCCGAATCCGGTGGAGATGACGTCCATCAGTGCTCGCTTTCGTAAGGCATGACCCAGAAGAATTCGCCGTTGGTGTCGTATTCGAAGATGAGCGCGTTGTCGCCGCGCGCGAGCCGGTCCTGGCCCGTCGTCCTGACCTGGACGACGGCCGAGGAGCCGTCGGGCGCGGTGACCTCCGCCTGGCCGAAGTCGGCGGTCGCCTGGCCCGTGCGGATCACGCACATCTGCCCGACGAAGTCACCGCGCGATGGGCGCCGCGCGTCGGGGAAGAGCCGTCGCAACGGCCTGAGCAGCGCCCGCGTACCCAACCAGGCCCCGATCAGGGCGAGGATGGGTACGACCGGCAGCGCGATCCCCGGCACCACCTGACTGCCGATCAAGGCGAGCAGCCACGCGAACGCGATCAGTAGTGACAGTGCGATCCCGGCGGGCACTCCGCCCAGGCCCAGCCAGGGCGCCTCGCCGTCTTCGAAGTCGAAGAGGCCGGTTATGACAATGAACCAGTAGCCGGCGACCACGACGAGAAGGAAGGTGAATACCACCGTCGGGAAGCTCAGCACGACATGTAAGAACTCGGTCATCGAACCCCGGATACCCCGTCCCCCTGTGATGTCCGTCGGACTCTATACAGATAAAGCGGGACTAAAGCCGAAAGTTCCCGAAATGCGATCTGACTTGACCTCAAGTGCAGTTGAGGATGCACAGTCGTCCCCATGAGTGGAAATTTCATGAAAGCGGCGGCGTTTGCTGAGTTCGGGGGACCTGAGGTGCTCACCGTGATGTCCCGGCCCATGCCGGAGGCCGGGCCGGGCCAGGTCCGGGTACGGATCAAGGCCGCCGGGATGCAGCCCTTCGACACGGCGGTGCGGGCCGGTTGGACGCCTCCCGGCGTGACCGACCCGCTGCCACGGATCCCGGGTAACGAGTTCGCGGGCGTGATCGACCAGGTGGGGCCGGGCGTGGTCGATCAAGGAAGTCCGGGCGTGGTCGGCCTAGGGGAGCCGGGTGCGCGCCTCGACGTGGGCGCCGAGGTGCTCGGTTTCTCGCTGCTGAACAGCTACGCCGAGTACATCGTGGTCCCCGCCACCGACGTGACCCCCAAGCCACCGGAGCTTCCCTGGGAGGTGGCCGGCGCGCTGACCGCCGCGGTGCAGACCGCCGACATCGCCATCGGCCAGCTGAACCCGGTCGCGGGTGAGACGTTCCTCGTCCACGCCGCCGCCGGAGCGGTCGGCTCGGTCGCCGTACAGCTCGCCGTCCATAGGGGTGCCACCGTGATCGGCACCGCTCGCGAGGAGAACCACGCCTACCTACGCGACCTCGGCGCCATCCCCGTCGCCTACGGGGACGGCCTCGCCTCCCGGGTACGCGCGCTCGCGCCCGGCGGGGTGGACGCGGCCCTGGACGGGGCGGGTGGCGCGGCGCTGGACGTCTCCCTGGAGGTGGTCCCGGACCGTGGCCGCATCCTGACCATGGTCGACCACGCCAAGGCGGACGAGCTGGGCATCATGGTCACGAAGGGCGTCCGCACGGCTGAGCGTCTTGCTCGGTATGCCGCGCTTGTCGCGAAGGGGGAGCTGAAGTTCCTGATCCGCCGGACGTACCGGCTGGAGGAGGCGGCGGACGCGCACCGCGAGATCGAGACCCGCCACGGCCGCGGCAAGCTCGCCCTCCTCATCTGACCTTCGGGCCGGTCAGCCCTTCGCGCGCCGCGGATCGGCCGGAGGCTGGTGGGCCGGTCAGCCCGCGGTGCGCTGGCGTTGGTGGAACCGGCCCACCTTCGCCCGGTTGCCGCACGCCTCCATCGAGCACCAGCGGCGGCTGCCGTTCTTGCTCGTGTCGAGGAACCACAGCACACACTCCGGGTTCGCGCACTTGCGCACCCGCTCGGGCCGCTCGCGGAGGATTCGCACCAGGTCCGCCGCCGCCACCCACGCCGCATGCCACGCCGCCTCGTCCACGACGATCAGCTCGTACGGCTCATGCGGGTCGGCGGTGCGGATCAGTGGGCGGCGGCTGCCGTGGCCGAGCACGGCGTTGAGCCGCTCGGGCCCGCGCCCGTCCAGCGCGGCCCGCAGGGCGGCACGCGCCTCCACCAGCCGGTCCCGTACGCGCTCCAGCTCGTCGCCACCCGGCAGCTCGTGATCGTCGAGCCAGGCCCGCACGCCATCGAGGTCGTCGAACTGATCGAGCGGCACCCCATGCTCCGACCACATGGTGTTCACCAGGTCGAACGCCACAGACTCCCCGCGAAGCGGCCGCACTCTCACAGGACCTAACCTCTCAAATCAGTTTGACCGGTTAATCAGTCCCATGCTATCACTTAACCATCAAAGCCGATTTAGAAGGTTAAGAGGAGTTGCTATGACCACCCGCTACCGCACCACTGTCATCGACGGCCTGGACGTCTTCTACCGCGAGGCAGGCGACCCGTCGGCCCCCACGCTCGTACTGCTCCACGGCTTCCCCACCTCCTCGATCGCCTACCAGGAGCTGATCGCCGACCTCGCGGATGAGTTCCACCTGATCGCCCCCGACTACCCCGGTTTCGGGCACAGCTCGGCCCCGGCCGCCTCGGAGTGGGAGTACACCTTCGACCATCTCGCCGACGTCGTCGACCGGCTGCTCGACTCGCTCGGCCTGACCAGGTACGCCATTTACGTACACGACTACGGCGCCCCCGTCGGCTTCCGACTCGCCCTGCGCCACCCCGAGCGGATCACCGGCATCATCAGCCAGAACGGCAACGCCTACGAGGACGGACTGGCCCCCTTCTGGAAGGACCTCCGCGAGATCTGGGCGAACCCCACCGAAGCCGACCTCGCACCACTGCGCGCCAACTACACCCGTGAGGCCACGCACTGGCAGTACACGCACGGTGTCCCCGACGTCTCCCTGGTCAACCCCGACAAGGAGGCTCTCGACCAGGCCCTGCTCGACCGTCCGGGCAGCCACGAGATCCAGCTCGCGCTCTTCTTGAACTACGCCACCAACGTGGCCGCGTACCCGCAATGGCAGGACTACCTGCGCACCCACCAGCCCCCTGTGCTCGCCGTCTGGGGTCGCAACGACGAGATCTTCGCCCCGGAAGGCGCCAAGGCGTTCGCCCGCGACGTGAAGGACGCCCACGTCCACCTCCTGGACGCCGGCCACTTCGCCCTGGAAACCCGCCGTCCCCAGATCGCCGCTCTCGTACGAGCCTTCCTCCACAGCCTGTCGGATTGACCCCGGCGGCTGTCCTACAGGCGGTGACGGACCGCCTCGGCCACGGCGAGCTGGATCTCGTTGAGCTCCGGCTCGCCCCGGGCCACGTCCCAGAGCGAGTTCTGCAGCACCCGGCCGAGCGTCCAGCCCGCGGCCCGCCGCCGATCCAGCCCGAGCCCGTCAACCATGAAGTCGAATCGCCGCAACACCGCCCGACGCACATCCCCGGTCGCCACGGCCTCCTCCCACCGGTTGTGCAGCGCGGGCATCAGGTCGAACCCGGGGTCCCCGGCGAGCGGCTTGGGATCGATGGCCAGCCACGGCTCCCGTACCCCGGCCAGCACGTTGTCGTAGTGCAGATCCCAGTGCAGCAACCGATCGCCCGGCTCACCCACCAGCTCGCGTACCGCCCCCGCGCAGACCTCCAACCAGTGCCGATCCCGCTCTCTGGGCAGCACCGCCACCGCGTCGGAAACGCGGTCGAGCATGCCATTCGCGATGTCCCCCAGCTGGCGCATCCCCTGGGGAGCGGGCAGCACCACCAGCCGCCGAAGCAGCTCGGTGAGGATCTCCAGCGCCTTCATGACATCGGGTACGGACGACAGCGGCCGCCCGGCATCGAGCCGTTCGAGCAGCAGGGTGCCGGTGGCAGGATCTTCGTCGACCACCAACACCGACCCGTCACCCGCCCAGGCCCGCAGCCCCAGCCCCTCGCCGGCGGTCTCGTCGGTCACGGGCTGCAGCTTGAGCACCGCCCGCGTCCCATCGGCCCGCACCACGGGCAGCACCAGGGCCACGAACCCGTGCGCGGGCGCACCATCGAGCCGCAGGTCCCACTGCTTGAGATACCGCTCGGCCAGCGCGGGCAACCCCGCCGACCAGGCCCGCCCGGCCTCTCCCTCGTACGTCACGTGAAACTCGGTCAAAGCGGCAGGCACCACGATCTCCACCCACCCAGTCTGCCGCAAGCACCGGCAGGTCATACCCACGAACGTATGCAGTTGCTACCCTCAATCGTATGCAGACGAAGGACAAGCGGACCAGCTTCTCCCACACCGAGGACGTCGGCAGGCAACTCAAGCAAGCCGCAGCCGCCCACGGAGTCACCGTCTCCACCTACATAGACGAAGCCGTCGCCGAGAAACTCGATCGAGATCGCAGAATGGCCGTCTGGCGCGAGCTCGTCGGCTACAACCTCAATGACGCCCCCGCCGACACGCTCGCGCGCGTCCGCGCCATGTTCGACCGTATCGAGGAGAGCCGCCGATAGCCGTGCGCTTTCTGGACACCGGCCTGGTCCTCGACCACGCCGCCCTCACCGACTGGCTCGCCAAGGACATCGAGATCGAAGTGATCATCGGTGAAGCCGTCCGCCGCGGCTACCCCATCGTCATCCCCACGATCGTCGCCGCCGAGGCCGCCCGTCAGGTCCGTACCGAACCCGCCCGCGAACGCCTGCAGGGCCTGCTGTACATGATCGCCCACCACGTCGACCCGCTCGACAGGGATGACGCCGTCACGGTCGGCTCACTGGCGGCGGAGCACGACGTCGCCTCGCTGCCCGCCGCCCACACCGCACTCGCCGCATCACACCGCCGCACCGACGTCGGCAACGCCACCGACTGGCGCATCATCACCCGCGACGCCGGCCCTTACCAGCGACTCTGCCCGGACGTCCCGGTCAACTGGCTCTGACCCCGAATGGAACATGACAGCGCACGCGCGACAAACGTGGCGTTGCCCGGCGCCCGGTCGTCTCTCAGCAGCAGACGTTGGTCGATCGTCCGGGTGAGGCGCTCGCGGCGGCGGAAGACGTGCCGGCGCTCGCCTCCTGGTCTTGGACGATGCGGCCGCGCAGCATGATCTCCATGACCTTCATGAAGCGCTGCGTTCTGGAACGGCCGATGACGAACGGATTCGCCGCTCCCGTGGACCCGGCCCGCAACTCCTCGATGCGCGCCAGGCTGTTGTCGCAGCCTCCATGATTGTTCAGCTCGACGTCCACCCCTGCCTGCCTCATCTTGGAGGCGAAGGCGAGCACGGAGGAGAGATTGATGCGCTTGTCCGCGGTCGCGGCGGGTGGCGCGGTCCCGCCCCACAACATCGCGGTGTGTCGTAGCCCCTTCCAGCGCACCGGGAAGATCGGCGAGACGGTGCCCGGCGTGTGCCCGGGCGTGTGGTGGAACGTGACTGTGGTGTCGCCGAGGGTGAGCCTCTGTCCGTCGGATAGCTCCATGTCTCGCTTGGGCGCATTGGCCGGACGTTCGGCGGCGATGACGTTCCAGTCGGCTCGGCTCATCATGACTCGGGCGCCGTACTGGTCGGCGAGGAACTGGGCGCCGCCGAAATGATCGCTATGGCCGTGGGCGACCACCACGTACTTGATCTTCGCTGGATCCACTCCCACAGAGCGCAGCCCCGGAACGATGATCTTTTCGGCGTCGTCCGGTGATCCCATCGCGTCGATGAGGATGACGCCCTGGGAGGTGAGCAGGGCCGTGGCCTGGACGAAGCTGGTGCCCACCACCGCGACATCGTCGAAGATCCTCAGCGGCGCGAGCGGCTTCGCCGACGGCATCGGGAGTCCCGGCGTGAGCACTTTGACGAGGGCCCGCAGCACCGGGTCGTCGCCGGCCAGCTTGGCCGCGCGGTCGTAGTAGTGCTGTGCGCTCTTGGGAGCGGCGGCCGATGCCGCCGATGCCTCGGCCTCGCGTCCCGCCAGCGGCAGGAGGGCCGCGGCGGCCAGCAACGCGCGGCGGGACGGGCTGGACTGCCCGAAGGACATGGGCGAACACCTGCTTTCACGGGCCAGAGACCTGGAGGCGATCACGACCCCGATGGACGTCAATGCCCGCTCAGCAGACCAGAACCGATCTCCATGCGTCCAATATTGCTATCTATCGTCCATCGATAAGGAAGTAGATATTAAAGCTGATCAGGCACCAATGTCGCCCCCAGCCCAGGCGCGTCGAACGAGGTAGATCCGTACAGCCTGCGCGACGAACGGGCCGACCGTCGGTTGACATCACCGCCGTGTGCTCGCCGACCTCCAGCCGTGGTCCCTGTCAGAGGTGGATCTGGCGGGTGATTGACGGGTCGGTGATGGTGGTGTCGGCAGCCAGGAGGAAGGCCTTGGACAGGATGAGCGGCGGCACCTCGGACAGCAGGACTGTCTCGCCCTCGGAGGTGAAGCGGAGATGCGCGGAGGCCTTACGGAGCAGGGGATGGTCCAGCTCGTCCAATGCCACTCGAGCAGGCGGGAGCTCGGCGAAGCCGAGATCATCGCGCAGGCAGCGGATTGTCGGACGAGTCGGATTCATTCTTGGGATACCCCTCCTAGCTCCTCGATCTGCTCCTGGGTCAGCCCGGTGACGAGTGCGACCCGCGCCGTGTGTGTCCCGTCCAGTTGAGCCATCGCCTCCTGCATGGCCGCGTGCAACTCCGCCTGCCGGACCTGGAGGTAAACACGTACGGCCTGCGCGACGAACTCTTTCTTGGTTACGTGCAGGAAATGCGCTCCATGCGAGATCAGTCGGTCGGTCTCCGAATCGACTTTGAGCGGTGCGACGTTCGATGCTGCCATGACATCCCTCCGGTACCCAATGGTACTTATACCCGACCGAGAAGAGCAGATGTTTCGATAGCCGCACACGCCGTGTGGAGCGGCCTCAGCTCGTGCGTGACCGGTCGGCGTTACGAGTCGTCGTCAGGGCCTTGTGGCGGAGCGGCGGCGCATGAGGAGGCCGCCCGCACCGGCGGCTGCGATCAGGGCGGAGCCCGTCAGTACGAACAGGCGGCCGTCCGGACCGGCGTCGCCGCCCGCGCCCGTGTCGGCTCCCGCCTTCGGGGTGGCGGAAGACTCAGACTTGTAGGAGGTCTTGGTCGACGACTTGGGGGTCGGGGACTTGGACTTCGTGGGGGTCGGCGATGGGCTGCTGCCGCTGCCTGCCCCGATGGTGAGGGGGTACGTCTTGAGGCTGGTGTCGCTCTGAACCTCGCACTCGATGACCGGGGCGGTCGGTGAGGTGCCGATGTTGATGGCGGCCGGCTTCACCGTCGCCGAGCCCGAGTTCTTCGAGGTGGTCTTCATCTCGACGCTGGTGGGCAGCGTGATGGGCTCGCTCGCGGTGGCCGCGGCCAGCTCGCCCACTCCGGTCGCGGAGGTCAGCTGGGTGATGCCGGAGATCGCGGCGTAGGCGTATAGCTTGCTGCCGGTGGCCAGGCCGGTCGACGGGGCCTCGAGTTCGTAACCTGTCTCATAGGTGCCCGCCCAGCCGATCGAGAACTGTTCGCCGGTCTTGGGGGTAGTCGTCGGCATCGTCAGCGTGACCTTGATCTTGACGGTCTGCGGGGTGGCCTCCGTGCCGGTCTTGCAGGAGTAGGTCACCACGTCGCCGGTCCCGTTGCCGGTGCCGCCCTGGCCGACTGTGATCACCACGCTGGTCGTGCTGGTGGTCGTGCACGAGGTCACGTCCGACGGCGCGCTGGCCAGGCTGAGCTTCAGGCTGCCCTGCTCGGTGGAGCCCTGGACCGTCACCTCGCCACCCGTCGTGGCGGTCACCGACACCGTGCTCGCCACCTGTGCGGCCAGCACGGAGGTGGATCCGGAGGTGACGCTCGCGCCGGTCTTGCTGAGATCCGTGTGCGTTCCGCCGACCACCATGAGCTTTCCGGCGACGTGGACCTGCGTGGTGGTGGTCGGTGCCGTGCGCAGCGTCAGGGCGGGAATGCGCCACTTGACGTCAAATGTGCCAGTCGCCGTGTCGGGCATGGTGAGCGGCACGCTGAGCGAGGTGTCGCTGAACGGGCCGCCTGTACAGGTGTAGGCCAGGGTGAGGGTCTTGTCGGCCATGGCTCGCGCTTGCGCGGGAGACGGCAGGCATAACGCGATCACCGCGCCGACGAGCCACAGAGCGGACGCGTGCCTGACGAAGCGGCGCCACACCCCGGATGCCGGCAACTGTCTCATCCCCATCCCACGACTAAGTCAAAGGACGTATCAGAATTCCAGCTCTTGGTCACGATTGGGTAGAGAAGGGGAATGAGAGAGCGGATCAGTAGTGCCAGGGGAAGGGGGACCAGTCGGGTGCGCGCTTCTCCAGGAACGAGTCGCGGCCCTCGGCGGCCTCGTCCGTCATGTACGCCAACCGCGTCGCCTCGCCGGCGAACACCTGCTGCCCGACCAACCCGTCATCGACCATGTTGAAGGCATATTTCAACATCCGCTGGGCCGTGGGCGACTTGCCATTGATCTTGCGGCCCCACTCCAACGCCCGCTCCTCCAGCTCGGCATGGGGGACGACGGCGTTCACCATCCCCATCCGGTGCGCGTCGGCGGCGGAGTAGGTGTCGCCGAGGAAGAAGATCTCGCGGGCGAACTTCTGCCCCACCTGCCGGGCCAGGTACGCCGACCCGAAGCCGCCGTCGAAGCTGGCCACGTCGGCGTCCGTCTGCTTGAAGCGGGCGTGCTCCTCGCTGGCCAGCGTGAGGTCCGACACGACGTGCAGGCTGTGCCCGCCGCCAGCGGCCCAGCCGGGCACCACGCAGATGACGATCTTGGGCATGAAGCGGATCAGCCGCTGCACCTCCAGGATGTGCAGCCGGCCGGTGGACGCCGAGCCGTCGGCGTACTGGTAGCCGTCCTTGCCCCTGATCCGCTGGTCGCCGCCCGAGCAGAAGGCCCAGCCGCCGTCCTTGGGCGAGGGGCCGTTGCCGGTGAGCAGCACGCAGCCCACGTCCGTGGTCTGCCGGGCGTGGTCGAGCGCTCGGTAGAGCTCATCGACCGTCTGCGGCCGGAACGCGTTGCGTACCTCGGGGCGGTTGAAGGCGATCCGTACGGTGCCCTGGTCGACCGCCCGGTGATAGGTGATGTCGGTGAAGTCGAATCCCTCGACCACCTGCCATGCCTTCGGATCGAACAGTTCGGAGACCATGGGGCGAGCCTAACGGATCTGCCCTTCGGCCCATTCGGCCCAGTCCCGCGCCGTGGTGCTGAGGTGGTGGCCGTACTCCAGCACGAGCCTCCCGTACACCGACAGATTGTCCTGCCCGGACTCCACGAAGTCCCTGATGCTCTCTATGTGCGCCAGACGTTCGGCCGCCATCTCCGCCTGCCGCCGCAGGTAGTCCTTGGCCTGTGACGGATCCACCTGGGCCAGGAAGAACACGCGCAACAGCATGTCGCTGCGTACGTTCCGGACCGGCTCCACCTCGATGAGCCAGTGGCGCAGCTCGGCCAGGCCCTCTTCGGTGATGGCATACTCCTTGCGGCCGCGCGGCCCCTCGGCCGCCACGCTCACCAACCCGGCGTCGGCCAGCTTGCCGAGCTCGGCGTAGAGCTGGCTCTGCGTGGCCGGCCAGACGTTCGCGAGGGAGACGTCGAACATCTTCATCAGGTCATAGCCGCTCGCCGGTCCCTCGGAAAGCAGGCCGAGCGCGGCATGTCGAAGACTCATATTCCTATATTGACATATCGAGCTCGCAGGTTCTACCTTCGACATGTCTACATAGGAATGTCGTAGGGAGATTGACATGCGCGGCCTGCTGGGATTCGCCCCCTGGATCCTCTACGCGATCATCGCCACCGGAGACGAGTGGCGCTGGGGCGCCATCACCGGCCTCGTCATCGCGCTGATCCTCGTCGTCGTGGACCGCCGAGCGGGGCGGGCCTGGGACGAGATGGTGATCGAGTCGAGCGCCGCGGTGTTCTTCGCCTGCCTCACCGTCCTCTCGCTGATCGATCCGCATTCGTTCCTCACGCCGTACGGCCCGGCGCTGGTCAACGTCTGGCTGGCGGGCACCGCCTGGGGCTCGCTGGCCATCCGCAGACCGTTCACGCTCGGCATCGCGCGCACCATGGCGCCCAAGGAGGCCTGGAACACCCCGGCCTTCTACCGGGTCAACGCGGTCATCACCACGGTCTGGGCGAGCGCGTTCACCATCGCCGCCGTATCGCTGACGTTCGTGCTGGCCGCCGCGCCGCACGCGACGGCCGTGGTCATCGCCATCAAGGTGATCACGTTCGCCGCCCCGGCCGTCTTCACCGCCCGCTACCCCAAGGTCGTCCAGGCCCGTGCCCGCCGCGCGGCCGCCGCCGGCACCCCTGCCGACGAGTAGGAACAAGCAGGAGCGTCCTCAACGCGGTCTCTAGGGGTTCTGGAAAAAGACCTCGGGGTTGGCGGTGGACGGGCCGTCCAGCAACTCCTGGTGTTCGCCACGTAGGTGCTGGTCGAAGAAGGCGCCCACGTACGCTGTGGTGATCTGGCCCGACCGCGTTCCGGAGAGCGGCGCCTTGGGGTCGGTGATCCCCGCCTGCCCGCCCAGGATGGGCAGGTCGATGAAGGTGAAGTGGCCGGCGTCGGCCACTGTCAGCCAACGCTTCCAGCCGTCCAGGCGTCGCCAGTCTCGCGCCCAGCTCGTGTCCGTGGAGTCGGGCGAGTGCTGGGCCTTGGTGCCGAGCATGAGGAACGGCCGTTTGCCGAGACCGGCAATCGGAACCGGCTCGAAGAACGTGCCGTCCATGTTCACCCCGGCGCGTACACGGCGGTCCGCGGCCATGACGCTCGCCGCGGCATTGCCGCCGAGCGAGTGACCGGCGGCGCCGATTCGCCGCGGATCGATCAACTTCCAGCGCTTCCAGACAGGCGCGTGTCCATCGGCGCGGGTCAGTTGGCCGATGACGAAGGAGATATCGGCCGCCCGGCCGGCGGCGGCCTTGCCCAGCAGCTTCTTCTCCTCCTCATCGGAGGGAGCCTTCTCCACCGTCTCGCATGCGACGCAGGTCAGCGTGCGGCCGCCTGGGAAAGTGGTGCCGTACGACTCGTAGGCGTGATCGACGAGTGCGACGACGTAGCCCTTGGAGGCGAGCTCCTCGGCGAGCGTGGTCAGGGTGGCGCGGTTGAGGGTGAAGCCGGGGGAGAGCACCACCAAGGGGTGCCTGCCGCCGACCGGGCGGGCGCCGACGCGTGCGTTCGTGCGCGTGCCGGCCAGCAGCTCGGCTTTGAAGAGGGTGTCGAGCTTCTGCCCCTTGAGAAGGAGCCGGGCCTCGTCCACAGTCATGTACGGAGCGGCGCTCCCGCCGGTGCCGGCCGGGTAGTACATGGACACCATCAGCTCACGCGCGCCCGCACCTGGCACCCACGGGTCGCGGCGCTTGCCGTCGACGAGATGCAGGGTGTCGCGCCCGACGTCGTACTGACCGGTGGGGTGCGGGATCGCCAGGCGCGTGTCGGAACGGTCCGCGGATGAGGCCGCGGCGGCCGGGGCCGACATCGAGGGGGCCGTCGCGACCGACAGGGGCAGCGTCAGACTGAGGAGGACGGCCGCGGCGTCGCGGCGAGTTCTGATCATGGGCAGCAGCGTAGGAAGGTCCCGAAGCGCCCGACACTGCGGAAAGACCAGCTCCTACCCCGACTTTCGGCCAATTGACAGTGTGCTCAACGTCATAGACGGTGACGCTCCACGGTCAGGGAACCTCGGCTCGTAGCTCCGCGAGCAGCTCGCCCTGGTCGGCGAGCATGTCGGTGAGGATGCGGCGAGCGGCCCCGAGCAGATCGGCCAGCTCAGGGGTGGCCAGCGTGTAGACGACGGTGCTGCCCTCGCGGATGGCGCTCACGATCCCGGCTCTTCGCAGCACGGCCAGTTGCTGGGAGAGGCTCGACGGCTCGATGTCGATCTGGGCCAGGAGTTCCCGGACGGGGAGCGGGCCTTCCTGGAGTAGCTCCAGCACTTTGATGCGAGCGGGGTGGCCGAGAGTTCGGAAGAAATCGGCCTTGGCCTGGTAGACCTCCACGTGCATAGTGTCAGACTAATCCAGCGCACTTGCATAGTTCTTCAAGTCGTAACGTTGTTGGCTAAGATGACAGCGGGGACTAGGGAGTAGCCATGGGCCGAGGAAGAGCCAAGGCGAAGCAGACGAAGGTCGCTCGCCAGCTTAAGTACACTGATCACAACATCGACTACGACCGGCTCCGCAAGGAGCTGGGCGCCGACTCGCCGCATGACGAGATGCACCCGACTACGGCGTCCGAGCAGGAGTCCGAGCACGCGCGCTGACGCGTGTCAGCTTCGCAGGGGCAAGGGTGACGAGCTTGAGCCGCCTGGCCTCCGGCGCCGGATCCGGCGCGGAGAGCTCCAGGCGGCCCAGCACCTCTCGGAGGATGACGCGCATCTCCAGGAGGGCGAGTTGGGCGCCGACGCAGAAGCGCCGGCCGCCGCCGAAGGGCATCCACGCCTTGCCGTGGGCGTCCGCGCCGTCCAGGAAGCGTTCGGGCCTGAATTCCTCAGGTGACGGCCAGATCGACGGGTCCTGGTGGATGAGTGCGATGAGCGGTGCCGCGTACCATCCCGCGGGCACCTCATAGTCGCCCAGCCGCAGCGGGGCGTCGACCAGCCGGGGCGCCTCGAAGACGACCGGCCTGACGCGCAGTGCCTCCTTGACCACGGCATCGAGATACTCCTCGTCATGCGGCAGCCGGTCGAGCACGTCAGGGGTGCGCAGCAGCCGCTCGAACGCCCACGCCAGCCCCGTGGCCGTCGTCTCGTGACCGGCGATGAGCAGGGTGATCAGCTCGTCGCGCACTTCCTGGTCCCCGAGCTCGGTCTCGAGCAGCCTGCCCAGCACGTCGGTGCCGCCCGGCTCGGCGCGCCGCCGGCCGATCTCGTCGAACAGGATCTCGTCGACGGCCGCGCGCAGCCGCAGGAACCGCGCGTACGGCGTGAACGGCAGCCGCCGCGAGGCCTCGCGCAGCCGGGGCGGCAGCACCATCATCGCCGGCGAGCCGCCGACCTCGATCAGCTTCGGCAACAGCCCGCGTAGCCGGTCGAGCCGCCGGCCGTCGCGGATGCCGAAGACCAGCCGGAGTATGACCTCCAGGGTGATCTCCTGCATGCGGTCGCGCAGCGCGAACGGGGTGCCGAGCGGCCAGGTCGCGATCTTCTCGGCGGCGATGGCGGCGATCTCGCCCTCGTACCCGGCGATCTGCTTGGCACGGAGCGGCGGGGTGAGCAGCCGCCGGTGCCGCCACCACGGCTCGTCGTCCAGGGTGAGCAGGGAGTGCGCGCCGACCATCGGCTCAAGGAAGTCGCGCCGGACGCGACCGGCCCGTCCGCCGCCCTGGTCGAGCCGGTAGACCTGCTCGGCCAGCTCGGGGGTGGCGACGTAGACCTCGGGCGGGAAGCCGAAGAGGCGGACGGTGAAGATCGGACCGTATTTGCGGCGGCACTTCTCGAGCGCGCCTATCGGGTCGCTCAGCAGCCAGGCGGTCTGGAGCAGCGCGGGGAGTCTCGGTCCAGGGGGAAGCATCGTTCGACCTCTCTGTCGTATATATACGTACGTCATAGACGATCGTATATATCGATAGCATAGAACGCGTGTCGAGAACAGAGCTCGGTGGATACCGGGAGAGACTTCTGGCGGCGGCGGTCAGCTGCCTGCAGGAGAAGGGCTACGCCCGTACGACCGCCCGCGACCTGGTCGCCGCGTCGGGCACCAACCTGGCCTCCATCGGCTACCACTTCGGCGGCAAGGACGCCCTGCTCAACGAGGCGATCGTGGCCGCCTATGACGCCTGGATCGAGCACGTGGAGGAGTCGGTCTTCGGGGGCCCGCTGGCCGGCCCGAAGGAGATGCTCGAACGCGCCATGGTGGCCCTGGTCGACGTCTTCGCGGAGATGCGGCCGCAGTTGGTCCTGGCCGTGGAGGCATACCCGGCCGCCCTGCGTGAGGACGTGCTGAGGGAGAAGCTGGCCGCCGTCTACGCCAGGGCCAGGAAGGCGGGCGTCGACATGATCAACAGGGCGGCGGGGGAGCTGGGGGTGGAGCTGGGGTTCGCGCCGGACGCCCTGATCGCGGTCCTGATCGCGATCTCGGACGGCCTGATGATCCAATGGCTCCTGGACCCGGAGAGCACCCCGGACGCCCACCAGGTGGTGGAGGCGCTGGCGGCACTGTCGGCCTTCATCGCCTGACCCCTGATCTCCTGACCCCTGATCTGGACGTGCGGGTGTCGTGGGTCGCGAGTCGCGTGGTCAGGATGCCGCGCAGGTGTCGTGGGTCGCGTCGAAGCCCTTCAGTGCCTCTGTGTCGTCGGTGCGGATGGGCTTGGTGCCCTTCCAGTCGTCGCCGATCACCAGCACCAACCGGCTCGTCTGCGCCCCCGCCACCAACCGCGTCGTGGATGTGAGCAGGTCCTTGGTCAGGGTCGGGACGCCCGTCTCGCCCTTGGGTCCGTAGAAGATCGTCGTCTTGGCGTTCGGCTTGCGGGCCGTGTCGCCGATCTTGGTGATGTGGTAGCCCCGCTGCTCCAACGAGGCGGCCACCTGCGTGCCGAGACCAGTGCGGTAGGTGCCGTTGCGCAGCTCGATCTGCATCTTGGACCTGGACACCTTGGTCTGCCCGCCCTTGACGCCCTGCACGCTCTCGTCCTTGGACACGATCTGGAACAACTTCCCGGCCTGCGGCTGGACCCATTCCACCCGGCCCGGCTGGGTGAGTGAGTAGTGCCACGGCGTGGTGATGAAGCGGATCTGCCCCGCGTTGAGGCCCTGCAAGCTGGTCGCCAGGTCCTTCATCACGCCGGGGGTGAGGTCGGGATCGGTGGTGACGGCCTTGGTGCCGGCGTCGAGGAAGTTGAAGAGTTTGGCCGGGTCGGTGAGCGTCTGCCCGCTCATGACCTTCTTCACCATCGACGCGATGAACATCTGCTGGCGCTGGATCCGCCCGATGTCGGAGCCGTCGCCCATGCTGTAGCGGGCACGGACGTAGCCGAGCGCCTGCTCGCCGTTGACCGTCTGCCGCCCGGCGGCCAGGTGGAGCAGCGCCTTCTTGTCGTTGACCGCCTCGGGCAGGCAGATCTCGACGCCGCCCACGGCGTCGACCATGCTCTTGAAGCCGGTGAAGTCGACCTTGACGAAGTGGTCGATGTGGATGCCGGTGAGCGACTCGATCGTCTTCCAGGTGCAGGCGATGCCGCCGGAGTTGAACGACTCGTTGATCATGCCCAGGTGCGGCTGCTGCCCGGTCAGTCCGGCCTTGGCGCGGCAGGCGGGCAGCTGCACGAGCGAGTCGCGCGGGAAGCTGATGACCATGGCGTTGTCCCGCTTCGACGAGACGTGAGCCAGCATGATCGTGTCGGTACGCTCACCCGCGACGCGGCGGCCGTACTTGGCGTTCTTGCCGTCGCGCTGGTCGGAGCCGACGATCAGCACGTTCATCGCGGTGTCCGCCACCTTGGGCGGACGGGACGCGCCGAGGTCCTCGGCCGAGACGGCGTCGTGCTTCACGTTGCCGTACAGCTTGAGGTAGACGCCGACCGCGACGCCCGCGATCACCAGCACGATCGTCATCACGATCGCGACCGTCCACCTCAGCCAGCGTTTGCGGCCGCGGGCCGGCGCTTGTGGGGATGGTGGCGCGTCCAGCAGCCCGCGGTTCACGTGACTCCCATGGGACAGGGCCAACGGGCCGCCGCCCATGGCCAAGACCTCCGCCGTACAGATCTCGGCCGGTTGGACCTGCCGAGTGTACTAAGCCGGATCGAGTGAGATCCGCTATTCGGGCAGTCGCACGCGCAACGACACCGCGCCGCGCAGGTCGAGCCACGCCGCGCCCGGCCCGCGTACCAGACGCAGTACGACCTCGTCGCAGCCGGGGCAGCGGGCGACCAGCCCCGGTTCGGGACCATACACGCGGAGTTCGGCTACGGGGCCGGTCAGCCCGCAGCTCGCGCAGCGGCCGACGGCCGCGGTGACATCCACGGCGAAGATCTCGCTCAGCGGGCCGGCGAGGGCGTTGCCATCCAGGTGTTCAGCGGTCATGTCAGCCTCCGGTCGGGCCGAAGCGTTCGGTTCTGATGCGCTCGGGCGCGTGCCCGAGCGCGAGCAGCAGGTCGGCGGTCGCCTCGACGAACCCCGTCGGCCCGCAGACGTAGCACTCCGGCTCGAAGCCGGCGGGCCAGCCGCCTTCCGCCAGGTCGTCCAGCAGGAGGCGCCCGGCCGGGCGGGGCCAGCCGTCCGGCACGGCTCGCGTGTAGATGTAGCCGACGTCGAGCCCGGCGTCGGGACGGCGCAGCTCCTCGGCGTAGTAGCGGCTGCCGGGCTCGCGCAGTGAGTACAGCAGCCGGAACGGCACCCGGCTGCCTGCCCGGCGACGCTCGCGGATCATGGCCATCAGCGGGACGATGCCCGAGCCGCCGCCGACCAGCAGCACCGGTGAGGTGCTCTCGGGCCGCCAGACGAACCAGCCGCCGACCGGCCCACGGATCTCCACCTGGTCACCGGGCGCTATGACCTCCGTGAGGTACGGCGAGACCTCCCCGTCGGGTACGCGTTCGACAGTGAGCTCGACCGTGTCGCCGTCGGCCGGGGCGGATATCGAGTAACTGCGCTGGGCGCTGTAGCCGTCCTCGGCGGTCAGCCGCACGTCCACGTGCTGTCCGGCCAGGTGCCCCGGCCAGCCCGGCACCTGGAAGACCAGCGTGCGGGCGCTGGCGGTCTCGTCGC
The DNA here is from genome assembly GCF_040659625.1 of Nonomuraea sp. NPDC049750. NCBI lineage: Bacteria > Bacillati > Actinomycetota > Actinomycetes > Streptosporangiales > Streptosporangiaceae > Nonomuraea > Nonomuraea sp. NPDC049750. The sequence continues at coordinate 960,901 of NZ_JBFANB010000001.1, forward strand.
GCAGCGCGGTCAGCCTGGCGGGCCGCCAGGTCAGGCGGCGCACCTAGTCGCCCTCGTAGCGCTGCTCGCGCCACGGGTCGCCGTAGTTGTGGTAGCCGGCGGTCTCCCAGAAGCCCGGCCAGTCCTCGTCGAGCAGCCGGATGCCGTGGATCCACTTGGCCGACTTCCACAGGTACAGGTGCGGCACCAGCAGCCGGGCCGGGCCGCCGTGCTGGGGTGCGAGCTCCTCGCCGTCGAACTTGTGGACGATCCACGCCTTGCCGTCGAGCAGGTCCTCCAGGGGGAGGTTCGTGGTGTAGCCGCCATACGAGTAGGCCAGCGCGTATTCAGCGGCCGACTCGACATTCTCGAACAGCGTGTCCAGCGAGACGCCCTGCCAGCCGGTGCCGAGCTTGGACCATTTGGTGACGCAGTGGATGTCGACCGTCGGCGTCTCCTGCGGCAGCGCCATCAGCTCCGGCCAGGTCCACCGGTGGGTCTGCTCGGCCTCGGTGTCGATGGCGAACTCCCACCGCTCCAACGGGATCCGCGGCGTCGGCCCGGTCGACAGCACCGGGAAGTCGTCGACCAGGTATTGGCCGGGCGGCAACCGGTCGTCGTCGCCCCTGCGCCGACCCTGGAAGCCGCGCGAAATGATGCCCACCGGCACTCCCTTCAGCGATGCACCAGATCACGTTCGCACGTTCGGGTACGGGGTGCACTTCTCCTCGCTCTGGTTATGCCAAGTCATACGTATTGAGTACCGTTAAGGGACGTAAAAGAGAGGAGTACGGGTGCCCAAGCAGGTGGACCACGAGGCCCGGCGTACCCAGATCGCCAAGGCGCTGTGGCGGGTGGCGCAGGCCCGGGGGCTCGACCGGGTGAGCCTGAGAGAGGTCGCCGCGGCGGCGGACATGTCGCTCGGCCAGCTCCAGCACTATTTCACCAACCGTGAGGACATGATGGTCTTCGCGGTCGAGTTCATGAACAGGAAGAACGTCGAGCGCGTGGCCGAGCGCATGCTGGCCGCCGGATCGCAGGCGCCGCGGGCCAGGCTCCGGGCCATCGTGCTGGAGATGCTCCCCGTCGACCGGGCGGCGGAGGCGGGCAGCCTGATCAACATCAGCTTCCTGCTGGAGGCCGCGCGCAGTGAGCCGCTGCGTGACTACGCCCGCAAGCGCGCGCTGGCGCTGCGTGGCGTGCTGGAGGGCCAGATCGCGCTGGCCATGCGGGCGGGCGACATCGACGGGTCCCGCGATCCGGCGGCCGAGGCGGCGCTGCTGGTCAGCCTGGCCGACGGGCTGCGCGCCAACTTCCACCTGGGCGTGCACACCGCCGAGGAGACGGTGGCGCTGATGGACGGGCAGCTGGCCCGGCTCTTCGGCGGTTGATCCAAGTCAGCTGTCTTGCTATGGTCGAAAAAATACAGCTGACTTGGAAAGGACGCGCCGCGTGAACAACCTCCGCCCGCCGCTGCACAGGGTCGATCCCAGGGCCAGACGATGGTGGACGCTCCAGGCGCTGGTGGCCCTGTCGGGGCCGGCGCTGCTGACGGCGCTGTGCTTGTTCGTGCTGTCGCTGCTGTTCTTTCCCGGGGCGCTGGTCTGGCTGGGGCCGCTGCTGCTGGTCGTCCTGGTGCTGCCCGCGGTCGTCTATCTGACGGTCATGCCGCGTTGGCGCTACCGGGTGCACGCGTGGGAGCTGGGCGAGCTCGCCGTCTACTCGGCCAGCGGGTGGTTCTGGCAGAAGCGGCGGATCGCGCCGCTGTCCCGGGTGCAGACGGTCGACACCATGCGCGGCCCCATCCAGCAGTCGCTCGGGCTGGCCACGGTGACCGTGACCACCGCCTCGACGGCCGGCAACGTGAAGATCGCCGGCCTGGCCGACGCCGACGCCGAGGAGCTCGCCCGCCGCATCGGCGCCGCGGCGCAGGCCGTACCGGGTGATGCCGCGTGAACGGGCCGGCCGAGCACGTGAACAAGCCGGACGCGCGGGCGGACGAGCCGGACGCGCGAGTGGACGGGTCGGACGTACGGGCGGACGGGCGGTGGCGGCGGCTTGATGGGCGCGTCATCGCGGCGCACTGCTTCTGGCTGGTCGCGCCGCTGGCGTCGGTCGGGCTGACCGCGCTCGCCACCGGCGGCCGGTTCGACCCGCGGGCCTGGATCACGCTCGGCTCGATCGCCCTGACCTTCGCCGTCCTCAGCGCCAACGGCCTGGCGCGCTGGCTGCGCACCCGATACCGGGTGACCGGCGAGCACTTCGAGGTGCGCTCGGGGTTGTTCGTCCGCAGGCTCCGCTCGGTGCCGCTGAGCCGGATCCGCAACGTCGACCTGACCGCGAACCTCGTACACCGTCTCCTCGGCCTCGCCGTCCTGCGCGCGGGCACCGCCGACCGCGACGAGCTCCGGCTGGAGGCCCTGTCCCGGCAGGACGCGGCCCGGCTGCGGGGTGAGCTGCTGCGGCGGGCCGATACGCGGGAGAGCGCCGATCCGGTGCTGGCCATGTTCGACCCGCGGTGGGTGCGCTACGCGCCGCTGACGTTCTGGACGATCGGCGGCGTGTTCGTGGTCCTCGGCACCGCGTATCGGATCCTCAACGACATCGGGATCGAGCCGTGGCGCCTCGGCTTCCTGCGCGACCTCGCGGCCGGCGCGGTCTGGGTGACGATCCCGCTGACGTTCCTGGCCTTCTTGGTCGTCGGCAGTGTGGGGGCGACCGCGCTGTACGCCGAGAACTGGTGGAACTACCGCCTGGAATGGGCGGACTCCGGCACACTCGCGGTGCGCCGCGGCCTGTTCACGACCCGATCGGTGTCGATGGGCCGCGAGCGGCTGCGTGGCGTACTCCTGCGCGAACCGCTGCTGCTCCGGGCCGGTGGCGGCGCCAAGGTCACCGCCGTGGCCAGCGGGCTCGGCGACGACGAGGAGAACCGGCGCCGCAGCTCGCTGCTGCCACCCGCCCCCCGCGCCGAGGCCCTGCGCGTGGTCGAGCGGCTCACCGGCAAGGCGGCCGACCGGCCCATGCTCCGCCATCCCCGCGTCGCACTGCGGCGCCGCGTCATGCGCGGTCTGACGCTGGTGGTCCTTCCCGTGGCCGTCGCCGTGGCCGCGCTCGGCCTGCCGCTCGTCGCGGGCATCTTCCTGGTCGTGGCGACGCCGATCGTCTGGTGGCTGGCCCGGGACGCCTACCGCAACCTGGGTCACGCCGTCGATGGCGACTATCTGCTGGCGCGGTCCGGCACGTTCAGCCGCGACACGCTCGCGCTGCGCCGTACCGGCATCGTCGCCTGGACCTTCAGCTCCTCGCCGTTCGGCAGGCGGGCCGGTGTCGTGACGCTGACGGCCGCGGTGGCGGCGGGCGAACAGGGCTACCGCATCCCCGACCTCGCCGCGGGCGACGCTCCCGCGCTGGCGGAGAGGGCCGCGCCGGGCATCCTCCCCGAATTCCTGGTTTAGGGCACCACGGGCATCCAGACGCCAGGGGTTTCGCGGCGTGTGATGGCCTTCACGCTGACCAGCCGTTGAATGCGGCTTTTCCCGGGCAGAAAGAAGGGTGACGCTACTGGAAGTGAGTGCGAACCATGAGCGCGCGTGCGGTGCGAATCGACACTATCCGACACGTTCATTGCACAGTTCTTCGAGCGAGCGGCGAGCTGGATCACGCCGGCCGGGCGCGCCTGAGCGCCCGCATCCGGGAGGTATGGGACTGGTCCGACGGGCCCATCCTGGTGTTCGACCTGACTGACGTGGTGTTCTACGACTCCTCCCTGATCGGGGCGCTGGCGGTGGCGTTACAGCGTGTACGGGCCACGCGCAGCGGCCGCATCATCCTGGCCAGCCCTCCCGACCGGCTGCTCACCGCTCTGGAACGTACTGGTCTGCTGGAGTACGTCGAGATCCGCGGCGGCCTCCAGGAGACGGTGGCGGAGATCATGATCGAGCGGGAGCGGGGACGGAAGCGTAGGGCGGGCTCCGGCGGCGCGTCCGTCGAAGAGGGCCGCGGTGCGCGGGACTTCCGAACCGCCCTGCCCTATCTGCGGTAAGTGTCCTTGGACGTCAGCCCTCGGGGATGCCCGACTCGGCGCGATCGGCGTCGATCAGGTCGCTGAGCAGGGTGACGGTGGCCGCGGCGAGGTCGCGCAGCCTGGCCTCGGGGATGGCCGCCTCGCTCTCGAAGGCGCGTTGGACGGTCCGCGCGAGCAGGTCCGCCCGTTGCGCCGGACCATCGGCGGAGGCATCGCCTTCGGCGCGCAGGAAACCCTCGAACGTGGCCTGGTAGGCGTAGCCGATCTCGTCGGTGCGCATGTCATCGCGGAGCAGCCCGTACTCGGTGAGCAGATTGAGGTAGTCACTCGCCATGGTGCCGTGCCGCTCGTCGCGGGCGGTATCGGGCGAGCTGGTCAGCTTGCCGAGCAGGTGCGGATCGGCCAGGAGGAACCCGCGCAGCAGCGGGCGGCTGGTGATGGCCAGGAAGTAGGCGCGCGCGAAGTTGTGCAGCAGGCATGCCTTCGCGTCCTGCCGCAGCGCCTGCCGTAGCTCGTCCATGGCGTAGAGCACCTCGCGGGCGAAGACCACGCTGAACAGCTGCTCGCGGGTCTTCCAGTGCAGATAGACCGTGCCCTTGCCGATGCCGGCTCCCTCGGCCACGTCGTCGATGGTCACCCGCCGGTAGCCGTGGCGCAGCAGCAGGTCGGCTGCCACGTCGAGGATGCGGGTGGCCCGTTCGGCGCGCTGCTGCGGGTCTCGGAGTCGTTCGGCGTTGGCGCTCACGTAGGAACCGTATGACCCCATACGAGATCTGGTCAACTCATATTTGTCGATTGACTAACTTTCAAATCTCGTCATACAGTCACCTCGACACAGCGGCAACACCTGGAGCGAGCCATGCACAGCACCCTCGACAAGACCGTCCTCGTCACCGGCGCCACCGGGAACCAGGGCGGCGCCACCGCCCGCCACCTGCTCGCCGACGGCTGGCGGGTCCGCGCCCTCGTCCGGGACGAGAGCGCCCCCGCGGCCGTCGCGCTCGCCGCCGCCGGCGCCGAGCTCGTCCGCGGCGACCTGGACGACCGCGCCTCCATCGACGCGGCGGCCCACGGCGTGTACGGCATTTACAGCGTCCAGTCCGCCAACGACAACGAGATCGCCCAGGGCAAGAACGTCGCGGACGCCGCCAAGGCCGCGGACGTGCGGCATCTCGTGTACTCCTCGGTCGGCGGCGTCGAGAGCCAGAACAGCTTCTACGTGGAGCACGGCTGGGGCGCCATCGACAAGTGGCAGATCGAGGAGCGCATCCGCGAGCTGGGCGTGCCCGCGACGATCCTGCGGCCCGCCGGGTTCATGGAGGACTTCACCAGCCCGGCGCGGTTCTTCCAGAACGGCTCGCTCAACGTGCCCTGGCACGACGACCTGGTCATGCAGCTCATCGCCATCTACGACACCGGCGCCTTCGCCGCGCTGGCCTTCGCGGACCCGGACGCCTACCTGGGGCAGGCGATGGAGATCACCGGCGACCGGCTGACCGCCCCGCAGATCGCCGCCGCGCTCGGCAAGGCGGCCGGGCGCCAGATTCCGCACACCCGGATTCCGCTGGACGTCCTCTGGGAGCACGACCCCGAGGTCGCGAAGGTCTTCACCTGGGCGAACGAGACCTACTACGACACCGACCTCGAGCCGCTGCACAAGGCCAACCCCGCCCTCACGGACTTCAGCACCTGGCTGGACCGCTCGGGCAAGGCTCGGCTCCTGGCGCAACTCGCCAGGTGAACCGAGGATCCGTCGACGAAGGCGGCCTGGCGGGCTCGGGCCTGAGCGTTCCGGTGAGTGTGCTGGAATTTGCGGGTGACTTCGGAGACGCGGCGCGGAAAGGCGCCAGGCCGGCTCGCCCAGTCGGCCACGGCGGCGATCGGCGCCTCGGTCCTGCTGACGATCGCCATCAGCCTCCTCGGCCCGTCCGTCATGGTCCCTGCCCTGAGCGGCCCCGCCTGGCAGCCGCCATACTCCCTGAACGTGCGTCCCGACCCCCACCTCGTGGTGGGGCTCGGCGCGGCGGCGATCGTGCTCGGCGCGCTCGGCTCGCTGGGCCTGCTGCTCGCCCTCTCCCGCGCGTCCGCGCTGCCCGCCGACTCCTCGCCCGCCACCCCCTCGCCCGCCACCCCCTCGCCCGCCGCCCCGCTATCCGCCAGCGGCAGATTCGCGTCGTTCGGCGGTAGTCAGTGGTCGTTCGACGGCGGTCAGTGGTTGCCGGATCCTCGGCTGCTGGTGCGCCTCGGCTGTCTGGCCGCCGCGCTGCTGGCGTTCCTGCCTCCGTCCGGCTCCGGCGATCACCTCAACTACGCCGCCTACGGACGCATGGTGACGTTGGGCGTCAATCCGTACACCCACGGAGCCGTCGACCTGCCCACCGACCCCATCGCCCGCGCGGTGGAAGCCCCCTGGCGTGAGGAACCGAGCGTCTACGGCCCGGTGGCGACGGCCGTGCAAACCCTGGCGAGCTGGATCGGCGGTGACTCGCTCCGGTTGACCATCTTCGTCCTGGCGCTGGCCAACGCGGCGGCGTTCATCGCGACGGGCCTGCTGATCGACCGTTTCACCCGGGACGATCCCGCCCGACGGTTGCGGGCGGCCCTGCTCTGGACCGCCAACCCGCTGCTGCTCTACCAGTTGGTCGCCGGTATGCACGTCGACACCCTGGCCATCGCCTGCATGGTCGCCGCCCTCCTGGCGCGGAGCCGCCCGGTCGGCTCAGGGTTCCTGCTCGGCCTCGGCGTGGCGGTGAAGATCAACTCGGGCCTCGTGGCGCTCGGCCCCGCCTGGGAGCTGCGCCGCCGCCCCGCCCGCCTGGCCCTGATGGCGGGCACCGCGCTGGCCGTGGTGGTCGTCGGCTACGTGATCGTCGGTTCCGAGGCGATCGGCCCGATGACCCGCACCAGCAAGTCGATCTCGCTGGCCTCGTTCTGGAAACTCGTCCAGGGCTGGCTGCAGTCGATCGTCGGCGCGGGCAGCGCCTACCGGGGCGAGATCCAGATCGGTTCGCTGCTGGTGCTCGCTCTGGTGGCATGGTCACTGTTCCGCCTGGTGTCCAGGTCCGACGGCTACCAGGGCTATGCGAACGCCCACGGGTCGGAGGGGCTGAGCGCCCCCGTCGTCTCCGCCGTGATCGTCATCGCCTATCTGTTCGCGACTCCGTACATCCTGCCCTGGTACGACGGCCTGGCGTTCGGGATGCTCGCCCTGATCGGAGCGTCGGCGCTCGACGGGTTGCTGTTCACGCACCTGCTCGTGCTGTCCCTGGCCTACCTGCCCGCCCGCGTCCTCGACAAGGTCATGCCGCAGGACCTCGACTGGCTCCTTACGGTGGTCAGGTCGCGGATCGCTCCGTGGGCCCTGTTCGCGCTTACGGCGGCTCTGGTGTGGTGGTCGTGGCGAGCCGCAGCGCGCGTACGGACGCCGCGAGCGTCAACGGCACCGCCACCGTGAGCGCCATGGCCGGGATGGCGATGCCCGAGTCGTTGATCAGAAATCCGATGAACGCGCACGTCAGCGCCCCGAACAGGCCCGCCCGGAGGGTCGGCGCGAGCGCGTACGCCTGACCGAGCGCCGGAGCACCCCAGCGGGACGGCCGGTTGAGCACCCGGAAGAGGAACACGAGCGCGACCAGCGTGAGCAGCGTGAGGGACCAGTTCCCGACGGTGACGCCGATCATCGCGCTGAACTTGCGCCCGATCACCGTCCACGCCTGACCGTCGATGATCTGCTGGACGAAATTCCCCAAATGGGTGCGCTGCGCCGCCGGCCGCAGCCAGTCGAACAGCGAGATGCCCCCGATGAGCACCCCTCCGGCCACCCCGACGAGCAGCAGCTTCACGATCGAGACCCGCCGCCCGGCGAGCAGGATCAGGAAGACGGCCAGCCCGATCACGAAGGCCGGGACCCCGCCGAAGTCCGCCCCCCACGACGGCCACCCATCGGCGAACACCGCCAACGCCCCATACGCCCCGCACACCACCACCGTCACGAACCTCGACACCCCCCTCCTGAGCAGCCACTGAGCGACACCGGCCAGCGCGAGCACGGTCCCCGTCGCGTACACGGCGAAGGCGATGTTGGAGAACCCGTAGAACCGCCCCCCGGTGACAGGCTCATAGCCGGTCACCGCGTTGACCTGCAGCTTCGAACCGGTCATCACGTCGATGAGCAGGGCGACGGAGGTGATGCCCGCGACCACGGTCAGGGGCCCGAGCACGTGCGCCCGCCACGGCCCGGCGAAGGCCAGTCCGGTGATCAGCGCGGCGAAGGCGAGGATGGTCACGATGACGCCGAGCATCGGCAGGGGCAGGGCCCACCACGGCACCAGCTGCGCGAGGAACGTCGAGACGGCGATAGACCCGCTCACCACGGCCACTACCTGGACGACGGCCAGCAGCCGAGAAGCACTCGCCGCCTCGTACCCCGGCAGAGCCCCCGCCGACCCCGCCGACGGCCCTCCGGTGTCACCGTGAGTCCCCACGGAGGTGGGGTCCGCGCCCCCGGCCTCAGCGGACGCGGCTACACCGGACCCGGCATCAGCGGATGCGGCGACACCGGACCCGCTCTCAGCGGGCCGGGCCTCAGCGGACTTGGCCACATCGGACTCGCTCTCAGCGGGCGTCGCCTCACCGGACGCGACTCCCGCAGGCGTGGCATCGGTGGTCGTTTCCCCGGCGGAGCGGCGACGGCGGCGCAGGGCCAAGGCGGCGAAGGCGTAGAAGAGCAGCTGTAGCGTCACGAACACCGCGAAGAACGGCCCCCGGACCTCCCGAAGCACCTGGCTGGCCAGGTCACTGTCCGACAGCTCGTTGACCGTGTCGACGGGTGTGGCCGCGCTCGCCGTACCGTCGGTCTGCCAGGCGCGCCCGACCACCTCGCGAGGCGCCTCCAGACCCAGCAGTTGGATCGCGGTGGCCGTCAGGTCGGTGATCGTGACCAGGGCGTCCTGGCGGGTGGAGGTCGCCGTCAGATAGCCGTGCTGGTACGGCCGCCCGCTCGGGGAGGGGCCGATGGCGATGGCGACGTGGAGGTGGGGGTTCGTGGTGATGTCGGAGAGGCCCGCCACCAGGACGGCCGTGTCGCCCGGCAGTATGCCGAGCAGGTCGCCGACGCGAAGGTCCGCCTGCGCGGCGGCGGCCTGCCGCGTAGCGGTGGGGAGAGGGGTCGGTACGCCGTACTCGTCGAGCGGCTGGCGGGCCCAGGCGTCGGCCAGGTCGGCGACTTCCATGACGATCAGGTTGTAGGGAGTCGGGTCGCCGAGAGCTTCCGGTGTGTCGACATATGTGGCGACTTTTCCGGTCGCGTCGGCGGCGGCCACCGCGGCGCCTGGCCCGATGGCGGCGACATGGCCGCCCGAGGACGTCACGAGCTGGCCCAGGGTGCCGAGCCGCGCGTCGTACCCGGTCTCGGCCTGGTACGCGGCCAACTCCGACCAGCCCGGGACCGTGGCGCCCCCGCCGCTGACCTGGGGCGTCGGGACAGCGGGGCACCCACGCCCGGGCGTCCCGGCCCGCTGGCCCGCCGACACGGTCAGCCATCCGGCTATCGGGCAGGTGATGCCGCGGTCGGGCGGTGGCACGGCACGCGTGGACAGCGACGCGGAGCCGCCGTGGGCCACCAGCTTCCACAGGTTGGGGGTACGGGTCTCGTCCAGGTCGCTCCACTGCAGCCCCGGCACCCCGATGAGCGCCACACGGCCGCGCGCGGACGATGCCGAGACGGGACCCGTACCGGAAGTGGAGACGGGACCCGTACCGGATGCGGAGGCTGCGGCGGCCGGGCCGGCGCCGAAGAGGGGTGCCAGAACGGTGGCGAGGAGCAGCGCGACAAGGACCAGGACGGCCAGACGATGGCCGCGACGTCCGAGGGCTTCTTGAGGCAGCCGGGCGGGGGCTTCTTGAGGCAGTCGTCCGGGCGAGTCTTGCGGCATGGGAGGGCGGTCCGAGGTGGGGGAGGCCGCGCTGAAGGTGGCGTGCGGCATGTGCGGGACCCCCAGTATCGAAGCGCTCGATCAACAACAGCCACGGTAACGTGCCACACCGTGACAGGTGGCAGGGCGACGACGATCCGGCGGCAGTGGTGGGCGTGGGCGATTGCCGCCCTGGTCATCGCGGTGGCCGTCGCACCGCTGGTACAGCAGTGGCTGACCAATCCCGACGACCAGCGGCTGGTCGATCTGGACGTGTACCGGACCGGCGGGCAGATGATCCTCGACGGCCGGGCCGTCTACGAGTTCGCCACGCCCGCGCCTCAGCTGCTCCCGTTCACCTACCCGCCGGTCGCGGCGATGCTGGCCGTCCTGCTGGCCAAGATGCCCTGGGAGACCGCCCAGTGGGTGTGGACCGCCGGGGTCTTCGTGTCGCTGGCCGTCGTGGTGGCGTACTCCTTCAGAGGGGTGCTGGCGGCGCGCCAGGAGGGGCAGGCGGCACACCGGGACGGGTTGGCGCGGTACGCGCCGTGGCTCTTCGCCTTCCTCATGGTGGCCTGCACGTACTTGATGCCGATCCGCGACCAGGTCCGGTTCGGGCAGGTGGACATTCTGCTGGTCGCGTTGTGCCTGGCCGACTGTGTGGCCAGGAGGCCGTGGTGGCCTCGGGGGTTCCTGATCGGGCTGGCCACGGCGGTGAAGCTCACGCCGGGCGTCTTCCTGATCTATCTGCTGGTGACGCGGCAGTGGCGGACGTTCTTCATGGCGGCGTTCGCCGCAGCGCTGCTCACGTTGCTGCCGTTCGTGGTGATTCCGCAGGACGCGGCCGATTTCTGGTTCTCCGCGCTGTTCGACCCCAACCGGCTCGGCGCGAACGCCGCCACCACCAACCAGTCGATCCGCGGCATGCTGATCCGCCTGTACCTGCCCGACGCGGTGACGTCCGTGATCTGGATCGCCCTGGTGGCGGTCGTGGGCTGGTACGGCTTCCGCGGGGCGCGGGCCGCCTACCAGGCGAAGGACCCGATCACCGCCGTCGCGCTGGTCGGGCTCATGGCCGTGCTGCTGTCCCCGGTCGCCTGGATCCACCATCTCGCCTGGGTGGTCGTGGTGCTCGGGGCGATCGTGGGTGACGGGCGCGATCCGGTCAGGGTGCGGGTGGCCGTGGGGGTGTGGCTGTACTACGTGCTGCCCATCCCTTGGTGGGGCGTGGCGTTGAAGGTGGCGGGGGTGCCGGTGCTCGACAAGATCGTGCAGGACGGCTACGGACTGGGCGCGCTGGGTCTGGTCTGGTTGTTGGCCTCCTGGTTGCCGAAACGGCGCGACGTGGGGTGACAAGCGATTACCCTCTGTTACGTGCTGATTACCGTATGGGTCATGGTGGGGCTCGTTGCCGGGGTGAGCGGCGTGGCCATTGGCTACAGAGCGCTCAAGCAGGCCAGGGCCGCTCTCGACGAATGCCGGGAGACGCTGGTCTCGCAGACGAGCGAGGGCAAGGGCGATCTCAAGGCCATCCGGGACGTCGCCGTGTGCCGTTACGACGCGCTGCAGGAGATGACCGGGCGGTTGTCGTTCTCGATCGCGATGATCAACGGGCTGGGTGACGGCATCGTACTGACCTCGATCAACGGACGAACCGAGACCCGCACCTATGTACGCCCGGTGGTGAGCGGCAAGGGAGAGGAGCCGCTGTCTCCGGAGGAGGAGCAGGCGGTGCGAGCCGCCCGGCTGGGTCACGGGCCGCTGATCGACGCGCAGGCGGGCCGATGGTAAACGGCGGACGTTAAGGAGAGGACGTTAAGGAGAGGAAAGGTCCGCACTACCCCGCTACCTGCGGATACTCTGTAAGCGTGCCCAGACTCGCCTATCTCGGACCGGAAGGCACCTTCACCGAAGAGGCCCTGCGGCTCCTCGCGCCCGAAGCCGAGCGTCTGCCCCGCGCCAACGTCAGCGCCGCCCTGGCCGCCGCCCGTAACGGGGAGGCCGACGGCGCGGTCGTCCCGCTGGAGAACTCGATCGAGGGCGCGATCACCACGACGCTCGACGAGTTCGCCTGGGGCGAGCCGCTGCTGATCACGGCGGAGCTGCTGCTGCCGGTGCGCTTCTCGCTGCTGGCCCGGCCCGACACCGAGATCGTGCACATCAAGCGGGTCTACACGCATCCCGCGGCCATCACGCAGTGCCGCGCGTTCTGCGCCCGGGAGTTGCCCGACGCGGTCGTGGTGGCGGCGCCTTCGACGGCCGCCGCGGCTCAGGAGGTCGCGCTGCCCGGCTCGCCGTACGACGCGGCCATCGCCGCGCGCATCGCGGGCGAGCACTACGGGCTGGTGGAGCTCGCCGACGACATCGGCGACCGCAACGACACCGTGACGAGGTTCGTACGGGTGAGCCGTGGGGGAGAGCTGCCCGCGCCGACCGGTTACGACCGCACCACGCTTGTGGTGTTCCTGGCCGACGACCACCCGGGCGCGCTGCTGGAGATGCTGACGGAGTTCTCCGTACGCGGGGTCAACCTGACCCGCATCGAGTCGCGGCCCACCGGCGGCGGCATCGGCCGTTACTTCTTCCACTTCGACTTCGAGGGACACGTCGCCGACGCGCGCGTGGGCGAGGCGATCTCGGGCCTGCACCGCATCTGCGGCGACGTGCGCTTCCTGGGCAGCTACCCGCGTGCCGACGGCGTCGCGCCGCAGATCAAGAAGGGCACGGCCGACCCGGAGTTCGCCGAGGCGGGCGAGTGGCTGGCGCGAATCCGCGCCGGACGCGTCTAATCCTGAGGCGGATGGTAGCCGGGCGCCGGTAGCCTTTATCCGTGATTGACCTGCGTACCCTTCGTGAGCATCCCGACCGGCTACGGGCATCGCAGCGTGCCCGCGGCGAGGACGACTCGATCGTCGACACGCTGCTCGACCTCGATGAGCGCCGCCGCGCCGCGCTGACCTCGTTCGAGTCTCTGCGCGCCGAGCAGAAGAGTCTGGGCAAGTCGGTCTCCAAGGCGCAGGGCGATGACAAGGCCGCGCTGCTTCAGCGGGCCAAGGAGCTGGCCGGCCAGGTCAAGGCCGCCGAGGCGGAGGCCGAGACGCTGGGCGCCGAGCTCGACGAGCTCGTGCAGTCGGTGCCCAACATCGTCGACGAGGACGCGCCCCACGGCGGCGAGGACGACTATGTCGTGCTCGAGACCCATGGCGAGCCCCGCGTGTTCGACTTCGAGCCGAAGGACCACCTGGAGCTGGGCGAGCTGCTCGGCGCCATCGACATGGAGCGCGGCGCCAAGGTGTCCGGCTCGCGGTTCTTCTTCCTCAAGGGCGTCGGCGCGCGCCTGCAGCTCGGCCTGCTCAACATGGCCATGCAGCAGGCGATCGCCAACGGGTTCACCCCGATGATCACTCCGGTGCTGGTCAAGCCGGAGACCATGCAGGGCACCGGCTTCCACGTGGCCCACGACAAGGAGATCTACCGCCTCCCCGAGGACGACCTCTACCTGGTCGGCACCTCGGAGGTGGCGCTGGCGGGCTACCACGCCCAGGAGATCCTGGGCGGCGACGAGCTGCCGCTCCGCTACGCGGGCTGGTCGTCGTGCTTCCGCCGGGAGGCCGGCTCCTATGGCAAGGACACCCGCGGGATCATCCGCGTCCACCAGTTCGACAAGGTGGAGATGTTCTCCTACGTACGTCCTGAGGACGCGCGCGAGGAGCACCAGCGGCTGCTCGCCTGGGAGCGGGACATGCTCGCCAAGATCGAGGTGCCTTACCGCGTCATCGACACGGCGGCCGGAGACCTGGGGATGTCGGCGGCGCGCAAGTTCGACTGCGAGGCGTGGATCCCCACTCAGGGGCGCTACCGGGAGCTGACCTCCACGTCCAACTGCACCGAGTTCCAGGCCCGTCGGCTGGGCGTGCGTTACCGCGACAAGGACGGCAAGCCGCAGCACCTGGCCACGCTCAACGGCACGCTGGCGACCACCCGCTGGATGGTCGCGATCCTGGAGAACCACCAGCAGGCGGACGGCTCGGTCGTGGTGCCCGAGGCACTGCGTCCGTATGTCGGCCTCGACGTCCTGGAGCCACCCAAGTAGACGCCTGTACCGGCTCAGGCGGTCCGCGTCTGAGCCGGTCCACCCCTGAGTTCAAGGGGCCTGAGTCGGCTTGAGCCGCTCAGTAGGTGGCCGTGCGGCGATGGAGGTCGCGCCTGATGAGCGCGCCGCTCGCCGCCACCACTCCCGCCGTCATGACGGCAGCGGCCCCCACCGCCAGGGCGTACGAGCCCGGCATCCCGTGGGCCCAGCCGTAAAAGGGCATGTACACGGCCGCGTACACCAGCGGCGCCGCGCCGAACCCGACGGCCACCGCCACACCCCTGGCCTGCCCGGCGATGGCGACGAGGAAGCAGACCATGGCCCCGAGCACCGTCACGCCGGCCGCCGGATCGCGGTCCGCGCCGAGCATGGCGTACAGCCCCACGCACACCACCAACGCGGACCCGGCGTAGACGCCGCCGAGCCGCCGCATCCCCGTCCCGACGGCGCCGAGCAGCATCAGGGCGGCGAGGACCAGCGCCACGCGCTGTTCGGGGTCCAGGTTCGCCGTCTCGTCCCCGGGGGACGAGAGCGGCTCCGGCCATCCCACCGGCCGCCACGTTCCTTCTACGTCCCGTACGAGCACGCCGTCGAGCCCGTTGGCGACGACCACGACATGACCTCCGGGCCGAGCCTGTACGGCCAATGCCAGGGATCTGGGCCCGCCCGTGGAGTACCGCCTGGCCAACCGGTCGTACTGATCGTCCGACAGGCTCCAGGAGGGCCGCCACGTCTTGCCCCCGTCGTCGGACTCGGCGACCGCCGGCCGTCCGGGAAGCACCCGGTAGCACCGCTGCGCCTGTCCGGGCACGCAGGCGGCGGTCTGCGGCGGCCGCACCCGTACCTGCCTGCCGTAGTACTCGGACCAGGTGACCCCGCCGTCCACGGAGGAGATCCCGGTGGCAGCGCCTTGATCGCGGTCGGCGATCAGCACGATGATCTGATCGCCGTCCACCTGTACGGAGTCGACCACGGAAGGCGGCTCAGCGGCCGCCGCCATGGCGAACAGGGCCACCGGCACGATCGCCGCCGCCCGCCACCGCTCCGGGGGCCTCTTCAGCCGTGCGGGGAACCCCCTCAGACGCTCCGGAAGTCCAGCCAGACGCTCCAAGAGCCCCAGAAGCCACCAGTGATCCGCCCGACGCTCCAGCGGCGCTGTCAGGCCCTCTGAGGGCCCTGCTGGTCGATGTGGGAGGAGAGGCCACCAGGCCGGCGGCGGCCAGAGGCGTTTTAACAGATGGTCGTTGAGTAGCAGCACGAACACGGCGACCAAGGTCGCTGGGTGACATAGCCACGCGTACCTCATATATGGGCCGATGGCGGTGAAGCATCAGTGGTTCGACCGCTGTGTGAGTTGAGTCACACCTGTGACCGGGCTGTCACCACAGCAGGGCCCAGGAATGCGAAAGACCGAGGCCCGCTGGAAGCGAACCCCGGTCTGTCTCGCTGCTACAGGTCAGATGGCACGGACCTGCGAGGCCTGGGGCCCCTTCTGTCCCTGCGTGATCTCGAACTCGACCCGCTGGCCGTCTTCAAGGCTGCGGTAGCCGTTGCCGACGATCTCGGAGAAGTGCACGAACACGTCCGGCGCACCGCCGTCCGGGGCGATGAAGCCGAAGCCCTTCTCGGCGTTGAACCACTTGACGGTTCCCTGAGCCATAAAAGCTCTCCCTCAGGATGTGAATCTATGGGACCCGCACCTCGCGAGTCCCGGTGTGTCGTACAGCAAGCACCCGGGGTGGCTCAGACAAAGTCATGCTGGTTTTCACAACGGGATCAGCTAATACAACGCCATCACATCTAACACCATTCTGGCGCGTTGGTGTTCCCGTCCCTAGGAAGATTTCTGGCCGGCGGCATGACCGGGCAAACTGGAACCTGTTATGCGAAGCCTTGCAACGCCGCGTCTTGTGGCCACCGACCTCGACGGAACCGCTCTGCGGACCGACGGAACCGTCTCTCCCCGTACGGCAGCGGCGTTCGCGAGAGTCGAAGAAACTGGTGCCGTCCTCGTGTTCGTCACGGGTCGCCCGCCTAGATGGATGAGCAGCGTGGCGGGTGCGGTGCGTCACCGAGGGTTGGCAATCTGTGCAAACGGTGCGTTGATCTACGATCTGCATACCGAACAGATAGTGGAATCTCACCTCATCACGGTCGAGGTACTGGAGCAAGTCGTCGCTCAGCTAAGAGCGAACGTGCCCGAACTCGCATTTTCGGTCGAGTATGAAGGTGGTTTTGCGCATGAGTCCGATTTCCCACTCGGTGGTTGGGACAGCAAGGCCATCGGCGGCCTGCGCGTCGGCGCGGCGACGCTGACCGCACGACCCTGCGCCAAACTGCTGGCCCTGCACCCGGACATGGCTCCCGACCCGCTGCACGAGGCCGTGTGCGAGCTCGTGGGACACCTGGTGACCCCCACGCACTCCAGCGGCCGAGGGCTGATCGAGATGAGCGCCCACGGTGTGACAAAGGCCACCGCCCTGGCCGCGCTCGCCGAAAGCCACGCGATCAAACCATCACAGGTGGTGGCGTTCGGTGACATGCCGAACGACCTGCCCATGCTGGGCTGGGCCGGTACGTCCTACGCGGTCGCCAACGCGCACCCTGACGTACTGGCCGCCGTGGACCATGTGACGGCGGCCAACAACGACGACGGTGTCGCGCTCGTACTCGAAGAGCTTTACAGATGAGCCTTACAGGTAGGGGCCCGAGCCGCCGTGCGGTCGCTGCGAGTCGTCACCGTGGGGCACGCCGGGCAGCGCCCTGCGCATCTGCTCCAACTGGGCGCGCGCCGCCATCTGCTGCGCGAACAGCGTCGTCTGGATGCCGTGGAACAAGCCTTCGAGCCAGCCCACGAGCTGGGCGTGCGCGATGCGCAGCTCGGCCTCGCTGGGCGGCGTGCCGTTCTCGTCGGTGAAAGGCAGCGACAGCCGTTCGAGCTCGTCGACCAGCTCGGGGGCCAGGCCGTCCTCGAGCTCCTTGATGGACGACTCGTGGATCTCCTTCAACCGCTTACGGCTGGCCTCGTCGAGAGGAGCCGCCCGGACCTCTTCGAGAAGCTGGCGGATCATGCTGCCGATGCGCATCACCTTGGCGGGCTGCTCGACGAGGTTCGTCACCGAGCGCTCATCCTCGCCGTTATCACCCTGACCCTGGAAGTCCGGGCCCACCACCACGATGTGGGGGGTGTTGTTGTCCTCAGCATTCATAACACTCACCGTACTAGCAGGATTTTGCCGATGTGCTCTCCCGATTCCATCATTCGGTGCGCCTCCGCCGCCTCCGCCATGGGCACCTCCGCGTACACCACAGGGCGTACCGCTCCCGCGCTGATCAGCGGCCATACGTTGTCGACGACGCCGCGTACGACGACGCCCTTCTCGTCGGCCGGGCGGGCGCGCAGCGTGGACCCGTGGATGGTCGCCCGCTTGGCCATCAGGGCGCCCAGATCGATCTCGGCCTTGGCGCCGCCCTGCAGCCCGATGATCACCAACCGGCCGCCCGTACGGAGTGCCCGGATATTTCTGGACAGGTATTTGGCGCCGATGATGTCGAGGATCACATCGGCCGCCACCCGCTCGGCGAAGTCCTCCTCGTGGTAGTCGACCGTCTCGTCGGCGCCCAGCTCCTTGAGGCGCTCCAGCTTCGCCGCCGACCCGGCCGTCGCGGCCACCCGCGACCCGAACGCCTTGGCCAGCTGGATCGCGAACGTCCCGATCCCGCTCGCCCCGCCGTGCACCAGCAGCGTCTCGCTGCGCCGCAGCCGGGCGGTCATGAACACGTTGGACCAGACCGTGCACGCCACCTCGGGCAGCCCGGCCACCTCGACCAGCCGTACGCCCTCGGGCGCGGGCATCACCTGCTGCCACGGGACGGCCACCCGCTCGGCGTAGCCACCGCCGGCCAGTAGTGCGCACACCTCGTCGCCCGGTGTGACATGTTCCACGTCCTCGCCGATCTCGGCCACCACGCCGGAGACCTCCAGCCCCGGGTACGGAGGCGCGCCGGGCGGCGGATCGTAAAATCCTTGGCGTTGAAGGAGGTCGGCCCGGTTGACCCCGGCGGCCACCACGTCGATGAGGACTTCGCCCTCGTCAGGACGTGGATCCGGCACCTCGCGCCACTCCAGAACCTCTGGTGGTCCGGGCCTGGTGATCTCGATGGCTCGCATGCAATCACCGTAGCCGGGCAAGGAAGTTATAGGTTGGCGACCACTGCCGCGAGTCATGGCGTTAACCTGCAATGTATTTGCTGCCCCTTTACACCCACCAGGGGGAGAAACACGGTGGCAAGACACGATCGAGAGGAATCTCTCGAGGAACAGCTGGCCTGGCTGGACGCGATCAAGGAGACGGAAGAGGCTCCGATCTCGGTCAGCGCCTCTGCCTCGGAGGACTCCGTCGCTTCGCCGTACCCCCAGGACCCTTGGCTCTCGGTGCCGACTCAACACGAGACGCCGACGCCGCTGTTCAGGGCCGCGGTCGACTCCGTGTACGGCACGCCGCCCGCGGAGGACCTCGCCGACGGGGGGAGCTCGCCGTCCGGCACGAGGGACCTTGGCAAAAAGGACATCGGCCCGAAGGACGACGTCCAGCCCGTCTCGCGACCGGTGAGTCTGGGCAAGGCCGACGACGGGTTCCTGGCGCCGCTCAAGCCGCTGCCCCGGCCCGACGACACCGACTCCTACTCGCTGCTGTCGTTCCCGGAGCCGGCGAAGAAGCCGGTGGTCGAGGAGGCGGAGGAGGAGACGAAGTCCGCCTGGCCCGTGCCGCCGGACTGGTCGCGCCCGACGGAGACCTTCGACGAGCCGCGCCCGGCCGATAAGACCGACAAGGTCGAGGAGCCCTCTTCGGGCACCGTCGAGCCGCCGCCCGCGGAGGACGCCACGGAGCCACGGCTGGAGGTCCCGCTGACCTTCGACAAGCCGCTGAGCTTCGACAAGGCGATGAGCTTCGACACGCCGCCCGCGTTCGACCCGCCCGCCTTCGACAAGCCCGCGGCCGAAAAGCCGCTCTTCAACAAGCCGGGCTTGGACAAGCCGCTGAGCTTCGATCTGCCGCTGAGCTTCGACAAGCCACCGGCCGCCGAGAAGCCCCCGGCCGTCGACCAGCCGTCCGCCTTCGACAAGCCGTCGGCCCTGGACAAGCCGTCCGCTCTGGACAAGCCGTCGGCCCTGGACAAGCCGTCCGCTCTGGACAAGCCGTCGGCCCTCGACCAGCCGTCGCCGCCGCGCGCTTTCGATGAGCCCCGCGCTTTCGAGGAGTCGCGGACCCTCGACGAGCCGCCGCCCGCCCGCGCCTTCGACAAGCCGAAGCCACCGTCCAGGCTGTTCGACGAGCCGAAGCCGTACGAGCGGGACCGCGCCTACGAGCAGGACCGCTCCCATGAGCCTGAGCGTTCCTTCCAGCAGGACCGTTCCCACGAGCAGGACCGCTCATGGGACCAGCCACGCTCCTACGACCAGGACCGCTCCTACGACCAGGACCGCGCCTACGAGCAGCCGCGCCCCTTCGAAGAGCCGCAGCCGCGCGCCTTCGAAGAGCCAGAGCCTCCCGCTCCGCGCCGCCGCCCCGCCCCCGTACCGGTCTTCAACGCCCCGCCCCGCCCCCCGATCACCGGCAGGCCCACGGCCGACAGCCTCGACCCCGAGTCGCTGCTGCGCGGTCGCCGCAACGCCCCCTCCAAGGGCTGGCGCCGGCTGATCTACAAGGCGTCGGGCGGCTGGATCAAGCCGGGCGAGCCGCCAGAGGTCCGCCGCCGCCGTGAGCTGCTGACCAGGGCCCGCACCCCGGTCGCCACCGGTCACCACCGCGTGGCCGTACTGAGCCTCAAGGGCGGTGTGGGCAAGACCACGACCACGGTCGGCCTGGGCGCCACCCTCGCCGCGATGCGCGGCGACCGGGTGATCGCGGTCGACGCGAACCCCGACCGCGGGACGCTGTCCGACAAGCTCACGTTGGAGACCTCGGCGACCGTACGTGACCTGCTCAACGAGAGCGACCAGGTCAAGAGGTACGTGGACATCAGGGCGTTCACCTCGCAGGCGCCTTCGCGGCTGGAGGTGCTCGCGTCGGACCGTGACCCGTCGGTGTCCGAGGCGTTCAGCGGCGCCGATTACCAGGCCGTCTCACAGGTGCTGGAGAACTTTTACTCGATCTGCATCACCGACTGCGGCACCGGCCTGCTCCACTCGGCCATGGGCGGCGTGCTCGGCCTCGCCGACCAGATCGTGCTGGTCAGCTCGCCGTCCGTGGATGGTGCCAGGGCCGCGTCGGCGACGCTCGACTGGCTGGAGGCGCACCACTACGGCAACCTGGTCAGGGAAGCGACCGTGGTGCTCTGCAGCGTCCGGCCGCGCTCGAAGTCGGCGGTCGACATCTCCAAGCTGGAGGCCCACTTCGCCGCGCGGTGCCGCGCGGTGATCCGCGTGCCGTACGACCCACATCTGGAGGAAGGCGCCGAGATCGACCTCGAACGCCTCCAGGAACCGACCAGGGAGGCCTACCTACAGCTGGCCGCCTCCGTCGGCGACGGATTCGCCGCACAGGGGGAGTAAACGCGGGGGATCTTGCCGCGCATCGCTACTTTCAGCACTCCCGACACCGCAGAAACGGCACCTTCTCCCGGGAAGGTGCCGTTGTCGTATTGGCTAGCGCTGTGAGCGGTCGAGGCGCGGCGGTCAGCGGATCGGAGTACGCAAGTCCCAGAGCCGCCCAGATCGCCCACCGCATGTCGGCTCTCGCTTCAAGGCCCGATGGGCGTCGAGGGGACTTAATACTGCGGCGGGTAAGGGCCCTGCTGCTGATAATGCTGCACCGGGACAGTGCGCTTCACCCGCCACCCGATGAACGTGACGGGGATCGCGACCAGCAGCCAGAAACCGATCGTGAAGAACGTCAACCAGGAGTGCACGAAGATCCACAGGCACAGGTGGACGCCGAACGTGACCGGGTTGAAGCCGCGCTCCTTCACGATTCTGGTCTGTACCGGCCCGTACTGAGGGCCGGACGCTGGCCCGTACTGAGGCTGGCTGTGTGGCTGAGCCTGATACGGCTGACCGCCGTACGGGCCTTGCGGCTGCGGGGGGTAGCCCATGGCACGACTCCAGGTAGACGACGGGAACAGTGTTTGACGCCTTGAGCATGCGCTCGGTTGACCACCACGCATGTCCGGATGCGGACAAGGCAGAGGCTCAGTCGAGTCGGGTCCGCCCATGTCTTGTGACGCGTACGTTGTGCGCCTGCACGAGGCGCTCCCACACCTGGCGCGCTTTGGCGTACCGGCCGCGGCCCGTCTCCTCGTAGCCGGTGGCGTTGTACCGGAGGATCAGGAACTCGCCACCCTGGCAGTCGCAGGTCGGTTCGCCTTTGAGACCCGAGACGACGAGGCCTCAAGGGCGTTGTATGCCGCGGCGACCGACGCGGCCAGTGGTCTCGGCGCACCGTGGCGCCGCGCAATCGTCCACATGAGTCACGCGCTCGTCACGCTGTACTCGATGCCCGACCTTGAGCTAGTGAAGGCACTCGTCGACGCGGCAGTTCGTCATGCCCGAGCCGGCGAGAGTGTGACGGTCCGAGCTCGCGCGCACGCCCTCCAGGCAGAGATCGCAGCCCGAGCCGGCAAGCAGAAATACGCGCAGACAGCGCTAGCGCTCGCGTGGTATGACATCGACAGCGACCGCCATGGAGACCCGTCGACGAGCTCGTTCTCGCCTGCCCACCTACGCGGGTTCGAGGGCGTCACGTCGCTGTTCATCGGAGACCCGTCCGAGGCGCACGACTACTTCGCTCGCTCGGCCGAGTCGCTCGTCGCCCCGCGCGAGCGGGTGCAGCGGGCCATCGTGTCGACCGATCAGGCCCTCGCCCGCATCCGCCTCGACGATCCGCGTTCGGCCGCCGCATTGCTGCATGAGTGCATCGATGCCGCCTCCGAAACGGGAGGTCGAGTCGCCGCGATCCGCCTGCGCCATGCGCGGCGCGAGCTGGGCCGATGGCGGCGCGAGGATTTCGTCGCTGACCTCGACGATCACTTTTTCGAGTCGCTGGGCGGGTAGGCGAGCTCTGAACGCCGTGTTCCCCCAAAGGTCGCGAAGCGTGTTAGACCTCCGGCCGTTGTGGCACTTCAGAAGCCGGGTGTTCGTCTCGGACTGTAGCGTTCCCATGACCTATTCGGCGGTGATGCCCACCAGGTCGGTCAGCGTGGTGATACGCCAGTCGGCTGCGGCGGCGACTGACTCGTCAGCTCCGTCACCAGGGTTGACCCCCGCGTCATCGCCGACGCCCCGCCTGGCGCCACGCTCGCCATAGCCGCTCTCACCGGGCTGCACCTGGAGACCGAGGAAGAGGGCGGGACCCACCGGGTATGGGTGGTCAACCCGGAGCGCGGTGATGAACGGGCGATGACGCTGTGGGAGCAGGGGCCTAAGACGTTTCCCGTCTTCCATATCGGCACCCGGCCAGTGTGGGACGAGGTGGTCGCCGCCTACTTCCGATGGGTGGACTGGGGAGAGCCGCGCCGCGACCGGTTCGGGCTGACGGTCACGGCGGAGGGGCAGCGGTTCTGGCTGGACAATCCGGGCTCCGCGCTGCGTGTGCCGAGCTGAACAAGACCTCATGCGAACGGTCCTGCCTGGTGCACCTGTACGTCTGGGCTGCCACAGCCGTACTCGGCGCTGCCCGCAAAGGGCAGAAGTCCTGAAACGTGGCGGAGGGTGTGGGATTCGAACCCACGAGGCCATCGCTGACCTGGCCGCTTTCAAGGCGGCTGCACTCGTCCACTATGCGAACCCTCCAGTGCGCACACCACCATAGCGGCTGCGGTGACACCGGTGTACGTTCGGGAGGTGGCGGATCTCAGCGTTGAGGTGGACCGGGCCGAGGGCAGCGCGCGCGTGCGCCTCGACGGTGATCTCGACAAGCTCACCGCCCCCCGGCTCAGGAAGGTCCTCACCGAGCTGATCGCGGCCGGTCATGTCTCGATCGTCATCGACACGAGCGCGCTGGCGTTCTGCGATTCCAGCGGCTTGTGGGTGCTGGTCGAGCACCAGCGCAAGGTCGGCGAGTGCGGGGGCTCGCTCGGGCTCACGGGCGTGCAGGGGGTGCTGCGCCGGGTGCTCGATGTGACCGGTCTGAAAGCCGCCTTCGACAGCGTCCACCCATCGGCGGCGTCCTAGTCGTCCAGCTGTGACAGCAGCCATTTGGGCCCCACCGTCCTGGCTCCCAGCCCGCTGACGCGCTCCTTGAGCCCCCTGTCCGCCGTCACCACGACCACCCTCTCCCACGGCCGCGCCCGCCGTACGACGTCCACGATCGCGTCGTCTCCGCTGTCCGTCGCCGCCACCACCTCGATGCCGGGCACGTCCGGCGCCGTCTTCGCGGCGCCCTCCACGACCGCCACGATCCGTGGGTACCACTGCGCGAGCACCGGATGCCGCAGCCGCAGCGTCGCCACCTCGGCCAGCAGTCGCGTGGCCGCGCCGAGCCGGTCCTTCCACCAGCCGTGCTCGGCTCGGGCGCCGACGATGTTCGCGACGTCGAGCACCAGCGTCTCGGGGGTGAGCTCCGGCTGGATCTTGTCCCACGTCTCGGCGAAGCCGGGGTGCAGCTTCCTGGCCTTGATCTCGGGCAGCGGTACCCAGCGCAGCTCGGTGCTCTCGTTGTTGGCGGGCGCCGCGGCCAGCAGCGCGGCCGACTCGGCGATCACGGTCTCGAACGTCCACCCGCCGTGATCGTCGAGGTAGACACCCTGCACGCGCAGCTCGTCGCCGGGTATGGACGCCTCTTCGTGCGCCTCGCGCAGCGCGCTCGTCACGGCGTCCTCGTGGCTGTCCCGCGCGCCTCCCGGCAGTCCCCAGGTGCCGCCGTGGTGGCTCCACCAGACCCGCTCCTGCATGAGCACGTACGGGACGCCGTGCTCGTCATGGTGTACGGCCAGGAGCCCCGAGGCCCCGTGCAGCCCCCAGTGCCGGTGCCCGCGGGCGCACTGGGTCCAACCGTCGCCGTCCTTAGCCGCCATGACTTGATTCTGTCAGGCCGATGCCCTCATCTGCCGTTACGGCTGAAGTGCTGGTAGTCCCTGGTGCCCGACCACTCGCCGCCCCAGCCCCAGCCCACCGAGGCGAAAGCCTTGACAACCCGGTCGCCCGAGTTGATCACACCTTCGCCCTTCGCGGGGCGCTTGGCGAACTTCTTGGCGTTCGGGTGGGCGGTGCTGCCGCTCGCGGTGACGTACGGGTTCTCGCGCGGGTTGATGTCGATCGCCTCGCCGAAGGCGTGGTTGGACCAGTTGCTGGACCCGGTGGCCGCGCGGCAGTTGAAGGCCGAGGTGTTGTCGGCGTCGATGGAGTCGTAGTCGTCGCCCTTGTAGACGTCGACGAGTCGCATCTGCTTGATCGGGTAGCGCATGGCGTACAGCTTCCCGAAGACCTTGACGACGTCGCCGGTGACCGTCTTGCGCACGACCAGCTCGCCGGTGTGCGCCTTGTCGTCGAAGCCCCAGTAGGTCATCGTGATCAGGCGCAGGTCCTGGTAGGAGACCGGGCAGCCGGGTTTCCACGAGTAGGGGAGCCGGGCGCGGGAGACCTTGGCGACCTTGGCGCTGAACCTGGGCGGCTCCGCGGGCTTGGGCGAGGCGGTCTTCGCCGTCGGGGTGGGCGTCGCGGGCACGGGCGGCTGGGTCTGAGCCCCGGCGGCCTGAGCGTCGGCCGGCGGCTGCTGGGGTCCCTCTTGTGAGGCGACCGGCGCCTGCCCACCGCACGAAACTGACGCGAACACCACAAAGGCAGCGGCAGTACGTTTCATGCGGCCACCTTACGCGACGCCCTAACAAGCGACGTCGTACGAGGTCAGGGCACGATCAGCACGGTACGCCGAGCCCGCTTGGCCAGCCCCACGGCCACCGAGCCGCCGAAGGTGTGCCACGTGGATCGGGACCGGCCCACCACGATGGCGTCGGCCATGCAGGAGGCGGCGAGCGTCTCCAGCTCCCGCGCGGTGTCACCGCGTACCGAGACGAACCGCCACGGAACCCCGACCCCGCTCAGCTCCGTCCGCAGATCCTCGGTCAGGTCTCCGGCCGAGTCGGGGATGATCGGCGCGCCCGCGAAGAACCACAGCGTGGCGCTGGTGAGGGTCTCCACGAACGCGATGAGCAGCGCGGCGTTGTCCCGCCGGGCGAGCCCGGCCGCGTACGCGAGCGCGTTGCGGCTCGGGCCCGATCCGTCGAAGCCGACCACCAGCAGCCCGGTGCCGTCCTTGCCGATCTCGAACTGCCCGCTGGGGAGCTTGCCTACCAGGGGCTCCCACCGGTCGTCTGTGCTCTCGCCGAACACGGCATGCCTCGCACGTCAGCCGTCGGCGACGTGCTTGCCGCGGCCGGCGAGCTCGCGCAGCGCGTCGGCCGCGTAGATCACGAGGGCGACGAACGAGAGGCCGGCCAGCCCGCCGCCGACCCACAGGTCGTTGACCGTCGCGTCGGCGTAGGCCGCGCCCCTGGGCTGGTAGCCCACCGCGAACGGTGCCGCGATCAGCCACACGCCGGCCAGGAACAGCAGGATGAGGGCGGAGACGCCCATTTTCGCCTTCATCGGTTGTCCTCCACTCCCACCAGGGCGGCCTTGCCGTTCTGGCGGTGTTCGCCGCCGCCGCGTCCGGCGGTGTTCAGGTCCTCACGCAGTGCCTCGACGAGTGGGGCGAGCAGGCTCGCCAGCTCCGCGGACGACGCCTGCGGCGCGGCCGCCACCGGCTCGGGCTCCGGCTCGGCCTGCTTCTGCCGTACGGCCACCAGGCCCCGCACGACGAGCTCCTCGTGAATGGCCGCGGCGAAGGCGGTCACGCCGATGAGCCCGACGACGGCGACGCCCAGGCCGGTGAAGAACTCGGATGTGGTCGGGTCGGTCCAGTCGGCGTTCTCCGGCTGGGTGCCGAGGGCGAACGGGGCGATCATCAGCCAGAGCCCGGCCATGAGGGCCAGGGCGGCCGCGACGGCGCCCACGAACTTGCGAATCATGCGGAAACTCCTCCTGTGACGAGGTCTTTCTGCGGCGGCGCGGCCTGCGCGATCAGAGCGCGTGAGGTGGGACGCAGCACGCTCTGCACGACCGATCTGGCGCGCTCCCGTTCTGTACGGTCATCGGGCGGCGCCATCCTGGCGACCGCGGACAGCAGGGCGGACGGCTGGTCGGTGGCTCGCTCGATCCGCTGGGCGATGAGCTCCAGCAGCAGCCCGGCCAGGACCAGGTCGTCCTTGCTGAGCGGCTTGGGCTCCGGCGCGGGGGCCGCGCCGCCTCTGAGCGGCAGCTCCTTGAGGAAGAGCGTCGCCACGAAGCCGAGCAGCGCGATCGGCACGCCGACGATGAAGACGGTCTCCAGGCCCCGGGTGAAGGCCTCGAGCACGATGTGCTTGATCGGTCCGGGCAGCGCCTGGATGGAGCTGGGGCTGCCCAGCTTGGGCGAGGAGCCGCCAGGCAGCGCGATGTGCGCGGCCCGCAGCATGTCGGCCATCTCGTTCTTGAGGCGGTTGGTGAGGATCGCGCCGAACGCGGCCACGCCCACGGCGCCGCCGAGTGAGCGGAAGAACGAGACACCCGCCGTGGTGGAGGCCATGTCACGCAGCTCGGAACCGTTCTGCGCGGCCAGGATGAGCATCTGCATCGACAGGCCGAGCCCGATACCCAGGACGCCCACGTCGAACCCGATGAGCCACTGGCTCGACTCCACATGCAGCCGCGACAGCAGGAACAGTCCCGCGGCCACGATCAGCAGGCCCGCCACCGGGAAGATCTTCCACCGGCCGGTCTGAGTGACGATCTTCCCGGAGATCACACCGGCCAGGAACAACGCCACCACCATGGGCAGCGTCATCAGCCCCGACTCGGTGGGGCTCAGCCCCTTGACGATCTGCAGATACTGCGGCAGGTAGATCATCGCGCCGAACATCGCCATGCCGACGAACAGCGAGGCGATGCTGGTGAGCACGAACGTCGGGTTCCTGAACAGCCTGGGCGGCAGGATCGGGTTGCGGGCCGTGCGCTCGGACAGCACCGCCAGGGCCAGCATGAGCAGGCTGAAAGCCCCCAAGGCGTAGGTCCAGAAGGAGTTCCACTCGAACTCCGTGCCGCCCAGCGTCAGCAGCAGCATCAACCCGCTCGCGCTGGCCGTGATGGTGGTGGCGCCCCAGATGTCGATGGAGGTGTTGCGCCGTACCTTGGGCAGCTTCAGCACCCGCTGGATCACCGCGAACGCGATCACCGCGAACGGGACGACCACGTAGAAGCACCACCGCCAGCCGAGCCAGTCGGTGTCCACGATGAACCCGCCGAGCAGCGGCCCGGCGACCGTGGAGATGCCGAAGACGGCCCCCATGTACCCCGAGTAGCGGCCGCGCTCCCTCGGCGACACGATGTCGCCGAGGATCACCTGAGCGAGGGCCGACAGACCGCCCACACCCAGACCTTGTATGGCGCGCGCCGCGATGAGCTGCCCGATGTTCTGCGACAGACCGGCCACGAGCGACGCCGCGACGAACAGTCCCAAGGCGCTCTGGAACAGCAGCTTCCGGCCCCAGAGGTCGGACAGCTTGCCCCACAACGGCGTGGAGACCGTCATCGTCAGCATGGTCGCCGACGCCACCCACGAATACTGGTCCTGGCCGCCGAGTTCTCCCACGATCGTCGGCAGTGCCGTGCCAACCACCGACGTCGAGATCATCGAGGTGAGCATGGCGAGCATGAGCCCGGACATGACCTCGAGAATTTCGCGGTGGGTGTAATGCCGCCTCGCGGGGGCCGCGGCCTGTGTCTGGGCTACCAAGACACCACATCCCCTTCTTACCGTTTTCTCCTCGGCGAGTATACGCCCGTTTACTAGCCGCGCGGCAAGTGGGGTCCGCTGAGTAGAGTTCGGGCATGGAAGCGCAGGTGACTGACGTCCGGCCGCGAGATCGCGCGGCCACCCGCCAGCGGCTGCTGGAGGCGGCGCGCATGCTGTTCGGCGAATACGGCTATGAGCAGGTGACGGTCCGCATGATCGCCTCGGCGGCGGACGCCAACATCGCCCTGGTGGGGCGCTATTTCGGCTCCAAGTCGGGCCTGTTCGGCGAGGTGCTGGCGGGCGAGCCGACGGTCCGCGCCGTGGTCGAGGGCGACCGGGCGGGCCTGCCCAGGCGACTGGCCGAGTACGCCGCCCAACGCATGAGCCACGACCCGGAGACCCCGATCCTGCGCTCGCTCGAACGATCGGCGGGCGACCCCGAGATCCAGGCCCTCGTGCGCGAGCGCCTGCACACCGTCGTTCTGGAGCCCATCGCGGCGCTCCTGGGCGGCCCGGACGCGCACGCGCGGGCCCGGATGGCGACGGCGGTTTTCCTGGGCATCGGCTCGGTCCGCCGCCTCATCGGTCCCGAGACGCCGTCACCCGCCGACGTCGACCGGCTCACAGCGGTGTTCGAACTCTGCCTGGGCCTGGAGACCCGTCCCTAGCGCTGGTATTGAAACAGGTTTCACTTTGATCATAGGGTCATGACATGATCCTGGACCGCTTCCGCGTCACCGGCCACGCCGCGATCGTCACCGGCGCCGGCCGGGGCATCGGCGCGGCGACCGCCATCGCACTCGCCCAGGCGGGCGCGGATGTCGCGATCTCCGCCCGTACGGAGGAGCAACTGCGCGCCGTCGCAGCTCAGATCGAGGAGGTGGGCAGACGGGCACTGATCGTGCCCGCCGACCTGAGCGTGCCGGGCGCCATGGAGGGGCTCGCGGAGCAGGCCGCCGACGCCTTCGGTCGGCTGGACGCGATCGTCAACAACGTGGGCGGGGCGATGCCCCGCGCCTTCCTCGACACCACCCGGAAACATCTTGAGAACGCGTTCCAGTTCAACGTCGGGCTCGCGCACGAGCTGACGCGGGCGGCCGTACCGCACCTGCTGAAGAACGGCGGCTCGGTGGTGAACATCTCCTCGGCCGTCGGCCGGACGGCGGGCCGGGGCTATCTGGCGTACGGCAGCGCCAAGGCGGCGCTCACGCACTACACGCGGCTGGCCGCGCGCGACCTGGCGCCCAAGGTGCGGGTCAACGCGGTCGCTGTCGGCGCGGTCGCCACCTCCGCCCTCGACATCGTCATGACCGACGAGAA
This sequence comes from Nonomuraea sp. NPDC049750, assembly GCF_040659625.1. Classification (NCBI taxonomy): domain Bacteria; kingdom Bacillati; phylum Actinomycetota; class Actinomycetes; order Streptosporangiales; family Streptosporangiaceae; genus Nonomuraea; species Nonomuraea sp. NPDC049750. The sequence continues at coordinate 990,040 of NZ_JBFANB010000001.1, forward strand.
CCTGCGTACCCAGATGGAGCGGGCCACCCCGTTGAAGCGGATCGGCGAACCGGAGGACGTGGCGGCCACGGTGCTCTACCTGGTGTCCCCGGCCGGGCGCTACCTGACCGGAAAGGTGCTGGAGGTCGACGGAGGCATCGACCAGCCCAACCTCGACCTCGGGCTACCCGACCTCTGAAGCTGGTCCGAAATCCCGTTGAAGGCGCAATGGGCGATTTGAGAGACTTGACCGTGGCACAACCCTTCGAAATCGCCTGTGACGAGTCCGGCTCAGAAGGGGAGAAGCTCATTGGGGGAAATACCGCTGTATTCGCCCACGCGAGCGTACGACTGGATGTCGAATCGGCGGCGGACTGCATCCATGAAGTACGAAGCAGAGCCCCCTCTCCGACCACGGAATACAAGTCGGGCATCATCCGCCGTAAGAAACACCTGAACGCCCTCAAGTGGCTGCTCGGCCCATCAGCGCCGCTGCTCGGCAACGCTCACGTCTACCTGATCGACAAGACCTTCTTCGCGATTGGCAGGCTCGTCGACCTGCTCGCCGTACAGGATCGCGAAGCCATGGCCGACACCCTTTACCGAGAGGGCGGGCAGACGTTCGGCCCTGACAGGTGGAACGCCTTTCTGTACTCCTTCAACGACCTGATGCGCGCCAATAACGGCCGGGGCCCGAGAGCCTCCGTCGAAGCGGTATTCGCCATGGTCGACACCTTTCGCCGCGCCACCCCACGAAGCCGGGCCGGCGAAATAATGGACCTGCTCTGGGAGTCCCGATCCCAGGTGGACGCCTTCCGGGAGCGATCGCCCACGCTGAACCCGCTGTTCCCGGCCATCAGCCAGGCCATCGTCTACTGGAGCGAAACCGGAAGACCCGTCTCGGTCGTGCACGACCGGCAGACCCTCCTCACGCAGGCACGCATCGACGAGCTGGAGGAGGCGCATTCCGCGCAAGGCCGGCTGGCCGGCCTGCGGCTCGTCGACTCGCGCACGGACCCGCGGGTCCAGGTGGCCGACCTCCTCGCCGGAGCCGCGCGGAAGATCGCGGAAGACGAGCTCACCGGCGAAGGCGACGCGGAGGTCACGGCGTTGCTGCGACCGTACGTGGACGCGTTCTCCATCTGGGGAGACGACCGAAGCCGGGCTCTGCTCGCGCCGAGCGACCCGGTCCTGAGGCTCGGCTGACCGAGATCGCGGCGATCGACGACGTCGCCGCGCGGAACCATTTCGCGGCAAGGATCACGTGATCCAGGGGCAAAGGTCGCCCCGCACGGTTGTCAGGTCTGGCAGGGTCGACGCGGCCGTGCTGATCGGGCGACAGGTACGGGCACTCGTTCGGGTACGGGGTCGGGTTCTGGGGTCGGGGAGAGCATGAACCTTGTCGGGGATGGCGAGCAGTTCGATCGGCTGCTCATCGCTGCGCGGGCGTATTGGGGACATCGCCCTCCTCGGGATGACAGCGGGCCACTGGTCGTGGCAGAGGCCTTCCACGAGGACATCAGGGTCATCGTGCGCAACCTGCTGGTGGCGAACGCGCTCTGCGATCTGTTGTCGGCCCGGCTGCTCGTGCTCACCGGCACGGACCCGGACTGGCGCGAGACGCTTTGGCAGGAGTACGACATCCAGCGGGTCCGGCGGCTGGCCGAGGCGTTCGGCGCCACCGAGGTGCTCGACGTGCACGGCCTTGTGGATCGCCGGCTGGCCGACCGAGGCGACAGCCCGGCGGAGGGAAGCGACTCCGAGACACTGGCCGCCGTGGAGAAGGCGACGCTGATCCGGCTGGGCCGGGTGCCGCGACTGCCGGACAGCGAAGAGCCCTGGCATCAGTCGCGGCGCGCCCGTACCAGGGCCTTCTCCGCCGTCTACGACCAGCTGTTCGCGGAGCGGTCGCTCGCCGCGCTGGTCACCAGCCATGTCGACTACGACCAGTGGGGGCTGGCGGTCGACACGGCCATGCGCCGGGAGGTCCCGGTCGTGCACGTACAGAGCACCGGCGCCCTGAAGGCGTACGCGCTCTTCCCGGAGCGCCGCAGGGGGCTCGGCACCTTCCGGGAGGAGCTGACCGGCCAGCTCGGCGAGTTCTTCGAGGAGTACGTCTGGCCGCACCGGGACCTCATCAGGCCGAACGCCGAGCTCGTGGCCTGGCGGGCGAAGGTCAACCTGGGCCGGCCGAGCTGGTGGCGGGCCGGAAACGTGAGCGATTTCGAAGTACGTACCGAGACGGAACGCCGCCAGCTCCGCCAGCACGCCTGCGAACGCCTCGGGATCGACCCGGATCTGCCCGTCTTCACCGTCTTCCACCATGCCGTCTCCGACGCGGTCGGCGCCAACAGGGAGCTGTTCGACGATCTGGCGCGCTGGTTCGAGGAGACCGCGGATTTCGCCGCCAAGAACGACCGCGTGAGCTGGCTCTTCCTGGATCACCCGAGCCAGTTCCGGTATGACACCACCGGCCATTTCGCGGCCGTGGCGGCCCGCCATTCGGCGCACGAGCACATGGCCTTCATGCCCAGCCTGGCGCTGTCGAAGAACGCGCTGTGGAGCATGACCGAGGTGGGGGCGACCGTGCGCGGGAGCGTCTCCAACGAGCTGCCCGCCTTCGGCATCCCCGTCATCCAGGCCGGTTGGTCCGAGTGGAGCGAATGCGGGATGTCGCACGTCGCCCGCACGCGGGACGACTATTGGCGGCTGCTCGGCGAGGCCGTCGCCAAGCACGCAAAGGGGGAGTCCATCTTGGGGACCGAGCAGCGGGAGCGGGCCCGGCTGTGGCTGTGGCTCTACCGCAGCGGGGCCGACGTGCCCTCGCCGGTGGTGCCGCATTGGGAGGTGGGGCAGGGCAACGAGTACCTGCACACGCTCGTCGCGGGCCTGCGGCACGTGGAGCGCGACGGCGACCCGCTCCACTGCGCGGTACGCAGGATGTGGGAGCGGCGTGATCCGCTGCTGTGCCGGTTCGACTTCCGGGATCCCCACGCGCTGGGTACGGCTCTCACCGCTTCGAGGAGCGCGTCATGAGCGACTTGCTGACCGCCGGGACGGGCACCGACTTCGACCGGCTCGCCGTCCCCGCCGAGGCGCCGATCGGGATCATCAGCGGCCACGACGCGGCACTGCAGGTGGCCGACCAGGTGCATCGTGGCATACAGATCGTGGGCCGGTTCGAGCGCTCGGGACTGGCCGGATTCAAGGTGGCCGCCGCGGGCCGCCGGCTGCGGGTGACGGTCTCGCTGTCGGTGGACGCCGGGTCGGTACGCGGCTGGCACGAGGGGGAGCCGGAGCCGCCGGCGGAGGCTGTCAAGGGCCTGCCGCGGCTCATCCAGATCCGCTCCCAGGGACGGTTGCGCCAGTGCGTGCTGCTGAAGGGCGGCGGCCACCTCAAGAAGAGCGTGGCCGTCTTCGACCTGCTGCCCGAGGAGATGCCGGACGACGGCCTGATCTGCGTCGAGGCGCTGGACATCATGGAGGGGCGCGGCATTTCCGGCGTACTCCGCGAAACCGTGGCGGGATCCGTCATGCCTGACGGCGTGGCCGGGCTGCGCATCGACAGCGTGGACTTCATCGTCAGTCCGGCCGGGGAGCAGGCTACGGCCGCCGCCGAGCAGACGCGGGACGGCGTGCGCAGCGAGACCTCGTCCCTGATCAGCTGCGGCGGCTTCGCCGGCCGCCAGGGCACCCGTTCGCTCCGCTCCGGCCTGTTCATCGTCAACCCCGTACCACCGGGCGCCTTCGGCTCGGGAGGCGAGCTGACCATTCGCCTCAGCGGCCGGGCGGGCGGCACGGCCGGTCGGCGACTTCGCGCACTGATCCGGAAGGCCCGGCCCGGGGGCAACGGCTGGGCGCTCAAAGCGGCCGCGCCGACCGTACAGCGGATCGTGAGCTTTCAGGACGGCGACCTGCCGGCGCCGGCCCAGTCCACGAGCGGCGCCATCACCGAGCTCCGGCTCCCGGCGCCCACGAACGCACCGATCCTCGTGGTCGTAACCGCCCAGAACGGTGCCGTGCCCAGCCTGCTGTCCACGACATGGCGGCCGGGAGGTCAGGCCACGGGGTGAGCCGCGGCGCGGGACTGCGTGTCCATCAGGTGCTCGATGAGCGCCAGCAGGACATCGCGGCCCGCCGTGCGGTCGCGGGCGTCACAGAGCACCAGCGGCACCTGCGGATCGAGGTCGAGGGCCTTGCGGATCTCCTCCTGCGTCCGGTCCTTGACACCGTGGAAGCAGTTGACGCCGACGATGAAGGGGATCCGGCGGCTCTCGAAGAAGTCGATCGAGGCGAAGCTGACGTCCAGCCGGCGGGTGTCGACCAGGACGACGGCGCCCATCGCGCCGTTGACGAGGTCGTTCCACATGAACCAGAAGCGTTCCTGCCCCGGCGTGCCGAACAGGTAGAGGACGATTTCGCGATTGATGGTGATGCGCCCGAAGTCCAGGGCGACGGTGGTGGTGGTCTTGCCGCCCACCCCTTCCAGATCGTCGACGCCGACGCTGGCATGGGTCAGGTACTCCTCGGTACGCAGCGGAGCGACCTCGCTCACCGCGCCGACCAGGGTCGTCTTGCCCACGCCGAAACCACCGGCGATAAGGATCTTCACTGCCAGGGGAGCGGTGTCCTTCTGATCAGAGATTGCGTAGCCCATCCCGCACCGCCTCAAGGATTGTCATACCGGGAAGGCCACCCGCCTGCGCGAAGGCCAGCGGCGGCCGGGCCCGCAGCTGACCGGCCTCGATCAGGTCGCCGATGAGGATCTTGGTCACGGACACCGGGAGATTCAGCGCGGAGGCGACCTCGGCCACCGCCAAGGGCCGCGTGCACAGAGCGAGGATGGTGCGGTGCTCCGGCTGCATCCTCCGCATGCCGTGTCCGGACTCCGAAGAGGCCGCCTCGGACAGCGCCGTCACCAGGGTGATCAGCGTGAGGTCGTCCCGCTCGGGGGTGGTTCGTCCGCCGGTGATCGTATAGGGACGGACAAGGGGCTCATCGGCGGCATCGTCGTCGAAGCTCTCCGTCCAATGCCTCATCCGTGTCTCCCCGCGTCATCGGGTTCCGGGGCGCGCGTGTCGGTCCCCAGCTTCTGGCCGACCTGCTGGACCAGGGTGTGCATCGCCACGGCCATCAGCTCCGCGTCGACCTCCTGGGAGGCGACCACGGCCAGATGGGTGCCACGGCCCGCCGCTGTGACGAACAGCCACAGGTCGGCCATCTCGATGATGACCTGATGGACCGGGCCGCCGCTGAAGAGCTGTCCGACACCGCGAGCCAGGCTCTGCTGGCCGGTGGCGATCGCGGCGAGGCGTTCGGCGTCCGAGCGCTCGATGGTCCGGGAGCGGCTGACCACCAGGCCGTCGTCGGACAGCACGATGGCGTGCCGCGTGCCCGCGACCTGATTGACCAGGCCGTCCAGGAGCCAGTCCAGGTCTGCGTCGGTGGCGGTGGTGCGCTGCGTCATCTTCGGTCTTCCGTCGTAGGGGAGCCGGGCTCGGGGGATCCGTCCGGCCGGGGCTGGAAGGCGTCGTCACCGGTCCGGCGCCGGCGGGACTGCCTCTGGAACGCACCGATCGTGGCACTGGATCGGCTGGGCTGCTCGCGTACTGCCCAGGTTTCCTGGTCGGTATCTTCATCCCTGTCGGCCGGGGCCTTCAACTCGGTGACCAGATTGGCCTGGCGCACCCGCTGGGGCAGCGGCGGACGCTCGGCGGACGGGGGCGCGTCGTCTCGATCCGGTGCTGTATCCGGTGCTGTTACGTAGGCCATCGCGCGTCCCCTGGAGCGGGTCGGCAACGGTGCGTCGTCCTCGTGGGGCGGGACTTCCTGGGGACGGGGTCGCGGCGCGGGGGGAGCCTCCTTGGGGACCGCGGTCGGTCCGGGTACCGGGCGGGGGCGGTCCACCACGAGCGGTTCCGGGAGCAGCACGATGACCCGGGTGCCGCCGAAGGCGGACGGCCGCAGCTCCACCTGGAGCCCGAGGCTCATGGCGAGCCGGGCGACCACGTACAGGCCGAGACGCACATCATCGGCGTGGGTCATCACGTCGAGCTGCGGCGGCGACTTCAGCAGGGCGTTGGCGGCGGCGTACTGCGCGGGTTCCATGCCCAGGCCGCGATCCTCGATCTCCACGGCGAGGCCCCGGCTGACCAGCGCGGCCCGTACTTCGACGGGGGTCATCGGCTTGGAGAAGGCGGTGGCGTTCTCCATCAGCTCCGCCAGGACGTGGACCAGCGGTCCGACCGCCCGTTCGGCCACCCAGGGGTCGCCCTCGACCTCGATCGAGATCCGCCGGTAGTCCTGGACCTCACCCTGGGCGGCGCGCAGGACGTCGAGCAGGCGTACCGGCTTGCGCCAGCGGCGCTGCGGCTGGCCGCCGCCGAGGATCACCAGGTTCTCCTCGTAGCGGCGCAGCCGGGCGGTGAGGTGGTCGAGGTCGAACAGGCCCTCCAGCACCTCGGGGTCCTCGTGCTTGCGTTCCAGCTCGTCCAGCTTCTTCAGCTGAAGTCCGATGAGGATCTGGGTACGGCGGGCGATGCGCTGGAGCATGCGCTGGAAGCCACGGTGCTGCTCGGCCTGCCGTACGGCGGTGTAGACCGCGCTGCGGCTGGCCAGGTTGAGGGCGTGCCCGAGCTCGCCGAGCTCGTCGGGGGTGGGCTCGACCATGTGTACTTCGGCGTCCACGTCGACGTCCTCGCCACGCTCCAGCCGGGCGACCACGTCGGGCAGCCGCTCCTGGAGCTCCTGGGCCTCCTCGCGCAGGTGGAGGATGCGCCGGCGCAGGATGCTGGTGAGGCGCCAGCTGGTGAAGATGACCAGGCCCAAGGCGAGCACGCCCACGCCGCTGACGCTGAGGAAGATGATGAAGAGGGTGCCGGCGTGGGTGTAGCCGATCGTGGCGACGTTCACCAGCCGGACGCGCAGGAGTTCCACCAGCTGCGGGGTGATCGTGTCCACCGAGGAGCGCCACGACGCGCTGACCTCGCGGAGCGCCACCTGGCCGCTCTCGCCGGTCCCGGCGGTGACCAGCCGCTCCTCCAGGGCGATCATGGTCTGCCACGGCTTGCTGGCCGTCAGCTTCTCGTACTGGCTCTCGTTCTCCAGGAGGTTGGGAGCCACCCGGGCCTGCAGGAGGTGCTCCTTGGTGCCGATGGCGTCGGCGACCAGGTCGTGCTCCTCCGCCGTCAGGCGCCCCTTCTCCCAGCCACGGGCCAGAATGGCGTCCTCGCGGCCGAGCATGTCGAGCACCCAGAAGAGGTCGACCAGCGTCTGCGCCTTGGTGTTCACCTCGCCGTGCTCGGTATGGCTGAGGACGGTCAGCAGCCTGAGGTCTGACTCAAGGACGCCGGTGTAGTAGTCGAACGCCTTCTGATCGCTGGACCACCCGGCGTCCACCGCCCGGCGCTGCTGGTCGAGAAGGTCGAGGCCCCGTTCGACGCGGGCGACAGCCGCGGGGATCCCCTCCTGTCCCTTGCTGGTGTCCAGGGTCGCCAGCGGACGGAAGGCGGTCACCGCCTGGTCGGTCAGCACGCGCTGCTTGGCCAGCTTGTCGCGGGCGCCGCCCCGTGGGTTGGCCTGCACCTCCGCGGTGAGCAGCCGTTCCTGCCCAAAGCTGAAGAACAGGTTGGCCGCGGGTCTGCCGGCGGTGGTGGTGGCCAGATCCATCTGGGCCTTCTCCGACTGCCACTGGGTGAACAGCTGGAACATTCCCGAAGCCAGCACCGGGGCAAAGGTGATGCTCGGTACGAAGACCAAAATGATCAGGACGGTACGCAGGGGGAGTCGGCGGGCACCGGCCAGTCGCCGCGGCTGGCCGCCGGTCGACTCCGGTGCCCCGTTCTCTTCGTCCACGGTTCCCGTACGTCGCCGCCCGACTCTGCCCAAACCAGCCACGTGCGGGCACTCTCCTTGCCGATCAGCGCGTCCATCGCAAAAATCGCCAAAGTAGGCGATTAGTGGCCTGATAGTAGCGATAGGGCAGTTGGCGTCGAAAGCCCCCGCTTTGCAGGCTGTGCCGCAGTGGAAGGCCATCGGCCGACCTGTACGTCAGGCACTTCCTGACGGCTGTCATGGTTGGGGCTGCCGGGTCCGCAGTTCGTCCGTGGAGGGCTCTGCGCAGGGCTGCCAGCCTGCTTGGCATCCTGACCAGTGCAATAGCGGCGAAGATCACATCGTCTACGGATGGCCGGAATAAACCCGATGCTGTAATGGCAGGGCTCCCCGTACCGTGTGCGATCATGTCAGGTTTTGGGTGGTTTGAGGCGGGCCGATCGCTGCAAGGCGAGCATTTGGTCTTTGCCGAGACGCTCCGCGCCCGAGCAGCGCGCTGGACGGAGCGTCATGACACCTGGCTTGCGCCATGGGATAGCGACGATCGGCTGGTTGCCGGGCTTCATATCGACGACGACTGCGCGAACCAGACTCTGCTCTGTGTAGGCGTCCACCTGCTCGGCAACACACTGCAGGCCGATGAGCTGCACAATCAGCTCAGCACCCTGCCTGAGATACCAACGAGCCTCGCCATGACGACGACGGGGCCGATCAAGGTCATGGCCAACCGGGCCGCCGACTGGTTCGAATCAGTCCTTCAACGTCCTGTCGACCGCTGGGAGTGGACTAATCGCGGGCAGGTCTACGCCTACGCGTACGTTTTCGCCGACACCACCGAAGGACTCTCCCAGATGTTCAACAAAGAGCTGGCTCCTTGGAGTCTGAAGTGGCGGCTTGCGCGACGGGGGTATGTCTCACCGAAGGGATGGGTTGAGGTTCGAGGAATCGGAGAACCGGACCGGGTCATCCATATTCGCGGCATTCGCTCTTAGTCGGCCCCATAGGCCCACGATCCCGACGGAAAGGACCGCCCACCATGAACCACGAATCAGCTACCTCTGGCGGCCACTCCGGAGAGGACAGCGGTGCGCAGCATGCGTCCATGTCCCCGTTCCTCAGGGATCGGCTCGACGCCGCCACCACCGCGGCCCGCGCCGAGCTGATCAGCGCCAGTGAGAAGAGGGCCGGCCTCCTGCTGTCCTGGGCGGGCGTCGCGTACGGCGTGATGGTCACCCTCATCCTCACCGGTCCGGCCCAATTCCCGGGAGTCGGGCGCTTCGGCGTCATCCTGGCGCTGATCCTGCTGTCCGCGGCGGTCCTGCTGATCCTGATCACCATCCGCCCACCGTCGCCCCAACAGGGCGGGCAGAGAATTCTCGTCTACGCCGAGGAGCCCACGCCCGAAGCCCTGATCGAGCGGATGAACACCGAGACCAGGGACTACGAGCTGTTCCTGGCCACCGACGCCCTGCGGATCGCGCGGATCGCGCGCACCAAACACCGCAATCTGCGCTGGTCCGTCAACCTGATCGTCACCGGCATCATGGTCATGACGATCATGGTCTTCCTGGAACGCCTGCTCTGACACGGCCCGGGATCGGTTGAACGCCGGCTGCAACGCGTTCATGAAGCCTCCAGCCCGGCGGCGCTCATGACCCGACATCGCCTCCGATGTCTCACGTCTTCTTTCTGCTGGTTCCTCTGGCTGTGGTGGTGGCGGCCCTTGCCGGCTTCGAGTCACCGGCCTTGCTGTTGACGGTGTACTGCTCCAGGACCTTCATGATCTCGGGAGTCAGCGCTTCGGCCAGCGCGGGCGCCAGAGAGTCGGCCAGAGCGGAGGCCAGAACCTGCGCGAGCAGGAGCCGTTCGATTGTCGATGCCTTCGGCATCGCGTGCGTCCCCGATGTGAGGGCTGTTTCGATCAGGGCGGCCATCGAGTCCCCGCCGCGGGCAAGAACCTTGGTGGACTGGCTGGCCTCATTGAGGATGTCGCGAATGACGTCGTCGATCAGCGAATCCACCGGGTCATGCTCGGTCGGTTCGGCGGCTTCCTCTGACGCCATGAGTTGCTCCTCTGCGGTCGATGTGTGCTGTCCCTAGCTGTCGATTCACGCCGGCTGAGGAACTCCTTTTCTGCCTGCGATCGGGAGTCGTACCACTACCGGTTGGCGAGCGCGGCGAGTAGGAGCGGGTGTTCGATTCCGCTCTCCTCTTCTTCTCCGCGGCGAGCCGCAAGCGCGGCAAGCAGCAGCGCTTCCAGGGAACGCCCTTCACCTCGCGCTCGGAGGTCTCGGTACGCTCGGCCTCTGCGATGGCGGTCATGGGATGTCCTTTCAAGTGCCGGGATAAGCACGCCAGGTTCGTGATGGAGATACATCATCCCGATACCCGAGCCTTCGATCTGATTCATAAAGAAACGCCCGAGAAAAACTGGTCGAATATCTAAATAGACCCGTTTTGAGCTGCTCTTTGGTTGTCGGCGAGCATGGTCGACACCGCCTCCGGCGATTTCCCAATGATCAACGGGGCCAGGGGCGTCGGCGGACAGCGCCTGGACGGCCCGGCCGGAGTAGGTCGCCGAAGACGCCTACTCGAACCGTGGCGTGCTGGGCAGCCTCGCGAAGCGGGGAGTCGGTCCTGGAAAGCCGCGGCGGTACGTTAGTCGGGACGGCCTCCGGCATCGCGCCGTATTGCGCGGACGCTCCGATCTAAGTGGCGAACACGCTGGCGAAGAACCCGATCACCGCGAATACCACTGCGATGACGATCGCCCAAATCAAGGTGATGCCCATCAGGGACAGTACGTAGGTATGCATTCCCGCGACAGCTGCGTTGATGAGGACAACGATAAAGTCGGAGATTATCAGCTCTTCCCAGGACTTGAAGACCAGAAAGCTGGAGATCAGGCCAGTGATTATGGTCAGAGCCACCACTCCGGCCGCACCCCAAAAGCCAGAAGAAGAAGAGTCGGCCTCGGCGGATTCCTGGCTGACGGCCTTTGGCGAGTATTCCGTGACCGTGACCACCGGAGTGGCCCCTTGGCCGCCATCGGCGACTTCCTTGTCATGCTCGAACGCGAAAACGGCGATGACCACGCCGACGATCGCCACGACAAGGGCCAGAACGGCGGCGACTTCAGCGTAGACAGTGAGCCGTCGTGGCTTGGCAGGTTCGTCCGCCATGCTTGTCCTCGCATCGGGGGAGAGCGATCCAGAGCTAACACTCTAACGAGGCGCCGGGTGGAGATGCCCCTGTTGGCAGGCGACGCAGGGTCGGCGGCACTTGGGCGTTCGTCGCGTACGACCGCCGTGGTGATCGCCCTGACGCCCATCGTTCTCGCGCCCGCGTACGGCTGACTGACCGCACTGCGCCCGCCGGGCAACTCGGCCCGACCTGCCTCGCTGTGGCCATCTGGACGGTAAAACATGTCACACCACTAACTTTTGACAGTCATATGACAGAATGTTCGGCATGAAGGAGAGCGTTCCACGGCTGCTGCAAGACGCACGCCGCACCAGAAGGCGCCACGAGTGGGCGACAGTCCAGCGTCGGCGGCTCGCCGAGATCGTCGAGCACGCCCGTACCCACTCGCCCTACTACCGGGATCTCTACAGCGGCCTGCCTCCCCGCGTCGACGACCCCGCATCGCTGCCGGTCACCGATAAGAAGGCGCTGATGGCGCACTACGACCATTGGGCCACCGACCGCGAAGTAACGCTGGCGCGGGCACGCGCCTTCGCCGCAGACCCGCAACTGGTAGGCGGACGGTTCCTCGACCGATACCTGGTGGTCACTACCTCGGGCACCACAGGAAACCCCGCGATCTTCGTCAAGGACGATCGGGACATCGCCGTCAACTACGCCCTCAGCATGCGGATGATGAGCTCCTGGCTGGACCTCACCGACGTCACCCGGATCGTGGCGGGCGGCGGACGGATGGCCATCGTGGCCGCGACGAACGGCCATTTCCTGGTCTCGGCCGGCGCCGCCCGCATGCGCGCACACCGGCTACAGCGCAAGACCATCCGCCTCTTCTCCGTGCACACCCCGCTCGATGCCCTGGTCGAGGCGCTCAACGAGTTCCGCCCCGCCCTCCTGCTCGGGTACGGCAGCGTCCTCAACATGCTCGCCGCCGAGCAAGAGTCTGGACGGCTGCACATCGCGCCGGTGGTGGTCGAACCCGCCGGCGAGACGCTGACCAGCGGTGACTACGCGCGAATGGCCGGCGCCTTCAAAGCCAAGGTGCGCGACACGTACGGCGCCAGCGAGTGTCCCTTCCTCACCGAGGGCTGCGCGTACGGCTGGTATCACGTCAACAGCGACTGGGCCCTGGTCGAACCGGTCGAAGCCGACCATTCTCCGACCCCACCGGGCAGGCGATCCCACACCGTTCTGGTGACCAATCTGGCCAACCGCGTACAACCGATCCTGCGCTACGACCTCGGCGACAGCGTCCTGCAACGGCCTGACCCGTGCCCCTGCGGCAACCCCCTGCCGGCCATACAGGTGCAGGGACGCGTGGCCAACGTGCTCACGTTCGCCACCGGGCGGGGCGAGGTCGTCATCGCGCCGCTGATGCTCAACACGCTCGTGGATCGTACGCCTGGCGTACAGCTGTACCAGATCGTCCAAACCAGCCCGGCGAGCCTGCGCATACGGCTGCGGCCCTCACCTGGTGCGGACCCGGAAACGGTATGGCGGGCGGTGCGTGACGGGATCGGCGGTCTGCTCGCCGACCACAAGCTGGACCATGTCATCCTGGAACGCGCTGAGGAGCCGCCGCAGCAATCCCCCGGCGGAAAGTATCGGGCGGTCATCCCGCTGAAGGATTTCGCATGATGTCAGATTCCGAGCAGCCCGGACTGCGGGAGCGCAAGAAGGCCGGCACCCGCGCCGCCATTCAGCGGCACGCGCTGCGCCTGTTCCGTGAGCAGGGTTACGACGCCACCAGCGTCGAGCAGATCGCCCAGGCGGCCGACGTCTCGCACCGGACGGTGTTCCGCTACTTCCCGACCAAGGAAGCGCTGGTCACCCTCGATGACTACGACACCCTCATCGCCGAGGCGTACACGGCCCAGCCGCCGGAACTCGGCCCGGTGCCGGCGCTGCGCAACGCCTTCCGTACTGTGTTCACCGACCTGACCGACGCGGACGTGACCGCGAAGCGGGAGCGCCAGGCGCTGGTGCTCAGCGTCCCCACGCTGTGGGCGGCCAGCCTCGCCAACATCACCAACACCAAGCAGACGCTCACCGAACTGGTCGCAACCAGGCTCGACCGTCCGCAACACGACGACCGAGTACGGGCCGTAGCAGGCGCGGTGTTCGGCATCCTGCTGTCGGTCTGGCTGGACTGGGCCAAGAACCCGGAGCTGGACGCCCCGGCGGCGTTGGACAGCGCGCTCGCCCATCTAGAGCTCTCGGACTCCTGACAATCGGTGAGATCAGGGCCTGGATAGGGCGTGTCCGTTGGAAGCGTGAACGCGTCCGACTCGCGGAAGCCGACCAGGCCGGCTCGATGTGAGGATCGAGACATCCGCTCGCGGCAGTCGCCGCCCCCAATCAGGAGGTCCTCGTGATCATTGCCATTGTCGACTTCGACACCGCCGCCGCTGACCGCGCGACAGCCCTGGCCCAGCTCGACAGCGAACGCGAAGAGGTACGCGCGATGCCGGGTAACGTTGCCTATCGGGTGTACGCCTCCCGGGAGGACGAGACCCGGGTGACCATCATCCACGAGTGGGAGGACGCGGAGTCTTTCGCCGGCTACCAGAAGTCGGACTCCTTCGCACGCTCTGGCAAGATGATTCGCCCGATGATGACCGGGTCGCCGGTGAGCCGGCGCTTCCACGCGGAGTTGGTGGAGACCGTCGCCTGACCGGCGTCCCTACGATTGGTTCATGCGAGGCTGTGGATGACCCGGAAGGCGTACAGCTTCGTCCGTACGTTCCCACGGGAGCCCGCCCGCGAGCTCAAGGTGGACCGCCACTACCTGCTCTGCGCCTCGACCGGTGCCCTCCGGCTCGAGGCGCAGGGCCAGTCGTGGCTCCTACCGCCGGCCCGGGCCGCCCTGATCGAGGCGGGTCACGCGATACAGGTGAGCATCCCGCAGCCGGTCACGACCGCGTCGGTACTGTTCGACACCACATTCACCGCGATCCCGCCGGCACCGTTGACCGTATTCGACCTCAGCCCTCTGGCACGCGCATTGGTGACCGAGTGCGGCACCTGGGGTGAGAGCGACGAACCTCTCACGGCGTACGCGGAGACGCTTTTCACCGCCCTCGCCGCAGTGACCTGGCGGCTCGCCGAGCAGCCGAGCCCCGTCGTCGTACCGGTGGGACGCTCACCGGAACTACGCCGAGCCCTGCGGCTGACCGAGCAGCGGCTCGGCAGCGAGATCCGCTTCGAGGACGTGGCAGACGAGGTGGGCCTGGCACCACGATCGCTGGCCCGGCGCTTCGAGGACGAGACGGGCATGACGTGGCGGGCAGTCCTGCGCCGGATGCGGGTGCTGCGCGCGATCGAAGAGCTGGCTGCGGGGGACACTCCGATCACCGAGATCGCGTTCATGGTCGGCTACACGTCATTGTCGGCGTTCAACGCCGCGTTCCGACAGCTGACCGCCCGCACACCCACGGAGTACCGAGCCAGCTTCCGGCCCTGACCGGGCGGGCTCGCGCTCGTAGCGAGCCGGACCGCCCCGGATCTGCACCGCTCTGGCCGGCGCCGGATCCGTTCGGTCTGAGGCTGCGGCGCGGGGGATAACGCTTCGTGCTCGGCGAACAAGATCGCCCAGCCCGGTGGCCAGGGCCACGCTGATCGCGGCGTTACGGAGGATCTCGCTCGCGTTCACCTCGGAGAAGCCAAGCCGCTGGAGGAACGCCAGCCGAGAGCCGCGCCCAGGTTCTGCTCGACGGCGAGCTCGGACGGCGTCTCGACGATGGTGGCGCCGTATTTGCGCATGACGGTCTGGGTCTCCTCATCGCGACCCTGCTTGGTCAGTACCCTTCGGGCGGTTTCCGGCAGGGCTCGGTCCGGGGGATCGCGGTCGTCAGGAGGCGCTTGTCCGGTTTGCCGTTCGGCGCCGTCGGCGCCTCGTCGATGACGGTGATGGTCGCCGGTACGCATGCGTCACCGAGTCGCTCGCTGACCAGCGTCCGCAACGAGGCGAGGTCGAGGGCCCGACCCGCCACTGGTACCACGAATGCGTGCACCGCCTCGCCGGTGTCCTCGTCCGGGGCGCCGATCACGTACGCCTCCGCGATGTCAGGGGAAGCGGCCAGGACCCGCTCGATCGGACCGGCGTAGTAGAGGTTCGCGTTGACGATGATGACGTCCCGCGTCCGCCCGACCAGGTAAAGTCGCCCGTCCTGGTCGAAGTGGCCCAGGTCCCGGGTGCGCACCCACCCATCGATGAACACCTCCGCGGTCTGCGTCGGTTCGGCCCAGTACCCGATGGCCTGGGAGGGTGTGCGGACGTACAGCTCGCCGTCGACACCGGGCGGGACGGGCCTGCCGTCCGCGTCCCGGATCACGACGTCGATGACGTCGGGCGGGAACCCGACCGACGGGGCGGCATCTGACGGCCTGGCCATGGAGATCGTGCCGGTCTCGCTCTGCCCGTAGCCTTGGAACACGATCGGGCCGAGCACATCGAGTGCTTCGCGGAGCCGGGACGCCTCCAGCGGCGACCCGGACACCATGAGCGCCCGCAGGCTGCTCAGGTCGGCCGGGGCGCTACGCTGCGCGGCGACGAGTTTGTACAGGCGGGGCACGGTGATGACGCTGGCGGACGCCCGATGTCTGGTGATCGCGTCGGGAAACGTGGGCGGGTCGGCGACGACCATCGTCCCGCCCGCGGCAAGGGTGAGGACGCCGTACTCCATCATCACTTGGCTGCTCAGCGACCCGAACACGAGGTAGCGCCGCAGGCGGGACGCCAGTTCCCGGATCGCCGGCGGCCACGCCGCCGGGCGGGCCGTCCACGCCGCGTTCAGCGCGGCGTAGGTCTGTGCGCATGCCTTTGGTGTGCCGGTGCTGCCGCTGGTGTAGACGAGCCGGGCGACGTCGTGCGGGTGGCCGGACAGGTGCAGCGGACCATCGTCGTCAGGTACGGCCAGCAGCTCGGAGACGGTCAGGGTGCGCGGAGCGTGCTCCGGCCCGATGGTCGCGTCGGTCACGACCGCGGCGACGTCCTGGCGGAGCACGTGGCGCAGTTGGCCGCCGGACAGCCCGGGCCGCACACCGACGACCCGAGCCCCCACGACGTAGCCGGCGATCATCGCGGCGAACGCTTCGGAAGTGACGCCCAGCAGCATGGCGAGGCCATCCCCTGGCCCGATGCCCGCCGCGCGCAGTCCGGTGGCCATCCGCCGGACGAGGTCGAGCATCTGCGCGCCGGTGACGGTACGGGCACCGTGCTCGAAGACGGATCGATCCCCAGCCGCGCCAAGGAGGTCCAGAATGGAACGCGGGTAGGGTTCAGCCGCCGTCGGCAAGGCACTCCTTGACGAAGACGGCCAGGGGCTGCTGGTGCACCGCTGGCAGGTTCCACTGGTTTTCCAGGTTCTCCGCGAGGTGGTGGACGCCGGTCGGCGTCCCCTCTCGGTAGTGCCGCACCACCGGATGCAGGTAGTTCGCGTCGTGAGCGTTGGCGACGTCGTTCTCGACGACCCTCCGGATCGAGATGTCGAACGGGTCGACGGCGTCGTGATCCTTTCCGTACTCCAGGGTGACGACGAACCTGTGCCGGGCACGGCCGAGGCCGCCGTCGGCGGCGTACGCCACCGGGACCTCCTCCTGGTACAGCGCGGTGTCGCCATCCACGGTGACGACGTCGCCGAGCACGCCGAACTGCTGCCACAGCGCGGAAGAGCGGTTGACCCGGGCGATGATCGCGTCGCTGATCGCGTCCGGGGCCGGCTCGCCCTTCCTGGCAGGCCAGGTCTCACCGTGGTAGCGGGTGGCCAGGATCCGGTGGAGCGCACGCACCCCATAGCGGAAGCCGTGGATGAACCCGCTCGTGGACTTCTTGAAATCGCGCTGCTGGGTGAGCGTGCCGGCGAAGTACAGACCGGGCACGGTGGTCGATTCGTACGCCGACGTCTGCTCGGGGAAACGGTCGTTGATGACCAGCGCCGGCCGGCAACTGCCGTCGAACGCCGAGGCGTCGAACCGGAAACCGGTGCACACGATCACCCGGTCGTAGAACAGCTCGCGCAGTGCTTCCACGGTACGGGCGTAGCGGAACATCACCCGATAGCGACCGTCATCACGGCGTTCGATACTTTCCACCGTGCCGTCGAGGACCGTGTTCTGGGACTTCAGCTGGTAGCTGTCGAGGAAGTTGTTGTTGACCGCGCGTAGGTGCCCGACGAAGTGCGACTGCCAGGCCATCTTGATGGAGTGCGGCCCGGCGACGTGGATGACCGCGGCCTTGTCCATGAGTGCCTCGGCGGTCTCGAACGCCGAGTTGCCCTTGCCGATCACCAGGACCCGCTGGTCGACGAAGGACGCCGGATCGGTCTCGAACGTGTCGTAGCGTTCTGTGGCCTCGATGCCGGGGATCGGCGGAATGTACGGCTGGGAGACGCCGGTGGCCACGACCAGCCGCCGGCCCCGCCACGAACGTCCACCGAGGTCGACGGCGGTGAACCCATCGTCGTCCCGGCTGATCCGGGAGACGTGGGTGTCGTAGCGTACTCGGACGCCGGTCGCGGACGCGAAGTCGGACAGGTAGCGCACGAGATCGTCGGCCTGCGGGAAGTACAGCTCGCTGTACCGGGTGAACAGCAGCTCCGGATCGTCGCTGAGCAACGAGTTCCAGTCCATCCGCAGCCGCAACTCCGGGTCCTCGTACCCGGTGTGCACCTTGTTGATGGAGATCAGCTGGCGATGCCGTGGGAACCGGGTGAAGAAGGTACCCGGCCCGGCTCCGCGTTCCAGGACGACATAGTCGTGACCGCCCAGTTCCAGCAGTGCGGCGAGCTGCAGCCCAGCCGGCCCAGCCCCGATGATCAGGTAGTCATGCACCATGATCCGGAAGCTACGGACGGATTCTCAGAGGATTCTGAGAATTCACCGCCTATGGTCCAGGCATGCCCGCCGTCGAAGGCTCCATCAACCTCAGCGCCCCGCTGCGCTCCGCCGACCTGCGCCGCGCCGCGACACCGGTGTCCGTCGTGGTCGACGAGGCCGTCCGCGGCCGCGTCGAGCGCGGCCGTGACCACCTGCGCGGCGTGCTGAGGGAGGAGGAGCGCCCGGTCTACGGCGCGACCACCGGCTTCGGCGCCCTGGTCGGGTTCGCCGGCCGGGACGAGGAGACGGACCAGTGCGACAACACCCTGGCCCACCTCGGTGCCGGGCAGGGGCCGGATCTCGCCCATGACGTGAGCCGCGCCGCGATTCTCGTGCGTGTGTGGTCTCTCGCCCAGGGACTGTCCGGGGTGTCGGCTCACGTGGTCGACGGGCTGGCCGCGATGTTCGCCACGACGTTCGTTCCGGTGATTCCACGCTACGGTTCGGTCGGCGCGAGCGGAGACCTGATCCCGCTCGCCTATGCCGCCCAGGCATTACGTGGCCGGGGACAGGCGTCTGTCAACGGCCGGCGGATGCCCGCGGCCGAGGCGCTGCGCCATGCTGGGCTGACCCCGTTGACGCTCGACGGCCGAGATGCCCTCGCGCTCGTCAACGGCACCTCCCTCACCACCGCCGCGACCGCCCTGGCCCTGGACAGCATCCGGTCCTCCCATCGCGCGATACAGGCGCTCACCTGTCTGCTGGTCGATCTGCTCGGCTGCGACCCGGGCTTCCTCAACCCGCGTCTGCTCGACGCCTATGGCCATCCCGGCGCGGTCGACGTCGCCGACGGCATGCGCAAGACCCTTTCCGGGATCAGCCCGACCCACACACGTGCGCTGCAGGAGCCGTACAGCATCCGCTGCTCCCCACAACTGCTGGGTGCCGCCGAGGACGCCCTGCGGTACGTCAACGGTGTCGTCGAGGCCGACCTGTCCAGCGTCAGCGACAACCCGCTGTTCTTCCCCGACGACGACCTGGTGGTGCACGGCGGTAACTTCTTCGGGCAGCCGGCCGCGTTCGCCGCCGATGTCCTGGCGATGGTCACCGCTCAGCTCGGCAACCTCGCCGAGCGGCAGCTCGACCTCCTCGTCGATCCGGCCCGAAATGGCGGGCTACCCCCGATGCTCGCCGCCGGACCCGGCCGCCAACACGGGATGCAGGGCGTACAGCTCGCCACGACCGCGTTCGTCGCCGAGATCCGCCGCGCTGCTGTTCCGGCCGGCATGCAGAGCCTGCCGACCAACCTGCACAACCAGGATGTCGTGCCGTTCGGTACCCAGGCCGCCCTTCGCGCCTATGACATGGCTGCCCTGCTGCACCTGCTCTGCGGCTCGCTGGCGGTAGGACTGCGGCAGGCAGCGTACGTTGGCGCCCGCCGCCCCACGGCGCCAGGCTGCGCGGCACTCCTCGACGCCCTGGTCGAGGCGATCCCTCCCGTCGATCCCGACCGCCCGCTGGACGCCGATGTCCGCAAGGCCGGTGGGTTGCTCACCGCGATACTCCCCTGAAGTCCCGCCATCACCACCACGCCCACCACGACAGGCTGAACCCCGAGCCGCTCGGCCAGCCGACCCGAGCCGAGAAACCAGCTGGTCGGCCGCCGGCGCGAGCACCGCCAAGCCGACCAGGCTGAGCAGCGTGAGAATCAGCAGCGGCTCAACGAATCCCTTGCGCCATCGGGGTGATCGTTGGGGGTTCTCCCTTGGAGAAGCCTCCGCTGCAAGTCCATCGGTGCGCGCCCATCACACGCGGCGTCTGGTGGATGGTGCCGGGCCACTGGATAACCGCAGGAAGCCGCAGTGGCGCTGGACGAGTTCACCGGGAACTTGCTGTGGAGCGTGGTCACCCCGTCGGCGGTTGGGTTGTGTCGCGGATGGCGCGGGCGGCGTTGATCAGGCCGATGTGGCTGAAGGCTTGCGGGAAGTTCCCGATGGGTTCGCCTGTGGCGGAGTCGACCTCCTCGGCCAGCAGGCCGACGTCGTTGGCGTATGAGGTCGCGGTCTGGAACGCCTGCTTGGCCGGGTTGCTCTTGCCTGCGAGCGCCAGGGCGTGGGCGAGCCAGAAGGTGCACAGCAGAAACGTGCCCTCTTCTCCCGGGAGTCCGTCGGCGGCGTGGTATCGGTTTACCAGGCCGCGGGCGTCGGTCAGGTGCGTGGCCACGGCGTCTACGGTGGCCCGGACGCGTGGGTCGTCGCCGGGCAGGAATCCGACCATGGGCATCATCAGCACAGACGCGTCCAGATCGGCGGCGCCGAACGTCTGGGTGAAGGCGCCCACCTGCGGGTTCCATCCGTGGGTCAGGATCGCGTCGCGGATCTGCTCGCGGTCGCGGGTCCAGCCGGGGACGCGGCTGGTGGCGTCCAGCAGGGGTGCCAGGGTGATCGCCCGGTCCAGGCCCACCCAGCACATGAGCTTTGAGTGCAGGAAGTGCCGGCTGGGGGCTCGTATCTCCCAGATGCCCTGGTCCGGCTCGCGCCAGTGGTGGGCGGCCGCGTCGGCCACGCCGGTCAGGAAGGAGCGGGTGAGTGTGTCGATCGGGCCCGCCTCCTGGTAGATCTGGTGGGCCGCGTCGAGCAGTTCCCCGTAGATGTCGATCTGGCGCTGCTGCCAGGCGTCGTTGCCGACGCGTACCGGGGCGCTGCCCCGCCAGCCGCTCAGGTGGGTCAGGGGCCGCTCGCTCAGGTCCCGCTCGCCGCCGACGCCGTACATGATCTGCAGGTCGGCGTCGTGGTCGAGCTGGGTGGCCGAGGCGCGGGCGAGGAAGGCGAAGAAGGCGGTCTCCTCCATCTCGCACGCCGCCGTGGCCAGTGCCTGCAGGGTGAAGCTGGTGTCGCGGATCCAGGTGTAGCGGTAGTCCCAGTTCCGCTCTCCGCCGACGCTCTCGGGCAGGGAGGTGGTGGCCGCGGCGACGATGGCCCCGGTTGGGGCGAACGTCAGCGCTCGCAGCACCCGGCCGCTCTGGCCGACCTGGTCTTGCCAGGGGCCTTGGTAGCGCGCGTGCAACCGGGACCAGGAGCGCCAGCCGGTGACGGTGTCCCTGAGGCGGCGGCGGATGTGCCGGGGGTTCAGAGGAGGTTGTTCGGGACCCCAGGCCCAGTCGGCCCGCAGGGCCAGCCCCAGGCGTTCTCCCGCTCGCAGGGTGTGGGTGGTGTCGGCGACCGCGCCGCTCACCCGCAGGTCGATGGGTGTCGACATGGTGAGGACGTGGGCGCCGCCGTGCGCGATCAGGCCGCCGCGGAGCGGCTCTATCAGTGGCTTGACCAGCCCGAACTCGGGCCTCGGCGCGTACACCACCTCTACCGGCACGCGTCCCTCGACGCAGGTCACCTGGCGCAGGAGAACGCCGGGTGAGGACGCGCCCATCGAGTGGCCGCGTTCTCCGTGGCCCAGTGCGAGGGCGTCCACGAGCACCACGGTTCCGTCCGGACCGCGGAAGGTGGTCTCCAGTACCAGGGTGTCGTCCAGATACCTGCGGGTGATCTCCGTGGGCCGGGTGGGCCGGATGGACCAGTGTCCGGCGTTCTCGTCGAGCAGCCGGGCGAAGATCGATGGGCTGTCGAAGCGCGGCATGCAGAGCCAGTCCACCGAGCCGTCGGAGGTGACCAGGGCCGCGGATCGGCAGTCCCCCAGCAGGGCGTGGTCGCTGATCGGCCTGGTGCTCAAGGGCGCCTCATCCGCTCGGCGAGGATCGCGGGGCTTGCGGTGCGCGAAGGCGGGGCCGTCGCGGCTCAGCCGCGGCCTTGTGCCGACGCAGCCGGACGGCGTAGGCGAGTGCGGATCCGGCGAAGAGCACGCCGGTGACCAGCAGCCAGCGGCCGAGGTACGGGCTCGTGTCCAGCGCCGTTGACCGATGGTAGTCGCCCTCGGCCAACCGGAGGATGAGGGGGAACCAAATGAGGAACAGCAGACCGGACAGCGCGACCGGTATGCGCAGGTAATTGATCGATGACGGCCAGGTGGGGGTGCCGGACGGTCGCCGGCGGCGACGCCACGGCCGTCGTTGCGCGGCGACGTCGGCGAGGGCGTACAGCGGGTACAGCAGGAGGTCGTGGACGATCGCGGCGCCGACGAACCACACCAGGAAGCCGATCCAGATGCCCGCGGCGACGACGCGACTCGCGGCGTATCCGGCCAGGGTGAAGCAGGCGAGCAGCGCCAGCAGGTGCAACGGGTCGGCCCCATAGCGGCCGGCCATCCTCCTGCGGATCCGGGAAGGCATGTCGTCGCTCATTTCGCTGTCGGATGGAAGCTGAGTTCGCGGACCCATTTCGTGTTGTGGACGCCTGGGGCGTTCGGGACGATGATCCTGGCGGGATAGCCGTGGTCGAGGGACAGATCGGCGCCGTTGACCCTCAAGGCGAGCAGGGAACGGGGGTCGGCCACCTGACCAGCGCTCAGCGACGCCCGGCTGAAGGAGCCGCCGCGTTGCAGGGATTCGACGAGCACTTCCGCCATGCCGGGCACTACCCCTGCCAGTCGGGCCAGATCGGCCAGCCGTACGCCCGTCCATGACTGTTCGGTGGACCATCCCTCCACGCACGCGATCGGCAGCGCGTAGGTGTGCAGCGGCATCGCCAGCAGTTCGGCGCGGCTCAGGCGCGCTGGATGCGGTCCGGCCAGCTCCAGCCTCCACGCCGGACTGGTGTCCGCCAGATGGACACCCATGGCGGTGGCGGACTTGTTCACCTGGAAGTCGTTGGGGCCGGGGCCGTAGACCCGTCCGTGCGGGGCCAGTAGCGCGGTGCGGCGCAGCGGTCCGTCTATTGTCTGGCCGACGGACAGGCCGAGAGTGAGCAGCGAGGCGCCGCCCACGAAGGCGAGCACGCCTCGCCGGGACATGGTGGGCTCCGCCGGAGACGGGGGAACCAGGCCATCGGGATCGGGTGGCTCCGGCCTGGTCTCTTCCAGCCTGGTCCGCAGCTCATGGAGAAGGCTCCGCGAGCGCAGCGATCGGATCATCTTCGGCAGCTTGACGGCGACGTGGACGACGAAGGCCGCGAGGAAGATCCACGCCCCGTACAGGTGGGCCGGGTAGAAGGAGAACGGGAAGACGTAGAAGAGCTGGATGTTCAGGATGCCCGTGACGAACTCGAACACCGCGCCGCCGACCAGGAGCAGCAGGCTGGCACGCTCCACGGCTTCGGCGGGGGAGCGCGCCGGTGGCCAGGTGAACAGCTTCGGTATCACCGACCACAGCTTGGCCAGAAGCACCGAGGTCAACGTCAGCCCGAGGACGACGTGCACTCCCTGCGTGACCCGGTACAGCCAGGCCGGGTGTGTTGGCCAGTCGAACAGGTAGAAGCCCAGCCATCCCTTTTCGGGGGTCGTGTCGTTGATCGGCAGTTGCGGATCGTAGGCGGCGTAGGACACCAGTCCGGTGATCGCGATGATCGGGATCCCGAACAGCAGGACGAAGCCGAAAACCGAGGTCAGCCACGGGCCGCGCAGCGGGCTGCGCCAGAACTCCGGCCGGAAGGGGCCAGGTGGGGGATGTTCTCGCAGCCAAGCGGTGACGTTTTTCCGATCTGACACCGAATCACCCCGAAACAAGTGTTCTGCCGGAAATACCCCTATTTGGGATCGCATAACTAGGCCGACCGACGTCGGTGGCCGCAGTCACCCGAGCCGTCGCGCGATCTCCGCGCCCCAGGGGGAGCCGCGGCGGAAGGCTCCCGCCGATGACGTCGCAGGCGCGGCAACGGGATCAGGTCCCGGACTGGCAGCCCCATCGAGCGCACAGAGGACTGGAAGCAGTGGAAGTCCATCCTCAAGCAAGCCGGCATACGAGACGCCCGGATCCACGACGCCCGTCACACCGCGGCGACCCTGCTGATCGAGCAAGGCGCACACATTCCGGGTGGTTCAGGAGATCCTCCGTCACACCCGAGTCACGACCACAGAGCGCTACGACTACGTAGCGACGATGCGGGTGAGAGACGCGAGCGACCGCATGGACGAGGCGCTCTGGGGCCCTGGCTGAGAGCCAACTGCAACCCTGAGCCCTGCAGAGATCAAAAAAGGCCCTTCCCTCTGAACGGGGAAGGGCCTTCTATCTGCGGAGGATCGGGGATTTGAACCCCGGATGGTGTTGCCACCAAACCGCATTAGCAGTGCGGCGCCATAGACCTGACTAGGCGAATCCTCCTGGTAGCCACGCGGCTCAGGACAGCGTACCGGCCTTCTGCCAAGGCAGCAAAGCGGTTCCCCCTCCCGGCCTGTCCAAAGGTTATCCACTGCCTGTGAATAACCTCCTGTGGACAACGGGTCAGACAGCAAGCCCGCCCCAAGGCGCGGCGGGGGCGGGCTCGGCGCACGGACCCGCCACGCGGGTCCGCCGGACAAAACGCGACGTCAAGCGACTCAGGTCGCGGGCCGAACGAGACTTGAAGCGGGTCAAAGCCGCTGGATAAATCCAGATGTCGGGCGGCTCGGGCCGCTGGGCAAAGCGCGACGTCAGGCAGCCGGGTTGGCTTCGCCCTCGATCTCGACCTTGATCTTCTTGCCCACCAGGACGCCGCCCGTCTCCAGGGCCTGGTTCCAGGTCAGCCCGAAGTCCTCGCGGTCGAACTCGCTGCTGATCGAGAAGCCCCACACCGCCTGGCCCCAGGGGTTCGTGCCGGCGCCGCCGTACTCGACCGTGAGCTCGATCTCCTTGGTGACGTCGCGGATGGTCAGGTCGCCGACGACGGTGAACTCGTCGCCCGAGTGGCTCACTACGCGGGTGCTCTTGAACGTGAGCGTCGGGAACTTCTCGACCGACAGGAAGTCGTCGCTGCGCAGGTGGCCGTCACGGTCGGCGACACCGGTGGTGAGGCTCTCGGTCTTGATCGTGAGCTCGGCCGACGACTCGAGGGGGTTGTCGGCGATCGTCACGGAGCCGGTGAAGTCGCCGAAGCTGCCGCGCACCTTGCTGACCATCATGTGCTTGACCACGAAGCCGATCGTGGTGTGGGCGGCGTCGAGGTTGTAGGTGCCGGAGGCGGGGACGGTCAGGCCTTCCCAGGTGCGAGTGGTCATGGGGTTCTCCTCAGAGGATGGTTGCTGTGCGGATGTTTGCGGCAACAAATGTCTACACGAGGAATATTCCTCTCGTCAACAATCGTCGGCTAAGCTATGAACGTGGTCAACATTGATGACCCCCGGTTGACGGCCATGGGCCTGCTGTCGGAGGTTCAAGCAGGTCTCGCGGCCAGGATGCAGCCGGTGTTCGGCGCTGCCGGGCTGTCCGAGATCGATTTTGAGACGCTGCTCCGGCTGGGGCGCTCGCCGCGGCAGAGCCTGCGGATGAGTGATCTGGCCGCGCAGACGGGCCTGTCCACCAGTGGTGTGACCAGGGTCGTCGACCGGCTCGAACGCGACGGTCTGGTGGCCAGGGTGGCCTGCGCCGTCGACCGCCGGGCCTCCTACGCCACGCTCACCGACGCGGGGCGGGAGAAGCTCGACATCGTGCTGCCGCAGCACCTCGAGGACATCGACAAGTCCCTGACCAGCCTGCTCAGCGCGGAGGAGCTGGAAACCTTCCTGGCCACGCTGCGCACGATCCGGGATGTCGTACGGCCCTGCGCTACGGCCGGAGCTGTTGAGGGGGAATGCCCAGCTCAACCCTGAGCTTGGCCATGGCACGTGACATCGTGCTCTTGACCGTGCCGAGGCTGATGCCCAGCGTTCTGGCGATCTCCGGTTCGGTCATGTCCTCGTAATAACGCAGCACGATCGCGGCCCGCATCCGGGTGGGCAGCCGGATCAGCGCCTGTTCCAGGAGATCGTGCAGGTCGCCGCTGGCTTCCGCCTCCGGGGCGACCTCCGGCAGGTCCTCCGACGGGTACTCCTCCAGCCGGCGCCGCCGCCACTGCGAGATGTTGATGTTGACCATCGCCCGCCGTACATATCCGTCGAGCGCGGCTCTGTCCTGGATGCGATCCCATGCCAGGTACGTCTTGGTCAGCGCGTTCTGCAGGAGATCCTCCGCGTCCAGCGGATGTCCCGTGAGCTGGTGGGCAGTGCGCAGCAGGGCAGCTCCGCGCGCAACGACGTACTCGCGGAACTCCTCTTCCCAGCTGGCGGTCTGCATCGTGGCCAGAATCGCAGCCAAAGGCCAAGATAGGGCGTAACCGGAATTCAGGATTCGGCCCGCCGACGATAAAGGTAGGTCAAGGTCGGTGGCGGTTTGTACGTCGCTGGGGGTCAACTTCTGCCCCGAGGGGTGCGTATTTTGCTCTCGAAGGCACGAGTACCGCGAAGCACCCCCGCAGCCGTGTGACCCTATTAGCGCGACAAGGGAGGGACTGATGGGGTATCCGAGCGTGGAACGCCGCCGGGTGCTCGCGGCCGCGGCGCTGGGCCGAGAGACCGGGATCCCGGGCTCCGGCGAGGGGGACCCCTTACGCGCGGTCATAGGGGACATCCTCGACATCAGCCCACATCTCATAACTATCGAGACCCCCGAGGGCACCGAGGAACGGCTCGTCATCGCTCCCTGGGCCACCGCCTGGCACGGTGGCGACCAGGCGCCGAGTGATCTGCCCGTGGGCTCGACGGTCATCATGCGTACCCTGCGCGACGGCCGGGTGGTCGAGCGCCTCTGGGCCGACATCACGCGGCTGACCGGGACCATCCTGTCCGTGGAGGGGCGCAAGGACCTGTCGGTCCAGCTCGACTGCGGGCCGCATCGGGGGCGCCGGACCATCGTCATCCCATACCGTGCGACAGGCCGCATCATGGTGCGACATGCGCGGTTCGAGCCTGGGTTCCTGTTCGACGCGATCGGCATCAGAAAGGGCGAGGCGAGTCTGGCCCTGCTGCCCGCGACCTCGCAGCCCGCCTATCCGGCGCGGGCCGTGCCGGCTCCGCCGCCCGCCTACGGAGGCCTGCAGTCACGTGTCTCCGGGACCGCCACCTGGTCCGACGTCTTCGACGAGGAGGATCGGGGGGCCGCGTACCCCATGGTCGAGCGCTCTGACGTGGATTGCCCGGACGCCGAGGTGTCCTGCACGGGCCTGCCGTACCTCGCCATCGGGTCGATGCTGCAGGTACGGAACATCTGCACCGATCGATCCGCTAACGTGCCGATCGTGGCGTGTGGCTGCGTGGCCGGGCGCTTCTGCGACCGCTGTGTCGAGTGCGACACCTCTCCTCGCGGGCGGATCGCCGAGCTGTCGCCGTTCTCGTACGTGGAGCTGGGCGGCGACCTGGTCAAAGGGTGCTTCAACGCACAGATCGGATTGGGGTGACGCTCGTGCTGGCATCGCAACTGCCCGCGCTGATCGTGCTGCTCGTCTTAGGGGCGGTGGCGAAGGTGTCCACTGTGCGTACGGGCGGGGAGATGGGCACGCTGGCCCGGTTGGGGCCGGCGACGCTGGTGCCCGCCCGCATCGAGGTGCCGATGCTGATCGTCTGCGCGGTCGGTGAGCTGGTGATCGCGACCGGGCTGCTGGTGAGCACGTCTCCGATCTTCAGGTGGATGGCGGTCGCCTTCTTCGCCATGTGCACCTATGTCCTACTGGAGGTACGTCGTCGGCGGCCCGACGCGGGATGCGGATGCTTCGGCGAGGTGAGCGCGGCACCCGTCGGGCTGCGTTCGATCGCCAGGACCATGGTGCTCACCGGGATGGCCGTGCTGTCGATATGGGGTGAAGAGCCCGGCTGGTTGGTCTTCTTGCACCCGTCGTGGTTCATGGCCGCCGGGGTGGTCATGCTCCTCGTACTGTCGCCCGAGCTTGAGGAGATGGTGGATCGGCTGCGTTATCGCGCGCCGTGCGAGCAGCGCCCCGGGCCGGCCACGGAGGTCACACTGGCCAGGCTCCGGTCGAGTGGCCCCTGGCGGCAGCATCGGGAGCAGCTCGCCGCGGTCGAGCCGTACGACAGCTGGCGTGAGTTGTGCTGGCGCTTCTTCGCCTTCGAGCGGCGGGATGGGGCTGATGTCGTGTTCGCGGTCTATCTCAGCGGGCGGCGTCCGGCTGTACGGGTGGCCGTGGTCGAGCACGAGGGCAGCGGCGCTCTGCCGGTTTATACGCCTGTATCGGCCTGACGCTAGACAGCGCTATAGAACCCTCGACAACAAGATATGACTCTATTGGGCTATCTAGCTTCCCCACTAGACAGCCCAATAGAGGACTAGGGGTGTCGCCTAGATCGGTTGGGCACGCAGGAACCTCCCGAAATGCGGCACGGTGAACGCGATCAGGCCGCGCTCAGCGCTGTAGATGAGCCCCTTCTTGATGAGGCTGTCGCGGGCGGGTGACAGGCTGGACGGCTTGCGCCCCAGCGCGTCGGCCACCTCCGCGGTGGCGACCGGCTCGTCGCCGATCTGCGCCATGGCGTGCATGTAGTCGCGCTCCGCCGGGGTGGCCCGCTCGTAGCGGCTGCCGAAGAAGCCCACCGCGAGCTCCTCCTCGGCCTCGGGCGCGGACACCTTGACGTCGTCGAGGGTGATCGGGCTGCGCGGCGCCAGATCCCAGGCGACCTTGCCGTAAGCCTGGACGAAGTAGGGGTAACCGTCGGCCGCCTCGTAGAGGGCGTCGAGGGCGTCCGGCGTGAACTCGACCTCTTCCTCCCGCGCCGGCAGCATCAGCGCGAGGTCGGCCGCCTCGCGATCGAGCTTGTCGATGCGGGCGTAGCGGAAGAGCCGCTCGGAGTAGCTCTTGCTGGCCGACAGCACGCTCGGCAGGTGCGGCAGGCCCGCGCCGACCACGATCAGCGGCCCACCGGACTGCGACAGCTCATGGCAGGCGGCGCACAGCGCCGAGACGTCGGCGGGCTGCACGTCCTGCATCTCGTCGATGAAGAGCGCGATGCCGACGCCCAGGTCGGTGGCCACACTCGCGGCGTCGACGAACAGCTCGGTGAGGTCGATCTCGAGGTCGCCGGAGTCGGCCCGGCCACGGCTGGCCGGCACCTCGATGCCGGGTGACCAGTGCGAGGTGCCCTTGGCGGCGGCCGGATCGCGCATCGCGAACGCCTTGAGCACGCCCAGGAACTCCTCGATGCGCTCCGGCGCGCGATGCCGGGGAGCCAGCTCGCGGATCGCCATGTGCAGCGCGGCCGAGACGGGACGGCGGATCGACTGGTCGGGCCGGGCCTCGATCTTGCCCGTGCCCCACAGCCGCTGCATCGCCATGGACTTGAACGTGTTGAGGAGCACGGTCTTGCCGACGCCGCGCAGACCGGTGACGACCATGCTGCGCTCGGGACGGCCACGGGCCACCCGCTCCAGCACGACCTCGAACTGCTGCAGCTCGCGGTCGCGCCCGGCGAGCTCCGGCGGGCGCTGTCCGGCTCCGGGGGCGTAAGGATTGCGCACAGGGTCCACGCTCTCGGACTTTATTGCGGGATATAGCGGCCGTCTTAGATTTGGGAAGAAAGCGCTACGGCGTGTCCGAGCAGGGGCCGTCGCCAGTATTGTCATCGGACGCACCCCCTCCCACCAGGCCGAACCCTTGTTCGAGTCGGTCCCTAGAACTGTAGCGCGCACTCGAACACGTGCGCGATGGTTTCGAGTAAAGATCTTTGCAACAGAGCGAGCGGTTCGTGCGTCCCGGTGATGTGGAGTTCGAGGATTTCGTCCGAGCCAGGGGCGCGGCGCTGGTCAGGTACGGCTATGTGCTCACCGGCAACGCCGAGGACGCCGCGGATCTCGCCCAGGAGGCGCTGCTCAAGCTGAGCGACAACTGGAGCCGGGTCCGCAACAAGGACAGCCCCGAGGCGTACGTACGCACGACCATGGCCCGCCAGCACATCAGCTGGTGGCGCCGGCGGCGCAGGGAGCAACCGACCGACGACGTCCCCGATGGCGTCCATTACGACACGCATTCGTTCGGCGAGCTCTGGAAGGAGCTCGCGACGCTGCCCAGGAAGCAGCGGACCGTGCTGGTCCTGCGCTACTACGAGGACCTGCCGGATGAGGAGATCGCCGCGATCCTCGGCATCTCACGTGGAACTGTGCGCAGCCAGGCGTTCCGGGCGCTCGCCACGCTCCGGGTCCGGCCCGCTGTGCTGGAGAGGGGACGGACATGAGGACAGAGGACCAAGTGAGCGGCGCGCTGCGCGATGCGGCGGACCGGGCTCCCGAACTCGACCTGCTGGCCGGGGTCGGCGAGCGCAGGCGGCGGCGGACCAGGCGGCGCGCGCAACTGCTCGCGGCGGCCGCGGTGGTCGGGGTGGTGAGCACGAGTACGGTCGTCGCCCAGGGCGTCTTCTCCAGCGGGGGCGGAGAAGAGGCGGCCGCCTCGCCGACCACGACCACGACCGTCACCAAGCCTCATCCCACGAGGACCGTGACCGTTAGGCCGACGACCCCGGCGAAGGGGATACCGGCCGACAAGCTCTGGCCACAGGCGGTCTTCCAGATGCCCGCGAAGAACGCCGACGGCTGGCGCTACCGCCCGATCACCGGCCTCAACGCCACCGAGGTGCTGCTCACCGCGGAGCCCTCGTCCGGGAAGGCCGGCAAGATCGAGGTATACGACGCCAAGGCCGGTAAGTCCCGGGTGGTAACAGAGATCCCTCGGACCCGGGGGTTGGAACAATACTTCCTGCAAACCGCCTCGACCGATGGTACGAACGTCGTCTGGTTCTCCAGCGGGTCGAAGGGCGGGAACGCGGTCACCGAGCTCTGGTGGGCCCCGCTGTCCGGCGGCAAGGCCAAGCTGGCCGTCACGTTGACCGGCGGTGGCGCGGCCGTCGAGGCCATCGGCGTGGACGGTGAGAACGTCGTCTGGTCGCCGCGGAAGGGCGGCGTCTACCGGAAGCCGTTCGGCAACGGTGCTCCCAACCGCGTGCCCAAGTCCGATGGGCTGCGGCTGATCAGCTGGCCATGGGCGGGCGACGCGAGCACTGACGACGAAGAGTTCGAGACGCCCGGCTACAACCAGTCCAAGGTCGTCAACCTGGCCGATGGGACCGAGACCAAGGTGGTGATCAAGGACGGTATGAAGGACCTGCGCTGCGGGCCGGTCTGGTGCCGTGGCCGCCAGGGCGCCACTTCTGTCGTCCAGCACGTCGACGGAACCGGCGTCAAGAAGCTCCCGAAGGGGTTCAGGATGTACGCCATCCTCGATCGCTTCCTGCGATCGGGCGATACCGTGTACGACCTGAACACCGGCACGTCGGCGCGCATTGAAACCCCCGGTGGCTGGAACAGCGACGGCGCCTCGTCGGAGCCCAGCTCGATCATCTACGGGGGCACCACGAAGGGCAAGGTCGACAAGTACTGGGTGCTCAACTTGGCAGCCGTCCCGCCCGCGCAATAGCGTTCGGAGCCATGCGGACCTTCGCGAACGTACAGGAACTCAAGGCGGCCGTCGGCGAGAAGTTCGGCCCGACCGAGTGGCGCACAGTCACTCAGGAGCAGGTCAATCTCTTCGCCGACGCGACCGACGACCACCAGTGGATCCACGTCGACGTGGAGCGGGCCAAGGAAGGACCGTTCGGCGGCACGATCGCGCACGGCTACCTGAGCCTGTCACTGCTGCCGTCGTTCATGATGGAGCTGGTACGCGTCGAGAGCATCCAGATGGGCGTCAACTACGGCCTGAACAAGGTGCGTTTCCCCAGGCCGGTGCCGGTCGGCGCGCGGGTCAGGGCGCTGGGGGAGCTGAGCGACGTCAAGGGCACGCCCGCCGGCTACCTGGCCAACCTGAAGATGACGATCGAGGTCGAGGGCGAGAAGCGCCCGGCCTGCATCGCCGAGACGCTCAGCCTGTACATCCCTGTGGAGCTCACCGCAGGGAGTGGATGATCGCCGCCGCCGCGACGAGCGCCACTAACCCGAGATAGGCCAGGACGAGCCGGGTGTCCTTGAGCAAGCATTTGCTACGGGTCAGCCCGGCCCGCCACGCCTTCCAGTACCCGGCGAAACCGAGGACCGCGAACCCCAGCACCGCCCACGGCCCCAGCAGCCAGGCCAGCAGCGCGACGGTCGCGTACACGCACAACCGGAGCGGATCCTTCACATGATCACCTTGAGCTGGTGGGGGGCGGTGACTGCGGACGGCTGGGATGTGGTGGCGACCGCGGACAGCCGTTGTCCCGAGAGCTGGGGCCACGCCTGAACCGCACAGAACGGTGCGCACTGGTCCTGCTCGGCCCGCGTGCCGACGTGCACGCAGCACTGCGTGAGCCGCTCCTCGATCATGGTTGATATGTCCATGAACGGCTTGACCGTCACCCGCACCACCCGCTCGCCGAGCAGTTTGCGAAGCCTCTTCCGTCGGCCGGGCAGCGCCGAGGAGGCCAGGGTGAGCAGTGTGGACACGCCGAGGTCGCAGTTCTCGCAGATGTCGCGCCACAGGTCGCCGATCCGCGGGTGTGACAACGACGACTGCTCCGACAGCAGTCCGAGCAGCGATTCCTGTACGGCCAGCCGCAGCTCGCGGGGGATCTCGGTGTCGGCGATGCGATTGGAGACCAGGCCCAGGTTCGCCTTGAGCCGGTCATGGCCGATCAGCGCGACCAGCGAACGCCACTGCTGCGAGTCGTCGCGGATCAGGTAGCCGACCGAGCAGCAGTGCGGGTGTGAGCAGGGCAGCGCGGTGAGATCGCGCCAGGTCACCAGGCCGTCGGTCTGCGGGCCGAGCCGCTTGAGCACGCCGGTGTGGGTGAGACGGTTCATCGGGTCGATCGGCCCCGACCTGCCCGAGCCGAACTGCGGCTGCAGCGACACCCCGCCGACGAACGGCGTGTCGAGCGCCAGCCGTACGACGTCGCCGATCTCCCCGTCGTTGACGCCCAGCGCGGCGGTCATCACCAGCGTGGTGAAGATCTCCCGCTCCGACAGCCGTTGTACGGCCTGCGCCTTGAGCTGCCTGAGGTCACCGCCCCGGTGGTGTTTCGACGCCTCGGCAGAACCGCCGTCGTACTGGAGATAGACCTCCACCCGCTCGCGGTGCTCGGTGAGCAGGTCGAGCAGGGCGTCGTCCCTGGCGATGAGGACGCCGTTGGTGTTGATCAGGATGCGGGTGACAGGGCGCTGGTGGAGCTTGGCGAGCAGTTGGGCGAGCTCGGGGTGAAGGGTGGGCTCGCCGCCGCTCAGCATGAGGACGTCGAGCTTGCCGTTCTCGCGGGACAGGCGCTGGTCGACGTTCGCCAGGATGTCGGTGATGGGGACGATGCCGGTCAGATCGGGGGAGCTGTCGGCGAAGCAGGTGGGGCAGCGCAGATTGCAGGCTTCGACGATGTCTTCGAGCAGGATGCAGGTGTGCTGGGTCTGCATCTCGGGCAGCCCTCGGAGGTAGGCCGCAGGGATGGGGTCGAAATTCCCCGAAATATCCGGCATGTGGAGCTTTGTGGGAGCGGTCCACTCTTCCAGATAGGTCAGGATTTCTGGGTCTTCGTCGTACAAAGTCCTGATCAGGCCGTGTTTGCGGCAGCCGCGCTCCAGCCACACGCGCTCGTCGCGGACGGTCAGGTAGCCGCTGACCCGTTCGACCCGCTCCAGGTCCTGGCCGTGGCAGTGGGGACAGAAGGCGTTGACGTACCTGAGGATGCGGTCACCCCGCAGACCCATTCCGGTGCTCATGTCATGACCTTCCGCTTGAAGAGGGGATCGTAGTGGCCGCGCCGCCAGCCGTACCGCAGCCTCAGGGCGAGCAGCAGCAGGCCGGGGATCAGGAACCACTGCGGTCTGGTGAGCTCGAGCCAGACGGTCTCGTTGGCGCGGGTGAACTCGACGAGGAAGCGGAAGGCGGCGTACGCGGCCAGGTACAGCGTGAACAGCTCGCCCGGCTCGGTGAGCCGCCTGCGCGCCCAGAGCAGCGCGGCGAACACAGCGAGCTGGAAGACGATCTCATAGACGAACGACGGGTGCATGGCCTGGCCACTCAGGCAGCCGGGACACTCCGGCGTCGTCGGGGGAGCGTGTACGCCCCAGGGCAACTCGGTCGGACGGCCCGGCGCCTCGGTCAGATGGCAGCCGATCCGGCCCACCGCCATGCCCAGCGCCACCGCCGGGGCGAACAGGTCGCCGGTCCGCTGCTTGTAGCCGATGATCCTCTTGGCGATCAGTACGCCTATGTAGGCGCCGGTCAGGCCGCCGAGGATGCTCCGCGAGCCGTACAGCCAGAGGTCGGAGAGGTTCAGCGTCTCCAGCCAGCCCGCCAGCCGCATGCCGATCGCGCCGCCGACCAGCGCACCGGTCACGGCCACCAGCGACTGCTCGTTGAGCGCGCCGCGGCGGCGGGCCTCGTGCACGAAGACCACGGACGCGACGAGCACTCCCAGGCCGACGAAGATCTCGTGGAGCGGCATGTCAGGCGTACAGGTCCGGGCTGATGCCGGTGCAGATTCCGGCGGACAGGATCGACCACAACGCCCAGCCGACAAGGAACCCCAGACCCAGACCGGTGGCCCACGGCTTGCGCAGGAACTGCAGCCCCGCCCCGGCCCCGAGACCGAAGAGGGCGAGGAAGATCGTGCAGGAGATGATGATGGGGTAGTTAGTGCCGTTCTGGTCGAGGGTGCTGACGAAGATCAGGATGCCGAGGATGGCGTTGACGATGCTGTAGGCGACCAGCCCCGCAAACGCTAGCCCGATGATCAGCCCGACGGACTTGCCCTTGGGCCTGCTGCTGGGCTTGCCGTTGGGCGGCGGTTTTGGCCCGCCGGGGGACGGCGGGATGCTGATTTGTTCGGACGGCGGAGGAGCGGATTGTTCGGACGGCGGAGGAGCGGATTGTTCGGACGGCGGGGGAGCGGATTGTCCGGGAGACGGGTCGCCGCTCGCCTCCACTCGCGTCGGGGCGCTCCCTCCCTGGGGAGGCGTCCCCTCGTCACGATCGTCCGGTGCGGGCGCGGTCATGTGAACATGCCCGGATCC
Organism: Nonomuraea sp. NPDC049750; assembly: GCF_040659625.1. Classification (NCBI taxonomy): domain Bacteria; kingdom Bacillati; phylum Actinomycetota; class Actinomycetes; order Streptosporangiales; family Streptosporangiaceae; genus Nonomuraea; species Nonomuraea sp. NPDC049750. Next base: position 1,024,742 of record NZ_JBFANB010000001.1, read on the forward strand.
GGCGTTGGCCCGGTCATGCGTATATGCCCGGACTCGATGTTGGCCCAGTCCGTGTGTACATGCCCGGACTCGATGTTGGCCCGGTCATGCGTACATGCCCGGATTCAGCCCCGTGCAATAGCCGGCCGAGACGATGGAGGCGAGCGCCCACCCGATCATCAGCCCCAGCCCCAGCCCCAGCGCCCACGGCTTACGCAGCACCACGAGCAAGATCCCCGCGCCGATCCCGACCACGGCCAGGAACCCCGCGGCGACCCCGATCGCGACCGTCGACGACATGCTCACGACGATGAGTCCGACGATCACATTGAGGATCCAGTAACCAAAGGCCCCGGCGAACGCCAAGCCAACGATCAAGCCCGTCGGCCGTGGCGGCGGGGGAGGAGGAGACATGGTCACGACCTTCAGACTAGCGGGGGCCTTCTGAGTAATAAATCGCCGCTTGGACCCGGCTTTTGAGACCCAGCTTGTTCAACACCCGGCTCACATGCGTCTTCGTGGTCGCCTCAGCCATGTCGAGCTCCTTGGCGATCTCGGCATTGGACAGCCCGCGACCGATCCCGGCCAACACCTCTTGCTCACGCGGCGTCAACCCCTCCACCTGCTGCGCCTTGCGTACGGGCTGCTCGGCGAAGGCAGAGATCAACCGCCGCGTGACCGTAGGCGAGATCAGCCCATCTCCCCTGGCCACCAGCCGTACGGCCGCGACCAGCGACTCCGCGTCGGTGTTCTTCAACAGGAACCCCGCCGCCCCCGCTCGCAACGCCCCGAACACATACTCATCCACATCGAACGTCGTCAAGATCAACACATCGGCTACCCCGGCGAGCTCCCTGGTCGCCGAGATGCCGTCGAGCTTCGGCATCCGCACGTCCATCAACACCACGTCGGGCCGGGTCTCGCGGGCCAACTCCACCGCCTGCTCCCCATCGGCCGCCTCCCCGACGACCTCGATGTCCTGGGCCCCACCGAGAATCAGCACCAGCCCCGCCCGGACAGCCGCATGATCGTCCGCGACCAGTACCTTGATCGTCATCCCGCCTCCCATTGCCCCTTCCTGTCCTTCGGCATGGGCAGCACGGCCTTGACCCGCCACAAACCCCCGCCCACCCCGGCCTCGAACGACCCCCCGACCAACGCGGCCCGTTCCCTCATCCCCACCAGCCCCGCCCCCGCCCCGGGAACCAGCCCAGCCCCGGCCTCAGGAAAAACCTCCGCCCCGGGACGTTCATCCACAGGGTTACCCACAGACTTATCCACAGGGTTGTCCACAGCCACCGTCACTTGCTCCGACTCATAAACGACCTTGACCACAGCCGACCGCCCGCCATGCTTGAGCGCATTGGTCAGCGCCTCCTGCAAGATCCGATAGCCGGCCAGATCCACCGCCGGAGACGGCTCCCGCGGCTCCCCCTCGACGCGGAAATCAGCCGCCATCCCCGCCCGCCGCGACCGTTCGACCAGACTCTCCGCATCAGCCAGTCGCGGCCGGGTGGCTTCGGCCTCATCCCCCTCCTGCCGCAACAGCCCGATCATGGTCCGCATCTCGGCCAGCCCTTTCAGACTGTTCTCCCGAACAGACTCGATGATCTTCCGTATGGCCACCGCATCCAGGTCCGTACGCGACAACGCGCCCGTCGACTGGATGGCGATCGCGCTGAAGTGGTTGGCGATCATGTCATGCAACTCCCGAGCCATCCGCGTACGCTCCGTCGCGATGGCCGCCTCCCGGTCAAGCTCCGCCAGCCGCGCCACCTGCTCCGCCCTGGCACGCTCGGCAGCGGCCTGCTCACGCTGCTGGCGTAACACCATCGCCGTGGTCACCGGCGTAACCAGCACGAGCCCCGCCTGAATCCCGTTGACCGCCAGCGCCCGCCAGTCGCCAGACATGACCCCCGTCACACCCCCGGCCAACACCGCCAGCACAGTGGCGGCCCCCAGCAGCCACCGCGAAAAAGACGCCGGCCCGTACAACGCCGCCGCATACACGTTGTCCGTAAATATCAGGACAGTCGGCAACGACGGCCCCACGACCAGATCAACACCGATCCCCACGGTCCCCAGGGCCAGCCCCACCAACGGCGCCCGCTGCCGTACCGCCACCCCCAGGCACACGAACGCCAGCGGCACCGCGAGCCACCCCTCGGGCACCTCGCGATGAGTGTAGGCTCCGCCCACGATCAGGAGCAGGCCACCGACGAAGGCCAGCCCGGCCCACGACGCCTCGCGTTGCATGCCCCCCATCCCACCACCGTCCAGACCCGGCTCACTCCTTCGTGGGTCTGCCTGTGGATAAACACTTCGATGTATCCACAGGCTCCTCTTCACTGACGATGTGCCGGCCAGAGGAGCCCTCAAGGATGGGATACGTGATTGTCGCCATCCTGATCGGCTGCGAAGTCGGCTTCTGGCTCCTGCTCGGCCTCGGCCTCGCGAGCCGCTACCTTTGGAACCGCCGCCGACTCAGCACCGCTCTCCTCATCTGCGTACCGCTCCTGGACGTGATCCTCCTGGCGGCATCTGTCATGGACATGCGCAGTGGCGCCACGGCCGACCTGAGGCACGGCATAGCGGCCGCGTACCTGGCGTACTCCATCGTCTTCGGCCACAGCACGATCCGCTGGGCCGACGCCAAGTTCCGCCACCGCTTCGCCGACGGCCCACCTCCGTGGCAGCCACCCGCGGGCGGCATGGCCCGCGCCCGCTACGAGTGGATCTTCTGGCTCCGCATCGTCCTCGCGTACGCCATAGCCTGCGCCTTCCTGTTCGGCCTGATCTGGCTCGTCAACGAACCGTCCCGCACGGGCGCACTGATCGATTTCATGCTCGGCCTGCTGAAGGCGCCGCTGATCGCCCTGCTCTGGCCCCTGGGGTACACCCTTTGGCCGAAGAAGGTGGAATCTAGTGGGGCGTGAGGGCGGTATCTGGTTCGAGGCACGGCTCTGGACCCGCTATGCTGGCTTACGCAGCGAGCGGCCGTAGCTCAATGGATAGAGCATCTGACTACGGATCAGAAGGTTGGGGTTTCGAGTACCTCCGGCCGCACACAGCATCAAGGCCCGTTACCAGGGAAAACCTGGAACGGGCCTTCGTGTTTGTCAGGACAATCTCGGGATCTTGCTAACACCGCTGCTAACAAGGGGTGCTCACTCGTTGATCGCTTGGGCGAAGACGTCGGCTGCGGAGGCTTCTGCTGCGCGGATCACGTGGGCGTAGACCCGAAGAGTGATCGAGGGGTCTGCGTGGCCGAGACGGGCCGCGACGACGTGTACGGGGACACCCGCCAGGAGCAGGGTCGTCGCGTGGATGTGGCGGAGGTCGTGGAGTCGGGCATGGGGTAGCGGGTCCTTCGGGTTGTGTGCGTTGTGGCGCTTGATCAGGGTCGGGAAGAGCGAGCTGACGGTGTCCGGGTGGATCGGCGCGCCCCAGCCGGTCGTGAACACGTACGCACTGGCGCCTCGCCACTCAGGGCCGACCTTCAGCTTGTCCTCTGCCTGCATCTTTCGCTGGTTGCGGAGGACCTGGGCCGTCTGCTCGTCGATGCTGACGATGCGCTTCCGGCCGCTCTTCGTGGTGCCCTCGATGCGCTCGCCGTCGATGAAGGCCGCCGAGCCGGTGATGGTGAGTTGCTTGCCATCGAGATCGACGTCTGCCCAGCGGAGGTGGAGCAGCTCCCCGCGCCGGGCGCCCGTGTAAGCGGCCACGTGGAAGAAGGCCCACAGCCGGTGGTCGCGAGCTGCGGTGAGAAAGGACCTGAGCTGGGCGGTGGTCCACACTGCCCCGGGCTCGCTGGTCTCCCGGCGAGGGCGCTTCGCTTTCTCGACAGGGCTGGTCGCGAGGATCTCGTCTACCTCGACGGCGTCCCGGAATGCCTTGCGCAGGACGGCGTGGACGTACTCGATGGTGCGAGGAGACAGTGGGCGCCCGTTCTTGCCGCCGTGGGCGATCAGGTCCCGATAGAGCTTGGTCACGGACGAGGGGCGTACGGCCTGGACACGTGCACTGCCGATGTGGGGCTTGATGTACCGCGTGATGATGCCTCGGTAGTCCTTGAGGGTTTTCGGCTTGATCTCGACTGCGTGAGCCTCGATCCACTCATCGAGGTACTGGGCGACTGTGATGGTGTTGCGGTCGATGTACTCGCCGCGCCGGGCCTTGACGCGGGCTTCGTCGCGGGCGGCCTTGGCGTCGTCCTCTGTGGCGAAGCCGCTTACCCAGCGTGGACGGCTTTCGCCGGTTTCCGGGTCCTTGACGCGGATGACGTAGGACCAGGTGGTTCCGCGCTTCATCACGCCGTCGCGGAGTTTGGGCGTCATTTTCTTCTGGGGCCGCTCGTCGGGGGTCGCCACGAGGGTCTTGGTCATGCTGCGTCCTCTTTCGTGGCGAGGCGAGTGATGTAGTCGGTGAGGGCGCAGACGGGGATGCGGCGGGAGCCGTCGATGCGGAGCGATGTGACCGCGCCAGCGGCGATGAGTTGGTAGAGCTTGCTTCGCGAAATGGCCAGGGCTTCTGCGGCCTCAGGGACCGTGAGGAGGAGCCGGGTCATGGGCGGCTCTCTACGGGGTGTTCTGCCGCAGGTAGCGGTCTTCCTGTGAGGGCGGCGGCGAGGAGTTGGTCTCCGGCTGAGTGGCCCTTGCCTGCGTACTCCCATTCGCTGATGACGAGGATGGTGTCTTCGTCGAAGAGGGGGAGGCGTCCGTGGGTGACCTCTTCGGTGTGAACGAAGCGCTCTCTGGCTGCTCGGAGTTCGCCCAGGGTGGTGGAGTAGCGGCGGGAGCGGGTGGAGAAGTGGCCGCGGAAGCCGAGCATGTGGGCCCAGTCCATGAGCCGGAGTTCGGCGAGTTCTTCGAGTGCGCCGAGGTGCATGCAGGTGGTGATGAGGCGGCGGGCGTGGTCGCGCAGGTTGAAGGCTTCCAGGTTGTCTAGGGGGTTGATGCGGCGGTCGAGGGTGCCGACGCATTCGGCGGCTTTTGTGGCGTACTTGGCGATGTAGCCGGCGACGGCTTGTTCGGTGAGGTCGCCGTCGAGGGTGATGGGGCGGATGTCGAGTTGGCCGCCCCACTTGAAGAGGCGGGCGGGTTGGTCGTCGATGGCGGGGATCAGGGCGCTGACGACGCGGGCGGCGTGTTGGACGGCGTCGGTCAGGGCACCAGCCGTGGCCCAGGCGGGTGGTGGTGCGGTGGGGCCGCCGGGGCCGTCGAGGCGGATGATGGCGTGGAAGTGGACGACGCCGCGCCGTTGGTATTCGGCGACTTTGGCGAAGGAGACGGTGAGGTGGTGGCGGAGGTCTTTGAGGGCCAGGCCGCCGAGTTTGGCGAGGTGGCGGCGTAGGGAGTCGGCGAAGCGCTTCCATAGCAGTGGGGCCAGGGCGTTGAACAGGACGCTGCCGGTGTAGTCGTAGCAGTCGGGGCACAGCGGTTCGCCGAGGCGCGCGTCATCTGGGTTGTGCTTGGTCGTGCAGGACATGACGCGGCCGTGCGGGCAGGCGGGGGCGTCGCGTCGCGCGTGACAAGGCAGTGTCTTGCCATGCTGCTCTTTGCGGGTGTGGACGGCGCCGAAGGACGGGGCCGTCAGGGTGACGAACAGCGTCGGGTGGCCGGTCACCGTCTCGGGGACGCCCTTGCCGCCGATGAGGCCCGCGCGGATCAGGTGGTAGGTGTCGGCCCTGTAGATCTCGGCGCAGGCGGGGCAACGGGAGGCACGGCGGGTCTTGCAGGGCAGGCGCAGGACGCCGTCAGGCTCGGTGCGGGTGGTGTAGCGGTGCAGGAGTCGGCCGACGGCGGTGTCCCAGTGTTCGATCTTGCCGCGCAAGAGGATGGGCTGGCGGCAGCCGCCGGTGGCGCGGATTTGGTTGGCCCAGCGGTCGTAGTCGGGGCGGTTGAGTCGGGCGATCATGCCCGCTTTGGCGTGCGCGGTGGCGTGGGTTGTGGGCAAGATGGAGACCTCCTTTCACTCGTTGGGGTGGAGGGATGGCCCCCGACCTGGCGTGTGTCTTGGCGGATGTACGGCCAGGCCGGGGGCGCTGCGCCTATGGGGCGCCGTGGTTGTCGATGCCGGTGCCGTCGCAATCGAGGCAGCGGGCGTTGTCGGCGTCGATGCCGGTTCCGTTGCAGGTGCAGCAGCGGTAACGGATCACCTCGATGATCAAGGCCGGTTACCTCCTTTCGCGTGGTGTGGTGGTGAGGTGGATGCGCCAGTAGCAGGGATTGGTGCGGTTGGGGTAGAGCCGTGAGGCGGCGATGACGGTGAAGTGCAGGCGCAGGTGGAATAGAGCGTCGATGACTTCGGTGCGGGTTCCTTCGAGGCGAATGCGCATGATCGTGTCTCCTGGTCAGGCGGTGGGTGCCGGGTCGGGCTGGATGCAGCCGTGGGGCTGGATGCAGCCGTGGTAGCTGGTTTCGGCGGCGTGGCGGGCGCGGGCGGCGGCGGAGATGGCCACGGCTCGGTATTCGACGGGGCCGAAGAAGACGGAGGTGGCGTAGTGGCCGTAGGGGGAGTCTTCGTAGTCGATGGGGGAGCCGACGCGGGCGGCGATCTGGTCGATCTCGGCGCACTGGTCGGCGTCGCTGTCCTGGCGTGAGAAGTGGTGCAGGGTGAAGCTCGGGGACACGGGCAGGTCGGGGTGGTCCTCTAGGAAGGCGGCCAGGTCGAGCAGGCCGTTGATGAGGGCCCTGTGGTGGTCGTTGGTCATGGGCTGAGGTCTCCCTTCTGGTCAGGCGGTTCGCAGGGTGTGGAGCAGGTCGGAGGCGAGTTGGTTGGACACGCCCAGGTGGGCGCGTAGGGCGTCGCGGGTGATGGGTCTGCCGTGTTTGGTGTGGTGTTCGTCGGCGACGCGGCGGGCGTAGTCGATCAGTGCGGGGGCGGGGCTGTCCTGCCCGTCGTCCTGGGTGTCCTGGGTGTTGTGGTCGGTCAGGACGGGAGCCGGGGCGTTGGAGGAGGTGGGGACGAGGGCCGAGGACGGCGTCGGGTCCGGGGACGGCTCGGGACGGGTGGCGCGGCGTTCGAGCATGGAGACGGCGATGAGGAACGCGGCGGCGGGGGTGGCGGCGGTGATCCAGCCCCAGGCGGTCGGGTCGGCTTGTTGGAGGTTGGCGGCTAGGGACAGGATGATGCCGCCGGTCAGGACGAGGACGGGCCAGGAGATCGGGCCGCGCCGTGTCCGGCCTGTCTTGGTGTCGTGTTGGCGTTCGCGGGCGGCCATGACGCAGGTGAGGTCGATGCAGATGGCGATGGCCCAGGACATCCAGCCGGTTTGGCCGTGTTGGGTGGCGGTGTCGCGGATGTGGGTGAACGATCCGGCGCCCGCGATGGCGGCTAGGACGAGGACCGGGCCGGTGTCGAGTAGTCGGCGGGTGATGCGTCGCATCGTGCACCCTCCTTTCGTTCAGGCGTTGGCGTGTTCGGGCAGGTGGGCGGTGATCTCGTCCCAGGACGGGGTGAGGTGGGCGTGGGTGTGGGCGGCGTGTTCGGCGGCGGCTTCGGTGACGTAGAAGGAGCGGGCGCGGTACCACTGGCCGTCCTGGGAGGCGACGATGGCGACGCCGGGTGTCTCGGCGGGGATGGCGCGTGCGGAGGCCAGGGCGGCGGGGTCGAGGTCTCCGAGCGTCATGGTGGCGGTCTCGGGGTCGTTGACGCGGTGGCAGATGCGTCCGGAGCATTGGGCGCGTAGGGCGGTGACGCCGGGGCCGAGGTCGGAGCCGATCCGTTGGCCGCAGCAGAACAGGTAGATGCCGAACGCCCGGCCGAGCTGAGCCACCCGCAGCAGAGCGGTCGAGGTTTTGGCGATCTCGTCCTTCTCGGACTTGTCGGCCATCAGGTAGAGCTCGGCCAGCTCGTCGACCAGGACCACGACCGGGACCGGCCGCAGGGCGGGCGGGAGTTGCCAGATGTTGCGGGCGGCGGCCTGCCGGCACAGGCCCATCCGGTCGATCATCAGGCCGACCAGGTCGCACAGCAGCGTGACGGACTCGGCGCGGCAGGTGGCCAGCGCCGACAGGCGGGGCGCGTACGGGGTGAACTCGACGCCGCCCTTGAGGTCGAAGCCGACCAGCGCCACGGGTTGCGGGGCCAGGCCGACGATGAGCGCGTTGGCGAGGTTGGACTTGCCGGACTGTGTGGCGCCCGCGTTGAGCCAGTGCGGAACCGTCCGGAAGTCGATCGTCCACGGTTTGCCGGTCTCCAGCCTGCCGACGGTGACCTTGAGCAGTTCTGGCGAGGGCGGAAGGTCATCGACCTTGACCAGCGGGTCGCACATGGTGGCCATCAGGACCACGCGGCCGGGCCGGGGCGAGGAGACGCGGATCGCGTGTACGCCCCAGGAGTGGGCCAGGCGTTCGGCGGCGTCGGCGTAGTCGCCGGGTGTCTGGCCTTCCAGGGTGTGCAGGGTGACGCGCCAGCCGTGCCGGGTAGGCATGGGCAGCCGCATGAAGGGTTTGGTGTCGACGGCGACCCGCTGGAAGCGCCGCCGCACCTTGACGATGCCGGTGGAGGCGATCAGGCCGGGGACGGTGGTGAACCACCAGCGGTGCCGCTTCTTGGTCAAGCCGCAGCCGAGCGCGATGCGCCGCCAGGAGGCGCGGACCGAGACGGCGGTGAGCGGGAAGCCGAGCGCGAGCCAGAACGACGGGTAGTGCCAGCGGCGCCAGGCCCACAGCCCCACCCCGATCAGGGGAAGGGCCGCGAGCCAGGCGGGCAGGTCAGACATCGGCAGCCTCCCGCGCTGGGAGCAGGGCGGATGCGCGGTAGGCGATGCCCCACTTGCCGGCGATCTCCCAGACGTAGCCGAGCAGGCCGACCGCGTTGACGGGGTCTCCGGCTTTGATGGGCGGTTCCCCGGTGATGCCGATCTTGACGAGTTCGATCCGGCCGAACTCGTCCTCCACGGAGACGGTGACCTCGTAGACGGTGTTGCCGTTCTTGTCGGTCTTGATCTCACCGGTATCGCGGTTGAGCACGCGCGGGCGCGGGGCCTTGACGCAGGTGATGGCGAGCTTGGTGACATCGACCGGGATCGGGACGGTACGCATGTGCGGTGACCTCCTTATTCGTCCTAGCCAACATGGTTAACCTAGTTGGCTCAGTTGTCAATGTTGGCGTGGCTGACTTGGTGTGGTGAGATGGACGGTGATGGTCAAACACACCGGGCGGGCCGGCTACCTGCAGATCGCTGACGATCTCCGCGCGCAGATCCGCGGCGGATCCCTCGCGCCCGGCACCCCGCTGCCCTCCACCGCCCGGCTCGCCGAGCAGTACGACGCCTCCCTGTCGGTGGTGAAGATGGCGGTCGGCATCCTGCGCAACGAAGGCCTGGTCATCGGCCAGCAGGGCAAGGGCGTATACGTCCGCGACGAGGCCGACGCCCCCGCTGGCGACCTGCCCGGCGGCTTGGCCGACGAGGTGGCCGAGCTGCGGACCGCCGTACAGGACCTGTCGGGACGGCTCGCGCGGGTCGAGGAGCAGTTGGCTACGTCCACGACACGCCGTTCCGCACGTGGCAGCCGGTGACCTTACGGGCCAGTGACGCCGACATCCCGTTGGCCTGACGGCGCAGGTTCATGGCCCTGTCCTCGCGGCGGATGCCGACCAGGACCGTGATGTAGCCGACGAGCAGCGTCACGCCGAGTAGCCCGGCGAGGATCAACGGGAGCCAGCTCACGTCCAGCTCACCCCCGCCGCCGCGACGGTACGGGGGCCGCGCGGGGGACGGCGGGTCTCGGTCCGCCGCTGGTTGCGCCGGTTCCTGGCCCGCTGCTTCCTTGTCCAGCGCGCACGCGCCAGGCACTTGGAGCACTGCATCTGACCCTCGGTCAGGGCGTTGCCGCATCCACATGAGGGCGCCTCGTCCAGAAAGCTGATCATGTTCGTCATTGGGCATCTCCTCCTTCGATTGGGGTCGTTGTGGCTTGTGCAACCGAGAATGCTGCGGAGAGTCAGGACGAGATCACTACACGACGGGACATGTTCAAGACGTCCGGCCTACGATGAGGCGGTCCCCGGACGTCCCTTGGAGCAGGTGAGATGGCGAACGAACGGCTACGCGCAGCCCTTCTCCACAAAGGCGTGTCCATCGCCGATCTGGCCGAGGCGATCGAAGTCGACCCCAAGACCATCGAGCGGTGGATCACCAAGGGGCGCGAGCCGTACCGAAAGCACCGCTTTGCCACGGCTTCGTACCTGGGTGTGGACGAGGGGTACCTGTGGCCCGAGGCGCTCACCCGCGATCAGGTCGCCGCAGCCTCACAAAGCGAGGTCATCGCGATCTATCCACACCGGTGGGCCGTCCCTCGGGACATCTGGGGACGACTGTTCGGGGCGGCGTCGCAGGAGATCGGCGTCCTGGTCTACAGCGGCCTGTTCCTCGCCGACGACGGAGGCATGGTGCGCCTGTTCGCCGACAAGGCCCGAACCGGGGTGAGAGTCCGGATCCTGCTCGGCGACCCTGACAGCTCCGAGGTCGCCCAGCGCGGCGCCGACGAAGGCGTTGGTGACAGCATGGCCGCCCAGATCCGCAGCGCCCTGGTCCTCTACCAACCCATCAAGGGCATGGAGAACGTCGAGATCAGGCTGCACGACACGATCCTGTACAACTCGATCTACCGCGCCGACGACGAATACCTGATCAACATGCACGTGTACGGCACCCGCGCCGGCAACGCCCCCGTCCTGCATCTACGCCGGGTGGCCGGAGGCGACATGGTCGCCACCTACGCCGAGAGTTACGACAAGGTGTGGGCCAAGGCGACGCCGGTAGAGTCCTGAAGCATGGCCCGGCGGATCGACTTCCACCAGGACCCCAACGCGCCCAAGGCCAACAGCCTGGTGCCGTCGGTGAACGTGATCGTCACCAACGACCACGGGGATCTGTTGATGATCCTGCGGTCGGACAACGACAACTGGGCACTTCCCGGGGGAGCCATCGACCTGGGTGAATCTCTTCCGCAGGCGGGCGTGCGGGAGACGCTGGAGGAGACCGGCATCATCTGTGAGATCACTGGCCTGGTCGGCACCTACACCGATCCCGGACACGTGATCCTCTACACCTCCAACGGCGAAGCCCGCCAAGAGTTCTCCATCGTGCTCACTGGCCGCGCCCTCTCCGGGACACCGACACAGAGCACGGAATCCCGCCAGGTGCAGTGGATACCCCGCGAGGAGGTTCTGTCCCTGCCGATGGCGGCGTCGATGCGGATGCGGATCGAGCACTACCTATTCGGCACCGGCCTGCCGCACATCGGATAGCGCCGCCTCCACCGCGCGAACCGACGACACGATGCACGGCGTCGCCGCGATGATCGACCGGCTCACCACATGCTCGGGGCCATAGCGGGAGTGGATCTCCGCGAGCCGTTCCCGCACATCCAGGTGCCGGCCATCCGGGTCGGTGGTCATGTCGCAGTAGGTCAGTGCCTCCGCCAGCTCGGGCCTTTCCTGGTCGAACTCCGCCGCCAGGACGTCGAACAGGTCACGCTGCCGAGCCTCATTGTCGGCACACGAGTGGTAGGCCACCAGACGGCACAACCGATCCTCGGCCCCCGCCACATCACGCAGGAATCGGGCGCCGTCGAGCTGATGCATCCCGGTGTCCACCAAGTCGGGGGCGTACCCGATGTCATGCAGCAGCGAGGCGGCGATCAAGGTGTCCGTTTCCGGGCCGAGAATGCAGGTCAAGGTCTCGGCCTGCTCGGCGACTCCCTGCGTGTGCGCCCAGCGCCGGGGCAACTTGGCCTCCAGCAGGTCTTTGGCCAGGCCGTACGCCCAATCAACATCTCCCACGAGCCCACGATAGGCACCCGGGACCGGGATAGATCTAGAGGGCGGGGTGAGACGTCCCAGGACGTCTCACCTCATACTGCTCTAGGAGCGGACGAACCTGCCCCGGCCATGCTCGGCCACCACCAGGCCCTCACGCTCCAGCACGGACAACGCCTGCCGCACTGTGTTCCGCGAGGCCGCGAAACGCCGCCTCAGTTCCGCCTCACTCGGCACGGCCGCGCCGCAAGCAAGCTGCCCGCCTACGATCTGCCCACGCAGCTCAGCGGCGATCACCTGATACCGGTACGGCACCGTCGGCCCGGCCCCGCACACCACCCGACCCTTGGACGGAACGGTGACCAGCAACCCCTCATCCTCCAGCAGCGCCAGCCCCCGCCGCACCGTGTTACGCGCCACCCCGAACGTCCGGCACAACGCCGCCTCCGAGGGCAGCACACTGCCCGGCGGAAACTCTCCCGAGCCGATCCACTCGCGAAGCCGGTCGGCGATCTGGGTGTAGACCCGCCCCCCGGTCAGCCACCGGCCCTCGGACACCCGATCAGCCGCGGTAGGCATCGAGCATCTTGTTCAAGTCGATGCTGAGCTCGCCCTGCTCGCCCGCACGCCAGCCCGCCCGAGCGGCCTGCTCGATCCGCTCCACCGCGACCGGCATCTGCAGGAACGACACCCGCTCGTCCTCTTGGTCGCCCCAGTAGAACCAGCAGAACGGCAGTTGCACGAACACCCGCCGCATCCTGCACCGGCTGTCGGTCACATCCAGCGCCGGACGCCCATCCGGCGCCACGATCAGCACCACCGTGACCTCACGTACGGCCAGCTGCTCGCCCAGTGCGGTCAGCAATCGCTTTGCGTACGCCCGCTGCTGCTCCTTGACGGTCTCGCTTGTCGGCATGCTCGTCCTCTCTGACGCTCCCGGTTGGGTGTACGCGTCGAGACTCTCTCTGGGGTCAGGGGCGGGAACACCACAACTTGGGGACGTCTAGGGACGTCTGATGCTAACGTCGCAGCACACGACCGTTTCGCGAGACAAGCAGGCGGGTCCGATGAACAACAACCTCCGCAACGCGCTGGCCGCCGCCCGGCTCAACACCACCGATGTCGCCGCCGCACTCACCGTCGACCCCAAGACCGTCGCCCGCTGGCTCAACGGCCGCACCCCCTACCCTCGCCACCGCTGGGCCATCGCCGACCTCCTCCACCTCAACGAGGCCGACCTATGGCCCGACATCGCCCAACGACATCGAGCACTCACCGACGGCCTACAAGCGATCTACCCCCACCGCTGGGCCGTCCCCCGCACCGTCTGGCGCAACCACTTCCAACAGGCCACCGAGGAGATCGGCATCCTCGCCTACAGCGCACTCTTCCTCGCCGAAGACCGCGGACTCCTCGACATCCTCACCACCCGAGCAGGCGCAGGCGTCAACATCCGCATCCTCCTCGGCGACCCCGAAGCCCCCGAAGTCGCGGCACGCGGAGTCGACGAAGGCATCGGCCCCGCGGTAATGGCAGCGCGAGTCAACAACGCCCTCACGCTCTACAGGCCCCTGCTCGACGTCGACGGCGTCGAGATGCGCCATCACCGCACAGTGCTCTACAGCTCCATCTACCGAGCCGACGACGAACTCCTCGTCAACACCCACGCCTACGCCACGCCAGCAGCCAACGCCCCCGTCATCCACCTACGTAACAACGACGACCAAGGCCCAGCAGACGTCTACCTCACCAGCTTCGAACGCACCTGGACCACAGGCCAGCCTTACCCTGACCAGCACTGAGCCACCAACGGACAGCGCAGAAAGCAACTTATCTACACGTCATCAAGGGTGCGCCGTGCGGCGCACCGATTCGTGAGGAGGTGAAAGACCTTCTCCTGCGTCCTGTCGCAGCAGGGAGCAGAAGCTGAGGGCAGCCTGATCC
>NZ_JBFANB010000002.1:0-254954 GCF_040659625.1 Nonomuraea sp. NPDC049750
CTCCCGGTAGACGACCGGGTTGATAGGCCGGAGGTGGAAGCACGGTAACGTGTGGAGCTGACCGGTACTAATAGGCCGAGGACTTGACCACAAAGCATCTTGCTCGCGTCCACTATGTAATTCTGAAACAACAAACACGCCCTGGTTGGTTGGTTGTGTTTGACAGTTTCATAGGGTTACGGCGGTTATGGCGGGAAGGAAACACCCGGTTACATTCCGAACCCGGAAGTTAAGCTTCCCAGCGCCGATGGTACTGCACTCGGGAGGGTGTGGGAGAGTAGGTCACCGCCGGACAATCGTTGAACACGGGGAAGGGCTCCACGCACACGCGTGGGGCCCTTTTTCGCGTTACGGGCCCCTGCGCGTGGCGCGTGGGGCTCTTCTCTGCGTTGTGGGGCCTTCCGCGTTGCGCGCGTGGGCCCTTCTTCTGCGTTCCGGGTCGTTCGCGGAGGTCGGGCGCGGGCCCTTCTTCTGCGTTGACGCGGTGTACTGGGAACGGCAGCGTGACCGCCAAGTCCAACAGCGGCTACGCGGGTGGCAGCTTCGGCTACCAGGCCGGCAAGTTCGATTGTTCCGACCCCGGCAAGCCGGCCAATGCCTACGCCTATGCGTACGACACGATGTCTATGCCTGCGCCTGACGCCTACGACACGATGCCGGGGCGCTACTCGGCTCGCGTCCTCATCCAGATTGAGTAGGCCGTGTTGTGAGCTGCGTCGTGCTGTGAATGTACGACTGACAGGGCCGACCTGGCGCATCCGGGTCGGCCCCACTGTGTGGACGGCTGCATTCGCGGTTGCGTGCGGGGCTGGCCCGCCACGCTTGCGGCGGTGGGTTGTCACACTCCGACGTCTGTCTCGGTCAGCTGTCCCCGCCTATTCCTTCTCCCCTTGTGTGGCCGCCGCTTGTGTGGTCCCGGGGCGCCGTGCTCGGGCGCTCGGACGCGGCTTCGCGGGCGCAGGGAAGCAGCGGAAGGGAGGCGGCGCCGGGGATAGTGATCAGGACGGGGATCCGCGCGTACATTCCTGCTGGAACCGGTTTCCTGCTGGAACCGGTTTGGTGGAGCGTGCCGGTGGGGTGGCGTCCGAGAGTCAGCCGGTCTGATCATCGGGTCGGACCGATCGGCGTTCCCAGGCCAGGGCCGCAACCACACCGATGGCATAGGCGACCAGGTCCCATGGGTCGGGGAACGCGCCGACCAGGACACCGCCGATGCCCGGCGGGGTAATGCCGACTATTTGGTAGAACTCGACGGCGGCGGCGATCGCGGCCGTGGCCAGGGTGCGGCGTGCGGCGGTGGTGCGCCACAGCAGCCCCAAGAACGCGTAGACCAGCATGGTGGCGCCGACGTCGCTCACGTAACCGCGAATGAACGGTTGTCCCGGGCCCCGGTAGAAGAGGGTGAACGCGCCGACGGCGAGGGCGATGCCACCCAGAAGGACCATGGCGCGGCGCATGAGATTGACATCTTCCCCGAATCTCAACGATCAGGACGAACTGATCATAGAGCTCGTCCTTATGGTGGCATGCTGATTGCGTCAGGTCAGCGACCGCGCTGGAGTGCCATGGCTGATCCAGCCAGGCCTCGCACCGCTCGATCTCATCGCCGATGCCCTCATCCCACATCCATGCGCAGCGATCACCCCGTTCCTCGGCTCTCTGCTCCATCAGAGACCACGCCCGCCGGGTCCGCAGTGCGAACACCTCGATGAGCCGGGAACGGTCGACGTCTGACATCCGTAGGCGTCGGCCAGGATCCGGCAGCGGCGCGGCACGTCCATCACCATCCTGACCTGTCCGCCCACCCAGACGCCGCATGACCGCCCGCCTGGATCATGCTGTGCGCCCACCTGGAGAAGTTCCTGACCGTGCACACGGACCGACGCGACCGCATCGCCCATGTGGGTGCCCCTGCGCGGAGCAATGCGCGTTCACACCGCAAGCGTTCCGTGGAGTCGTGCGTACACCTCGATCTCGAAGCGCATACGGGGATCGGAGAGGCCGCACACGAGCATCGTCGCCGCCGGTCGGATCTCGCCGAAGTAGCGGCGGAGGGTTGGCCAACACGGCTCGAAGTCCTCCCGGTCGGGCAGCAGGTAGCGGACCCGGACGACGTCGGCGAACGTACAGCCTGCTTCCATCAACGCGGTCCCGACGTTGCGCAGGCACTGCTCGGCCTGTTCGACCACGTCGTCGGAGATCGTCATGGTCGCGTAGTCGAACCCGGTGGTCCCAGAGACGTGGACCCAGTCGCCGTCCACTACGGCTCGGGCATATCCGATCTGTTCCTCGAAGGTGGAGCCGCTGAAGATCGCGCGTCGTGCTTCTGTCATACGCCGAACCGTAGGCGAACTGCCGTGATACGTCTAAGACTTCTCAGCGAATGATGTGATATCTCTGCGCGTATGGAACGTCCTCAGCTCGCGCTGCATCAGCTCTACGCGTTCGCCGTTCTGGCCGAGGAACTGCACTTCGGGCGGGCCGCCGTACGGCTGGGTGTCGCGCAGCCGCCCTTGAGTCAGCAGATCAGGCGGCTGGAGGAGAGGGTGGGGCATCCGCTGTTCGAGCGAAGGGCCGGCGGGGTCGTTCTGACGTCGGCGGGGCACGAACTGCTGCCTGCCGCTCGGCGTGCGCTCGGCGAGATCGCGGACGGCCTGGAGGCGGCGCGGCGCGTCGGTGGGGGAGAGGCCGGGCGCATTCGGGTCGGGTTCGCGGCGTCGCTGGCATTGACGATTCTGCCGGGGATTCTGCGGGCCTATCGGGATCGCTATCCCGCGGTCGAGATGGAGATCAGGGAGATGACGACGGCGCCGCAGGTGGCCGCGCTCCTGGAGCGTTCGATCGACGTCGGGCTCCTGCGGGAGCCGCCTGACGATCCGGGGCTGGCCGCTGAGGTTGTGCTTTCGGAGGAGTTCGTGGTGGTTCTGCCGGTTGGTCATGTTCTTGCCAGTCGGCGGGTGGTTCCTGTCGCGGCGCTGGCGGAGGAGCCGTTCGTGCTGCTGAACCGGGACGCGGGGCCGACGGTTCACGATCGGATCGTGGGTCTGTGCCGGTCGGTGGGGTTCGAGCCGCGCATCGGTCAGTACGCGGTGGAGTGGGCGACGGTCTCCGCGCTGGTCGAGGCGGGGCTCGGGGTGTCTCTTGCCCCGGCGAGCGTGCGGCGGATCAGGCTCAAGGGGGTGGCCTATCGCCGGATCGAGCCGGACAGCGCGCGCACCACGGTGGCCATGTGCTGGCGGCGGGATGATGCGAATCCGCTGGTTGCTCGGTTTCTGGACGTGGGTAGGGAGAGCCTCCCCGGCCCGCGTTAGATTTACATGCCTTGATGCGTACATACGCCATGAGGTATATTTGCTGGTATGAGCGATGTGATCTGGGCGGCTCTCGTGGATCCCCATCGGCGAGCGGTGCTCGATCTGCTGCGTGAGCGTGATCGGTCGGTCACGGAGCTGGTCGACGAGCTCGGTGTCACCCAGCCGACCGCCTCCAAGCATCTCCGGGTGCTCCGGGCGGCGGGGCTGGTCCGGGTGCGCAAGGACGCGCAGCGTCGCATCTACGCGATCGATCTGGAGCCGATCGCCGAGCTCGATCAGTGGCTGGCCCCGTACCGGCGGCTCTGGAACGACCGGCTCGACACCCTCGGGCGTCACCTCGATGAGATGGGCACAGGCGACCGACATAGGTAAGCAGACATAGGCAAGAGTCATGATGGACCGCGGAACATACGTCGAGATCGACGGCCGGCCGGCCGTGCGCTTCCAGCGCACGTACCCCCACCCGATCGAGCGGGTGTGGCAAGCGGTGACCGAGCCGGGCGAGCTGATTCACTGGTTCCCGCAGAACGTGACGATGGACGCGCGGGAAGGCGGGAAGATCGAGTTCTCCGGCGACCCGCATATGGACAGCATCACCGGCACCATCCTGGTCTGGGATCCGCCGCGGTGCTTCGCCTTCACGTGGGGCGGTGACGAGCTGCGGCTGGAGCTGGCGCCCGATGGTGCTGGTGGGTGTACGTTCACGCTGGTCAACGTGATCCAGGCGCAGGACGCGGCGGCGCGCAACGCGGCAGGATGGGCGGTGTGCCTGGCCGAGCTGGACAAGGTCGTGGCCGGGCAACCGGCCGACGGGCCGCACGGCAAGAGCGCCGAGTCATGGCGTGAGCACTACGACGCCTATGTCGCGGACGGCCTGCCGTCGGGTGCCGAGATTCCTCAATAGTGCCCTAGCCTGGCCCTTCGTCCGCCGGGAGGGCTTCCCTGTTGCACGAGTGATCGGCCGCGCCCTCGTCGATGAGGTCCTCGTACACGCCGACCTTGTAGTTGATCAGGTCCATGCACTCGCTGAGGTTCGCCATCTGGGTGACCAGATACTCGCGGTGCCGTCTCAGCAGGGCGAGCCGTTCCGTCTCGTTCCCCGCGCCCTCCCTGACGAGCTCGGTGTAGCGGCGGATCGCCGCCAGGGGCATGTCGGAGGCGCGCAGGACCATGCACAAGGTCAGCCACTCGATGTCCTGCTCGCTGTAGACGCGGTTCCCGCCGGCTCCGCGGCGCACCGGACTGTGCAGGATGCCCTCGCGCTCGTAGAAGCGCAGCGTGTGAACGCTCAACCCGGTCCGCTCCGCGACCTGCCCAATGCTCAAAATATCCGGCATGTCGTCCAGGTTAGGGCTTGATCTAGAGTCGACTCCAGATCCTAGGATGCCGCGCATGACCATGCGTTACCGCACGCTCGGCGGCACCGGCATAGAAGTAAGCGTCCACTGTCTCGGCGCGATGATGTTCGGTGCTGTCGGCAACAAGGACCACGATGACTGTGTCCGCATCATTCACACCGCGCTCGACCGGGGGATCAACTTCATCGACACCGCGGACATGTACTCCGCGGGTGAGTCCGAAGAGATCGTCGGCAAGGCGCTCGAGGGACGCCGCGACGATGTCGTGCTCGCCACCAAGGTGCACTTTCCCATGGGGGAGGGCCGCAACCGGAGCGGCAATTCGCGGCGCTGGATCGTCAAGGAGGTCGAGGAGAGCCTGCGGCGCCTGCGTACCGACTGGATCGACCTCTACCAGGTGCATCGCCCTGACCACACGACCGACATCGAGGAGACGCTCTCCGCGCTGACCGACCTGGTACGCGCGGGGAAGATCCGCGCCTTCGGCTGCTCGACCTTTCCGGCCGACGAGATCGTCGAGGCGTATCACGTCGCCGAGCGCCGGGGGCTCCAGAGGTTCAGGACCGAGCAGCCGCCCTATTCGCTGCTCGCCCGGGGGATCGAAGCCTCGGTGCTGCCGGTCTGCCAGCGGTTTGGGATGGGGGTGCTGACCTGGAGCCCGCTTGCGTCCGGCTTCCTGAGCGGCAGGTACAGGAAGGGGCAGGCCATCGATCTCACCACCGGCCGTGCCTCGCTCACGCCGGCCCGGTTCGACCCCTCGATCCCTGGGAACGTGGCCAAGTTCGACGCGGTGGAGGAGTTGGCCGAGGTCGCGGACGGTCTCGGATGCTCGCTGCCGGAGCTCGCCGTGGCCTTCTGCGCGGCGCATCCTGGGGTCACGTCGGTCATCACTGGGCCGAGGACCATGGAGCAGTTGGAGTCGTTGCTGAAGGGGGCCTCGCTCACGCTCGACGACGCGGTTCTTGACCGGATCGACGAGATTGTGCCGCCGGGGACCAACGTCTACCACCCGGACGGCGCCTGGACCCCGCCGACGCTGTCGGACCCCGCCCGGCGTCGGCGGCCGCTGGTGGAGCGTGCGGCGGGTTGAGGGCCGCAGGACCCTGAAGGGCCGTTGTCTGGTGCGCCGGTGATCTGGGCGGGCGCGGCTGGGCCGTGCTCGCCTGCCTGGCCGTGCTCGCCTGGCTGGTGCGGTGACCGCTGGATCCCCGGGTGGTCCGTCACACGACCGTCTCTAGTCCTGTGAACGTTCGTGGTGGCTGGGGTCCCTTGAAGGAATACCCCCTTCGGGGGGTGGAAGAGACGGTCCGTCATGGTTGGTGCCCCTGAGGAGGGATTCCTCTTCCCGGGGACGGAAGGGGGCGGTCCGTGATGGTTGGGGTCCCTGGGCGGGATATCCCCTTCCAAAGGACGGAAGGAAATGGTCCGTCGTGGTTGGTGTCCCTGAGGAGGGATTCCCCCCTTCCGAGGGGTGGAAGGAAACAGTCCGTCGTGGCCGGGGTCCCCGAGGAGGGATTCCCCCTTCGGGGAAGCGAAAGAAGGCGGTCCGTGGTGGCTGGGGTCATACCCGCTTCGGGGTAGCGGGGGCGCGGTCCGTGGTGGTTGGGGTCCTGGGTGGGCCGTCCCCTTCCGGGGGTGGAAGGGGACGGCCCGTCAGGTCGGGGTCTCTTGTAAGACGGGTGGGTGGTTACTTCGGCAGGACCAGGAGGGCGTCGCCGACGCCGCGCTCCACCCCGTCGGACGGGCGGTTGACCAGCTTGTTGCCCACCACCATCGCGGTGGAGCCGCCGCCGTCCAGGTTGACCGCCTGCTTGGCGCCCAGCCAGCGCATGAACTGGGCCGCCTCGACGAAGTTGGCCCCCACCGACACGCCGGGCTGCCGGCCGTCGATGGTCGCCAGGATCAGGCTGCCGTTGCGGGTGGTGCCCAGCAGTGTGCGCGGGTGGCGGCGGAGGATCATGTTCACGGAGTCGTGGCCGTCGCGCTTGGCGGTGATCTTGACCTGGCCGTTCCTGACCAGGCCGACGTTGCCGCCGATGACGCTCAGGTCGGGGGTCAGCTTGAGGGCCTTGCCAGCCCGTACGTCCACGACTTTGGTGTCGATCTTGACGGTTCCGCCTTCCGCCGCGTGCGCGTTCAGCCATTCGGCGGCGATTCCGGCGGAGCCGTGCAGGACCCGGGACCCGGCCGGTACCTCGGCGCCCGGCGCGCGTAGTGCCACGACCTTGTCGTTGGCGTCGAGCACGGCGTCGGCGCCGTTGTCCGTGGGCGTCTTGGCGCCGTACTCCGCGGTGTAGAGGATCAGCTCGTCCGCCGCCGCGGCGCGGTTGACGCCGTTGACCACCAGCTTCTGGCCGTCCTGCGCGATCGCGGTCACGGTCGACTTGAGCTCGGTGATGCGGGCCGTGCGGCCCTTGAGCACGACGGCGGAGCGGCCCGGTACGGCCTCGCTGAGCAGTCGACCACCGACCACCGAGATGCCGACGGGCTCGCCGCGCAGGTTCTTGGCGGTGTGGATGTTGAAGAAGCCGCCGTTCACGGCCGCGAGCGCCTTGTTGGCCTTGGCCATCGAGGAGACGGTCTCGCGGGCGGCGACGCTGGTGCCGAGCGTGGAGGTGTACGAGCCGCGGAACTTCCTGGCGTCGATCATGACCACCTTGACGTCCCAGGGCCCGGTGGTCTTCATGCCGTCGTCGCCGACGTAGTCGACCCTGACCTTCAGACCGGCGTCCTTGAGCTTCTTGGCCGTCTCGGCGGCCTTGTCCTTCTCCTCAAACTTCCAGAGGCCGACCCGCACCATGTAGACGGTCTGGGCGTCGGCGTCGGCGACCTTCGGCCGGACGACCTTCTGCAGGCTGGCCGTCTCGCCCGTGGCCTCGACCTCGGCGACCTTGGCCTCGGCTGTCTGCTGCATGCCATAGTCGCGGCCGCTCGGCATCAGGACCGTGACGGTGAAGCCGTCGGTCGCCTTGCCCGCCTTCACATTCCAGAGGTCGATGCCCGGCGCCACGCTGGTCATCGTCTTGGCCGGTACGGCCGGCACGCCCAGCGGGAACTTGGCCGAGGGGAACGAGACCGAAACCTGCTCGGCGGCTGCGCTGGGGACAGCCGTCGCCGTGAGGACCGTGGCTAGCGAGAAGCCGACGGCGAGGGTGCGTCGAGACATGAAAACTCCAGAGGGCGGGCAAAGGAACCGACCCATCCTGGCGAGATCATGGTGGCGGAGGCGGGGAAACACGCTAAACGGTCTGAGAGGTTACAAGATTGACATCCCTCGGGGGATTTTCCTGCGCGCACTGTGGGCGCGGCGTTACCGTGCGGTAGGCCGCGACCGAGCGGCGTACCAGTCCGAGAGGCAGCCGTGATGGGGCTGAGCATCCTCCTTGTGATCATCGCGAGCGTGATTCTGGGGTTCATCCTGGGCGCGTTCGTCACCCGTCCGCGCGGATGGGTGATGTATTCCGACGACCGGACCCGCCCCGTCGTGACGCGCGATCCTCACGAGTGACAACGAGCCGGCGCAAGCCGCACAGCTTCTGGGTTCTGTGCGGCTTGCGCCCACCCCTACAACTACAAGTGCGCTGACCCATACAATGGGGCGCATGACACGCATCAGCATGTGGTGGCGGCCGACAGACGGCCGCTGATCTCCGCATGCTCGGGCCGTCCTCAGGACGGGCCCGGTGCGTGGGTTCTTCTTCAGGACGGCATGACCTGAAGAAAGGAACCCACGATGGACCACATCGTGCTCACCGGAGACCGCCCGACAGGGCCGCTCCACCTGGGCCACTACTTCGGCACGCTGGCCAACCGCGTCGCCCTGCAGAACGTCCACCCGATGTACGTGCTGGTCGCCGACTATCAGGTGATCACCGATCGGGATCTTCCCGGCGCGATCCAGCAGAACATCACCAGCTTGGTCCTCGACTACCTCGCCATCGGGCTCGACCCCGCGAAGGTGACGATCTTCCAGCACAGCGCGATCCCAGAGCTGAACCAGCTGCTGCTGCCCTTCCTCAGCCTGGTGTCCGTGGCCGAGTTGAGCCGCAACCCGACCGTCAAGGACGAGATCGCGCACAGTACGCAGCAGGCGGTCAACGGCCTGATGTTCACCTATCCGGTGCATCAGGCGGCCGACATCCTGTTCTGCAAGGGCACGCTGGTGCCGGTCGGCAAGGATCAGCTGCCGCACGTTGAGGTGACACGGTTGGTGGCGCGGCGCTTCAACGAGCGCTACGGGCCCGTCTTCCCGCTGCCGGAGGCCATGATGGGCGCGCGGCCGCTGCTCAAGGGTCTCGACGGCGGCAAGATGAGCAAGAGCCGGGGCAACGCGATAGCCCTGTCCGCCACGGAGGACGAGACGGCCGCGCTGATCCGCGCGGCCCGTACCGACTCCGAGCGGCTCATCACCTTCGACGAGGCGAATCGGCCGGAGGTGGCGAATCTGCTCACCCTGGCCGGTCTCTGCCTCGGCCACGCGCCCGAGTCCATCGCCGAGGAGATCGGGAACGGCGGGGCCGCCACACTGAAACGGCTGGTCACGGAGGCCGTCAACGAGTTCCTCCGCCCGATGAGGAAGCGCCGCCTTGAGTACTCGGCGGCCGATGCCAGGCAGGTGCTGACGGACGGCAATGAGCGCGCCCGTGAGCGGGCGATCGTCACCCTCGGGGAGGTGCGGGCGGCGATGGGCTTCTGACGGGCAAGGGCGACCGGCTTCTGGCGGGCAGGTACGAGCGGCGTTGGGCTTCTAGCGGGTAGGTACGAAGCGCGGGGCTTTGGCGATGGCCAGTTCGGTGGCCGGGGATCTCAGGGGGCGGCGGTGCCGCGGTCTGGTGAAGCCGGCCTCCCTGAGCAGGCGGGCCATTTCCTTGTAGTCACGTATCCGGCCGCCGCCCGCCACCAGGTAGTTGAGGTGGAGCAGATGGAGCAGGGTGCGGCTGGCCCGGCCCGGCATGAGGCTGTCACCGAACTGGTCGCCGATCGCGATCGTGCCGCCGGGGTTGAGCGCCTTTGCCAGCCGCGCCAGCAGGGTGACCACCTCCTGGTCGTCGAGACAGTGCATGACGTTGAACAGCAGGATCACGTCGTACCCGCCGCCCAGGTCCTCGTCGAGGAACGAGCCGGCCCGCAGCGTCAGCCGGGGGTGGGCCGCCGCCGAGGCGAGGGCCTCGGGCAGGTCGATCACGGTGCTCCGCAGTCCCGGGTGCCGCCGCAGCAGCTCTACGCTGTAAAGGGCATGGCCGCCGCCCACGTCCAGCATCCGCGTGGCGCCCGCGGGGACCGGGATGGCGGCCGCGATGGCGGGAGCCTGGCGGCCGGCCACGGCGGCGGTCCACGCCTGGAACGAGCGCGACAGCTCGGGCTCGCTCTCCGTCAGCGCGTACAGCGAGGTGACGGGCGATCCGTCACGTACGGTCCGTTCGAGCTGGGGCCAGATCACGCAGGCGGTGCGCTCCCAGAAGTACAGGCCCTCGGCCAGGCAGGCGGGGGAGTCGGAGGTGAGCCAGACGCGCGCCGTGCGGGTCAGCCGGTAGCGGCCGCGTCTGGCGCGCAGGTAGCCGAGACCGGCCAGCCCGCGCAGCAGCACGTCCGTCGCGTGCGGGTCCAGGCCGAGCGATCGCGCGAGGTCGGCGGCGGTCGCGGGGCCGCCGCGCAGGGCGTCGAAGAGGCCGAGCCGCATCCCCGCGATCAGCGCGTGCAGGCCCATGACGCCGAAGTAGTCGAGCATCGGGGGCAGGATTGACAGGCGGTGCGCCGCCGCTTCCAGGGGATTGCCGAATAAGGGCACATCGCGACGGTAAGCCGAAATGCTATCTGCTGTCCCGGCGGAACGACTCCAGCGCCAGCAGTGCCACGTGCAGGGACAGGCACGACTCGACGTCGTCCAGGTCGGTGTCGAGGATGCGTTCGAGGCGGCGCAGCCGGTCGTAGAAGGCGGGCCTGGACAGGTGGGCCTTCTGGGCGGCCACCGCCTTGTTGCGTCCCGCGTCCAGATAGATGCGCAGGATGCGGGCCAGGTCGCCGCCGCGCTGCGCGTCGTGCGCCAGCAGCGGTCCGAGCTCCCGCTCGGCGAACGTCTGCAGCCTGGCGTCGTCGCGCAGCAGGTGGAGCAGCCCGCGCAGGCGCAGGTCGGGCAGCCGGTAGAAGGCCCGGCCGTCGGGCTGCCGGACGGCGACGTCGGCCACCTGCTCGGCTTCGAGGAAGCTGCGGCGTACGTCCCTGATCGACTCCACCACCGAGCCCGAGGCCAGGACGAACGCGGCGCCGGGCTTCCACAGGACGCGCAGCCGATCGGCGAGCGCCGTCAGCGCGGGCTCGGCGCCCGAGCGCGGGGGCAGGGGGAGCAGGACGCCGACGCGGTCCTGGTCGAGCGCGCCCACGAGGGCGGGCAGCCGGGCGTCGCGGCAGGCGGCGGCGGTGGCCTCGGCCAGCTCGCCGAGCTGCGCCTGCCCGTCGAGCGCCTGCTCGACGGGCTCGGTCGGCCGGATGACGACGCTGACCAGCTTGCGGCCGGTGAGCGGCACGCCCACGGCGCGGGCGCGGGCCGCGGCCTCGTCCGGATCGGCGTAGGCGTGGGTGAGGATGCCGGTGATGATCGTGCCGTGCGCCTGGCGTTCGAGGGACTCCTGGTGGCGTTCGAGCAGGCGGCCCAGGGCGAGCGTGGTGGCGGCGCGCTCGGCGAGCACCAGGTCGCGGGGCGACGGCGGGCTCTCGCAGAGCAGGATCAGCCGGCCCCAGTCTTGCCCGCGCGCGCCGACCGTGGTGACCAGCCAGCCGGAGGCGGCGTCGTAGGCGGTCCGCTCGGCCGGTGCGACCGCGCGCGACCTGCTCTCCCAGCCGGCCAGCAGCGCGCCGGCGTCGCGGCCCGCGGACTCGCAGGCCAGCACCTGGTGGGCGAGGTTCTCCAGCAGGACCGGTCGGGTGGACAGCCGGGCCACCTGGACGAGCACCTCGGCGGGTGAGGCGCCCTCCACGGACAACTCGGTGAAGACCTCGTGCAGCTGCTCGGAGGCGCGCAGCTCCTCCAGCTGGATGTCGATGATCCGCTCGTGCACGGACTCGGTGATCTGCACGAACGGCGTCTCGCGGGTCAGCACGATCAGCGGCAGCCCGTGCTCCTCCGCCGTCTTGACCACCGCGCGGGGGAGCTCGCGGACGAATCGGCGGCCCAGCTCGACGATCAGCCCGGAGGCGCCGACGGCGGACAGCTCACCGATGTAGTCGGCGAGCTTCTCCGGGTCCTCGGGCAGCGCCACTCCCGTGGTGAGCACCAGCTCCCCGCCACGGAGCAGGTGGGCGATGTCGGCGATCTCGCCGACGTGCACCCACCGCACCTTGGTGTCCAGCCGGTCGCCGCCCGCGACCACGCGCGGGTTACCGCGGCGGACGGTGTCCAGGGCTAGGACGTCGGCGATGGTCGGAAGCACGCGCCCGAGCCTAGCCGATCAGCCTGTAAGATCGGATAGGTACCCATTTACAGAGTGCCGGTCACGAGCCCAGCTCGTCCTCCCTGAACTCCTGGGCGGCCTCCCGCTCCCGCAACTCCACTCGCCGGATCTTGCCGGAGATGGTCTTGGGCAACTCACCGAACTCCAGCCTGCGCACGCGCTTGTACGCCGCCAGTTCGCGCCGCGAGTGCTGGAAGATGGAGCGGGCCGTCGCCTCGTCCGCCTCGAATCCGGGCGCCAGCGTCACGTAAGCCTTGGGTACGGCCAGACGCACCGGATCGGGCGCGGGCACCACGGCCGCCTCCGCGACGGCCTCATGCTCCAGGAGTACGCTCTCCAGCTCGAAGGGCGAGATGCGGTAGTCGGAGGCTTTGAAGACGTCGTCGGTCCTGCCGACGTAGGTGATGTAGCCGTCGCCGTCACGGGTCGCGACATCGCCCGTGTGGTAGTAACCGCCCCGCATCGCTTCACTAGATCCACCGACATATCCGGACATGAGGCCGAGGGGGCGGTCAGTCAGCGGCAGGCAGATCTCGCCGTCGTCGCCCACCTCGCCGGTGATCGGGTCGAGCAGCACGACGTCGTAGCCGGGCAGCGGCCGGCCCATCGACCCCGGCTTGACCGGCTCGCCGGGCACGTTGCCCACCTGGGCGGTGGTCTCGGTCTGGCCGTAGCCGTCCCTGATCGTCAGCCCCCACGCCTTGGCGACCTGGTCGATGATCTCCGGGTTGAGCGGCTCGCCCGCCGCGACGGCCGTACGCAGGGGCAGCCGCCAGGAAGCCAGGTCCTCCTGGATGAGCATCCGCCACACGGTCGGCGGCGCGCAGAACGTGGTGACCCGCTCGTCGCGCAGCACCTCCAGCAGGGCGACGGCGGAGAAACGCTGGTAGTCGTGGATCAGCACGGTGGCGCCCGCGTTCCACGGCGCGAACACGTTGCTCCACGCGTGCTTGGCCCAGCCGGGCGAGGACACATTGAGGTGCACGTCGCCGGGCTGGAGCCCGATCCAGAACATGGTCGACAGGTGGCCCGCCGGATAGGAGGCGTGCGTGTGCTCGACCAGCTTGGGCTGCGAGGTCGTGCCCGAGGTGAAGTAGAGCAGCAGCGTGTCGCCGGCCCGGGTCGGCCCGTCAGGGGAGAAGTCCGCGGCCGCTTCGCGGGTCTCGGCGTAGGGCAGCCAGCCGTAGGCGTCGCCGACCGCGATCCTGGTGTAGCCGCCGTCGCCGAACTTGCCCGCGTCGGAGGCGTTCGCGATCACGTGGGAGATGCCGCCGCGTTCGACGCGCTCGACGATGTCCTTGGCGGTCAGCAGGGTCGTGGCCGGGATGATCACCGCGCCCAGCTTCATGGCCGCCAGCAGCGACTCCCACAGCTCGGCCTGGTTGCCCAGCATGAGCAGGATCCGGTCGCCCCGTTGTACGCCCTGCTCGCGCAGCCAGTTGGCCACCTGATTGGAGCGGGCGGACAGCTCGGCGAAAGTGTAGGTGACCTTGCCGACGATCTTCAGCGCGACCGCGTCGGGGGTCTCGGCGGCCAGGACACCGTCGAACCAGTCGAGCGCCCAGTTGAAGTCCGTCAGCTCCGGCCAGCGGAACTCGCGGCGAGCCGTCGGATAGTCGGCTTCGAGGAGGAGGTCACGTGCGGCACGGAAATCGCTCATGTTCGGGATCCTGCTACGTTGCCAGCCGCCTCTCAAGGCCGTCGAGCACCGACACGAGGCCGAAGTCGAAGCACAGCTCGCGCATCGCGCGCGGATCCTCGTAGTCGGTGGCGATGATCGCCTCCGAGAGGTCGGGGTAATCGGCCGCGGCCTTGGCGACGGTCTGGCGGAGCTCGTCCCCGTCGTAGTCGTAGCCCGCCATCGCGGTGTCCCAGGCGACTTCGGGGATCGTCATGCCGAACACGAAGGCGGTGAGCGCCGCGTTGGCGTAGTCGATGTCCGCCCCCGCGAACCCGGCCAGCTTGAACGTCTTGCGCGTCTGGTCGGAGATCATGAGCGCGTTGGGCCCCAGCGCCGGCAGGCGGCCGATGAGGTCGGCCGACCACCGATGCCGCAGGATCACCTGGCGCATGCTGTGGGCCATGACCGAGGCGGCGTCGCGCCAGCCCACCTCCTCGGGGTCGGGGGCCATCATCTCGCCCCAGATCTCGTCGTAGACCAGCTCCAGCAGCTCGTCCTTGTTGGCCACGTACCAGTAGAGGCTGGTCGCCCCCGCGCTGAGCTTCGCCCCGAGCTTGCGCATGCTCAGCCCGGCCAGGCCCTCGTCGTCGAGCAGCTCTATGGCGGCCGCGACGATCTCTGCGCGGCTGCGGCCAGGGCTGGCCGGCTTGCGCTGCTCGCGGAACCACACGGAGTTGTACTGCTTGCTGGTCACACCTCCAGGATAATTCCACTCGCACACTGTACGAGTTTTGTCGTACGGTGTGCGAGTGGAATCGAACACTGTGCGAGATCCCCGTCGTTGGTGGATTCTCGGCGTCCTCTGTCTGTCACTCCTGGTCCTGGTCGTCGACAACACTGTCCTCAACCTGGCCATCCCCAAACTGATCAAGGATCTGGGCGCGAGCCCCGGCGACATCCAATGGATCATTGACGCCTACGTGCTGGCCTACGCCGGTCTGCTGTTAACCGCGGGCAGCCTGTCCGACCGGTTCGGGCGCCGGCGGTTCCTGATCATCGGCCTGCTGTTCTTCGGCGGCGCGTCGCTGCTGGCGGTGCTGTCGTCCGAGCCGTGGCAGGTGATCGGGTCGCGGGCCCTCATGGGCATCGGCGGGTCGCTGCTGATGCCCTCGACGCTGTCCATCCTGATGACCGTCTTCGATGAGGAGGAGCGGCGCAAGGCCATGGCCGCGTGGAGCGCCGTCGCCATGGTGGGGGTGATCGCGGGCCCCACGCTGGGCGGCTTCCTGCTCGACCACTACTGGTGGGGCTCGGTCTTCCTGCTGAACATCCCCATCGCCCTGGTCGCGGTCGTCGCCGCCGTGACGCTGATGCCGGAGACGCGCAGCGCGGGCCGGAAGATCGACCCGGTGGGCGTGGTGCTGTCGATCGTCGGCCTGACCTCGGCCGTCTACGTCATCATCGAGCGCGAGTGGAACCCGGTCGGCATCGCCATCGCCGTGGTCGCGCTCGGCGCGTTCGTGATCTGGGAACGGCGCTCGGAGCACCCGATGCTGCCGCTCGAACTGTTCAGGAACCGCAACTTCAGCGGGGCGTCGTTCTCGATCCTGCTGATGTCGTTCGGGGCCGGCGCCGTGATGCTGATGCTCACGCAGTATCTGCAGTTCGTGCTCGGTTACGGGCCCATGCAGGCCGGTCTGGCGCTGCTGCCGTACGCCATCGCCGCGACCGTCTTCAACGTGGTCGGCGCCGGACTGGGCAAGAAGGCCAGCAACCGGGTGCTGATCTCCACCGGGCTGGTGGTCATGAGCGGCGGTTTCGTGGTGCTCGCCACGACCACCGGCTACGTCGCGGTGCTCACCGCGCTGCTGATCATGGGCGTCGGTGGCGGCCTGGCCGGGCCCGCGGCCTACGCGTCGCTGATGGGGGCCATCCCCATGGAGCACGCGGGGGTCGGCTCCGCGCTGAACGACACCGTGCAGCAGGTCGGCATGGCCATGAGCATCGCCATCCTGGGCAGCGTGCTGGCCGGGGTGTTCACCTCGGCGATGCCCGCCGACGCGCCCGAGGCGGCCAGGGAGTCGATCGGCGGCGCCTTCCACCTGGGCATCGTGGAGCCCGCCCGCGCGGCCTTCACCGACGCGATGCACTTCGGCTCCTGGGTCGGGGCCGGGTTCTGCGTGGCGGCCGCGCTGCTCGCCCTCGCGGTGCTGCGGCCGGCCACTCCCGCGGTCACCGCCGACACCACCGAGTCCGCCCCGGTCTAGCGGATGCGAGGCTCACGCATGGCCTCCAGGCTGTCCAGTTTGTGCGTCCGCTCGTCGTGGCCGACCTGCCGCAGCAGGTCGGCCACCGACCCGTAGCGGCCGTACTCGGCGGCGTAGGTGCCCGGGTCGGGGACGAAGTCCAGGCCGGGGTTGTCCGCCACGAACGTCATGTACTCGTGCTCCGCGTGGTCCTCGAACTCCGCGTTCAGCCGGTAACTCCAGTCGGGCCGGACCAGGAACAGCACCCACGACACGTGGTAGTAGAAGAACGAGATCAGCCACGGCGCCGCCTTGTGCAGCAGCCAGTTCTGCTTGAGCCCGTGCCGCTGGACGAGGTCCTGCATGATCAGCAGGTGCCACTGCTCGTTGTCCTGATCGGTGCGGGCCTCCACGATGCGCTCGAAGACCCGCCTGGCCAGGCCCGAGCGGCCCGCGTGGCGGTGTACGGCCCAGTAGCCCATGCGCTCCCACGCCTGGTACGGCACGCGGGCGATGATCTCCAGCATGGCGAACTTGGTGAACGAGCCCTGCTTGCCGTACATGAGGTCGACGGGCTTGAACATCATCTTGGCCAGCAGGCTGTACTTCATGCGCGGGGTGTCGAGCGTGTCCCGCTCGGCGCGGAGCAACTGCTCGCGGTCGAGCTTCGGCGGGCCGGGGTGCACGTCGGGCCGGTGGTCCACGGTGATGGTCATGTCCGCTCTCCCTGAGTCTTCTTCGGTGATGACTCGATGGTGGGGGAGCGGGGGGTGGCCGGTCGTCGGCCTCCGGTGGGCAATCGTGGTGCCCCCGCGGGCGTAGCGATCAAGGCGGTCGTACGCCCGCAGGGGGACGGGAGATCCCCTAGGGGATCTGGCCCGGCCGGTCAACGACTCCGCCGGCCAGATCGGCTCTCAGCCAAGCGCTCCCCTTGCGGGCGCTCGGCTTCGGGTTGCCGAGGAGATACTCGTCACGGTTCCAGACGGTCCGCTGGCCGAGCAGGCGGTAGGTCTGGGGATCGAGCACGAAGTAGCGGGTGGTGATCTGCTGGCCCTTCGGCTCGTAGTACACGCCGATGCCGGGGCGGTCGTCCGCGTCGAGGACCCCCACCTCCACCTTGACGGCGGGGATCTTCGCCAGTGCCCGGTAGATGGTCGCCTCCAGCTTGGGCGGCATGATGGCCCCTTGGCCCAGATAGAGGGTCAGCACGCTGAACGCCTGGGCGTCGCGGGGCACGGGGTCGCGCGGGATCGGCACCCCGTCCTCCATGAGCGGCTTGAGCCAGTGCTTGTCGCCTGCGACGTGGGCCAGCAGCTTGTAGGGGTCGGTCGGCAGGGCCGCCAGCTTGTCGTAATACTGCTGCGGCGTCAGGTCGTCGTCGCCCGGGTCGAGTTGCGGGAGGTCGCTGACCTGCAACTCGCCGTCCTCGCCGATCAAGGCGGCCCCCTTGCCGTCGAACCTCATCCACTGCTCGCTGATCGTGGTCTTGCCGTTGACGGGTTGGACGTCCTTGGTCTTGGTGTAGACCCACTGGTCGGGCCGCGGCTTCCGGAAGGGCCGCCGCTCGGCGACCAGGGCCGCCTCCTCCAGGAGTTGGACGCTGCCCGGTCGGGTGGTGTGCACCGCGGGTACGGGACGGGTCTGGTCCGCGGGTCTGGTGAACGGCAGCGCGACCGCCAGCCCGGCCGCCACGGTCCCGGCGAGCAGCACGCGCTTGGCGAGAGGCTGCCACAGCCGTCGCCGCTCTGGAGGCGTGACTGTCGCGGCCGTGGCCGAGGTGAGCCGGTCGCGCAGAGCGGCGAGCCGGGCCGCGTCAGGCTCCGGCGCGTCCGCGCGTAGCCCCTGGAGCAGGTTCAGGTCATCCACGGTCGGCCTCCTCGTCGGTGATCGCGGTGGGGTCGACGCCGCCCAGCGCGGCGCGGGTGCGTTTCCTGGCCCGGTGCAGCCGGGAGCGGACGGTTCCGAGGGGGATGTCGAGCGCCCTGGCCACCTCCTCGTAGCTGAGCTGCGCCCAGGCGACCAGCAGGAGCACCTCCCGGTCGTCGGCGGAGAGCGCGGCCAGTGCCTCGGCCAGCTCCCGGTGTACGGCCGAGGCCGACACGCGGGCCTCCACCCGGTCCGTGTAGCCCTCCGCCACCTCGTCGATCCCGGTCCTGGCCAGTGCCAGGTAGGACCTGACCTCGCGGCGGCGATGGTGGCCGATGAGGTTGGCGGCCATGCCGTACAGCCAGGGGCGGGCGTCCGCGCGCCCAGGGTCGTAGTGTTCGCGCCGCCTGAACGCGGCCAGGAACGTCTCCGCGACGATGTCGTCGGCCAGCGAGTCCCCCAGGCGGCGGGTGACGTAGCGATGTAAGGCGGGCGCGTGCCGGTCGAACAGCGCGGCGAAAGCGCCCGGGTCGCTGTGGGAGCGCCGGATCACCTCGGCGTCGTCCATGCCGCTCAACGCTCCGCCGGCGCCCTCGGCCGACTCTGTTTCCACAACCACCCGGTACTCCTGTCGCCGATACTGTCAGCCCCTTTCACCCGATGGCGGGATTTGAGTTCTCGGGAGTTGTAAGTCCTTATGTCCTGACATATGGTCGAAGTTCGTGCAGGAGTCCGCGTGACATCATGTAAGGGGATTTGGTGTCGTGTGGACATGTTGGAGGTGGGTGTGGCGATGACGAGCCGGGATACTCGAAGCATGTCGGAGCTTCTCGCCCGCCACCGGGCAGTGATCCCCAACTGGGTGGCACTCAACTACAACGAGCCGATCGAGATCGTCAGTGGCAAGGGCAATCGCGTCGTCGACGCCGATGGCAAGAGCTACCTCGACTTCTTCGCCGGCATCCTCACCAACATGATCGGGTACGACGTGCCCGAGGTGCGCGAGGCCGTCGAGCGTCAGCTCGCCACGGGAGTCGTCCACACCAGTACGGTCTACCTGCTGCGCGGCCAGATCGAGCTGGCGGAGAAGATCGCCAGGCTCTCCGGCATCCCCGATGCCAAGGTCTTCTTCACCAACTCCGGCACCGAGGCGAACGAGACCGCGCTGCTGCTGGCCACCTACGCGCGCAAGAGCGACCAGGTGCTCGCCATGCGGCAGAGCTACCACGGCCGCAGCTTCGGCGCGATCAGCGTCACCTCCAACCGGACGTGGAAGAACAACTCGCTCTCCCCGCTGAACGTGCACTTCCTGCACGGCGCCGACCGGCATCTGACCCAGTTCAAGGGGCTGTCGGACGCCGACTACATCGCGGCCTGCGTCGACGACCTGCGCCACGTGCTGGCCACGGCCGTCTCCAACGACGTGGCGGCGCTGATCGCCGAGCCCATCCAGGGGGTGGGCGGGTTCACGATGGCTCCCGACGGGCTGTTCGCCGCCTACAAGGAGGTCCTGGACGAACAGGGCATCCTGTTCATCTCCGACGAGGTGCAGACGGGCTGGGGGCGTACCGGCAGCGCGTTCTTCGGCATCCAGAACCACGGCGTGACGCCCGACATGATGACCTTCGCCAAGGGCCTGGGCAACGGGTTCGCGGTCGGCGGCGTCGTGGCCCGCGGTGACCTGATGGACAGCCTGCCCGCGGTGGGCCTGGCCACGTTCGGCGGCAACCCGATCTCCATGGCCGCCGCCAATGCCACGCTCGATTACGTGCTCGACCACGACCTCCAGGCCAACGCCGCCAGGACCGGGAAGATCATCGCCGATGGCCTGCGCGCGGCGGCCGAGCGGCTGCCGATCATCAAGGCCGTGCGCGGCAAGGGCCTGATGTTCGCCGTCGAGCTGGAGAGCCCCGCGCAGGCCGCGCGGTTCATGGAGGAGACCAAGAAGTCGGGGCTGCTCGCGGGCAAGGGCGGACTGTACGGCACCGCCATCCGCATGGCCCCGCCGCTCACCCTCACGGTGGACGAGGCCGCTGAGGGCTTGAGCATCATTGTTCACGCACTGGAAGTCATCAACGCAGAGGCAGCGACGCAGTGAAGTTCGTCAAGCACTGGATCAACGGAGCTCTGGCCGACGGCGACAGCCGTACCCAGGAGATCTTCGACCCGTCGACCGGCGAGGTCGGCGGGCACGTCGCGCTGGCCTCGGCCGCCGACGTCGACGCGGCCGTGGCCGCCGCCGTGGCGGCCTTCCCCGCCTGGCGGGACGCCTCGCTGACCAAACGGGCCCAGGTGCTGTTCCGCTTCCGCGAGCTGATGTACGCCCACCGCGACGAGCTGGCCGCGCTCATCTCGGCCGAGCACGGAAAGGTGCACTCCGACGCGCTCGGCGAGGTCGCCCGCGGCCTGGAGGTCGTGGAGTTCGCCTGCGGGATCCCGCACCTGCTCAAGGGCGGCTTCTCCGAGGGCGTCTCGACCCGGGTCGACTCCTACTCGCTGCGCCAGCCGCTTGGGGTGGTGGCCGGCATCACGCCGTTCAACTTCCCGGCCATGGTGCCGATGTGGATGTACCCGATCGCGATCGCCTGCGGCAACGCCTTCGTGCTCAAGCCGTCGGAGAAGGACCCGTCCGCGTCGCTGCTCATGGCGCGGCTCTGGCAGGAGGCCGGGCTGCCCGACGGCGTCTTCAACGTCGTCCAGGGCGACAAGGTCGCCGTCGACCGGCTGCTGGAGCACCCCGACGTGCGCGGCGTCTCCTTCGTCGGTTCGACCCCCATCGCCAAGTATGTCTACGAGACCGGCACCAGCCACGGCAAGCGGGTGCAGGCGCTCGGCGGGGCCAAGAACCATATGCTCGTGCTGCCCGACGCCGACCTCGACCTGGTCGCCGACTCGGCCGTGTCGGCGGGCTTCGGCTCGGCCGGCGAGCGGTGCATGGCGATCTCCGTCGTGCTCGCCGTCGACCCGGTGGGCGACGAGCTCGTCCAGAAGATCGTCGAGCGCGTCGACAAGCTGGTGATCGGCCCCGGCTCCGACCCCAGGTCCGAGATGGGGCCGCTGGTCACCGAGGCGCACCGCGACAAGGTCGCCTCCTACCTCGACCTGGGTGTCGAGGAGGGCGCCAAGCTGGTCGTGGACGGCCGGGACACGCGTGTCGAAGGCGGCGGCAAGGCGTCGGAGACGCCCGGCTTCTGGCTCGGCCCGACCGTGCTCGACCACGTGCCGGCCGGCTCGCGGGTGCACACCGAGGAGATCTTCGGCCCGGTCCTGACGATCGTCCGCGTCGGCTCGTACGAGGAGGGCCTGCGGCTCATCAACGGCGGCGCCTACGGCAACGGCACCGCGATCTTCACCAACGACGGCGGCGCGGCCCGGCGCTTCCAGAACGAGGTCGAGGTCGGCATGATCGGCATCAACGTGCCGATCCCGGTGCCGATGGCGTTCTACAGCTTCGGCGGCTGGAAGGCGTCGCTGTTCGGTGACACGCACGTCCACGGCACCGAGGGCGTCCACTTCTACACCCGCGGCAAGGTCGTCACCTCGCGCTGGCTCGACCCGTCGCACGGCGGCGTGAACCTGGGCTTCCCCACCAACGGGTGAGCGATCTCCACCGGGGAGGGACGCGCCAGGCGTCCCTCCCCGTCGTGTGCCCGATAGACTCCCGCACACGGACGAGGGAGGAACGTGGATCGCCGCATACCTGCGATGGCGCTGGCCATGACGGCTCTGATCGCCAGCATGGGGGCGGCGGTCCCATCGCCGAAGAAGACCCCGTCCCCGACCCCCACCCCGTCGGCGAGTCCGACGCAGGGCGACGGCACGCTGCAGATCCTCACCTACCGCGGCTACGCCGAATACGGCGGCACCAGCCCCAGGGTCAACTGGGTGGGCGACTTCGAGAAGACGACCGGCTGCCGCATCGCCCGCCTCGACACCGTGCAGACCGCCGACGACATGAAGAGGGCCGTCGACCAGCGTTCATACGACGTGATCTCGGCGGGCCCGGTGCTGGCCGCCTCGATGATCGAGGCCAAGCAGGTGCAGCCCATCGAGCCGGCCAAGGTCACCGGTTACGACGACCTGACCAAGCGCTTTCGCGACATGACCAAGGTGTCGGGCAAGGTCTACGGCGTGCCCTATCTGTGGGGGTTCCACGAGTTCCTCTACGACTCGACCAAGGTCAAGGACGGCGGCCTCAAGCAGGTCTTCCAGTCCGACCGGGTCTCGCTCAAGGAAGGCCCGCTGACCATCGCCGACGCGGCGCTCACCGACGGTAGCGTGGACGACCCCTTCGAGCTGACCAAGAGCCAGCTGGACCGGGCGATGGCGCTGCTGGGCGAGCACAAGGGCCGCACCTACTGGAAGAACCCGCTCGACCTGGTCAAGGGCTTCGCCACGGGCTCGCTCGACTACGCCCAGGCCACGCCGTACTATCGCCTGCTCCTGCAGAAGGCCGGCAAGCCGATCAAGGCGGTCAGCGCGCGCAAGACGACCGGCTGGCTCGACTCCTGGATGCTCGGCGCGAACATCCCCAACACCGACTGCGCCTACCGCTGGCTGAGCTGGATGGCGGCGCCGTCGGCCCAGCGTGACGCGGCCGCCTGGGTCGGTCTGGCGCCGGCCAACCCCAAGGCGTGCAAAGGGCGGGCCAAGCAGATGTGCGACGCGTACGGGGCCGACAAGCCGAAGTGGCTCGACCGGGTCGCCTTCGCCGCTCGGCCGCCGGGGGGTTGCCGGGGTTCTGATGGGGAATGCACTGATTACGACACCTGGACCAAACAGTGGGGCACACTGGTGAATTGAGCGGGGGCTGCTTTACCCACACATGACCTTTGCCGCAGGCTCGCCCCGTCCCCCCGCTGGGCCGTGCCTGCAGAGACGCCCCGGGCCTCCCCCCGCTCCGGGGCGTCTCGCTTTTCCGGAGGACTGGCCGAAAATTCGACTGAATGACCAGTCAGTGAGTATGTTCTGCTCATGAGAATCCTTCTGGTCGGCGCCGGCGGCGTCGGCTCCGCTGTCGTGCCCATCGCCGCGCGCCGAGATTTCTTCGAACACATCGTGGTCGCCGACTCCCAACAGAGCCGGGCGGCGCGAGCCGTCGCCGGCGTGGACGATCCGCGGTTCAGCGCGATCAGCCTCGACGCCGCCGATCGGGCGGCGGTGGAGGCGGCGCTCCGGGAGCACCGGTGCGATGTGCTCTTCAACGCCGTCGATCCGCGGTTCACGATGCCGCTGTTCGAGGCGGCTCTGGCGGCCGGGGCGGACTACCTGGACATGGCGATGTCGCTGTCCAGGCCGCACTCCAGCCGGCCGTACGAGATGCCGGGGGTGAAGCTGGGCGACGAGCAGTTCGCGCGCGACGAGGAGTGGCGGGCGCGGGACCGGCTCGCGCTCGTCGGGATGGGGGTGGAGCCGGGGCTGGCCGACGTGTTCGCCCGCTACGCCGCCGACCACCTGTTCGACGGCATCGACGAGATCGGCGTCAGGGACGGCTCGAACCTGGTCGTGGACGGCTACGACTTCGCGCCGACCTTCTCCATCTGGACGACGATCGAGGAGTGTCTCAACCCGCCCGTCGTCTGGGAGGACGGGCGGTGGCACACGACCGAGCCGTTCAGCGAGCCCGAGGTGTTCGACTTCCCCGAGGGCATCGGTCCCGTGGAGTGCGTGAACGTCGAGCACGAGGAGGTGCTGCTCGTGCCCCGCTGGATCCCGGCGAAGCGGGTGACGTTCAAGTACGGGCTCGGCGAGGAGTTCATCGGCGTGCTCAAGACGCTGCGCAAGCTCGGGCTGGACAGCGCCGACAAGATCAGGGTGGGCGGTGCCGACGTGGCGCCGCGTGACCTGGTGGCGGCGAGCCTGCCCGACCCGGCGACCCTCGGTGACCGGATGCACGGCAAGACGTGCGCGGGCACCTGGGTGAAGGGCACCGGCAAGGACGGCGGGCCCCGCGAGGTGTACCTCTATCACGTGGTCGACAACGCCTGGTCGATGCGCGAGTACGGCTCGCAGGCCGTCGTCTGGCAGACCGCCGTCCACCCCGTGGTCGCGCTGGAGCTGCTGGCTCGCGGTGCCTGGAAGGGCACGGGCGTGCTGGGGCCGGAGGCGTTCGACGCGGTGCCGTTCCTCGACCTGCTGACCGAGTACGGCTCACCCTGGCGGATCCGCGAGGCGGCCGCCTGACGCCGCCTCTGGCGCGCGGGGAAGGCTCTAGAGCGCGGAAAGGCTCAAGCGCGCGGGAGGGCTTTAGCGCGCGGGGAAGGCGACCACCGTGGCCATCGGCGCCGGGATGAGCGCTTCGGCGCAGTCGGCGCAGGCCAGCACGGGAGAGTCGTCGGGGAAGCGCCCGACGCGGACGCGCGGCCTGGGCCACCTCTTGTGGCAGACCACGCAGGCTTCGCCCTCGAGCTGTGCCCGGCTCAAACCATCAGGGTCGAACGTCAACATTCTCTGTGCCGTTCCTGTCGGACCCCAGTTCATCATGCTCCCAGCAGCGGTAGGCCACTCGTATACCGGATCCGTTATAAGCCCGGGCGCGCTCCTGATCGTCTAGGGCAGCGTCAAGCCCGGGTGAATTCTCTACCCGGCTCACACGCCTTACACCTACAAAAACGGGCATCCAGCCACAAGCTGGATGCCCGTTTCGCGCGTTTCCTACAGTTCAGCGAAAGCTTTCTCCAGGATGCCGAGACCCTCCTCAAGCAGGTGCTCGGGCATGACCAGCGGCGGCAGGAAGCGCAGCACGTTGCCGTACGTGCCCGCGGTGAGCACCAGCAGGCCCTCCGCGTGGCAGCGCCGGACGACCTCGGCGAGCGCGGCCGGGTTCGGCTCCTTCGTGCCCGGCTGGACCAGCTCGACGGCGATCATCGCGCCGCGGCCGCGCACGTCGCCGATCACGTCGAAGCGCTCGCGCAGCGCGTGGAGGCGGGGGAGCATGATCTCGCCGATGCGGCGGGCCTTGGCGACCAGGTCCTCCTCGGCGATGGTCTCCAGCACGCCCAGCGCGGCGGCGCAGGCGACCGGGTTGCCGCCGTACGTGCCGCCCAGGCCGCCGGAGTGCACCTTGTCCATGATCTCCGCGCGGCCGGTGACGGCGGCGAGCGGGAGGCCGCCCGCGATGCCCTTGGCGGTGGTGATGAGGTCGGGCACGATGCCCTCGTCCTCGCAGGCGAACATCTGCCCGGTACGGGCGAAGCCGGTCTGCACCTCGTCGGCGACGAACACGATGCCGTTGTCCCGGCAGAACTCGGCGATCCTCGGCAGGAAGCCCTTGGCCGGCTCGATGAACCCGCCTTCGCCGGCGATCGGCTCGATCACCACGGCGGCGACGTTCTCGGCGCCGATCTGCTTGCTGATCATGTCGATGGCCTGCGCGGCGGCCTCCTCCGCGCAGTTGTCCGGGCCCGTCGGCCAGCGGAACGGGTAGGCCAGCGGCACCCGGTACACCTCCGGCGCGAACGGGCCGAAGCCCTGCTTATAGGGC
This sequence comes from Nonomuraea sp. NPDC049750, assembly GCF_040659625.1. Classification (NCBI taxonomy): domain Bacteria; kingdom Bacillati; phylum Actinomycetota; class Actinomycetes; order Streptosporangiales; family Streptosporangiaceae; genus Nonomuraea; species Nonomuraea sp. NPDC049750. Next base: position 25,337 of record NZ_JBFANB010000002.1, read on the forward strand.
AGGTTCTTGGCGGTCAGCGTCATGGTCAGCAGCGTGCGGCCGTGGTAGCCGTGGTCGAACACGACGACCGCCGGGCGGCCCGTGGCGTGCCGGGCGATCTTGACGGCGTTCTCGACGGCCTCGGCGCCGGTGTTCAGCAGGACCGTGCGCTTCTCGTGGTCGCCGGGGGTCAGCTCGTTGAGCTTCTCGCAGACCTCCACGTACGACTCGTACGGGGTGACCATGAAACAGGTGTGGGTGAAGTCGGCGACCTGCTCCTGGACCCGCTCGACCACCTTGGGTGCGGCGTTGCCGACGCTGGTCACGGCGATGCCGGAGCCGAAGTCGATCAGCGAGTTGCCGTCGGCGTCCTGGACGACGCCGCCGCCGGCGCGCGTCACGAAGACCGGCAGCGCGGTGCCGATGCCCGGGGGCACGGCGACCTGCTTGCGGGCCAGCAACTCCTGCGATTTCGGGCCTGGGATCGCGGTGACGAGACGACGCTCCTGCGGAATGCTCATGTGCCCGACGCTACGCCGGGCGCTCACCTGGTCCGATGCGTCGATATGTCACACTGGAGTGCCCGTCTTTGCCGGAATGGACAACTCGTATGGCGCCTTCGCTGCGGACCGTGGTGCGACGGACCGGGCTGCGGCCGCTGGTCGGCACCTTGGACTCGGTCGTGCGCTGGGTGGCCGTCAGCGAGCTGGAGGATCCCACGCCCTACTTGGAGGGCGACGAGCTTCTCCTGACCACGGGTATGCGGCTGGAAGGCGACTTTACGCAATATGTCGCCCGCCTCGTGACACGTGGCGTGGCCGGGCTCGCCCTCGGCGTCGGGCTCTCGCACGAAGAGGTGCCGCCCGCCCTGCTGGCGGCGGCCACGGCGGCCGGGTTGCCGCTGCTGGAGGTGCCGCGCGAGACGCCGTTCATCGAGGTCGGCAAGGCGGTCAGCGACCTGCTCGCCGCCGAGCAGTACGACGAGATCACCCGCGCCTTCGCCGCCCAGGGCCGCCTCACGCGGGCCGCCCTGCGGACCGAGGGCCCGTACGCGGTCATCGACCGGCTGGCCAAGGAGGTCGGCGGCTGGGCCGCGCTGCTGGACGAGCACGGCGAGGTACGCCACGCCACCCGCGCCGCCAAGGCCGAGGCGGCGGCCCGCGAACTGGCCCGGCTGCGCGGCGAGCACGGTGTCTGGCGGGGCGGCGGGGCCAACGGGCGGCCGCCCGCGAGCCTGGCGCTGTCCGGGCCGGACGAGCACGTCGTCCTGCGGCCGCTGGGCGGGGGGCCGAGGCCGCGCGGGTTCTTCGTGGTCGGGGCGTCCCGGGCGTTCTCGCCCGTTACGCAGACGGTCATCAACGCGGCCGGATCGCTGCTCACGCTGGCCGTCGAGCAGGGCGGCGCGCAGCGGGAGGCCGAGCGCCGGGTGCGCTCGGCCGTACTGGGGCTCCTGCTGGACGGGGGGAAGGGGGAGGGGCGCGCGGGGGCGGCCTGTGTGGAGCGGGCGCGCGCGGTGCTGGCGCCGCTCGGTGGGCGGCTGCCGGAGGAGCCGGTGGTCGTGCTGGCGGTGGCGGGCGACGCGCTCGACGCGGTGGAGCCGCACGCCTTCACAGCCCGCCTCCCTGAAGCCGTCCGCGTCCCCGAAGCCGCCCGCCTGCCTGATGCCGCCTCTCTTGGGTCGCTGGTCGTGGTGCTCGTGGCCGCTGCGGAGGCCGAGAAGGTGGCCGCGCTCGCCGAGGGGACCGTCGGGATGAGCGCGCCCAGCGCGTACGGTGAGCTGCCCGGCGCGCTCGACCAGGCCCGGCGGGCATTCGAGAGCGGCCGTGACGGCCTCGTCAGGTTCGCCGACCTTGCCGGCCAGGGCCTGCTGACCCTGCTCGACCCCGCCGCCGCCCAGGCGTTCGCGGCGGCGCTGCTCGCGCCCCTCACCAGGTACGGCTCGCGGGCCGACCTGATCGAGTCGCTGCGCGCCTACATCGGCAGCAACGGTCACTGGGACGCGGCGGCCCAGCGGCTCGGCATCCACCGCCACACGCTCCGCTACCGCATGAAGCGGGTCACTGAACTGCTGGGCAGGGACCTGGACGATCCCGGAGTGCGTGCCGAGCTCTGGATCGCGTTGGCGGCTACTTCTTCTGCCTGTCCACCAGGTAGCAGCAGATCGTCGCCGTCGTGACCGCCTCGTAGGTGCGGCCGTCACGCAGGTGACCGGCCCGCTCCAGGCTGATCGCGCCCTGGGCGGCGGCCCACAGCGCGTCGGCGATCTTGCGGGGCTGGGTCGGGACGAGGTATCCGGCGGAGATGCAGTCGGCGATCACCCGGTCGAGGATGTTGAGCGCCGCGCGGGCCAATGTCCTGGCCCGCTCGCTGGGTTCGAAACCGGGGATCGCCCGCTCGAACATCAAGCTGTAGTAGCCGGGCTCGGCCAGACACGCTTGACGGTAGGCGGGGCCGAGCGCGGTGAGGTTCTCGAGTGCGTCCCGCCGCTGCGGGACCGCGTCCAGAAAGCGGCGGAAGCGCTCGAATCCCTCTAGGTAGAGGGCCTCCGCCAGCCCTTCCCTGTTGCCGAACATCGTGTAGATGACGGTCGTCGTGCAGCCGGCCTCCGTGGCGATCCTGCGCATGGTCAAGCTCTCGGGGCCGTCGCTGAGCAGCAGGTTGACCGCGACGTCGAGAAGCCGGGAACGCAGTTCGTCATGGGTGGCCCGCTCACCGAGCAAGTAGGCGCCTTGGAGCCCGAGAGGCGCCGAGGAGGTCATGGGGCCACGCCTTTCTGCGTCGGGGGCCCGCCGCGCTGAGGACCCGCACACGATGACTTAGCCAGCCGGGAGAAAGTTCAAACCGCCCTGCATGGTAAACATCCCGAATTAGGTCTACTTCTGTTACATCCTGGGTAGGCAAGGGAGGTTGTACTTAACGGTGAGGTCTGGTGGGGGTCTTGTGCACGGTGGTGTACGTCCCCGATCGTCGCCCTGGCATAACGTCGAGAACATGGACGTGCGTACCTTCTGGCTCGCGGGCCGGCCAGCCACCGGCGACTCCCAGCTCACCGTGACCAATCCCCACGACGGTCGCGACGTCGGCCGCTATTCCGTGCCGACCGACGCCCAGGTCGAGGAGGCCGTCGCGGCCGCTCACGCGGTCGCCGGGCAGGCCGCCGCGCTCCCCGCGCACGTACGTGCCGAGGCGCTGGCCCACCTCTCGCGCCGCATCGCGGAGCGGGCCGACGAGATCGCCCACCTGATCACCGCTGAGAACGGCAAGCCGATCTTCTGGGCCCGGGGCGAGGTCACCCGCGCGATCGCCACCTTCCGCTTCGCCGCCGAGGAGACCCGCCGCTGGTCGGGCGGTGTGCAGCGGCTCGACACCGAGCCCGCCGCCGCCGGGCGCCTGGCGTACGTCTCCCGTCTGCCGTACGGGCCGGTGCTCGCGATCACGCCGTTCAACTTCCCGCTGAACCTGGTCGCCCACAAGGTCGCGCCCGCCATCGCCGTCGGCGCGCCCATCATCGTCAAGCCGGCGCCCGCCACGCCGCTCACCTCGCTCCTGCTCGGCGAGCTCCTGGCCGAGACCGACCTGCCGGCCGGGATGTTCTCCGTGCTGCCGGTCGAGAACGAGCGTGCCTCCGTCCTGGTGGCGGACCCCAGGCTGCCGGTGGTGTCGTTCACCGGCTCCGCGCCGGTCGGCTACGCGATCGCCGACCAGATCCCGCGCAAGCACGTGACGCTCGAACTCGGCGGCAACGCCGCGGCCGTCGTGCTGAGCGACGCCGACCTCGACTGGGCGGCCCAGCGCGTCGCCCTGTTCTCCAACTACCAGGCCGGTCAGAGCTGCATCGCCGTGCAGCGGGTGATCGTCGAGCGGCCCGTCTACGACGCCTTCGTCGAGCGCCTGCTCCCGGCCGTCGGCGGACTCGTCACCGGCGATCCGGCCGACGAGAAGACGCAGGTCGGACCGCTGGTCTCGGTCCACGCCGCCGAACGTGTCGAGCAGTGGGTCCAGGAGGCGGTCGACGGGGGCGCCCGCGTGCTCGCGGGCGGCACCCGCGAGGGCGCCACGTACGCGCCCACCGTCCTGGCCGACGTGCCCGGCGACGCCAAGGTCCTGCGCGAGGAGGTCTTCGGGCCGGTGATGGTGCTGCAGCCGGCCGCGAACATCGACGAGGCGTACGCGATGGTCAACGACTCCAGGTACGGCCTGCAGGCCGGGGTGTTCACGCGGTCGCTGGACGCGGCCTTCCGGGCCAACCGGGAACTGGAGGTGGGTGGCGTGATCATCGGTGACGTGCCGTCGTACCGGGCCGACCAGATGCCCTACGGCGGCGTGAAGGACTCCGGCGTCGGCCGCGAGGGCCTGCACTCGGCGATGACGGACTACACCTATGAGAAGGTCATGGTGCTGACCGGCCTGTCGCTCTAGCTATGCCCGCTGGGCCGTGTCGAACAGGGCCTTGGCGGCGTCGCCGAAGTACGGGCCGTACATGGTGCGCTGGTCGTCGCTGTACTTGAAGCTGCTCAGCGACGTGATCTCGCCGGTGCCCGTGGCGGGGTCGAAGCCGGACAACCACGGGCCGCCGCTGGAGCCCGCCGTCATGTCGCAGCCCAGGCCCTGGTCGCGGGTCTGCTTGTAGGGGTCGCCGTGCAGACGGCCCGCGCAGTAGACCAGGTGCTCGCCGTCGTAGGGCGGGTCGGCCGGGAAGCCGAAGCCGAACGTCTGGCCGCCGCGCGGGCCGTTGAAGGCGATCTGCTGGCCGCCGACCACGTCGGTGACGTGCCGGCTCTCCGCGGTCGTCAGGGCCACCATGCCCACGTCGTAGCTGTCGTCGGCGGAGTGTGCCCACGGGCCGGTGACGAACATGCGGCGGGCGGCGTACTGGCCGTAGGGGTGGCCGCCGCCGTCGCGGTAGCCGGGCACGAACTGCCAGTTGGCCGCCCACTCGCCGGTGCCGTCCTTGACGCAGTGGCCGGCCGTGACCACGAGGTCCCTGCTCGCGCTCTTGACCGTGCTCGCGGAGCACACGAAGTCGATGCCGCTGACGGTCAGGAAGACGCGGCCGGTGGTGCGGGTCACCGCGCCGCCGGTCAGCCAGCGGGAGCCGGACGTGGTGGTCAGGGGCCGGGCCGACTGGAAGCGGGGGACGGGGATCCTGGCCTTCTCGCTCTCGCGGGTCACCTTCTCGCCGGTCACTTTCTCACCGGTCACTTTCTCGCCGGTCAAGCCGGGTGCGGCGGCGATCCCGGTCTTCTTGGCGAGGCCGCCCAGCAGGCCGTCACGCTTGGTCACGATGCCGAGCATGTCGATCGGCAGGGCGTCGGCCATCCGGGCCGGTGTCCAGTAGTCGAGCACGCGCCGCTGCTCGGCGGGGCTGCGGGCGGCCACGTGCTCGACCACCTCCGTCCGCTTGGCCGTGTGCACGACCTGCTTGGCGACGCGATGGGCGGGGTCATGGTGCTGGACGGGCATGGCGCCGATGAGTGCGGGGCCCATCAGCCCCGTGACGAGCGGTACGGCTGTCAGCAAGGGGGTGCTCAGGCTCATGACCCCCGAGTGTGCACCACAAGATGTGTTCTTGTGACTACTTTCGGTGAATGGCTTCAGAGGGCGTTGGTGCTCTGGGCGGCTTGGTAGACGGCTTGGGCCTCTGACCCGAAATAAGGGCCGAACATCCATTTAGTGGCGAAGTTGTATTTGAAGCTGTTGACGGAGTTCTGAGTGCCGAGGCCGGTCGTTTCATTGAAATTCAGGAACCATGGACCGCCGCTCGAACCGCCGGTCATGTCGCAGGTCAGACCCTGATCCTTGGACATCAGGAAATCGTCGAACGCGCGGCCGCCGCAGTAGGTCAGCTTCGAGCCGTCGTACGGGGCCGCCGCCGGGTAGCCGAAGGCGTACATCTGCTGGCGCCGCGCCTGGTTGAACGCCACACCCTGGCCGCCCACGACGTCGGTCAGCGCATTGCCCCGCAGCGGCGCCACCACGGCGGCGGCGACGTCGAAGTCCATGTCCTCACTGGCGTTCCACTGCGGAGTGGTCAGCAGCTTGGTGGCCGCCCAGGTGCCGTTCGGGCGGCTGCCCTTGTCGTATCCGGGGACGAACACCCAGTTGGTGTGGAAGGCGCCGCCCATCTTGACGCAGTGGCCTGCGGTCAGCACCACGCTCTTGTTGGCGCTGGTCACGGCCGAGCCGGAGCAGGAGGCGTTGCGTCCCTGGTAGGTGAAGAAGACGCGGCCGGTCGTCTTCGTGATCGCGCCGCCTCGGGTCCAGGCCGAGCCGCCGCTGTTGGCGGCCTGCGCCTGCGCGGCGTTGCCGGGGGCGCTGGTGGGCGGGACCGTGGCGGGCTCGCCAGGGGCGCCCATGGCCAGTTTGGCCTGCTTCTTGGGCGCGGGGGCGTCGAGCGGCTGGGCCGCCTCCATCTTCTGGGGGGTCCAGTAGCGCAGGACGGTCTGCTGCTCGGAGGTGGAGTCGGCGGCCGCCTTCTGGGCGGGCTTGGGCCCCGACTGGGCCTGCGCGAGCCCGGCCGGGAGCAGGGCACCCCCGGCGGTGAGGGTGAGGATGGAAAGCAGAGCGACTCTGCGGTGCATTACGTACCTCCCGAAATCCCGGATCTGGGGTTGGAAGGTAGCGGCCCCAATATCCCGATTTCTCAGGATTTACGCATACGGATATGGGGATATTTGGGCGTTAATGTACTGGAATATCTGGAGTCACAGGCGTTGCCATATTCAGGGGCGGGGGAGCCGCGTGCCGGGTCGCTTCCGGCAGCGGGGACAATGGACGGGTGCACGCAGACACCCTCCGCTCCGTCGTCGTCCTCGGCTCCACCGGCTCGGTCGGCACCCAGGCACTAGATGTCATCGGCACCGATCCGGGCAGGTTCAGGGTCGCCGGGCTCGCGGCCGGTGGCGGGAAGGTCGAGCTGCTGGCCGAGCAGGCGGCCGAGCACGGCGCCGAGGTGGTGGCCGTGGCCGACGCCGCGGCCGTGCCGGCGCTGAAGGAGGCGCTCGCGGCGCGCGGCGCGAGCCCGGTGGTTCTCGCCGGCCCCGAAGGGGTCGCGGAGGCGGCGGCCTGGCCGTGTGACACGGTGCTCAACGGCATCACCGGCGCGCTCGGCCTGACCTCCACGCTGGTCGCGCTGAAGGCGGGCCGGACACTCGCCCTGGCCAACAAGGAATCGCTGATCATCGGCGGGCCGCTGGTCAAGCGGCTGGCCGCGCCGGGGCAGATCCTGCCCGTCGACTCCGAGCACTCGGCCGTGCAGCAGTGCCTGTGGGCCAGTGGTCCCGACGGTCACCGGCCGGAGGCGGTCAAGCGGCTGGTCATCACCGCGAGCGGCGGGCCGTTCAGGGGGCGCAAGCGCGCCGACCTGTTCGACGTCACGCCTGAGATGGCCCTGGCGCACCCCACCTGGTCCATGGGCCCCATGATCACCATCAACTCGGCCACCCTGGTCAACAAGGGGCTGGAGGTCATCGAGGCGCACCTGCTGTTCGACATCGGCTTCGACCGGATCGAGGTCGTGGTGCACCCTCAGTCGATCATCCACTCCATGGTCGAGTACATCGACGGCTCCACCATCGCCCAGGCCAGCCCGCCCGACATGCGGCTGCCCATCGCGCTCGCGCTCGGCCACCCCGAGCGGATCGCGGGCGCCGCGGCCCCCATCGACTGGACCCGGGCCCAGGAGTGGACCTTCGAGCCGCTCGACGACGACGCCTTCCCCGCCGTCGCGCTGGCCAGGCACGTCGGCACCGAGGGCGGCACCGCGCCCGCCGTCTACAACGCGGCCAACGAGGCGTGCCTGGAGGCGTTCATCGGCGGCGGGCTGCGGTTCCCGGCTATCGTCGACACGGTCGCCAAGGTCGTCGAAGAGCACCGGGTGACCCCCGCGGACTCGGTCGAGGAGGTGCTCGCCGCCGACGCCTGGGCTCGCATCCGGGCGAGCGAGCTCGTACGGGGCGCGGCCGGCGGATGAGACCTGGGACGGAGCTCACAGCCCGGCAGTCCCACGGGCTACCTACACTGGATACCGTTACCGAAACTCAAGGGTTGAAATGTCTTCTGTAGCACTCGGCATCCCCACGGTCCGTCCCAAGCCGCTCGCCCAACGCCGGCACTCCCGCCAGATCATGGTCGGCGGCGTCCCGGTCGGTGGCGACGCGCCGGTCTCCGTGCAGTCGATGACCACCACGGTGACCGCCGACATCAACGCCACCTTGCAGCAGATCGCCGAGCTGACCGCCTCGGGCTGCCAGATCGTGCGGGTGGCCGTGCCGTCGCAGGACGATGCCGACGCGCTGCCCGTCATCGCCCGAAAGTCGCAGATTCCGGTCATCGCCGACATTCACTTCCAGCCGAAGTACGTGTTCGCGGCCATCGAGGCGGGCTGCGCGGCGGTGCGCGTCAACCCCGGCAACATCAAGAAATTTGATGACAAGGTGGGCGAGATTGCGCGGGCCGCGGCCGATCATGGCGTGCCGATCCGCATCGGCGTCAACGCCGGCTCGCTCGACCCCCGGTTGCTGCAGAAGTACGGCAAGGCGACCCCGGAGGCGCTGACCGAGTCGGCGCTTTGGGAGTGCTCGCTGTTCGAGGAGCACGGGTTCCGCGACATCAAGATCTCGGTCAAGCACAACGACCCCGTCGTCATGATCAACGCGTACCGGCTGCTGGCCGCCCAGTGCGACTACCCGCTGCACCTGGGTGTGACCGAGGCCGGTCCGGCCTTCCAGGGCACCATCAAGTCGGCGGTCGCGTTCGGCGCGCTGCTGGCGGAGGGCATCGGCGACACCATCCGCGTCTCGCTGTCGGCGCCGCCGGTCGAGGAGGTCAAGGTCGGCGCGCAGATCCTGGAGTCGCTCGGGCTGCGGGAGCGCGGGCTGGAGATCGTCTCGTGCCCGTCGTGCGGGCGGGCCCAGGTCGATGTCTACACGCTGGCGGAGCAGGTGCAGGCGGGGCTCGAGGGGCTGAAGGTGCCGCTGCGGGTGGCCGTGATGGGCTGCGTCGTCAACGGGCCGGGGGAGGCCCGCGAGGCCGACCTGGGCGTGGCCTCGGGCAACGGCAAGGGGCAGATCTTCGTCAAGGGCGAGGTCGTGAAGACGGTCCCCGAGTCGCAGATCGTCGAGACCCTGATCGACGAGGCCCTGCGCATCGCCGACTCGATGGGCATCGAGCTCGATGGCGAGCCTGAGGTTGTCGTCGGCTGATTTAGACCCATATTTTTTACGGCTCAGCCCGGTTGGCCCCAGACGCCGACCGGGCTGAGCCCTGTCCAGGGGCACGCTCCTCCGGTGGAGGTGGTGCGGCGCCGTGACGTGCGCCCTCTTGGCCAGTGGCGGGGCAAACCGGCCACCCCGGCCGTCCGCGAGTGCATTACGGCGTGCAATTGGGCGATTACAGAATGGTAAGCGTTCTTCCATACCCAGCGTCATGACTCGGTTACTCAGAGACCATCGGTCTGCCAATCGAATGGGAGGCCGTGTGAAGCGGGTCGTAAGAGTGGTCGTCGGGATGGCGATGCTGGTGCCGGTGGTCGGGGGAGCGAGTAGCGCCGTGGCCGCCGGAAGCGCCGTGAGGTCGGGATTGGACTGGGGCCCCTGCCCGGCGGCGTCTCCGGCGTCCTCATCGGAGACAGCCGATTCCGGGACAGTCATCAGTCGGTCCGCGCCCCCGGTGAGCGGTGTCGAGTGCGCCTCCGTGCGGGTGCCGCTCGACTACAACGAGCCGGCGGGGCAGTCGATCACGCTGGCCCTCAACCGGATCAAGGCCAAAGTGCCGCGCGACGGCGGCGACTACCTGGGCCCGCTGCTGGTCAACCCCGGCGGGCCGGGCGCCTCGGGCCGGTCGCTGGCCGAGTACGTGTCGGCGACGCTCTCGCAGAAGGCCGCCGACCGTTACGACATCATCGGCTTTGACCCGCGCGGCGTGGGCAACAGCGAGCCCGCCATGCACTGCGTCGACCCCGCCGTCTATTACGCCCCGCCCAGGCCCGACGCGGTGCCGCGCGATGAGGAAGACGAGAAGGTGCTGCTCGGCAGGGCCAGCGAATACGCCAGCCGATGCGGCGACCTGTACGCCTGGCTGCTGCCCCACCTGACCACCGAGAACACCGCCCGCGACATGGACAGCATCCGCGCGGCCCTCGGCGAGTCGCAGATCAGCTTCCTCGGCTACTCCTACGGCACCTATATCGGCGCCATCTACGCCACGCTGTTCCCCGACCGGGTCAAGCACCTCGTCCTGGACAGCACGGTCGACCCGGACGGCGTCTGGTACAAGGCCAACCTGGCCCAGGACCGCGCCTTCGAGCGCAGGCACCGCGCCTTCCTGGCCTGGACCGCCAAGAACAACGCCGTCTACAAGCTCGGCGGCTCGCTCAGCCAGACCTCGTTCGCCTGGTACGCGATGCGCTCCAGGCTGCACGACCGCCCGGCCGCCGGGGTGGTCGGCCCGAGCGAGCTCGACGACACGTTCACCGTGGCCGGCTACAGCGACAGGATCTGGCCCGACCTGGCCGCCGCCTGGTCCAGGTACGTGCGGCAGGGCGACGGGAAGGCACTGGTCGACGTCTACAACAAGTACGGCAAGCCGGACGCCGACGAGGAGAACGGCTACGCCATCTACCTGAGCGTGCAGTGCCGCGACGTCCAGTGGCCCAAGTCCTGGGACAAGTGGCGGACGGACATGACGCGGGTGTACCGGCAGGCGCCGTTCCTCACCTGGTCCAACGCCTGGTACAACGCCCCGTGCGCGTTCTGGTCCGTGCCGGGCGGCACCCCGGTCAAGATCAACGCGTCCAAGCGGCTGCCTCCGATTCTGATGATCCAGTCGAAGGACGACGCCGCGACGCCGTACCAGGGCGCCCTGAACATGCGCAAACTGTTCCCAAGCGCCCGCATGGTCGTCGACGCGGGTGGCAACCACGGGTCCTCGCTCTCGGGGAACCAGTGTGTGGACCGTCACCTGGTCGCGTACCTGGTCGACGGCACGGTGCCGCGGCACACCGCCAACTGCGACAAACTGCCGGCGCCCAAGCCAACGGCCCATATGGCGGCCCTTAGCCCTCTAGGTCACGAAAGGCGCACCGAGCTCCTCGCCAGATGAGCTATTCGGTGGTCGTTCGCGTAGTCTGACCATGTGATGCTGCGTACATCGGCGTCGCGTGTGCTCGATGACAGCGACCGGGACGAAGCCCTTGCCTTGCTCGACTTCGATCCGGTCGCCAACGTCTTCGTCTCCTCCCGGGTGCGGACCGTCGGACTCAATCCGGCGCGGCTGGGCGGGCAGATGTGGGGGTTCGGGCCGCGCGGCGGGCTCGTCTCGCTCTGCTACGCGGGGGCAAACATGGTGCCGGTCAACGCCGGTCCCGAAGCCGTGCACGCCTTCGCCGACCGCGCCCGCAAGCAGGGCCGCCGCTGCTCGTCCATCGTGGGCCCCGCCGACGCGGTCTCACTGCTGTGGGAGCGCCTGGAGCCGTACTGGGGCCGGGCCCGCACGATCCGCTGGGCACAGCCGGTCATGGCCACCTCGCGCAGGTCGCCCGTGCCCGCCGACCCGCTGGTCCAGCGGGTCCGCCCGGACCAGTTCGAGACCCTGCTGCCGGCCTGCGTCTCGATGTTCACCGAGGAAGTGGGCGTCTCGCCCAACCTCGGCGACGGCGGCGCCCTCTACCGGACCAGGGTGGCCGAGCTGATCCGCATCGGCAGGTCCTACGCGCGCATCGACGACGGCCGCGTGGTGTTCAAGGCCGAGGTCGGCGCGGTCACTCCCCATGCCTGTCAGATCCAGGGGGTGTGGGTCGACCCCGCGTTGCGCGGCCAGGGACACGCGGTGGCCGGGATGGCGGCGGTCGTGGACGCGGCCCTGGACTGCTTCGCTCCGGTGGTCTCGCTGTACGTCAACGACTTCAACCACTCGGCGCGGGCGGTCTACCGGAAGGTGGGCTTCCACGAGGTCGACACGTTCATGTCCGTCCTGTTCTAGCCATGATCTTGGTGATGGGGATCTGGGAGTCGCTGGTCAAGGTGTGACCGCGGGTGACGGTGACTCGGTCAGTGCAATGGCGCGTTCGCCCTTGCCGCCGCGGGACTCCTCGACGGCCGTGACCTCGGCGCGCATGTGGCCAACCAGCTCGCCCGCCGTCTGGTAGTCCCCGCCCGCCCGGCCGGGCGGGGAGCACGTTCGTGTGGTGCGGGTTGGGGCTGCTATCCGCCGAGGTGCGGTGCGCGTGCGGCGGCGGAGCCGTCCCGGATCACCTCGCCGGTGAGGTTGCCGTTGGCTCCCGAGCCCAGGAAGACGATGAGGTTGGCCACGTCGTCGGAGTGGGAGAGCCTGCGGGTGGGGGTGGCGGCGGCGAGGGCGTCGGTGACGAAAGCCGGGATGTCGGGGCGGCTGTCGGTCAGGGTGAAGCCCGGCGCCACGACGTTGACCAGGATCCCGTCCGGGCCGCCGTTCCAGGCCAGGCTACGGGCGAGCCCGTACAGGCCCGATTTGGCGGTGCCGTAGGGGCCCGGGCCGGGCAGGCCCTCCTCGGCGACGCTCGAGGAGATCAGCACGATACGGCCCCAGCCCTTGGCGCGCATGCTGGACAGGACCGCGCGGACCGTGGCCGCGGTTCCGATCAGGTTGGCGCCGATCATCGCGTCCCACTCCTGCAGCGGGACGTCCTCGAAGCGGAGGCTGGGGTCGGGCGGGCCGTCGCCGCCCCAGCGCACGGCATTGGCGATGAGGACGTCGATGCCTCCCCAGCGCTCTATGACGCTCGCGACAGCTTGGTCGATGGTGGGTAGGTCTTCGAGGTCGAGTCGGACGACGTGCGCCTGCCCGCCGGAGGACTCCACGTCAGCGGCCACCTTCTCGGCGCTGTCGGGGTTGTTGCGGTAGGTGATCGCCACCCGGGCGCCTTCGCGCCCGAAGGCGCGGGCGGTCGCGGCTCCGATGCCGGTCGACGCGCCGGTGATCAGGACCACGCGGCCGTTGAGATCTGTGATCATGATGCGATTTCCTCTCGAGTCAGGTTGCGGACGGGATCTCGGCGCGGGCTCGGGTCGCCAGGGCGTGCACCGCGTCGAGCGCCGCGGTATGGGAGGCCTCGTGCTGGTCGCGGAACTGGGCGAGGAAGGGCATGACCATGGCATGCGTGAGCTCGGCATGGACGAACTCCACGTCGTCCAGCCCGAGCACGGAGAAGTAGGCGCGCAGGTAGGGCTCCTGGAAGTCGAACTGCTCGCGGGGCATGCCCGGGCCGTAGCCCCCGCCGCGCGCGCTCAGCACCACGGCCGACTTGCCCTTGAGCGGCAGCCAGGGCAGGGTCACGCGGTCGATCCACGCCTTGAGCGCGGCGGGCACCGTGAAGTTGTACATCGGCACGCCCAGGAGCAGGACGTCGGCCGCGAGGAGCTGTTCCACCAGCGGACGGGTGGCCGCCCAGCTCCTGGCCAGTTCGGGGGCGGTCGCGGCCACCTTGTCCATGGCCTCGATGTCGCGCACCCCGTTCACGGATGACTGGGTGGCGAGGTGGACCCGGTTCTCGTCGATGGGTGGCACCGGGTCCGCCACGAGGTCGCGGTAGGTGTAGATGCCGTCGTGATGGGTGGCCCGCCACCCGGTCACGAAGGTCCTGCCGAGCCTGCGCGAGAACGAGTCGCTGCGTCCGCTGGCGTCCAGATGCAGGAGATGCGTCACAAGATTGCCTCACATTCAAGATGGTCTGGAATCGCAATCAATATAGAGCAAGATAGTTGCAAGTCAAGAACATATGAGTTTGGTATCATGCTGGGCATGGCCAACGCTCCCGCCCTGGAAGGCTCGCCCGGCAGCTGGTTGCACCAGGACCTGCACTGGCTGTTCGCGCGGCTCAAGCAGGGTCTGGCCACAGCCGAGAGCGCGGCCGTACGTGAGCACGGCATGACCCTGTGGGGTTACACGGTCTTGATGGCCATCGTTGAAGCCCCTGCCAGCTCCCAGCTCGCTCTCGCCCAGGCCGTATCGGTCGACAAGAGCAAGCTGGTCCTCATCCTCGACGACCTGGAAAGCGCTGGCCTGGTGCGCCGCCGGCCGGACCCCGCCGACCGCAGGGCCCGCATCATCGAGGTCACCCCCGAAGGCAGCCGCGCCCTCAAAGCCGCCCGCGCCGACATAGAGGCGATCGAGGACCGGCTCTTGGCCGACCTCGCCCCCTCGGCGCGCAACTCTCTGCAGAGCGCGCTACAACATCTCGTCGGCGAGCCCATCGCGAGGGTCGAGGACGGACGGCCACACGAAACCGCCTGCGCCCCCGACCCAGCCTGACCGCGGCCGGAGCCCATTCCCGGCGTCCTCGACGCCGCACTCCCGAAATCCGGTGAGGCACGGATATCGGTCCGGTGTACCTTGCTGGTGCGGCCGTCTGGGGTCAGGGCCGTCTGGGTCAGGGCCGTCTGGGGTCAGGGCCGGACCAGTTTGTCGAAGAGTCTGGCCAGCTCGGTGTCCGGGTCGGCGGTGAGGCCGGCGTGGACCGGGCCGGTCTGCACGATCGTGCTGCGCGGTGCCGTCAGCCAGCGGAACCTTCCGCCGAGCGACTCCTTGCCCAGCGGTCCGGCTTCCTCGCCACAGGCCAGTTCATAGGCACTGAGCGCCTGCCGTACACCGTCGATGTCCACAGCCGGGTCGAGGGCGCGCAGCCGGGTCGCGTCGAGATCGACTCGCGCGCAGAGGTAGTCACGTGGCTGGCAGTAGAGCAGCACGCCCGCGTTGATCAGCTCGCCGCGCTCGACGCGCGGCATCACGCGGATCACCGCGTACTCGTAGACGTCCCTGCTCATCGGTCGCCTCCCCGCCAGAACTCGCCGACGGAGGCGGGGCCTGTGGGTTCGCCGACCGGGGTGGCGGGCGGTCTCAGCCACTCGTACGGTGCCCGCGCGCGCTGGAGCAGGTGGTCGACATAGGCGTCGCGGACGGCCTGCGCCGAGTCGAAGCCGGGTTCGTCGTCGAGCCATTCGTCGGGCACCAGCGCGGTGACGGTTTCCAGGAGCTCGGGACTGATCTTCGCGGACAGCTCGGCCGCTGCGGCCTCAAGGTGAGTCGCGAACGGCGCCAGCACATGGTCTCCCACGTCGAACGGTCGTCGTGGGTCGGCAGTCCGCCAGTTGTGGTGGAACCAGAGCGCAGCGCCATGGTCGATCAGCCAGATGTCGCGGTGCCAGACGAGCAGGTTGGGGTTGCGCCAGCTGCGGTCGACGTTGTGGATCAGGCCGTCGAACCAGACCACCCGCGAGGCGAACATCCGGTCGGGCGTCCACGTCAGCGGCTCGAACCCGAGGGAGCCGGGCAGAAAGTCGATCGCCAGGTTGAGGCCGGTGCTCGCCTTGAGCAGGTCCTGCACCTCCTCGTCGGGCTCCCGGATGGCGATCTGCGGGTCGAGGTCGATCAGCTTGATCTCGGGAGTACGGAGTCCGAGCCGCCTGGCCAGCTCACCCGAGATGATCTCCGCCACGAGCACGCGTCGGCCTTGGCCCGCTCCCCGGAACTTCACCACGTAGGTGCCGAGATCATCCGCCTCGACCACGCCCGGCAGCGATCCGCCCTCGCGCAACGGCGTCACATAACGGGTCGCCGCGATCTTATCCAGCACGACACGAGGCTATCGCCCGATCAGAGCACTTCCGCCTCCCGCCGTCACACGCGCCGGATGGTGCGGCGGATCAGGAGCGGGCCCGGATGGCGAACAGGATGATGTGGCGGATCAGGCCGCTGCCGAGGCGGATGACGATCCAGTAGCGGAGGAATGCGCGGCGGGCGTCGGGGCTGGTGGCGAGCACCCTGGTCTCGGTGACCAGGCGGATGCGCCCCGGCCCCGCGTCGTCCAGCAGAAAGCTGAACGTCCCTTTGGCGTAACCGGGCCGGTCGAAGGCGCGAAAGTCGTCCTCGTCGCCGATCGCCGGGGCGTGCTCGGCTCGGCCCAGACGCCACCACTGCCCGATCGTCCCCAAGACGATCTCCCGCATCGGGTCCACGGCCAGCAGCGTGAAGGGGGGCGCTTCCTGCTTAGGCCGGTCACCGGAGGAGCGGGAGAACAGGCGCCGGATGGCGAACAACGGCTTGGCCAGGCGGATGTCCCGCGAGTCCAGGTGGATGAGTGCCTGCCAGACGCGGTCACGGGAGGCGTTGATCACGATCGAGTGCAGTTCCGCCGCGTCCGGGCGGGGGATGAAGTCGTCTACCAGCGTCGGCATGGGGGGCTCCTTGTGCACGGGGCCTGCTCGCGGCCTCCATACGGTTGCGTATGGAGGCGACTATACGCCGCCGTATGGCAGGCTGTCGGAGCGGGGACGGTGTCCATCGGCGGGGTGCGGTCGAGCGAGGGGAGGTGTGGGGTGGCTGAGCGAGGGAAACGTGCGGTGGCGGAGCGGTTGGGGCCCGACGACTGGGCGAGGGCCGCGCTGGCGGCGCTCGCGGAGGGTGGCCTGGGCGCCGTGGCGGTGGAGCCCGTCGCGGTACGGCTCGGCGTCTCCAAGGGCAGCTTCTACTGGCATTTCGCCAACCGCCGGGCGCTGGTCGAGGCGGCCCTGGCGCACTGGGAGGCCGGGACCGAGCGGGTCATCGCCCGGCTGGAGTCGCTCGACGAGCCCGTGGCGCGCATGCGGACCCTGCTGGACCTGGCCTTCGGTGACGCGGAGAACGCGGCGATCTCGTTCCGGCTGATCAGCGAGGTGGACGATCCGATGGTCGGCGAGGTGGTGCGGCGGGTGAGCCGGCGTCGCCTGGACTTCATGCAGGACGTACTGCGGGAGCTCGGCCAGCCGGAGGAGGAGGCGCGTCGGCGGGTGCTGGCGGCTTACAGCGGTTACCTCGGGCTGGCCGCCCTCGTGCGCGTCGGGGCGGTCGACGAGGTGCCGGGGTCCCTGGTCGACCTGGCCATGGCCGAGCTGGGCCTGCCCCCGGACGCCCCCTCATGACGGCCCAGCGAAGTTAGTGGGGGTCGGGCCGGCACAGCGCTCCACTTGGCCATTCGGAGACACGGCCATCTCGGCCGGCCCACGGCTGGGTCAGCCCGGCTTGACCGCCCGCGTCGCAAAATAGTGCGACATGTAGTGAGCGGATGCGTTGGATTGGTGCGGTGCTTCTGCGAAGCCGGTGAGGACGAACCCCGCGGCGAGTTGCCCGCCGATCTGGTCGGTGAGGGTGTGACTGTATTCAAGAGGGGCATCCGCGCCGAACTTCGTGGCGCGTTCCTCGGCGGAGTACTGCGTGACATCGCTGTAGGGCAGCTTGTGCACGACGACCAGCTCGCCGCGCTCGTCGAGCGTCTCGTGGTCGAACAAGTACACATCAGGGTTAAGGAAGCCCACGAGCAGAGTTCCGCCCGGCCGCAGGACGCGGAAGCACTCACACCACACTGGTGCCAACTCTGGTACGAATAGGTTCGAGACCGGGTGGAATACGACATCGAATGTTGCGTCGCCGAAGGCGCTGAGGTCGCGCATGTCGCCTAGGACGGTGCGCAGCTCGAGTCCGTCGCGCGCCGCCACCATTTGGTCCTGGCCGAGCTGGCGGGGCGAGTTGTCGAACACGGTGACCCGCGCCCCTGCGGCAGCGAGGATCGGACCCTGCTGGCCACCGCCGGAGGCCAGGCACAACACGTCCTTGCCGGTCACGTCCGCCGGCAGCCAGGAGCGGTCGACCGGCTCACGCCCGATGAGAACAATCGACCAGTCGCCCATGCGGGCGCGTTCGACATCCTCAGCACTCACCGGCCTCGACCACTCGTTGCCCTCATGGACATACTTGTCCCAGGCTGCCCGATTATGGGCAACGGGGTCGACAACAATGTCCTGCATGTTTAACTCCCTGCCACAGCCAAGCGGACACCAACGGTACTGACAGTTCGGTGCCGCTACAGTAGCCACGCGAATCAGGGTGCGGGCTCAACAAAATCAGCGGGCGTCGAGGTGTCCACGGGCTCGCCGGGTGGTCGCGCAGCGTCGTCGAAGGCCCATCTGCCGATCGCCGAGCGGATTGCTCCCGGCCCGACCCTGTGGCTGTTCCCCGGGCGGATGCGACCAGGTGGAAGCCGCCATGGTCATGACGTTGGTGATCGGCCGACGAGATCGTCTTGGTTGTCGGCGGCCCACTGTGCGAGGTGCGCGAGGGGCCCATTGGTGAACGATTCCCCCAGCGTGGAGAGCCGGTAGACCGCGCCTGTGTGCGCTGACGCTGGGTCGGCGCTGCTGCCTCTCACGACGAGCCCGCGTGCCTGGAGACGATCTAGCGCCTGCGTCAGCACCTTGTCGCTGACTCCCGCGATCCTCGTGAGCAGGTCCTTGCGTCGCGTTGGCCCCAGGCGCAGCGCCGAGAGCACGACAGGATCCCAAGCGTGGCTGATAAGTTCGGCCGCCGCGCGCACCTGGCAGTCGGAGATGAATGTCTGGCAGGACCCCTTGAGCACAAACCCAGTATCGCCTCGCTCTCCTACCAAATGGTAGGAGCTCCCTCCGTAGCGTCCCAAGAGCACAGCTTCGAGACAGAGGAGATCGCTGTGAACATAGGAATCTTGGGGACCGGAAACCTGGCCGTGACGCTTGGCCAGGCCTGGGCTCCGGCAGGTCACTCGCTGCTGGTGACAGGGCGCGACTCCCTGCACGCCAAGGCGGCCGCCGACCAGATCGGCCCTCCGGCGAAGGCTGTCGATCCCACGGACCTCGCAACTCGGGTCGACGCGCTCGTGGTTGCGGTCCCATGGGAAGGGCTGGAGGAGGCGCTGTCTCTCGTCGGCGCCCCCGAGGGGTCACTGGCAGGCAAGGCCGTAATCGACTGCACCAACCCCGTCGACTACACAACCTGTGAGCTGAAGCCGACGGCCGGCTCGGCAGCGGCGCTCGTGGCGCACACCGCTCCCGGGGCGCACGTGGTGAAAGCGCTCCACCTGTTCGCAGGAGCCTCATGGCCGTACGTGGGTCCGCAGGAGTCAGCACCGGTCGTGGCGATCTGCGGCGACGACTCGGGTGCTCTCGATCGCGCTGCGGCGCTTATCCAAGATCTTGGTGCCCGGCCCGTGGTGGTCGGTGGACTCAACTGCGCCCGGCAACTGGAGGAGGCCGCCGGATTCGTCATGAGAGTCGTGATGGCGGGCTACAACCCGAGGCTCGCCGTTCCCGACGTGGATCCGGCACTTCTTCGGGCAGCACAGACGGCGATCGACTGAGCCGGCAGACCACCGGAGAGGGTCGCGACCCAACCTCGCGGCCCTCTGCCGCCGCGGCGGGGTCACACCTTCGCGATGACCTCCTCCGCGAAGCGTTCCATGGCGGCGATCTTGAGCTCCAGGGTGCCCTCGCCGTACCGCTGCTTCTCCTCAGGGGTGGCCAGCCACCACGGGGCGGCCATCGTCCCGGTGACGCCCTTGGCGGCGAAGTGCCGGTACGTGTCGGCGTCCGGCAGCACCGCCAGAGGGGCGATGATCTCGAACGGCCCGGTCCTGCCGTTCTCGTCCAGCAACCGTCGTAAGGAGTCGAGCACGGTGTCGAGCTGCTCCTCCGTGTAGATGCGGTTGCCGATCCAGCCGTCGCCCAGCTTGGCCGCCCGGCGCAGGGCCGCCTCGCTGTCGCCGCCCACCATGACCGGGATCGGCTCGGCGGGGGTGGGTGAGATGGACAGCTCGGGCAGGCCGTCGATCGTGACGGTGTCGCCGGTCCAGAGGTCCCGGAGCGCGGGGATCATCTCGTTGAGCCGCCGTCCGCGCGTGTGGAAGTCCTGGCCGGTGGCGGCGAACTCCTCCGCGCACCACCCGACGCCCACCCCGAACGTGACGCGATCCCGAGACAGCACCGCCGCCGTGGACACCTGCTTGGCCACGGTGAACAGGTCGCGGGCCGGGGCGATGTAGACGTTGGGGGCGAAGCGCAGCGTGGTGGTCACCGCGGACATCGCGCCGATCGTCACCCACACGTCCGGCCAGTGTGTCTCGGCGGTCCAGCGCGGCCGGCCGGACTTGGAATAGGGGTACGGCGTCGCGAAGTCGGCGTAGAAGAGGTGGTCCGACAGGGTGAGCGTGTCGAACCCACACCTTTCGGCCGTCTTGGCCAGCTCCAGGAACTGGTCGGTGTCCGCGAACGAGGCTCCCAGCCAGAATTTCACTGGAACTCCGGAATGACCTTGGTGGCGAACATCTCCAGGTTCCGCTTGACCGTGTCGAGCGGGAGCACGCCCTGCTGTCCCTGCATGTAGAGGCCGAACCATTCCAGGTCGGGCATCCGGTCGAGCATCCGCTGGATGCCGCGCTTGACGTCGTCGGGGGTGCCGAACAGCGCCATCTCGACGTCGTTCATGCGCTTGGCGTCGCCCTTCTCGGGGGAGATGGGCTTGTGTTTCTCGTCCTCCTTCTTCCGCAGCACCTCCAGGTAGCCGAACGGGCCGAAGAAGGCGGCGAAGTCCTTGGGGATGCTCCGGCCGAAGGTGTTGATCGCCTCCTCGGTCGTGTCCGCGATGCCGACGATCTTGAGGATGCCGGTGTGCTCGCCCAGCTTGTAGTCGCGGCCCTGCCGGGCGGACTCCTCCTGGTAGAGCTTGGCCTTGGCGGCGTGGTCGTCGGGGTTCGGGGTGAACATCCACGGCAGGATGTTCTCCTGCGCGGCCCTGATGACCGAGCGGTCGGAGATCGTGAACGGCTGCCACAGCTCGGGATGCGGGTTCTGGTACGGCCGCGGGCAGACCGAGATGGCCTGCACCTTGTCGTCGTCCGAGATCTCACCCGGGGCGCCGAACGTCTTGGTCCACTCCAAGGCGGGCCAGCCCTCGATGCCGTCGAACGGATAGGGCACCTCGTAGTCAAGTACGTCGGACTTGTAGCGGAGCGTCTCCTGGGTCCAGGCCATCTTCATGATCTTCAGCACCTCGCCGAAGACGTCGAAGTTCCGCGTGTCGGAGGCCGAGCCGTCGGAGCGGGCGGCCGCCGCGTGCCAGCGCTGGCCCAGTACGTTCATCCACCGGTTCTGGTAGCCCCTGGCCACGCCCAGCCGGAGCCGTCCCTTGCAGAACTGGTCGAGCAGCGCCACGTCCTCCGCCGCCCGGATGGGGTCCCAGGCCGGCAGCACCATGCCGAGCGGGGCGAGCAGGATGCGTTCGGTCCTGGCCGCGAGGTCGGTGAGGAACATCAAGGGGTTGACCGAGAACTCCATGCCTTCCGAGTGGAAGTGGTGCTCGGTCATCATCAGCGCGTCGAAGCCGATCTGGTCGGCGTGGACGGCTATCTCCCGTACCTCGTGCAGCAGATTCTGGTACGACTCCGTGTCACGTCCGATGGGCCGCTTGGCCTTGGCGTTCTCCTCGGCCGCGTATCCGGAGCCCGGAATCTGCGGATTCAGGAAAATGGAAAACTTCACCGGGAGACCTCTTTCCGCGGGACGCTTCTCTGACCGGCAAGCTACTCTAGAAATCTTAGCCGAGCAATCGCTTGGTTGACGTCAAGGAGAGACGCATGCGGCTTGGTGTCACGATGTTCACCACGGATCTGGGCATGCCGGTCGTGGATCTGGCCAAGGCTGCCGAGGAGCGCGGATTCCACTCGCTCTACGTACCGGAGCACACCCATATCCCGGTCTCGCGGCGCACCCCGCACCCGATGGGGCTGGACGAACTGCCCGACGAGTACAAGCGGGTGTTGGACCCGCTCGTCGCGCTGTCGTTCGCCGCCGCCGCCACCGAGCGGCTGGTCGTCGGCACCGGCATCCTGCTCGCCGCCCAGCGCGACCCCATCGTGACCGCCAAGGCGATCGCCACCCTCGACCACCTCTCCGGCGGGCGCGTGGTGGTCGGCGTCGGCTTCGGCTGGAACGTGGAGGAGATCGAGAACCACGGCGTGCCGTACGACCAGCGGCGCGAGGTCGCGCGGGCCAATGTCCTGGCGATGCGGAAGCTGTGGCGGGACGAGGTGGCCGAGTTCGAGGGGTTCGAGCCGTCGTGGTCGTGGCCCAAGCCGATCTCCGAGCCGCCCGTCTACATCGGCGGCGCGGCGGGCCCGAAGCTGTTCGCGCACGTCGCCGAGTGGGCCGACGGCTGGATCCCGATCGGCGGCAAGGGGATCAAGGCCGCGCTGCCCGCTCTGCGCGAAGCCTGCGACAAGGCCGGGCGGCCGATGGCCAAGGTCATCCCGTTCGGGACGTTGCCGACCAGGGAGAAGCTCGACTACTACGCCGAGCTGGGCATCGAGGAGTCGGTGGCCAGCCTGCCCAGCGGATCGGCCGACGAGATCCTGCCGCTGCTCGACCAGTACGCCCGGCTCATCTGAATTGTGACGCGGAGACCCGATCCTTCTTGAGGGGCGGGAGACAGACACGTCACCCCGGGGTGGCGGTCAGGGCGAGGTCGTCCACGGTCACCGTGACAGGGGTGTCGGTGGCCGTACGGGACAAGTAGGTCAGAACGCCGGCCCCACCCGGGACCTGGAGTCCGGAGGTCGCGTCCGTGACGGAGAGCAGCCAGTCCGGCTCGGGCGCGCCGACGGCCCAGACCTTGCCGCGGATCGTGGTCGGCGACGTGCCGGTGACCTGGACGCGTACCCGCATCGCGAGGCCCGCGCCCGCGGTCAGCCCGGGGACCCGCAGCGGCTGTGCGAGGTCGATCTCACTGCGGCCCGCCGCAGAGCGGATCAGCTGGAACAGGACCTTGCCGTTGGGCCGCAGGCTCACGTGCGCCCGGTACCCCCCGACCGTCGGGACCCTGCGTCCCACGGCGGTCACGTAGATCCCGCCGCTGGTGGGGGGCTTGTCGCCGGCGAAGGTGAAGCTGAGGTCGGTTCTGGTCTCCTTCACCCCGTCCAGGTACGCGCTGGAGCCGACTCCGGGGGACATCGTGATCCGGCCCTTCTTGCCGTCCACGGAGTAGCCGCTCGCCGGAACGCCGACCGACCAGTGACGCTCCCCGTCGTCCGTCGTACCGAATCCGGCGCTGACCGTGCGCCCGAACGTGTCGGACACCCGCAGCCCCCCGCCCGGGACCGCCGACACGCCCGGACTCGCCGACCCGCTGGGCGAGACCTCCCGTGGGCCAGACGGTGCGGCCGATGAGGGCTCGGCGGAGGTGGGGGCGGAGGCGTCGGGATGTGAGGCGGCCGAGGAGCGCGGCTCACCGGTACCTGAAGACGCCTGCGACCCCGTCCCGCCGCCCGGCCGCAACCAGGCGAGCGCCCCCACCACGACCACGACCAGCGCCGCCGCCACGGCGAGCGCGGCACGGCGGCCCCCGGCAAGATCCCGACCGCCGGTCGTGGCCGACGTTCCCCGATCGTCGGCCGGTTCGGCGGCCAGGCGGCTGCCCAGGCTGGTGAGCTCCACGATCGACCGGCCGCGGCCACCGGAGACCGGGTCGATCAGGCGGGACAGCAGCTCGCTCGCCGCCGGTCGGTGCGAAGGGTCCTTCTCCAAGGCGGCGGCGATCGAGTCGCGCAACGGCGGCGGGATCGCTGACAGATCCGGTTCGTGGGTGACGATGCGGTTCAGCACGTCCGCGATGCTCGCGGCGGCGAACGGGGAGGTGCCGGTGGCGGCGAAGACCATGGTGCCCGCCCAGGCGAAGACATCCGAGGCGGGTGCGGCGGGGGCGCCGCTCAGCTGTTCGGGCGCGAGGTAGGCAGGGGTGCCGATGAGTCCGCTGGTCATGGTCGTGACACCGTCCGCGCGGGCGATGCCGAAGTCGACCACCCGGGGACCGTCCGGGCCGAGCAGCACGTTGCTCGGTTTGAAGTCGCGGTGCACGACGTCGGCCGCGTGGATGGCGGCCAGGGCCGTCGTGGTGCCGACGGCCAGCCGTTCCAGCTCGCCGCCGTGCAGGGGGCCGTGCTCGTGCACCCGTTCCGCCAGCGTCGGCCCGTCCACGAACTCGCTCACCACGTACGGCCGCGGCCCGTCCGGCACGGCCGTGAGCACGCGTGCGGTGCAGAAAGGCGCCACGCTCTCCACCGCGGCCAGCTCGCGGGCCAGCCGGGCGCGGGCCTCGGCGTCGGCCCTGATCAGCACCTTCACCGCCACCCGCTGCCCAACTGGATCGCGGGCCAGGTAGACGATCCCCTGGCCGCCCTCACCGAGCCGGCCCAGCAGCTCGAACTCACCCAGACGTGGAGGATCCTCAGGGGCCAGAGGGGCAACCATGCCCCATACGGTACTGATCCGCTCGCCCAAGTGTGAGACGTCTGGCGCGGGTGATGTCGAGGCGGTCTTGAGCCGCCAGAGCAGGCCGTCACATCAGGGCGTCACACCAGGTCCTCGCACCAGGGCGGCGAGTAGGTCCAGCGCGGTCGCCCTGCCGGGTTCGTCGGCGATGCCGTCGAAGATCTTGAACGCGTCCTCGGCCAGCTTGCGCGCCGCGTCGCGGTCGCCCTCAGCCCGGTTGACCCGGGCCAGCGCCAGCAGCGCGTGCGCGTCCAGCAGCCGGTCGCCGAGACGTACGGCGATGGACCTGGCCCGCTGCGCGCAGTCCCTGGCGTCGGGCACCCGCCGCTGCGCCAGCCGTGCCGCGGCCAGCTCCAGCAGGGTGTCGGCGTGCCGGTGCCGGTCGCCCAGAGCATCGAAGAAGCCCGCGGCGGCGGCGAGCCGGTCGGCTGCCTCATCGGGGCGGTCGGCCCGCCGCAGCACCGCGCCAAGCGCCTGCTGCGCCTCGGCGCCGGCCCTCCCGCCGCTGAAGGCGCGCAGAGAGGAGGTCAGCTGGCGTTCCGCCTCGTCCAGACGGCCCTGTTCCAGGTACACCTGGCCGATCCTGCGCCGGACCTGCGCGGCCTCCTTGCCGCTGGACGTACCGAGGCTCGTGAACGCCCCGAGCGCCTGGGTGAGCAGATCCAGCGCCTCTGGCCACCGGCCCTCGGCCCGGCACAGGTCGCCCTGGTCGCGCAAGAGCAGGGCCTCGGCGCGAGCGTCACCCGTGCGCCGCGCCGCCGCGAGGCCGGTCTCGGTGACCGGCCGCCAGTCGTCCAGGAAGCGCCGCCGTTCCAAGAACGGGCCCAGCAGATGCGCGAGCCGCCATGCGCCCTCGTCGAGCCCGGCCCCGTGCAGGTCCCCGACCAGGGCGGCGAGGAACGCGCGCTCGGCGACGAGCCACTCGACCGACTCCTTGATGTCCCTGGTCACGAAGCTGCGCATGGTCGGCTCACCGGAGACCAGCGGGAACCGGGACGCCTGCACCCGGGCGATCACCACGGCCTGGAGCCGCGCGAGCGCGTCCCGTACCGCATGCACGCCCTCCTCCTCCACCAGCCGCTCGCGGGCGTAGAGCCGGGTGAGGTCGTGCATGCGGTAGCGGACCTGGCCCGCCACGTCCACGGTGTGCGCCTCCAGCAGGCCGGCGTCCACGAGCGTGTCGGCCTGGTCGCCGAAGACCTGGGCGGCCCAGTCGCCGACGTCGGGGGCCGACAGCGCGCCCAGCAGTCGCACCATGCGGCGCGCCGGCGTGGGCAGGCCCTCGTAGCCGACCGCGTACACGCTGCGGACCGTCTGGTCGCCCGAGTGAAGGCGGTCCAGCCGCTCGCACTCGTCCTCCAGCAGGCCCGCGAGGTAGCCAGGGGTCCAGCCTGGTCTGGTGGCCAGGCGGGATCCGGCGATGCGCAGCGCGATGGGCAGCCCGCCGCAGAACCGCATCAGCTCCCGCACCCCGCCGTCGTCCGCCCGTTCCTCGCCGATGAGCTTGACGAGCAGGTCACGGGCCTCCTCGTCGTCCAGGATGCCCAGCGGCAGCCGTACGGCGCCGGTCAGCCCGCCGAGCGCCGACCGGCTGGTGATCACGGTGGGGCATGAGGTGAGCAGTGGCCGTACCTGGGACTCGTCGGCGGCGTCGTCCAGCACGACGAGCATGCGGCGGTTGGCGGTGTACGTGCGCAGCAGCCGCTGCCGCTGGCCCTCCGATACCGGTATCGCCTGGGCCGGGCAGCCGAGCCAGCGCAGGAAGTCCTCCAGGATCGCGCCGGGCCGGGTGGACTCGCGCAGGTCCGCGTACAGGATCCCGTCGGGGAAGCGCTCCCTGTGCCGCCAGGCGGCGCGTACGGCGAGCGCCGACTTGCCCACCCCGGCCGGGCCGTGCACGACCACCAGGCCGGAGAACACCTGGTCGAGCAGGTTGGCGCGGCCGGTGAAGTGGGTGACGTCCCGCGGCAACAGCACCGGCGGCCCCGCGGAGACGTGCAGCATGACGTCGTCGTGCAGCATGCGGTGATAGAGCAGCTGCAGCTCGGGGTCGGGCTCGATGGCGTGCCCGCTGTCGAGCTCGTCGCGCAGCGCCGTGTACGCGGCCAGCGCCTCCACGCGCCGCCCGCTGCGATAGAGCGCCAGCATGAACTGGCCGCGGAAACGCTGCCAGAGCGGGTGCTGCGCGACCAGCCGCCGCACCTCGGACAGCAGCTCGCGGTGCCGGCCCGCGTCCAGGTCGAGCTCGATCCGGCGCTCCAGGGCGAGCAGGCGAAGCTCTTCGAGCTCCTCGCGCAGCCGCCCGGTCTCGGCCCAGCGCCTCGCGTCAGGATCCACGTCCGCCAGAACCGGCCCGCGCCACAGGCCCAGCGCCTCTCGCAGCTGCCCGTGGTCACGCCCGGCCAGCCCCTCCTCTATGAGCCGGCGGAAGCGACCGACGTCGAGCTGATCGTCGTCGATGGCCAGCGTGTACGTGCCGGACACGGTGGTGATGACGTCCTTGCCGATCAGCTGCCGGAGCTGGCCGATGTAGCCGCGGATCAGCGAGTCTGACCGGTCGCCCTCCTCCAGCGGCCACAGCAGCTTTCGCAGCCGCTCGACGGTGAGCGGGCGGCGGGCGTTGAGCACGAACATCGCCAGCAGGTCACGGTGCTTCGGAGCAGTGGGGGTGCGATCCTCGGCGCCATCGCGTACCGACAACGCCCCCATGATCCGAAATTCCATGACAAATCCCCGGGTACGGCGGGCAGGACGTGGCGTCGAAGCCTCCACGATCCCACAGCTCCACCGCACCTCGCGCCCGGGATTCGCCGGGCGAATCACCGGCTTCAGCCGGTGGCGGTTGATCGGAGACTGCCGTAATCTCAGGGGCTCCCGGACAAGGTCGAGGCGATGCGGCGGGCGCGGGTGTGGCAGGTGGCCGTGGCCGGTGCCGGGCTGGCCATGGGGATGGCCGGGTTCGTGCTCTGGCTGCGGGGGGCGCAGAGCCCAGGGCTGGTGGGAGAGTGGACCGGGTCGGCCGGCCCGGCGTCAGTCCGCGCGGGGACCGCCGGGACGGGGCCGGTCTTCCCCGTGGCGATGGAGCTGGCGGACGATGGCTCGGCCCTGCGCTGGGGTGTGGGGCTGCGTTGTTCGGGGCTGCTCGGTCCGACCAGGAGCCGGCTCGTGTTCGCGCTCGATCGGGTCAAGGGCGAGGGGTGCGTTCCGGGGATACTGCGGGTGTTCCCGACGCCGGAGCCCGACCAGGTGGTCATCAAGATGACACGTCAGGGTGACACGGACATTACCTATTCAGGCACGCTCTCACGACATTCTTGACCGGCTGTGTCACGGTCAGGCGGCATTGCGTCGATCACCGTTGACTGTCCGGCGTCCTTTGCCTTCAGTTGGATGCAGAAGGTGGGTGGCGGCGAGGGGAGGCAACCCCGTGCCAACGGCACAGCCACTCAGAACGGGGGATCCGCGGCGGCTCGGCGCCTACGAGCTGTCCGGGCGTCTGGGCGAGGGCGGCCAGGGCGTGGTGTACCTCGGGACGAGGGCCGAGGACGTCTACGCGGTCAAGCTGCTGCACGGGCCCGTGGGGGACGAGAAGGTGGCGTTCCTGCGGGAGGTGGAGCTGGCCAAGCACGTGGCCCGGTTCTGTACGGCCCAGGTGATGGACGCCGGGTTCGACGACGGCCGGCCGTACATCGTGAGCGAGTACGTGGACGGACCGTCGCTGCAGCGTGAGGTCGCGCTCACCGGGCCGCGCCGTGGCGCGGCGCTCGAACGGCTCGCCGTGGGTACGGTCACCGCGCTGGCGGCGATTCACCGGGCGGGCATCGTGCACCGTGACTTCAAGCCGCAGAACGTGCTGCTCGGTCCGGACGGGCCACGGGTGATCGATTTCGGGCTGGCCAGGGCGCTGGACGCGGCGGCCACGGTGAGCGGGCGGGGAGTGGGCACGCCCGCGTACATGGCGCCGGAGCAGATCACCGCGTCGGCGCTCACGGGAGCGGCGGACGTGTTCTCGTGGGCCGCCACGATGTGCTTCGCGGCCAACGCGTCGGCGCCGTTCGGGCAGGACTCGGTGGCGCCGGTGCTGCACCGCATCCTGACCGCGCCGCCGGAGCTCGGGCGGCTGGACGGGTCGTTGCGGGAGCTGGTGGTGGCGTGCCTGGACAAGGACGCCAAGAACCGGCCGACCAGCCGGGAGTTGCTGCTGGCACTGCTGGGTGACGCCGGCTCCGCGCCGCCGGAGGTGCTGCGCTCGCCGCCGTCGCACATCCTGCGGGTGACGCCCGCTCCGTCGGTGGCGAACGGGGTGCCGGACCGGCTGCCGCCGCCCTACCCGATGGCCGAGCCGGAGGCGACGGGGGCGGCCGGTGGTTACCGGTGGCCGGGCGCCTCGGCGGAAGGTGCCGCGTCGGCGGGTGTCGCGTCCTGGTCGCCGACGGTCCCGCGGCAGGGCGCCGGGGAACCGGAGGCCCAGCCGAACGGTGCCGGGGAACCGGATGTCCGGCCGCACGGCGTCGGGGAGTCGGACGTCCGGCGGAATGCTGTCGGGCAGCCGGATGCCCGGCGGAATGGGGCCGGGGAAGCCGGTCCGCCCCACGGCGGCGCCGTCTCTTCCGGTGGCGGTCCCGTGGGGCTGTCGGGTGAGCGGCGGCAGGGTACCCGTCAGGCGGTGGGCCGGGCGGCGCTCGCGGTCACCGCCGCGCTCCTGGTGAGCGGCGCCGTGCTGGTCAGCGTGCTGGTGCCGACGTTCAGGGACGAGAAGGAGGCCCGTCCGCAGGCGGCGGCCGTCCAGCCGTCGGTCGTGACGACCGAGCCGCCCGCGACCACGTCCCCGCCCACCCGGGCGGCGACCAAGCGGGGAGAGCAGGCGGGGGAGAGCCATGTGCCCTCCACCCAGGGGCCGTCCGTCGGCGTCGCCGGCGTGCGGGTACCGGTGGTGGCCGGGATGGGGCGCTCGGCGGCGGTCGCGGCGATCAAGCGGGCCGGGTTCGTGGTGGGGGAGGTCACGCAGGTCGACTCGCGGCGGAAGATCGGCCAGGTGCTGGGCAGCAGTCCCAGCGGTGGGGCCACGGTGGCGCGGGGGAGCACGGTCGCGCTTCAGGTGTCAGCGGGGCTGGCGGTGCCGGCCGTCGTCGGGGTGGCGCGCGAGCAGGCTGAGGCGGCGCTGGTCAATGCCGGGCTGGTGGTGGGCGGGACGAAGAGCACCTGCTCCGATCGGCCGGAGGGGCAGGTGCTGTCCAGCGAGCCGGGAGCGGGGAGCCGGGTCTCGGGTGGTACGAAGGTGACGCTGGTCGTCGCCCGCAACGGGGCGACGGTGCCGTCCGTCGTCGGGCAGCCCAAGGCGGCGGCTCGGGCGGCGCTGCGGGGGGCCGGGTTCGCCGTGAGCTTCAAGACGCAGGTGGTCACGGACGACGCTCAGGTGGACGTGGCACTCTCGCAGAGCGTCGCGGCCGGGAGCTGCGCTAAGGCCGGGGCCGCCGTGGTGGTGACCGTCGGCGTCGCGGGCCAGGGCGGTCCCGATCCGACCGAGCCCACGCCGACGGTCACCGTGGAGACCCCGCCGCCGGACTGACGGCCCCGGGTGTGACTTCCGCGATCTCGCCCCGCAGTCGGGATCGCTCGGCCGCCCACGCGATGAGATGGCTGTGCAGGCTCTCGCTCGGCGAGGAGAGGATCTGGGCGCGGTCGCGGGTGCGTACCGCCGTCAGGAACGCTTCCACCAGCGCCTCGTCACCGCCGCCGTGCCCACCGCCGGCGGTGCCGTCGCCCGTGGGGCGGGTGTCGACCGTGTCGGTGCCGCCGGTGAGGAAGTCGGTGACGGTGAGGCGGTCGCCGTCGCCCTCGATCGAGCCGCGGGTGCCGAAGATCCGGGTCTGCCGGTGCGCGGCCGGGGTGAAGGCGGTCATGGTGAACGCGACGGTGACGCCGCCCTCGAACTCCAGGTTCACCACCTGGTGGTCGACCACGTCGTTGTCGCAGGCGTACACGCACCTGCCGTACGGGCCGGTCCTGAGCGCTTCGAGGACGCCGCGCTCGGAGACGTCGTCGGTGACCACGTTCAGCGGCCACGCCTCCTTGCCCGCCAGCGGCAGGTAGATGCGCTTGGCCGAGTAGGGGCAGGCGTCCTCGACGGCGCAGTCGAGGCAGCGGTCGGCCGCGCCCTCGGGCCGGTGCTCCGGCCGGAAGTGCTTGAGGCCCCCGAAAGACGACACCTTGGCAACCTGCCTGCCGGTGAGGTGTACGAGCCAGTCGAGGTCGTGGCAGGACTTGGCGAGCAGCATGAACGTCGACTCGTCGGACCTGCGCCAGTTGCCGCGTACGTACGAGTGCGCCTGATGCCACCACCCGACCGGCTCCAGGTGCTGGATGCTGACGATCTCGCCGATCCGTCCGGCGTCGAGCAGCGCCTTCAGCGCGCGGGTGTACGGCGTGTAGCGCAGCACGTGGCAGACCGCGAAGATCGCGTCGGAACGCTCTGCGGCGGCCACGATCGCCCGGCAGTCCTCCTCGGAGACGGCCATCGGCTTCTCCAGCAGGATGTCGTAGCCCAGCTCGGCGAACCGCACCGCGGGCTCGACATGATCGGCGTCCTGCGTCGCGATGATCACGGCGTCGGCCTGCCGGGGGAGCGCCGCCAGCTCGTGCCAGTCCGCGTACGGCGTCGCGCCGGGGTGCCTGGCCCGGCGGCTCTCGACCGGGTCGGCCACCGCGACCACCCGCGCCCCGCCGGACTCGACGGCATGGCGAGCGTAGGAGGTGCCCCGAGAACCCGCGCCGACGATGGCGAGAGTCACCATGTACGCCTCCACTTATGTAACCAGTTTCCGTATGTCGGCCGATGCTAGGATCCGCGGAGTCGGTCGTCAATAGGGAAGTTATGAGAGAGGGTCACGAAAGTTGACCGAGCTCCGGCCGGGAGACGCTTCGCTGTTGCGCAAGGTCAATACCCAGGCGACGCTCAGGGCCCTGCGGCGCGAGGGCGTGTCCACGCTGACCCGGCTCGGCCGGATCACCGGGCTGTCCAGGCAGACCGTCGAGACGGTGCTCGACGAGCTGACGGAGCGGGGCTGGGTCAGGGAGGTGCCGCCCGACGAGGGGGTCATGGGACGGCCCGCCCGCCGGTTCGAGTTCCGGGCGGACGCCGGCCACGTGGTGGGCGTCGACGTGGGCGGCGAGCGGATCGTCGCCTCGGTGGCCGACCTCAACGGCCAGGTCGTCGCCTGTGAGCGGGCCGCCGTCTCCGAGGAGGCCGCCGCGCCCGAGCGGCTGGCGGCGGCCCGCCGCGCCGCGCTGGCCTGCGTCGACGGCGCCGGCATCTCGCGGACGCGGGTGCTGGCCGTGTCGGTGGGCACACCGGGCATCGTCGACCGCTCGGGGCGGGTGTCGCTGTCGATCACGCTGCCGGGGTGGACGGGCGTGGACCTGGCGGGGGTGGCCGGACGGTGGTTCGGCTGCCCGGCGCTGGCCGCCAACGACGCGAACCTGGCGGCGCTCGCCGAGCACTGGCGGGGCAGCGCCCAGCACGCCTCCGACGTCGTCTACATCCTGGTCGGCCACCGGCCGGGTGCGGGCATTCTCATCGGCGGGCGCCTGCACCGCGGCCGGTCGGGAGCCGCGGGCGAGATCGGCACGCTGCGCCAGGTCGGCTGGGAGGACGCCGCGATGGAGCTGGGCGCGAGGGAGCTGGGCGCGAAGGAGTTGGGCGCGAGGGAGTTGGGCAGGGAGGGCGGCGCGGCGGAGGTGTTCGCGGCGGCGGGCGCGGGTGACGCGCACGCGGCGCGCCGGGTGGACCGCTACGCCGAGAACCTGGCGATCGGCGCCTCGGCGCTCGTGCTGACCGTGGACCCCGATCTGCTGGTGATCGGCGGCGGTTACTCGCGGGCGGGCGACGTGCTGCTCGGGCCGCTCCGCCGCCACCTGGCCGAGCTCTGCCTGAGCGCGCCCGAGGTGGTCGCCTCGACGTTCGGCGACGAGTCCGTCGCTCTGGGCGCGGTACGGCTGGCACTCGATCACGTCGAAGGCGAAGTGCTGGGCCTCTAGCCGGTGACCCGTCGCTGATCCTCGAACGAGGCATCATGAAATAGCGGGATAACGGCCGACAAAGGAGAGAACCCTTGGCAACTGGATCGTTGGCCATGCTGAACGAGTGCCTGGACCGTGTCGGTACCGATCAGGACCTCTCCCGCACTCTTGATCCGGCGCTGCTCGAACACGCCCACCGCCTGTTCGCGGCCCACGATGACGAGTTCCCCGACATCGAGGTTCTCTCAGCTGTGGGGTGCTTCCACTATTTCCGGTTTCTCGCGCTCGACGGGAAGAGCCCCGATGAGATGGAAATGGCGGTCAGGGCGTTCGCCCGCCTTCAGATCTATGGCGACGAACCCCTGCCGCAGAGCATCGTTCCTCATGTGCTCGACGAGGCCATGGATCTGGCCACCGACCTCTTGCACCGGACAGCGGCCTCCGACGACTCAGACCTCGCCGACCAGGCCGTGGACGCGTGGCGCCGCATCGAGGCCGCCATGCCCGCCGACAGCCTCAACCGGGCCTCGGTGCTGAACAACCTCAGGGTCGCGCTGTTGATGCGGTTCGGGGACACGCTGGAACTGGCGGATCTGGAGGAGGCGGTCGCCGTCGGAAGGCAGGCGGTGCAGGCCGCCACCGCAGACGACCCCGACCGGGCCACGTACCTGATCTACCTCAGTGACACGCTGCGGATGTGGTCCCGGCAGGCCGGGGAACCCGCGCACGCGGAGGAAGCGATCGCCGTCAGGGAGCAGGCGGCGCGGGCCGCCGAGGATGCGGGAGAAAGCGAGTGACGGGCCGCTAAATGGCCAGGGCGGTGCGGACCAGCAGGTCGCGTACCGTCTCCTCGGGCAGGTCCATCGTCTGCACGACGCCCCACTGCAGGGCGCCGATCACGGCCCAGCCACGGATCCTGGCACCGGCGTCGGGGTCGGGACCGGCGAGTCTGGCGAAGATCTCGTCCCTGAACGGCCTGATGGCCTCGCCCCGCGAGCCCGGCAGCGCGTCGTCGGCGCCGACGATGTCCTCCATCAGCAGGCGGATCACCGTGCGGTGCCGTACCACGAAGGTCGCCAGCGCCTCGACGAACGCCTGCCTGTCGCCCGCGAAGTCGGTGTCCAGCAGGACCAGGACGTCGTCGCCGGCGGGCGCGGTGAGCTCGGCGGCCAGCCGGTCCTTGGGATGGAAGTGGTAGGCCACGGCCGTCTTGGTCAGGCCTACGGCGGCGGCGATGTCGGCCAGCGAGGTGGCCGCGTAGCCATGGGTCGCGAACAGCTCCCTGGCGGCGGCCAGAATCCGGGAACGCGTGTCGTCGGGTGTGTTCATCATCTCATTTCCCCGTGATCTACAGCCTTCCGGATATTTCGTGTTTAACGTAGCTCTGTACGACCGTACAGGACGGCCGTCGAGTTGGGGGATCTGGCGATGACGCGCTTTCTTGGACGACTGGGTGGCTGGTGCGCGCGGCACGGGCGGATCGTGCTTGCGTTATGGGTGATCGCGGCGGTCGGACTGATGGGCGGCAGCCTGGCGCTCGGCCGTCCGGTGAGCAGCGACGTGACGATCCCCGGCACCGACGCGCAGCGGGCGCACGACCTGATGCTCACGGGCTTCGGCCCCGGCCTCGCGCCGGGCGGGACCGTGCAACTCGTCCTCTACGCGGACAAGGGCACGCTCATCGACCAGCCCAGGAAGCGGGCCGTGGAGCAGGCGGCGGACCGCATCCGCACGATGCCGCACGTGGTGGCCGTCGATACGCCGGGCCGGAGCGGCGGCCTCGCCCCGAACCTGCGCATCGGCCTCATCACCGTGCGCATGGAGGGGCACGACAACACCAAGATCGCCGAGACCACGCAGGCGCTGTCCAAGGCCGCGGACCCGGCTCGGGCCGCCGGGCTGGAGGTCGTGCCCGCGGATGCCTCGACTCCGGCCGACAAGGAGATCAAGACCGGGCCCAGCGAGATCATCGGCGTGGTGTGCGCGCTGCTGGTGCTGGTGTTCGCGTTCGGGACGCTGACGGCGGCGCTGGTGCCGATCTTCACCGCGCTGGTCAGCGTGACGGCGGGACTGGGCGTGATCGGCCTGCTCGGGTACGTCGTGGACGTGCCGAAGCAGGCGGGCATCATGGCCACGATGATCGGGCTGGGCGTGGGCATCGACTACGCGCTGTTCCTGCTGTCGCGCCATCGCCGGCTGCTGGAGACCGGCGTGGGCGTGGCGGAGTCGGTGCGGCGTACCGTGGCGAGCTCGGGCGGCGCGGTCGTGTTCGCGGGCGGCACGGTGATCATCGCGCTGAGCGCGCTGATGTTCGGCGGCTTCCCGCTGCTCAGCACGCTCGGGTGGATCACCGGTGTCTCCGTGGTGAGCGCCGTGCTCACCTCCGTCACGCTGGTGCCCGCCCTGCTGGGGCTGCTCGGGCACCGCGTCAACTCGCTGCGGATCCCGTTCCTCGGCAGGAAGCGGCCCGAGGGGTCCGGGTGGGCAGGTCTGGGGTCGTGGGTGGCGCGGCGGCCGTGGCGGGCGCTGCTGTCGAGCGTGCTCGTGCTGGGCGCCCTCGCGGCGCCCGCCCTGGCGCTCAAGCTCGGACCCCTCGACGCGGGGTACGGCGCGCAGGGGACGGACTCGCGGCGCGCGTACGAGCTCATGGCCACCGGGTTCGGCCCCGGCGGCAACGGCCCGCTGATCGTCATCGCCACGCTGCCCGGCAAGGTCGCGCGGGCCACCGATCCCGTCGTGGACCGGATCTCGCGGGAGATCGACGCGGTGGACGGTGTCGCGCACGTGGCCCCGGCCAAGGTGAACACCTCGGGCCGCTCGGTGATGATCCAGGCCATTCCCGACTACTCGCCGAGCGACACCCGCTCCGCCCAGGTGGTGCGGGACGTCCGGGCCATCTCCGTGCCCGGCGTCGAGCTGCACGTGGGTGGGAAGGTGGCCGCCATGGTGGACGCGGGCGACCTCATGGCCGAGCGGACGCCGCTGGTCATCGGTGTGGTCGTGCTGTTCAGCGCGCTGTTGCTGCTGCTGGCCTTCCGCGCGCCGGTGGTCGCGATCAAGGCGGCGCTGATGAACCTGGTCTCCCTGGGAGCCGCCTTCGGCGCGCTGGCGCTGGTCTTCTCCTTCGGCCTGGGGAGCGGGCTGGTCGGCATGGACGCGCCGTCCAACGCCTCGTACCTCCAGACGATCTTCTTCAGTGTGCCGATCGAGAGTTATGTGCCGTTGATGCTGTTCGCGGTGCTGTTCGGGCTCTCGATGGACTATGAGGTCTTTCTGTTGACGTCTGTACGGCAGGCGTACCTCAAGCATGGTGACAACAGTCGCGCGGTCGCCGAGGGGCTGGGTGCGACGGGGCGGGTGATCACGTCGGCGGCGCTGATCATGGTGGCGGTGTTCGTCGCGTTCATCGCCTATCCGGATCCGATGGTCAAGACGTTCGGCGTGGGGCTGGCCGTGGCCGTCGCGGTGGACGCCACGATCATCCGGGGGTTCCTCGTTCCGGCCACCATGGTGCTGCTCGGGCGGCTGAACTGGTGGTGCCCGCGGTGGCTGGACCGCCTTCTGCCCAACCTGTCGGTCGAGGGGCATGAGGAGGAGGCTGCCGCCGAGGGGCCGGCCAAGGATCTCGTCACCGCTGGTTCGGGCGGCGGGTCTCAGACTCTGTGACGGTCCGTGGGGGCTGGTGTCCTTTTGGAGTGATATCCCCCTTCGGGGGAGAGTGCTAGCGGATCCACAGGCAGAAGGGGTGGCCGGCGGGGTCGAGGTAGACGCGGACGTCCTCCTGTGGCTGGTAGTCGGCCAAGGTCGCGCCTGCCGCCACCGCGTGGGCGCCGGCCTCGTCGAGGTCGTCCACCTCAAGGTCGAGGTGCATCATCATCTGCTGGTCGCCGGGGCCGGCCGGCCAGACGGGCGGCACGTGTGCCTCGTCGGTGTTGAACGCCAGTCCGGCGCCACCGCCGTGCGGGGGGCGGAGGGTCACCCAGCCGGGTTCGTCCTCGCCGATCTGCCAGCCGAGGAGGCGCTGGTAGAAGAGCGCCAGGGCCTTGGCGTCCCTGGACTCCAGCACGGTGGCCGAGAGGGTGAAATGTGGCGTCACGGGACCATGTACTGGTCGTGGCGCAGGTACAGGTCCGTCCACTCCTCGTCGGTGAGCTGCCTGCCGGTGCTGACGATGTCGGCCAGCTCCTCGAAGTACGCCTCGCGTGGCGCCCCCGGCGTGAACAGGATCAGCATCGAGGCGGGCGCGCCGGACTCGTTGCGGAACCCGTGCACGCCGCCCTCCGGCACATGCAGGAAGTCGCCGGTGTTGCCCTCCGCCCACGCCTTGCCGTTGTAGAGCTTGACGGTGCCGGACAGGACGTAGAAGGACTCGGTGATCGTCCGGTGGAAGTGCGCTCCGGCGCCGCCGGGGCGGGGGCCCATCTCCCAGCGGTACAGGCCGAAGGCGCCGTTGGTCGTCGCGCCGGTGCCCAGGTAGTGGACATCGGTGCCCCGGGGATCGGCACCGGGGGCGTACATGCGGAGGTCCGGTGGTGTGTCGGCCGAGCGCAGGATGCCGCTCGCCTCACCGGTGTCGGCCAGGTATCGCGCGTCAGGGTATGACATGTCGTGACTCCTCGCTGTTCCTTATGGAATGCGAGGTTAGAAGACGACCACCGTTCTGGCCACCGCGCCCCGCCGTACCTGCTCGACGGCCTCGTTGATCTGCTCCAACGCCACCCGTTCGGTGATCAGCCCGTTGAGGTCGAGCCGGCCGCGCAGGAACTGACCGGCCAGCATCGGCAGGTCCCGGTGCGGGGCGGCGTCGCCGCCCTGGGTGCCCATCAGGCGGCGCGAGGAGAACAGCAGAGCCGGGTCGATCTCGACAGGCTGACCGGCGGGCGGACTGCCGACCATGACCGTGGTGCCGCCCGGCGCGGTCGCCGCGAACGCGCTCGCGAGCACGCCGGGGACGCCGGTGACGTCGAAGGCGTAGTCGACGCCGCCTCTGACCAGCTCGCCGACCTGGGCGGGGAGGTCGTCGGGCACCAGGGTGTGGGTGGCGCCGAACCGCTCGGCCAGTTTGAGTTTCTGGTCGGCCACGTCGGCGGCGATGATCGTGGTGGCGCCGGCCAGCACCGCGCCCTGGATGACGTTGAGCCCGACGCCGCCGCAGCCCACCACGAGGACGCTGGAGCCGGGCGCGACCTGGGCGACGTTCATGACGGCGCCGACGCCGGTGACCACGCCGCAGGCCAGCAGGCACATCGCGTCGAAGGGCGCGTCATTGGGGATCTTCACGCAGGTGGCCTCGCGGACCACGGCGTACTCGGCGAACGAGCCGATGCCGATGAACCGCCGGGTCTCCTGGCCTTCGAGGGTGATCCGCGGCTCGCCACCCATGATCGCGGTCATCCTGGCCGGGCCGGAGCACAGGGGGAAGCGGCCGGCGCCGCAGTTGCGGCACTTGCCGCAGGGTCCGCTCATGGAGATGATCACGTGGTCGCCCGGCTTGACGGCGGTCACGCCGGTGCCGACGCTCTCGACGACGCCCGCGCTCTCGTGGCCGAGGACGAACGGCAGCTTGTGGACGACCGGGCTCTTGCCGTCGATGGCCTTGAGGTCGGAGCCGCAGACGCCGGACGCCTTGATCTGTACGCGTACCTCGCCGGGGCCGGGGTCGGCGATCTCCACCTCGCGGATCTCCATGGGCTGGTGGAAATCGGTCAGTACGGCCGCGCGCATCAGCATGGGGCTCACGCTAGCCGGGCGGTCGATCGTGAGCAAGCGATTGCTCGGCACCGTTGACACCCCTCGCGGGCAAATTTACGCTGACCAAAAACCAAGCGAGCGCTAGGCCAAAGCGGCTGCGCGCCTTGCCGTACAAAGGTGAGAACGATGATGCGACGACATCAACGGCGGGCCGCGG
The DNA here is from genome assembly GCF_040659625.1 of Nonomuraea sp. NPDC049750. Taxonomy (NCBI): domain Bacteria; kingdom Bacillati; phylum Actinomycetota; class Actinomycetes; order Streptosporangiales; family Streptosporangiaceae; genus Nonomuraea; species Nonomuraea sp. NPDC049750. Next base: position 63,380 of record NZ_JBFANB010000002.1, read on the forward strand.
CGGTGATGCTGGCGGTAGCCCTGCTGGCAGGGTGCGCGGCCCAGCAGAAGAGCGCCGGCGGTGGCACGGCGGGCGTGACCGACACGAGCGTGAAGGTCGGCGGGGTGCTCACGAAGACCAGCGCCAGCGGCTACTCCACAAAGGACGCCGAGATCGGGGCGAAGGCCAGGTTCGAGCGGGCCAACGCCGAAGGCGGCGTCAACGGGCGGAAGATCGAGTTCGTCGGCGCGGAGGACGACGGGCAGGACGCGGCCAAGGGCGACGCCGCGGCCAAGAAGCTCGTACAGAAGGACCAGGTGTTCGCGCTGGTGCCGGTGCACGCGCCCAACTTCGGCGGGGCCGCCTTCCTGGAGCAGCAGGGTGTGCCGTGGTTCGGCTGGGCGACCGGGCCGCAGTGGTGCGGCACGAAGACCGGGTTCGGCTACAGCGGCTGCCTGGCGCCCAAGAAGGGCGCGGGCTCGCAGACCTGGTGGGGCAGCCAGATGGCCGACCTGCTCGGCGGCGCGAGCGGCAAGACCGTGTACGTGCAGACCACCGACTCCAGCGGCAGCAAGTACGGCGGCACCACGATCTCACAGTCGTTCCAGGCGGCGGGGTTCAAGCTGGTCGGACTCAACTCCGGCCTGCCCGCCGCAGCGCCGCCGCCCGACTGGCTGCCGTACGTCAACAAGATCATGACGTCCAACGGCGGCAGGGCGCCCGACGTCCTGGTGTCGATCATCGCGGGCACCAAGTTCAACGTGGGCCTCTACTCGGCGCTGAAACGGGCCGGCTACAAGGGCGTGCTGACCGACGCCACCAGCTATGACCCGGCCATCCTGAAGGACCCGGCCAGCGCGCAGGCGCTGGAGGGCGTGGTGGCCGCGCCGATGTTCGAGCCGTTCGAGTCGAGCGCGCCGGAGATCGCCGCGTTCAAGGCCGACGTGGAGAAGGTGTCGCCTGGCGCCACGCTGACCCAGCACATGGCCATCGGCTACTGGGCGGCCGACATCTTCCTCGACATGCTGAAGAAGACCGGCAAGGACCTGACCAGGGAGAAGTTCTTAGCCGTCGGCAACGGCTCGTACACCTACGAGAACGCCGGCTTCGGCCGGGTCCAGTACCCCAAGGACCACAGTGAGCCGAACGGCTGTGGCGCCCTGGTCAAGCTGGAGGGCGGTGCCTTCCAGGTGGCCAAGAGCATGAAGTGCTTCGACAACGTGCCGCTCAAATGATCCTTGGCTACCTGCTCAGCGGCCTGGTCACCGGGGCGATCTTCGCCGTCATGGGGTCCGGCCTGACGCTGTCGTACGCGGCGACCGGGGTGTTCAACTTCGCCCACGGCGCCGTCGGGTTCCTGACCGCCCTGCTGTTCTACCAGCTCAACCTGGCCGCCGGGCTGCCCGCCTGGGCGGCTGGGCTGCTGGCCGCCGGGGTGTTCGCGCCCGCGCTGGGCTACCTGCTGCACCTGGCCATGTTCAGAGGGCTCGCCCAGGCGGGGGAGACCGCGCAGATCGTCGGCACGATCGGCCTGACGATCGCGCTGCCCGCGCTCGGCCTGTTCGTCGTGGACCTGCTCGGGCTGCCGAGCGTCGATGGCACGACGCTGCCGCGCGGGCTCGGGCCGCATCCGGCGCTCGGCTTCGAGGTGCTCGGCGCGCGGCTCGACACCGACCAGCTCATCACGTTCTGCTTCTCGGCGGTGGCCGCGCTCGGGCTGTGGGCGTTCATGCGGCACACGCCGTACGGGCTGCGCATGCGGGCCTCCGTCGATCGGCGGCGGCTGGCCACGCTGCGCGGCATCGACGTGGACGCCACCTCGGCCCTGGCCTGGATGCTCGGGTCGGGGCTGGCGGGACTCGCCGGGGTGCTGGCCGTACCGGTGCTCGGGCTGGACGCCACCGCCTACACCGTGCTGTTGTTCGCCTCGGCGACGGCCGCGGTGTTCGGGCGGCTGCGGTCGATCCCGTGGACGTTCGCCGCCGGGCTGGCGCTCGGCGTGGTGCAGAACCTGGTCGCCGGATACACCGACTTCCTCCAGGAGATCACCGGGCTGCGGACGGCGGTGCCGGTCATCCTGCTGTTCGCCGGGCTGGTGCTGCTGAACCGGTCGCGCGAACGGGTGGCCGGGAGCGCGGCCGAGGACGCGCCGCCGCCCGACCACCTGGCGGGCGTGCCGCTGTGGCGACGGCGGCTGCCGTGGGTGGCCGGGCTGGTGGCGCTGCTCGGCTTCACCTTCGCCGGTTCCGAGTACTACGTGGGCCTGGCCGCCCAGGGCCTCGTGCTGGCGCTGATCTTCTGCTCGTTCGTGGTGGTGACCGGGATCGGCGGCATGGTGAACCTGGCCCAGGCCGCCTTCGCCTCCATGGCGGCGCTGACCTGCGGGTGGGCGTTCTCGGCCGGGTGGCCGCTGTTCGCGGCGATCGTGGTCGGGGTGCTGGCGGCCGGCGCGGTGGGCATGCTGGTGGCACTGCCCGCGCTCCGGCTCGACGGGCGGGTGCTCACCCTGGCCACGCTGGCGCTGGCCCTGCTGGCCGACCAGGTGCTGTTCCAGGTGGACGCCTTCAGCAACGGGACGATCGGCTGGGCACTGCCGGCGCTCGGCTTCGGATTCGCCGACACCTCCGATCCACGGGTGCGGGTGGTGCTGCTGCTCGCGCTGATCGGCCTGGTCGGGCTGCTGGTGCGCAACCTCGAACGATCGGCGTCCGGGCGGGCGATCCTGGCGGTCCGCTCGGCTCCGGCCGCGGCGACCACCTCGGGGCTGTCGGGGCCGCGGGCCAAGATCGTGCTGTTCGCGCTGGCCTCGGCCATCGCCGGGCTGGGCGGCGTGCTGTTCGCCGTGTCCAAAGGGTCCATCACCGCCACCGACCTGCCGGCCTTCTCCGGGTTCGTCTGGCTGGCCGTGGTGGTGCTGCAGGGGGTACGGCGGATCGGCGGGGCCGTGCTGGGCGGGCTGGTGGCCGTGGCGGTGCCTGAGCTGCTGGCCACGTGGGGGGTGTCGGCGCAGGTGGGGGCCATTCTGTTCGGGGCCGGAGGGATGATCCTGGCCAAGCATCCGGACGGGGTGCTGGCCCAGCTCGCCGAGTCTCGCCACCGGAGGCGTCAGGGACGGGCTCGGTCCGCCGTCCCGACACAACCCGTGGCCGCCGCCACCCCGGTACGGGCCACCTCCGCCGTGCCCATCACCCCGAGCGTGCCCGCCACCTCCGCCACGCCCGTCGCCCCGAGCGTGCCCGCCACCCCGAGCGTGCCCCTCGTCCCGAGCGCGTCCGGTGCGCCCGTCCCGGAGGCGTTGTTCCGGCTCGACGGGGTGGTGGCGGGGTACGCCGACTGCACGATCCTGCGGGGCGTGGATCTCGACGTACGGCCCGGCGAGGTGGTGGCGCTGCTGGGCGCCAACGGCGCGGGCAAGTCGACCACCTGCGCCGTCGCGGCCGGCGATCGGCCGGTGTCCGCCGGACGGGTGCTGCTCGACGGCGTCGACGTCACCGCCTGGCCGGCCCACCGCCGGGCCCGGGCGGGCGTGCTGCTGGCTCCCGAGGGGCGGGGGGTGTTCCCCGGTCTCACCGTGGAGGAGAACCTGCGTACCTGGCTGGCCGAGCCCGACGCCGTCTACGAGCGGATGCCCCAGCTCGCGGCCCGTCGTACGGTGCTCGCCGGCGCGCTGTCCGGCGGCGAGCAGCAGTTGCTCACGCTCGCCCCCGCGCTGGCCCGGCCGCCCAGGGTGCTGATCGCCGACGAGCCGTCGCTGGGCCTGGCGCCGCTGATCGTACGGCAGGTGTTCGAGGTGTTCGCCGAGCTGCGTGAGCGCGGGGTGGCGCTGCTGCTGGTCGAGGAGAAGGCCACCGAGGCGCTGGCGATCGCCGACCGGGTCGCCTTCATGCGGCTCGGCCACGTCGTGTGGGCCGGACCGCGCGCCGAGGTGGACGGCGACCGCCTGACCGCCGCCTACCTGGGGGTGACGTGATGTCCGTCGTACGGGACGCCGAGCGCACCGACTACCTGGAGGTGCCGTGATGTCCGTCGCGCGGGAAGCCGAGCGCACCGACGTGATGCTGGCCGTGCGGGACTTGTCCGTGGCGTTCGGCGGGGTCACGGCGCTGGACGCGGTGTCGTTCGAGGTGCCCGAGGGACAGGTCTGCGGGGTGATCGGGCCGAACGGGGCGGGCAAGACGACGCTGTTCGACGTGGTGTCGGGGCTGCGCCGGCCGAGCGGTGGCCGGGTGCGCGTGGCGGGCGCGGACATGACCGCGGTGGCGCCGGTCAGGCGGGCTCGCGCGGGCGTTCGCCGTACCTTCCAGCGGACGCAGGTCTTCGGGCGGCTCACCGTGGCCGACAACGTGCTGGCGGCGCTCGACTGGCACGGCGGCGGGGGCGGCCTGATGGCCGACCTGACCGGCCTGCCCGCGCGGCGGCGGCTCGAACGCGAGCGGCGGGCGCGCGTGGCCGAGGTGCTGGAGCTGTGCGGGCTGGCCGCGCTGCGCGACGCCTACGCCGCCGCGCTGCCCGTCGGCCAGCGCAGGCTGGTCGAGCTGGCCCGCGCCATCGCCGACCGGCCGCGCCTGCTGCTGCTCGACGAGCCCACCTCGGGCCTGGACGCGGACCAGACGGTACGGCTGCGCGCGGTCGTCGCCGCGCTGGACACCACGGTGCTGCTGGTCGAGCACGACATGGGCTTCGTCATGGACACCTGTGACCGGCTCGTCGTCCTGGACCTCGGCCGGGTCATCGCCACCGGCACCCCGGCGCAGGTCCGCGACGACCCCGTGGTGCGGGCCGCCTACCTCGGCTGAAGGGATTCTGTCCGCCGGGAATATTGACAGTTAAACCGTGCAGGTCTGTCGTTCGCCTAGGAAGAAAGGTGACCGGCATGAACCAATGGGACGCCACCTCGTACGAAGGCAAGGACACCATCCTGCGGGTCGTCGGCGACGAGGCCGAGCGGCTGTTCGCGCTCGCCGAGCCGGAGGAGGCATGGGAGGCGCCGACGGCGTGCGTCGGCTGGACGACGCGCGACGTGGTCGCGCACATCGTCGACACGACCGAGGGCTACCTCGCCGCGTTCGACCTCGTACGCTCGGGCGGGAACCCGGACGCGGCCTTCGGGCTGCCCGGCATGGGCGAGCGGGTCAACGAGCAGGCCATGGCGCTGCGCGGGGTCCCGCAGAAGGAGCTGCTCGACCGGCTCAAGACGGACTTCGAGCAGATGATGGCGATCCTGCGCGACCTCGGCCCGGACGACTGGGCCGGGCTGACCGTCCCGCACTTCTACATGGGGCCGCTGCCCGCCTACTTCTACGCGGCGGGCCAGCTCATGGACTACGCGGTGCACTCCTGGGACATCCGCCAGGGCACCGGCCGGGCGCACGGACTGTCGGGGGAGGCCGCGGACCTGCTGGTGCCGTTCATGTTCGTGCTCTGGCAGTCGACGGTCAAGGCGGACGCGGACCTGACGCCGTTCCGGCTCGGTGTACGCGTGGGCGGCGTCAACGGGGGCGACTTCCGGGTGGAGGTCGGGCCGCAGGGCATGAGCTACACCCCCGGTGATCTGGGCGACCTGCCCACGCTCATCGAGTTCGACGCCGGGAGCATGGTGCTCACGACGTTCGGCAGGAGCAACGCCGGAACCGCCAGGGGGGACCTGTCCATCGCCGACCGCTACCTGAACTTGTTTTTTCGGATCTGAAGGGTCCTCGTAGCGGGCCGCCTTGACCACGGCGCCGCGCCCTGTGGTCAAGGCTCCAGCGTGATTCCCTCCCGGCGGAGGTCCTCGATGATCCCGTCCACCAGCCGCGTGCTGACCGTGTGGTCCAGCCGCCCGTTCTCGCGCAGCTCCCGTACGGCCGGCACCGGGTCAGGGTCGGCGAACAGGCGCTCGTCCGCGTAGTCGACCGGCCGGCCGGTGGGGTCGATCGTCCACCAGGAGGCTTCCAGCGCGATGCCGTTGGGGTCGCTGAAGTAGATCGACCGAAGGAAGCCGTGGTCGATCACGTCGGTGACCTCGCAGGCGTGCGCCTTGAGCCGGTCGCGCAGCCTGACCAGGGCGTCCTCGTCGGGCAGGTGCAGCGACAGGTGGTCGAACTGGGCGGCCTTGGCGTAGGGGACGCCGGCGGGCTTGGCGAAGCTGTCGAGCTCCTGCCCGGTGTATTCGAAGAAGGCGACGGTGTTACCCGGCGCCACCTCGAAGAAGTAGTGCTTGAACGCGGGGATCGCCAGCGTGGTGACGAGGCGGGCGTCGAGCACGCCGTGCCAGAAGCGCACAGTGGCGTCCATGTCCGCAGTGACCAGGGCGAGGTGGTGCACACCCCGCCAATGCACCGTTTCAGGGTTTTCAGCCATACGTTGACCGTACGCCTTTCAACTATCGCTGGCTATGAGGCCCCGTGTCAGTAAGCGGGGGCTGATTTGAGTGCCGCCAGCAGATGCGCGTGCACCCTGGCGACGGCGGCCCTGGCCAGCCCGCCCGAGCGGACCGCGAGATATCCGGTGTTGATCGGCGCCAGCTCCGGCTCCGCGAGCGTGACCAACCGGCCCGCCGCCAGATCGGCCCGGCACAGGTACGCGGGCAGGACGGAGACGCCCATTCCGGCCCGTACCGCGTTCAGCACGCCCCGCAGGTCGGGGATCACCACCTGCGCGGCCATCGACGGCCGCTTGCCGAAGACCGTCCGCCAGTAGCGGCGCACGATGGGCAGGTCCTCGGCGTAGGCGATCAGCGGCACGTCGGCCAGGCGCCCGGCAATGGCGCTCTCGGCGGCCACGCTCTTGGTGGTCAGGTTTCGGTCCGCCGCCAGGCAGGGGTCGGCCACCAGCAGGAACTCTTCGTCGTAGGCGGCCTCCGCCTGGATGCCCCGCGCCCTCGGCCTAATCGTGGACACCACCAGATCAAGCCGTCCTACGGTCAGGTCGGTGAGCAGCTCGTCGGACAGCCCGAACGTCGTCCGCAGCCGCAGACCCTCCCGCACCAATGGCGCGAGCAGCGGGATCACCACCTCCGAGAGGAACTCGGCAGGGCCTCCCAGCGTAGCAGCTCGATCGCGCGCTATTACAACACCTATTGGGTGAGCGCGATCGGGGAATTGCAAACCTGCCGGTCAGCGATCGAACAGGCGGGCTATCGGATCAGATTGGTCGTCGACGCATCCGAGAGTCAGCTCCCCTACTGGCGGCTCAGTCTCGCCTATTCATCCCTTGCCGAGAAGGACCGTACCGAGATTCGTCAGCGGGAAACGGCGCACTTTCATTCCGCCATGCTAAGTGCGTACCGAGCGGGGGAGGTCCAGTATTTCCACGTGATCGCGTCGCGTTCGGAAACCGCGGCGTCCTCAATGCGATGAGAAAGGTACAGCAATGGTGCCCGTAGTTCGCCCGTCCGGCATATCGCCATATCGGCCGACGGTAACGGCAGATGGGCGACGAGTCGCGGACTGCCCAGATCCGCGGGACACGATGCCAGCCGGGAAGCCTTCGCGTCAGGCCTTTCCGCCTGCGTCGAGCTGAACATACCTTATCTCTCGATTCATGTGTTCTCGTCCGAGAACTGGGGACGTCCCGAGCCGGAGGTCCGCAAACTCATAGAACTGTTCAGCCGAGTGCTTGCGTTGTCACTGCACGACTTCAACGAGCTTGGTGTGCGATTCCGGCGCACCGGGAGCAGGCTGGAGGTTCCCGCTGACCTGCGTCGGACAGTGGAGGCGATCGAGAAGACCACCTCCGCGAACGGCCACGTCACGCTGCAGTTCGGGCTCAATTATGGCGGCCGCAAGGAATTGGTCGATGCCGCGGCCGGCCTGGCGAGAGCCGCGATGGCAGGAGAGATACGTCCTGAAGAGGTGGCCGGATTTCCGCAAGCCGGACCTGATGAGCGCCTTGGAGCTGTACGCCCGAGCGGAGCGGTCATTCGGGAATGTCGAGTAAGCACACCCGACGACGACCCGCCCCGAGACGTCCCGCAGGAACCCGGCTCGGTCGTCGATGACGAATCCCCGGAGCTGAGCCGACCGGTTGGCGGGCAGAGCAGGGGGAAACGCCGCCGCTTGGCGGTTGTCCCCCTGCCGCCGCCCTTCCATCATCGAGACGTACGGTGAGGTCTCGTGGAGGGAAGCGACATGGCGGTTCATCCCAATCTCGACCCGGAGCTGAGGGCGGCACTCGACCAGTTGGTCATGCCGTCGACGGATCTCAGCGACCCGGCCCTCGATCTCAGCGGGCACCGGGCGCAGATCAACGCCATGCTCGCGGCCGCCCCCAGGCCGGACACCGAGGTCGTCATCGAGGACCGGTACGTGCCGGGGCCCGAAGGCGCGCCCGACATACGGCTGCGGATCTACCGGAAGCCGGGGACGGACACCGGCCGGCCTGGCCTGTACTGGATCCACGGCGGCGGCATGATCGTCGGCACGCCGGACATGGACGACCTCATGATGATCGGGTTCGCCGAGCAGCTCGGCGTCGTGATCGTCTCCGTGGACTACCGGCTCGCGCCCGACAACCCGCATCCGGCGCCGGTCGAGGACTGCTATGCCGGACTGGTGTGGACCGCCAAGAACACCGGCGACCTCGGCATCGACCCGGCCCGGCTGGCCGTGGGCGGGGCGAGCGCGGGTGGCGGGCTCGCGGGGGCCACCGTGCTGCTGGCCCGTGACCGGGGCGGCCCCGACATCTCGTTCCAGCTGCTGGTCTGCCCGATGCTCGACGACCGCAACATCACGCCGTCCAGCCACGAGTTCGCCGAGGCGGTGGTCTGGAACCGGGCCGCGAACCTGTTCGGGTGGAAGGCCCTGCTCGGTGACAAGGCCGGGACCGAGGACGTCTCTCCCTATGCCGCTCCGGCGCGGGCCACGGACCTGTCCGGGCTGCCGCCGACGTTCGTGGACGTGGGCGAGCTGGAGGTGTTCAGGGATGAGTGCATCGACTATGTGCAGCGGCTGGTGCAGGCCGGGGTGTCAACGGAGTTCCACCTCTACCCGGGGGCCTTCCATGGGTCTGACGGGCTGATTCCGGACACGGAGCTGAGCAGGCGGGCGCGGGCGGCTCGGCTGGCGGCGCTCCAGCGGGCGTACCGGCAGGACGGCTCGCAGGGCGGCTGAGCGCTGGGCGGCGTTCCGTTCGGACGGTTCATAGTACGGCTGAGCGCGGAGCGGCGTTCCGTTCGGACGGTTCCTAGAACGGCTGAGCGCTGGGCGGCTACGGAGTCGAGGTCGGGCGTCGGTGGAGTTTCAGGTCGGAGGGCAGGCCATGGCGGGCACGGTAGCCCGCCGCGCCGATCTGGTGCTTGGCGACCGCGTGCGCGGCCAGGCCGCGGGTCCATGTGCCGCACTCCAGGCACACGAGCTGGCCGTCGCGTTCGGGCTGTCGGCCGTACGGGACCGCCGCCAGCTCGGCCGCCGACAGCGGGGGATGGGGGCGCGGCGTCCTGGGCACGAAGCCGACCGGCCGCGCCCCTTTCGGCGGGGTGAAGCCGTGCCGGTGGCGTAGCTCACGGGTCTTGCGCTGGGTGACGCCCAGCAGTGCGGCCAGGTCGGTGCCGTTCCAGTCGGCGGTGGCGGTGAGCAGGTCGGCCAGCGAGGCGTAGCCGAGCTCACGGGCCCGTGTCTCATGCGGGTCGATGTCGTGCCGGGTCAGGTAGTCGGCCATCTTGACGCCGTGCATCACCGACACGTGCTGGACCAGGGTCTTGAACCAGCGCCCGCACTCCAGGCACAGCAGGTGACCGTTGCGGGTGGGCTGCGTGCCGTTCGGTACGGCCGCGAGCTCGTCGGCCGGGATCGCCGGGAGCAGCGCCGGGTTTTTCACGACATAGTCCTTGGCCCAGCGGCCGGGCGCCTCGAATCCCAGCCGCCGTCGCAGCTTGTAGACCCGGCCCTTCGAGATGCCCAGCATGGAGGCGATCTCCTGGTTGGTCAGCTCCGGGTGGCGGGTGAAGAGCTGCTCGATGCTGACGTACCCCGCCGCCCGGCACCGCTCGGCGACCTCGGCCGCGAGCTTGGCCTTGCGGGCCGCGGTCCCCAGATGGCCGTATTTGACCACGGTTCCGCCGGTGCGGCGCGCGGCCCGTACGCCCGCGCGGGTCAGAGAGTCGCGCCCGGCCGCCTTCGACAGCTCGGCCAGCTCTTCCCGGGAGCGTTTGGGGCGCAGCCGGGCCCGGAACTCCAGGTCGGTGTCCCATTTGGCGCGCTGCGCCTGCCTGCGGACCGCCTTGACCGGGGTGGAGTGCAGGCCGAAGCCTCGGGGCAGTTCGTGGTCGCGCCGGTAGTCATCGGCAGACATGTCGTGTTTTGCCACGACGTGCTGGCCGAGCTGCTTGAACCACAGGCCGCATTCCAGGCAGAGGAGTTTGCCTTCGGACTCCGGCTGTACGCCCGGCGGGATGTCGGTGGGCTTGCCGGGCGGGATCCAGTGTCCTGGCCGGCCGTTCTGGTTCTTGGTCACTGGGTCCCACTTCTGAAGATCATCCAGTTTCGCCATTGGCGCGCAGCCGTACAAGGGCCAAAGCCAGGTGGGCGCGGAGCCGTCCGGCGGAGTCGGCGAGGGAGAAGCCCAGGGCCGATTCCGCTCGTGCGATCCGTACGGCCATCGAGCTGTGGTGCAGGTGCAGGACAGTGGCGGCCCGGCGTACCGAGCCCTCGGCACAGAGCGCCCGCACGGCCGTGCGGCCCTCGCCGCCGAGCCGCTCCATCGACCGCACGTCGGCCAGCTCGGCGATCGCCGCGTCCGGCACGTCGGCGTAGAGGGCCAGCGCGCCCAGCTCGGTCCAGCGCACCACGCGGTCCTGTGGGCCGGTGAAGCGCAGCGCCGTACGCGCGCCCGCCCACGACTCGGCCACCCGCGAACCGGGCAGCTCGGGGCCGATGCCGACCCGCGCCGAGTCGGGCAGGCGTGGCAGCGCGGCGGCCACCAGCACCGCCTCCGTGTCGCCGATCCGAGCCGCGCGTACGTGGTGCCCCATCGTGCGCATTCCGGGCACCAGGGCGAAGCCCTCGTCCGCGGGGACCGCGATGGCCAGCGCCTGCAACGGCGTCGCGGGATCGAACCCCAGCAGCCGCAGCGCCCGCGCCCGCTCCGCCTCACCGGTCTCCGCCGACAGCGCCAGCTCCACCAGCGCCGGGTCCCTGCCCTCCCGGGCCAGCGCGGCGGCGCGCTCCAGCGTGACCTCCGCCGCGGCCGCGAACCGTTCGAGGACGATCTCGTCCAGCCCGTGCGGGGTGCCCTCGCGCTCCATCCAGACCGCGCCGAGGCCCGCAGTCAGTTCCCTGAGCGAGGCAAGTCCTGCGGCTAGTTCCCTGACCGTGCCCGGCTGGTCGGGGTGGTCGATGTGGTCGACCTGACCGCCGGGGTGCCTGCGGGTGGCCCTGCCGGTGGCCGCGTCGAGCAGCCCCACTGGGCACTGGGTCAGGTGGGCGGTCGCCGAGAGCAGCACCGGGACGCTCACGTGGTCGCGCACCAGCGAGTCGAAATAGGCGATGACGCGCACGGCGCTCTCCGCGTCGGTGTCCAGTGTCGACAGGCGGAGCAGCAGTCCTTGCACCGCTTCAGGGTATGTCCGATTACCGCCATCTGGCGACGCGACCAAGCGTGCGCTAGGTTGGTCTTTGTGGATCTCGACTTCTCCGCGGCCGAGCAGGATTTCCGTGCCGAGGTTCGCGACTGGCTGGCCCGGCACGTACCCGGTGGGCTGCCGTCGATGGACACTCCCGAGGGTTTCGAGGCGCATCGCGCGTGGGAGGCGCTGCTCGCCTCCGCCCGGCTGTCCGCCGTCTCCTGGCCGGAGGAGTACGGCGGGCGGAACGCCTCACTGATCGAGTGGCTGATCTTCGAGGAGGAGTACTGGGCCGTGGGCGCCCCCGGCCGGGTCACCCAGAACGGGATCTTCCTGCTGGCCCCGACCCTGATGGCGTACGGCACGGAGGAACAGCGACGGCGCTGGCTCCCCGGGATGGCCCGCGCCGACGAGGTCTGGGCACAGGCATGGTCCGAGCCGGAGGCGGGGAGCGACCTGGCCGCGCTGAAGTCCCGCGCGACTCGGGTGGAGGGCGGTTGGCGGCTGTACGGGCAGAAGACGTGGAGCTCCCGCGCCTCTTACGCCTCACATGGGTTCGGCCTCTTCCGTACCTCGGAGGAGGGTCGGCACCGGGGGCTGACGTACTTCATGTTCCCGCTTGACCTCGACCTCGGCGAAGTGACGGTCCGGCCGATCGCGCAGCTCGACGGGCTGCCGGGGTTCGCCGAGCTGTTCTTCGACGGGGTCTTCGTGCCTGACTCGATGGTGCTCGGCGCGCCAGGGGAGGGGTGGCGGATCGCGATGGCTACGACCTCGTCCGAACGCGGTCTGGCCTTGCGCAGCCCCGGCCGCTTCCTGGCCACCGCCGACCGGCTCGTCCACCTGGCCCGCGACGCGGGTCCCGAACTCGCCGACCGGGCGGTCCGCTGCTGGACCGATGCCGAGGCGTACCGCCTGCACACCTTCGCCACCGCCCGCAGGCTCATGTCGGGTGCCGAGATCGGGTCCGCGTCCAGCATGGGCAAGGTCTTCTGGTCCGAGCTGGACCTGCGGATGCACACCCTGGCCATGGAGCTGCTCGGCGAGCGGGCGGGGGAGACGCCGTGGCTCGACGGGTTCCTGTTCGCGCTGGCGGGGCCCATCTATGCGGGCACGAACGAGATCCAGCGCAACATCATCGCCGAACGAGTCCTGGGGCTGCCTCGATGAGAACTCCAGTTCCACGAACTCTGGCTCGACGAACGGCGGCTCCATGAACTTCGCCTTCACCGATGAGCAACTGGCCCTGGCGGCGACCGTACGGGATGTGCTGCGCGCCCACTGCCCGCCCGCCGCACTGCGCTCCGAACGCCGCCCGGCCTGGGAGCAGCTGGCCGAAATCGGGTTCTTCGGACTGCTCCTGCCCCCGGACGCCGACGGGCTCGGGCTCATGCTGGTGGACGCGCTCCCCGCGCTGGAGGAGACCGGTCGGGCCTGCCTGCCCGGACCGATCGTGGAGACCGCCGTGGCGGCGCCGTACCTGCTGGACGACATTCCCAAGCTCGCCTCCGGGTCGGTCTGCGTGAGCGTGCTGCTGCCCGGCCAGACGTACGCTCCTGACGCCGACCTGGCCGACCTGCTCGTGGTCGCGCGCGCCGACGGCCTGCACCTGGTCACCAAGGAGTCCGTACGGCTGGCGGCCCGGCCTGGTGCCGACCCGTGCCGGAAGCTGTTCGATGTCTCCTTCGACGACTCCGTACCGCTGGACCGCTCGTACGTCCCCGCCCTGCGCCGGGCGACCGTGGCGACGGCGGCGCAGCTCATCGGGGTGGGCAGGCAGCTGCTGGCGACCGCCGTGGCGCATGCCCAGGTCAGGACCCAGTTCGGGGCGGCCATCGGGTCGTTCCAGGCGGTCAAGCACCAGCTGGCCGACGTGGCCATCGCCCTGGACTTCGCCGCCCCCCTCGTCCACCGCGCGGCGCTGTCAGTGGACGAGCCGGTGCTCTCGGCGGACCGGCAGGCGGACGCTCCGTCGGCGGCGCGGCCGGGACGCGAGCCTGATCATCCGGTGACGAGCGTGGACCGGGACGTCAGCGCCGCCAAGGCCGCGGCGGGCGAGGCGGCCGCGCTGGCGGCCCGGGTGGCGCTCCAGGTGCACGGCGCGATCGGCTACACCGACGAGCTGGACCTGCGGTTCTGGCTGGCGCGGGCGTGGTCGCTGTCGGCCGCCTACGGTGGCTCCGCCGTACACCGGGCCCGTGTGCGAGAGTCGTTGATCGGCGGCGATCTGAGGCGGTACCCGTGAGGTACGGCGTCCCGCTCGGCCTCATCCACCCGGCCGCGTGGAAGGACGTGGCGGTGGCCGCTGACGAGCTGGGCTTCGAGTCCGTGTGGCTGCCCGAGCACCTCGTCTTCAGCACCGACCTGTCGCTGGCCCTCTACCCGGGCACCTCGGAGCCGGGCATCAAGCCGGGCACGCCGCTGTTCGACGCGCCCGCGTACCTGTGCTGGCTGGCCGCGCTGACCTCCCGGATCAGGCTCGGCACGGCCGTACACCTCTTCGCGCTGCGCCATCCGTTCGTCTCGGCCCGCGCCTTCGCCACGCTCGACGTGGTGTCGTCAGGCCGGGCGATATGCGGAGTAGGGGCGGGTTGGTACCAGGGGGAATGGGACGCGGCCGGCATCCCCTTCGCTTCGCGCGGGGCCCGGCTGGACGAGGCGATCGAGGTGGCCAGGCGGCTGTGGAGTGAGCCGGTGGTCACGCATTCGGGGCGGTTCTACTCCTTCCCAGAGGTGGCGTTCGAGCCCAAGCCCGTACAGCACCGGCTGCCGATCCTGTGCGGCGGCGAGTCGCCGGCCGCCCTGCGCCGGGCGGCGACGCTGTGTGACGGCTGGATCAGCATGCCGCACACCCTGGAGTCGATCAGGCCGCAGCTGTCCCAGTTGGCGGCGCTGCGGGAGGAGCGGCGTTGCTCGGTGACGGCGCACGCGTACTCGCTGGCGTCGCCGGAGGAGGTGGCGGACTGGGCGGAGCTGGGGGTGGACCGGTTGATCGTCCGCCCGTGGAAGCGCAGCCGCGACGCCGTCGCCAGCCTGGCCGCGTTCGCGGCCGAATACGGCGTCACATCGCGTTAGTGGTTCGAAGGGGTTCCGAGCCTGAGTCGCCCGACAAGGAATTGCCGCCGCCCGGCAGATCGCCAGGCAACGCGCGGATTAGGATCACGCCGTATGGGACCTGTGGCCGGTACGCGCGGTGTTCTCTACCTCATGGCGTGCGCAGCACCTGCGGCAGCCGATCTGCATCACCTGGTTCCGCGGGCCCAGGCGGCCGGCTGGCAGGTGCATGTCGTAACGACACCGATGGGTGAGCGTTTCCTCAACGTTCCGGAATTGGAGCGGCTGACCGGTGATCGGGTGCGCAGCACGTACAGGATGCCGGAGGAGCCGAAGGGCCTGCCTCCCGCAGACGCCGTGATCGTCGCTCCGGCCACCTTCAACACGATTAACAAGTGGGCGGCTGGGATCGCCGACACGTTCGCGGTCGGTCTGCTCTGCGAAGTAATGGGCTTCGGCGTGCCGATCCTGGCCGTACCGCTGCTCAAGGCGGCGCTCGCCCGGCACGTGGCCTTTGTCCGCAACCTCGCCTGCCTTGAAGAGATGGGCGTGCGGATCCTGTTCGATCCCGACGCTCCGCCGGAGTCCCGCATGCCATCCTGGGAACGCATCATGCAGGAGCTGCACACCGTGGTCGGGGAGAGACAAGCGCGGGAGTGATGTTCATGGGCGTCCGGCAGGAGATCGGCGAACGTATCGCCCGCGCCCGCCGTCGGCGGGGTCTGTCTCAAGCCGTCCTGTCCGGCCTGGTCGGCCGCTCTGAGAGCTGGCTTAGCCAGGTGGAACGAGGGGAACGCTCGGTAGACAACCACACCGTGATCAACGCTCTCGCCGAGATCCTGGGCCTGCCCGTCGACGAACTCACCGCGAAGAAGAGCACCGCCATGATGCGCTACCAGGCCGCCCCCGGCATTCGGCGGGCCATGATGGGCTACGACGGTTTGTCCGCGTCCATCGACTCCCGCCTCGCTGAAGGATCGGTGGAGTCCCTCGTCTGGCTCCAGCATGAGATCCGCAGGGTGAACGGGCTATATCAGGCGACGCGCTATGACGAGGTCGGTCGAAGGTTGCCGCGCCTGATCGTGGCGACGGAGCTGGGCAGCCGTCACGCGCCCGCAGGCGCGCGACGGGCTTATCAGACGCTCCGGTCACTTACGTACCACTGCACCACGACCACGCTTCGGCGGGTGGGCGAGCCTGAGCTGGCGTGGGTGGCGGCGGATCGCTCTCTCGCCGCCGCGGAGGAGGCCGACCGGCCGCTGCTGGTGGCCGTGAGCGCATACCGGCTCGGGTACGTCCTGATCAGGCTGCGGGAGACAGAGCGGGCGCTGCGAATGGTCCTTGAGGCGGCTGACTCATTGCGCCGGAGTCCACGATCCCTGCCCGTGCTCGGCGCGCTCTACCTGATCGCCGTAACGGCCGCTGCGGCAGCCTACGACCGGGCCGCTGTCCTGGGCTTCCTCGCTCAGGCAAGGCAGGCAGCCGAGACGATCGGCGAGGATCGCAACGACTTCTGGACGGCCTTCGGTATGACGAACGTGGCCATCCATGAGGTGTCGGCAGCCATCGAATTCGGTGACGTACGGCGAGCGATCAGCACGGGTGAGTCCCTGAACCTGTCGGCGCTGGCAACCGGCCTCGTCGGGCGACGGGCTCAGGTGCATCTGGACCTTGCGCGGGCGTACGCGGTCCAGCGTAAGGACGCCGCATCGGTGAACATGCTCCTTCAAGCGGAACGGCTCTCGCCCGAGCTTGTGCGGTACGGCGGGCGTCCTCGCGAACTGCTGACCCAGCTTCTCAAGCGTGAGCACCAGGCGAGCACGCCTGAGCTCCGGCCGCTGGCACACCGCGCCGGCATCGTCTGACCCGCACTTCTCTGCGGGTTTTTGACCTTCACGGCGCTGCGGGCTGTCCTGATCGGCCCTGCCTATGGTTCCTGCTGACCCGATCCCCCGGCGTCAGGAGGCACTACCCATGAGCGTTCCCGCCGAGTATGAGCAGGCGACTTCTCTTCCCGCCTTGGCCGCCGAAAACCTCCGGATGGCCCTAAAGGATCACGGCATCGCCGCTGATGTCCATGACGGGTATGGGCTCGCACTGGTTTCGGTCTGGGTCGGGTTGGTGGTGTGGTGTGACTCCAACCGGTACTGGTGGCGCGCGGGCTGGGACGCAGAGAGGAAGAGCGTCGTCTACGCCTGGCACCCGGCCCTGGAGCCTGAGCGAGCTGCCCGCCGCATCGCCTTCCGTTACGCGATCCTTCGGCGGTCGGACTCGCTGTCGGAGGTGATCACGGATCTTGCCGCCGCCAACGGTACGGCGGGTGCGTTCCCGCGATGAACGAGCCTCGGTCGGTGGTCGGAAGTAGAGCGAAGGTCGTCGATCTGCTGCACAGTCCGGCGCGAACTCGTTCCTACTCAAGGTGGCTGCTCAGCCGGTGTGGTCTCATCAGGGCTCTGA
The DNA here is from genome assembly GCF_040659625.1 of Nonomuraea sp. NPDC049750. Taxonomy (NCBI): domain Bacteria; kingdom Bacillati; phylum Actinomycetota; class Actinomycetes; order Streptosporangiales; family Streptosporangiaceae; genus Nonomuraea; species Nonomuraea sp. NPDC049750. The sequence continues at coordinate 80,412 of NZ_JBFANB010000002.1, forward strand.
TGCGATACGGCTCCGTCGCCCTGCTCGAACTCGACGGTGAGGCACACCAGCTGCCCGCTGGCGCGCGGCGTTGGCCGGTGCATCTGGACGATCTGCTCATTGAGCCTGCTGCGCAGACCTCTCGTCAGGCGGGCAGCTTGTACACCATGGGTATCTCAGCTGTTGATGGCGCGATGGTTCTGCACGCGGTGCTGGGGCTGGATGAGCGCAAGGCCCTGTGCGGGGTGCAGGTCCGCCCACTGCCGATATGCGGCTGGTCCCTGTCCTTCGTGTCTACGGCCCGGCGAGCCTGCCCAGGCTGCCTCCGTCTAACAGCAGAACGCAATGACGAGGAGTTGGGGCTTACTCCGCTTTCACCACCTGGCCAAGGCCGCCGTCGCTTGGCTCGCCACTTCCGGATGGGGGTCCTGGGCCAGGTTCTCCAGAATGCCGAGGGGCGTGGTCGGACAGGTGGCTAGCCACCACCTGACATTGACCGATCGATCGTTGGCCAGCAAGCGGAGCTCCTCTTCTTCCAGTTCCACGAACTTCAAGAGGTTTGCCCGTACCAGCGCGGCCGGATCACGTGCCAGAGAGTGCCGTTGCTCGGGCGTCGTCTTCGGGTTCTGTGCCGCACCAGCGCGGACTTTGGGGTTTGGATGGGCGGCCAGCGTGCTGAGCACATCGGGAAGAGTGGTGTGTGCCGCGAGGCTCTCCTTGATCTCAGGCGAGTCGTCCATGAGAAGGCGGGCAATTTCTGGCTCAAGTTCATCGGATTCGGCCAGGAGCCGACGGAGCGTGCTGTCCTGGGATGCGGTGATCGCTCTTCTCACGCTGATGTCTGTTCGGGGGTGGGACGGTATCGCCCAGCGAACGGATTCATGGGGATCGTTGACGAGTTCGCGGAGGACGTCAGCTGAGCAGTGTGGGTTCGCGACGACGGCTTGGCGTGTCTTCAGATCGGGGTCGCCGCCTAAGGTTCGGAGCAGGTCGGCAACCTCCGGACCCTCCCACGCGGCGACAGTTCGCCGCACGGCCGATGCTTCATCGGCAACCAGAAATTCAAGTATGTCCCGGCTGGCATCAGGGGACCGCGCTGCGGTCACGCGGGACTTCACGCGCTTGTCCTTGGCGAGCTTCCACAGCATTTCCGTGTTAGTGCGTTCGCCGCTTTCCGGGTACATCGCTACTTCCGGCCTTTGTTGGTTGTGACTCTATGATGCACTGCTCGTGGGCGAGCGGCGGCGGCACGAGGTCCGCCGCCGTCGCTAGGTCAGTCGCAGTGGACGGTCGAGGCGGTATATGTTCCGTTTGGACCGGTCACCGTGACGGTCATGGTGTAGCAGACAACCTCGCTGGCGATGCTCTTGAGCTTCATCCAGAAATCGGAATCACCGTTCCCGCCGCTCCACGGCATGGCTTCGACGCCTCCCGGATATTGGGTCCAGCCACCGCCGCCTCCGGGGGAGATGGGGACAAAGCGCGGCATGTCCCTTGGGTCGCACACCGCGCCCTGAGACATCAGCCTCATGCCCTTCTTGGCGCGGTTGCCGACCTGCTTCGCCCATTTCGAGTTCTGCATTTGTATCGAGGCGGCGAGGAAGTTGCCGGACTTCACGGCATTGATCACTCCCGTGAACTGCCCGAAGCGTGTGGGGCCGAGGTTGTACATCATGTCGATCAGTACGACCTGCCTCGCCGACGACAGCGAGTTGAAGTTGTCGATCACCCGGCCGACGTTCGCGACGGCGGCGCGGTAGTCGCCCTTGAACAGGGTGATGATCTGCAGCGGGGTCAGGTCCTGGGTTCCGGCACGCACCGCGGCGTAGTTGGCGCCGACGGCCGTCAGCAGGGCTTCGGCGTCGGAGCGGTCGAGGTTGAAGCCCACACCCACCGTGGGGTGCGGGGGGACGGCGCTGTCGAGGTAGACGTGCGTGTCTCCGTACAGCCCGTTTCGGCTCTCGTTCTCCGCTACGTAAGCCTCCATCTGCTCGGGCGTCAGCTGCGGCTCCTGGCTCGGATCTTGGTCGGGGTCGTCCGGGATGCCGCCGGGGCCGCTGCCGCCGGGGCCGCCACCGGTGCTGGTGGAGCAGGGGCCGTCGGCGAAGGCGGGGGCCGCGGCGACCGTGATCGTGGTGAGGGTGGAGAGGAGGAGGGAGGTGGTGGCGAGTACGGTCGCGAGGAGTTGTCGGCGCGGAGCTCTGCGAGGGGTCATGAGACCTCCTGGTCCGGGCGGGGGGGTGACCAGCTCATGATCACCGCGCGGAGCTGTTCATGAATATCCCAGGAATCTGGGATATTCCGGGCGCCCGGTTAGGCTGCCGCCGTGATCTCGCGCAGGACAGCAGAGCGCCAGGTGATCTCCGATTTACGGGACCTGGCCGGGGCGGAATTGACCGCGGCGCAGGTGTTCCGGCAGGCCGATCCGGTGCTGCGGGACGCGCTCGGATTCGACGCCGTGTGCTGGCATACGACCGATCCCGCGACGGGCCTGGTCAACTCGGTGCTCACCGAGGACCTGAGGCTGGACGATTTCCACCAGGCGGTGCAGCTGGAGATCTGGGGCGACGACACCGCGCGGTTCCCCGAGATCCGGCTCAGCGGCCGAGGCGCCGACACGCTCAGCCGCGCCACCGGCGGGGTCCTGCGGCGCAGCCTGCGTTTCCGGGAGCAGATCGCGCCGGCGGGCTTCGGCGATGAGCTCCGCGCCGTCTTCGACGCCGGAGGCGGGATGTGGGGCTGCGCGGCGTTCATGCGCGCTCCTGACCGGGGTCCGTACCGGCCCGGTGAGCTGGCGCTGGCCCAGCGCGCGGCCCGGTACCTGGGTGTCGCCCTGCAGCGCAGCCAGCTGCTGCGGTCGCCTGCTCCGCCGGCGCCGATGCCGCCCGCCGTGGTGCTGCTCGGGCCGGACAATCACCTGGTCAGCGCCGACGAGCGGGCCGAGCGGCTGCTGGGTGAGTTCATCGATGACTCGGCCTCGATCTTCACCGTGCCGACGTCGTTCGTCATGGTGGCCGAGCAGGCCAGGGGAGCGGCGGCCAGCGGCCGTACTCCTCCTCCGCTTCGGGTACGTGGCCGCGATGGCACCTGGTTCGTGCTGCACGCCTCGCTGATGGGCGGCAAGGCGGACGGGGCCTCGGCGGTGGTGATCGCCCCGGCCTCGCCCGCCGACATCATGCCAGTGGTGTTCGCCTCGTACGGACTCACCCCCCGCGAGCGCGAGGTCGCCGTGCGCGTCGTCCAGGGCCGAGCTACCGAGGACATCGCGCGGGCCCTGTGCACCACGGCCCTGACCGTGCAGGACCATCTCAAATCGATCTTCACCAAGGCGGGTGTCCGTAGCCGGCGCGAGTTCGTCGCTCAGCTTCTCACGGCCCATCCCCCGGAGGTGTGGACCTGACGGGCGTCCCGTCCCTGGGGGCGGTCAGGCGCGGTGGCGGCCCCTGCGGGAGCCCGGCTTACGGGATTCTCGCGCCTCGACGACGGTGCTGCCTTGCGTGTGTGCGGCCGTCTGCAGACGGTCGTCCTCGGTACGCCTGGCCGCCCAGAGGAGGTCGTTCGCCGCGCGCTCGTCGTCGCCTCCCACAGCCAGGGAGGTGGATGTCACGGTCTCGTGGTTTCGGTGGCGGCGGCCATGGAGGGTGGGGTCGAAAGGCTCGGTGCCGAACAGTTCGAGATGGGACGGGGCGGCCAGCGGAGAGCGGTGGCGGCGGCCGTGCGGCGAGGAGTCCTGAGCGAACCCCTCGGTGGGGTGAGGAGCGGGGGAGCGGTGGCGTCGGCCGCGCAGCGGGCCCTCGGACGTGAAGGGGGCCGGTTCCTCGATCGGGTGCCCGCTGCGGCGACGTCGGCCGTAGTAGCCGCCCGTCTGAGAGCTGTGCGTCTCGCCGGGAGCGGGCCAGGGCTCGGTCGCCCTTGTGTACGGCGTGCGCCCGCCGGGGTGCTGCGACGCGGCACTGACACGTCGTGCGGTGGCACTGGAACGGGCGCCGGGGTGTTGTCCAGCGCGGGACATGGGGTGGTGTGGGGTGGCGGCGCGGCGGGTGGAAGGGGTGAAAGCGTCGAACGTCGCCGTCGTCTCCCAAACAGTCGTCTCCCAAACAGGGGAGAAGGCGTCGAATGGCGCCGTCGTCTCCTGAACGGAGGAGAAGGCGTCGAATGTCGTCGTCGCCTCTGGGATGGGGATCGAGGCAATGGACAACAACGCGGCGATCGGCTCGACCGGCTCCAGGCGGTTCGCTGCCGGCGCCAAAAGCTCGGCCGGCTCTAGGTGGACCGCTGCCGGCACCGAAAGCTCGGCCGGGACGGTCGATCCCACCAGCTCCAGGTGGGTCGTCGCCGGGATGATGACGTCCGTGGACGGCGTGGTGACGTCCGTGGACGTGCTGGCGCCTACCAGCACAGGGGCCGCGTCGGTGCGGGGCTTGCGACGGTGGCGATGGCGGGTGGCCGGGCCAGTGGAGCGTGCGGCCGGGGCGGCGACAGCGGCCGCGCGGACCGGGCGTACGCGCAGCTGCCGGGTCTTGGCGACGGCGAGGACCGCGAGGGCGGCCACCAGCGCGGAGCCGATCAGCGCGGGAGACGAGAGAGTGGGCACCGGTGCGTTGGACGACGCGTCGACGATGGTGGGAAGGGGGGCAGGGTTGCTGGTGACCGCGTTGGTGTCGGCGGTGGCCGGCTTGGCGTGCTTGCCCTTCTTGGGTGCCTGCTCGGCGGCCTTCGTGGTGGCCGCGGGCGACGACTTGCGGGTGGCCGCGGGGGTGGGGGCGGCAGCCTGCTGGGGAGTGTCCGCGCCCGTGGCCTGCTTGGGGCGGGCGACCAGCGGGGCCCCGCCCTGCCCGATACGGGGGATCATGCCGACGAGCGGGGTGCCGTCGGGGAGCTGGAGCTGGCCCACGTCGGTCGTGGAGGTGGACGCCTGGTCGTCAGCCCGGTGCTGCGCGTCCCACTCGCCCTCGACCTGGTTCTTGGCGGCCTCGCTCTCCAGGCGGGTCTTGATCTTCTCCGGGTAGCCGTAGCCGACGACCTTGCTGGTGTCACGTTCCTTGCGCTTGGCGACGCCGCCGTCGATGTTGCCCTCGATCGTGAAGATCTTGTCGCCCTCGACCTTGGTCACCAGGCCGACATGGTCGATGGCGTCGATGTCGTTCGAGCCGCTCCAGTCGTAGAAGACCAAGGCGCCGGGCTTGGGCTTGTGGCCCCAGGCGCCCTGTTCCTTGAACCACTCGGCGTGCTGCACGGTCCAGGCGAACTGGCCGATCCAGTCCTGGTAGCCGAGCTTGTGAGCGGCCCACGACAGGTACATGTCACACCAAGGGGCGGAGGTGTAGTCGGCGTCGAACTCGACGTTCTTGCCGTACCAATGGCCGAACTTGGTGTACTCGTCGGCCTTCTCGGAGTAGCCGAGCTGGCTCTCGAGCAGGTCGATGTACTTCTTCATCTCAGGCGTCATTGACGTGCGAGGGAACCTTCCGGGCAAGACCGGGTTTACCCACACAGCCCTGGGTAGGGGGACACATGTGGCAAAACCGGCGGCCTGTCGTCTTCCGTGCTGAAGGAGGCTACCGTGACGTAAGGGCAGGTCAGGTACGGGTCAACGGAGCTCCAAGAGGTCATGCGACCCTAAACCGCAGGTCAAAAGCTTGCCAGAAATGTCCCAAAGAAGACTGGTTGATAGTAAAAGATCTACCTTTGGGTGTCTAGAACGTGTTTTGGTAGAACCTGTTCTAAGATGCGGCCATGACGATCGACGTCGCCGCCGGCGAGTCCCGCACCGCCGCCCTGTGCGCCCTGGCGCAGCAGACCAGAGAACTGATGGACGCGGTGATAGGCACTGGCGTCGAGGAGGACGAGCTGGTGGCTGTGGCCGCCGAGCTCACCGCCCTGACCGAGCGGCTCGAAGCGACCGTCCGCGTGTCACCGCGGTCCTACGACATCGCGCCCGACGGCACCGTACGCCACCTGGGCAACGCCGCCATCGGCGCCGCGAACCCGTTCGCCGTGCCGCTGGTCGTGGAGCGGCTGGCGAGTGGCGGGGTGCGGGCGGAGGTGTCGTTCCGGCCGCTGCACGAGGGGCCGCCCGGCGCCGTGCACGGCGGGATCACCGCGATGGCCCTCGACCACCTGCTGGGGCAGGCGGTGGCCGTCGCCGGGCTGGCGGGCATGACGGGCACGCTGACCATCCGCTACCGGGCGCCCGTACCGTACGACCGGCCGGTGATCGTGACGGCGGAGCACACGCGTACGGAGGGGCGCAAGGCGTGGGCGGACGCCCGCGTGACGCTGCCGGACGGCACGCTGCTGGCCGAAGCGACAGGCATCTTCATCACCCCGACCGCCTGGCTGAACGGCCCCCCGATACCGACGGCCCCCGAAAGCGGCGGTCAATAGCCCGCGCCGGTCAGCAGTCCGCCGTCCACCGTGAACTCGCTGCCCGTGCAGTAGCTGGACCGGTCCGAGGCCAGGAACGCCACCACGTGCGACACTTCCACCGGCTTGGCGAAGCGCTTGATGACCATGCTGCGGAGGAACGCGTCCGCGTCCACCTCGCTCATGATCTCGGGATCCATGGCCATCGAGGTGTTGATCGCCCCGGGATGTACCGAGTTGACGCGGATCTTGTAGCGGGCCAGCTCGCGGGCGGCCGACTTGGTGACGCCCCGGATGGCGAACTTCGAGGCCGCGTACGCCGACAGCCCCTCGGCGCCGACGAAGCCCTCGATCGAGGAGATGTTCACGATCGAGCCGCGCCCGGCCGCCCGCATCGGCGCGATGGCGGACTTGACGCCGAGCCAGGTGCCCCTGAGGTTCACGTTGATCACGCGGTCGAACTCCTCGACCGCCATATCGGCGATACGCCGAAATTTCAGGATCCCGGCGTTGTTGACCAGGATGTCTAACCTCTCGTGCAGATCCGTCACGGTCGCGATCGCGCGGTCCCAGTCCTCTGGGGAGGTGACGTCGTGATGGACGAAGGTCGCGCCCGTCTCCTCGGCCAGCGCCTTGCCCTCTTCATCCAGTACGTCACCGAACACCACGCGCGCCCCCTCCGCCAGGAACAACCGCACATGCGCCTCGCCCATGCCGCGCGCCCCGCCGGTGATCAGTGCCACCTTGCCGTCAAGCAGTCCCATTGCGACCTCCCGCCGCGACGGCCACCGCGGCCGCCTCCATAGTTCGGTAGACGGGGATCCCGGCCGCCGCCACGATCGCCCTGACTTCGTCCTCGACACCGGGGGGCGCGCACTCGCCGTTCCTGGTGACCAGGGTGACTCTGGTCTCCGGGAGGGCGTCCTGTGCGGCCGCCAGCGCCCGCGCGTACTCGAACAGCGGCTCGGCCCGCGTCCCATAGGTGAAGAAGCTCTGTACGTTCACATGCGCCACCACATCCGGGTACGACCGGTGCCGCACGATCGCCTCGACGGCCCGCTGGACCAGGTCCGGCCCGCTCCGCGGGCCGACGGGCACCTCCAGCGGGTTGGCCAGGGATGACCCGGCCCCCAGCCCCAGCCCGCGCAACTCCCCGAGCGCCGAGTCCGGCAGCGGCCCGAGTGACACCCCGGCCCGGTCGAAGGCGTCGGCGGCCAGCACACTCGCCCCACCACTCGGCCCGATCACCAGCGTTCCGCCACGCGACTCGAAACCCGTCTCGCCGACCGCCGCCTCGCCTTGGGGAATCCCCTGCGTGCCTCCGGAGCCCGTCTGGCCACCCGAGACCACGGCCCCGCCGTCCGGACCCGCCAACCGGGCGCCGTGTGCCTGGAAGAAGGCGAGGACGCCGATCAGGTCGTCCTGGGAGGTCACCAGCGTCGCCCCGGTCTGGTCGGCGAGCGCCTGCCAGATCCGCCCATCACTCACCAGCCCGCCGGTGTGCGAGGCCGCGGCCCGCTGCCCCTGCGCGCTGCGCCCGCCGACCAGCAGCACCACGGGCACCGGAGCGGCCGCCAGCGCCTCGTACAGCGCCCGCCCGTTACGCGGGTCCTCCAGGTAGAGCCCGACGGCCCGCGTCTCGGAGTCGGCCGACAGCCAGCGGAGCAGCTCGGCCGGGGTGACGTCGGCCGCGTTCCCCACGGTGGCCACCCGGCTGAAGGCCAGCCCACGACGCTCGCCGACCTTGATCACCTCGCCGGCCAGCCCGCCGCTCTGTGAGATCAGCGCGACCGTCCCCGCCGTGCCCATCCCCCCGCCGACGAACGTCTGCCGCCCGCGCGGGCAGTACACGCCCATGCAATTGGGGCCGAGCAGTCGCGTCCCCGCCGCCCGCGCCGCCGCGACGAGCTCCCGCTCCAGTTCCGGCCGTCCCGCCTCGCCGAAGCCGCCGCTCATGACCTGCACGTACGGCACGCCGGACGCCTCACGTACGACCTGGGCACATCGCTCCGCGGGCACCGCCACCAGCGCGTAGTCCACGTCCGCCACGGCCAGGGACGGCACGGCGGGCACGCCGCTCACCTCCCGCGCCTCGGGATGCACCGCGACCAGGGGGATGCCGGCGGCCTTGTAGAACTCGAGGAACATGTTCCCGAAGTTCGGCCGCGTGGTGGAGGCCCCGGCCACGGCCACCGCCCTGGGCTCGAAGAGCGGCCCGAAGTCCGTGGGCTCACCGAGCACTCCGTCCTGACCGCCGTTCGAGACGTGGGCCGCCGGGAGATACCGCGCGTCCACCGCCACAACGCCCGACTCGGTAGCGATCACCGGATTGATCTCGAACTCGCCCAGTTCCAGCCGCTCCCACAACCCGCCAGACCCGCCGACCGTCATGAGCAGCTTCACCACCGCGTCCACGTCCACCCCTGGACGCCCGCGCAGCCCGTACAGCACCGGAGACCCGCGCAGCGAGCCCAGCATCCGCCGCGCGTCCCCCTCCGAGATCGGGCAGAGGCCCAGTGCCGTGTCCCGCAGCGTCTCGGTCCATACTCCGCCCAGCCCGGCGAGCAGCACGGGCCCGAAGCCCGGATCGTGGACCAGCCCGACGATCAGCTCCACGCCGCCGGGGGCCTGCTCTTCGACCAGAAACCCCTCGGCCGCCACGCCCGAGGCCAGCATCCTGGCGGCCTCGATCGGGACGTCGGCCCGGCTCAGCCCGAGCACCACGGCCCCGGCCTCGGACTTGTGCACGATCTCGGGCCCGTACGCCTTCAGCACCAGCGGCTCGCGCAACTCCGCGACCGGGGCGAAGTCCATGTCGCGCACCACCACGCCCCGCGGCACCGGTACCCCGGCCTCGCGCAGCAGTTCCTTGGCCTCGTGTTCGGCGACCACGGCTCAGGTCTCCAGCAGGTGGCCGTGCCGTTCTCTGATCTCCCTGCGTAAGAGCTTGCCGGGCCCGCCGGAGGCGTCCTCGAAGTGCGGCAGCGCGTCGGCCACCAGGATGTGGTCAGGTCGCTGGTGCGGCGCCAGGATGTCGTCCAGGGCCCGCGCGAGCTTGGCCGCGTCGAGCGAGTGCCCGGAACGCGCCACCACGGCCAGCAGGATCCGCTGCTCGGCCGCGTCCTGCCCGTCGACGTGCGCGGGCACCCCGACCGCCCCGGCCTCCGCCACGCCGTCGAGCGCGGCCGCGGCCTCCTCGACCGCGACCGGCTGGGTCCAGACGCCGCCTTTGAGAATCGCGTCCTCGCGCCGCCCGAGCACGCGCAGCACGCCGTCGGGGGAGACGGAGCCGAGGTCGCCGCCGACATACCATTCGCCGCGCAGCACCTCCGCCGTCTTGTCCGGCAGGCCGTCGTAGCCGGACATCCGGTGCGGCCCGGACAGGTTGATCTCGCCGACCTCGTCCACCACGCGCCGGCCCGACGGGTCGGTCACCCGGACGGCGTTGCCGGTGCGCGCCCGGCCGGACGAGCCGAGCGGCGTGGAGCCGTCGTCCACCCGGCCCATGCAGGTGTAGGGGGCCTCGGTCTGGCCGTAGTAGGAGTAGACGCCCGCGTCAGGGAGACGGTCCTTGATCCGGCCGAGCATGGTGGCCGTCAGCGGCTCGCCGCCCAGCATGATCACCCGGATGGACGACAGGTCCACCGCCTCGTGCTCCGACGAGCCCAGCAGCGCCGCGTAGAACGACGGGATCTGCGACACGTGCGTGACCCGCTCGCGCGGCACGACGCGCAGGAAGTTCGCCGGGCCCCAGTCCTGCTCCAGCACCAGCCGCATCCCGGCGTACAGGGCGGGCCCGACGATGGCCGGGAAGCCGATGCCCCAGATGATCGCACCCGTGCCGAACACCGCGTCGGGCCCGCGCGGCACGTCGAGCCAGATCTGCGCGGTCGCCAGCGACGAGGCGTGCGTGTGGACGACGGGCTTGGGCAGCCCGGTCGTCCCCGAGGTGTAGTAGAGCGCGAGTGGATCGTCGTGGAAGCCGCCGAGCGGCGGCTCCTCCTCCGAACCGTCCGTAAGGTCGGACGCGTTGATCCAGGTGGTGATGGCGGGCAGCGACGGCCTGATCTCCGCGACCACCCCCTCCACGGTCGAGTCGTACACGAACGCCGTGCACCCCGACTGCTCCACCACCGCGCGCAGCGTGTCAACCGGCCAGTACGGATTCAGCGCCGCCGTTACCGCGCCGATCTTGGCCTGCGCCAGGTACACCTCTGCCACGTGCAGCGTCTCGTTCAGCAGCGCGGCCACCCGCCGGCCCGGGGTGACGCCCGCCGCGAGCAGCGCGTGCGCGCGCCGGTTGACGGTCCTGTTCAGCTCGTCATAGGTGAAGCTCCGCTCGCCGCAGTAGGTGAGCGCCACCCGGTCGGGGGTGCTCATCGCCGCGGCGGTCAGGATCGCGTGGCCATAGTTGCCGTACGGTGATCGCGCCATCGGGGGGTGCCTCCGTCGTCAGAGGGGCGAATGCCGGTAGAGACGTGAATGCTGTCAGAGGGGTGAGTAGAGGACGAAGACGTTTCCTGAGGGATCGCGCAGCACGGCCCGCGTCTCATGCGGCCCGTCCTCGGGCTCGCGCACCACTTCGGCGCCGCGCGCCACCAGATCGGGTACGGCCTGCCGAACGCTGTCCACCTTGAACGACGGCGCGGCCGAGGCGGTGACATGCTCGGCGGGGCCGGCCAGCGCCACGGTGACGCCACCGCCGTTCAGCGCGGCGAACCTGTCTCCGTCGCGGAACTTCACCGGCAGCCCGTAGAAGGCGATCGCCTCGTCCAGGTCGGCCACGGGTATGAGCACGTTGCCAACGATCACGCCGGCCTCCAATGCGGTAGGTCGTCCACGAACGTCACCCGCACCGGCATCCCGATGCGGACCTCCTCCGGTGCGCACTCCACGACCTGGCCGAACACGCGCGCGCCTTCAGCCAGGTCGACCCAGGCCAGCACGTACGGCTCGCGGCCCCGGTAGCCGGGCGCGAACGAGCGGTGCACCACGGTGTACGTGTGCACCACGCCCGCGCCGGAGACCGGCTCGAAGACGAGGTCGCCACCGCACCGGGGACAGTCGGCCTCGGGGAGGTGGACCCGCCGATCGCAGGCCGTACAGCGCTGAACGACCAGCTCGCCGCGCCTGCAGGCGGCCCAGTAGGCGGAGGTGTCACAGGTCATCGCTAGCCAAGCTAGCGCACGCTTGGTTGCTCGACAACCCTAGTCGGCGGGTTCCTCGGCGAGCGAGGCCACGGGCTCCTCCGAGGTCAGCGAAGCCGAGTCGGGGGTCACCGAATCAGCGCTCGGCCCGGCGAAGGCCGGTGCGTCGGAGGAGCGAGGCGAGGTGAGGGGCGGCGCGTCGGAGGAGTCCGGCGAGGCGAAGGCCGGGGCGTCGGAGGTGCGCGGGGCGTCGGAGGTACGCCGTGGGTCGGAGGGCAGCGCGAAGGGTGGCTGGGACGGCGTCGGAGTGGCGTGCTCCTGGGTGGTCGAGGGCGAGGGCGAGGGCGAGGGCGAGGGACTGGGCGCCGGGCAGGGCGGCCCGTCCACGGTCACCTCACTGACCTGCGGGCCGTTGGCCGCCGCCGGCTCGGTCGATAACAGGAGGCCGAAGTGCGCCTGCTTGCCGCACCCGACGGAGCCCAGGTCGCGGGCCACGGGGTCGGTGTAGGCGGTCCGGCCGGTCAGCGTGCGGGTCTCCTGATGCACCGTGCGGGCTTGGCCGTCGCCGTCGCGCCGCGTGTACGTGATGCGCAGCCGCACCGGCCCCCGACCGTCGGCGGCCACGCGCACCGCGCCCGCCGAGCCGGTCCACTGGACGATGTCGGCCGACCGCACGGCCGGACTGGGCAGCGCCCGGGAGGGCTGGCGGGACACGGTGGGAGGGGGCGGCGTGGGAGCGGTGGCAGACGGTACGGGAACGGCCGTCGACGTCCTGGCCGTGGGACGGCTGGTCTCCGAGGCCCGGCGGGCCGGGGTCTTGTCATCGACCGGGGTGGGATCCAGCTGCTCGGACGTCTTCGGCTGCGGCATGAGCACGGTGCCCGCCGGGCCGGTGGCCAGGCGCCCGTCCGAGAGCACCACCGCGATCAGCACGGCGACGGCCGTCGCGCCCGCGATCCACAGGTGCGGCGGCAGCTTGGGCACGGTGATCCGCCGCCCGCGGACCGCCCCCAGGGTGGCGGTCGGCGTGTCGGTCTTGGCCAGGGGGAAGCGGAGCGCGAGCAGCGTGGCCAGCTCGCCGAGGTGGCGGCGCCCGCGCTTCTCCCAGTCGGGGCCGTAGCCGGCGACCGCGTCCTCCTCCAGCTCCGCCGCGAACTGCCGGGCCGAGGCGTACCTGACCGCCGGGTCCTTGGCCAGCCCACGCCGGAGCAGGTCGCGCAGCGAGTCGGGGGCGACCTCCAGCGGCACCGGCTCGACCAGGTGCTTGTCCCGCAGCGACGCGACGTCCTCAGCCTTGTACGGCGGGCGCCCCTTGACGGTCTCGAACAGCAGGCACGCCGCCGCGTAGAGGTCGGCGGGCGGCCCAGCGTCCCCTTGCGTCCACAGCTCGGGCGACATGTACGGCGGGCTGCCCGCCGGCACCCCCGGCTCCTCGGCGTGCACCACCACGCCGAAATCGCTCAGCTTGCTCGTGCCGTCGGCCTGGACCAGTAAGTTCTCCGGTTTGACGTCCCGGTGGGCCACGCCCTTGTCGTGGGAAGCGGCCAGGGCCAGGAGCGTGCTCTTCAGCACCGCCAGCGCCGCCTCCGGGCTGGTCCTGCCGTGCTCGGCCAGGATCGTCCGCAGCGACACCCCGTCGACCAGCTCCATCACCACCGCGGCCCTGGTCGGGGTCTCCACGAACTCGTAGAGCTGGACCACGTTCGGGTCGTCGAGCTCGACGAGTGAGGGGGCGTCCACCCGGAAGCGGTCCATGAACTCGGTGTCCCGGCGCAGGGTCGCGTTCAGGTATTTGATCGCGACGTAGGCTCCGGTGGCCTGGTAGGTGGCGAGGAACACGCGGCCCGTGTGCCCCGCGCCGAGCTGGCGTACTTCTCGGTAACCAGGGACCAAGGCGAACCCCCATAGCGCAGCCGTCTCTCGTTCGACGGTCTCATCTGGGGTTCCGGTTGTCACGACTCCAGATATTTCGCCAGATGTCAGGGGATTATGGCCCCGAGGTCCGGGTGATATGTTCGAAGCCAAGCAAGCGCTCGGCTAAGTGGAGGCTTCGCATGGATCGTACGGCCGTGCTGGTCATGGAGATGCAGCGGGGCGTCGTCGGCGATCTAACGAAATTTCCGGACCTGGTGGTCGCGTGCCAGCAGCGTGGCGTCGTACGCAACGCCGTCTCCGTACTCCAGGCGGCCAGGACGGCCGGCCTCCCGGTGATCCACTGCACCGCGGCCTTCCGCGCCGACCGAGCCGGCTCCCACACCCACAACAGCCCGTTCATCGCCGCCCTGCTCAAGGACCCCGGCCACATGCTGGAGGGCACGCCCGCCGTGGAGGTGCTGCCCGAACTGCTGGCCGACACGGACCTGGAGAGCCGGCGCCACCACGGGTTCTCCCCGTTCACCGGGACCTCGCTCGACATGACGCTGCGCTCGCTGGACGTCGCGCACGTGGTGGCCGTCGGGCTCTCGCTCAACCTGGGCATCCCTGGCCTGGCCCTGGAGGCGGTGAACCTCGGCTACCGGGTCACCGTGGTGACCGACGCCGTCGCGGGCGTACCGGACGGCTACGCGCTGGCCGTACTGAAACACACGATCCCCCTCCTGGCCGCCCGCACCACCGCCGCCGAGCTGGTCGAAGAGTGGAAGGCGGGCGGCGAGCGGTGATGGAGGGGATGCGGCTCGACGGACGCGCGGCCGTCGTGACCGGGGGAGCGGGCGCGATCGGCGCGGCGATCGCCGCGGACCTCGCCGCACTGGGCGCCCGGGTGGTGGTCGCCGACGTGGACCTGCCGGGGGCTGAGAAAGTGGCCGCACGGCTGCGGGGGGCCGAGGAGGTGATCGCGGGGCGGCCGGGAGCCGAGGAGGTGACTGCGGGGCTGCCCGGAGCCGAGGAGATGACTGCGGGGCTGCCCGGAGCCGAGGAAGCGACTGCGGGGCTGCCGGAGGCTACTGCCCTGGCCGTCGACCTCGCCTCGCCCTCCTCCATCGAGCGGTTCTGTGACGCGGCCGGGCCGGTCGACATCCTTGTGCACAACGCCGGGGTGTCGATCGTCGAGCCGTTCACCGCCAGTGACCCGGCGAACTGGGATCTCATGTGGCAGGTCAACCTGCGCGGCCCGATGCTGCTGACCAAGCTGCTGCTGCCGGGCATGATCGAGCGGGGGTGGGGGCGGCTGGTGTTCATCTCGTCGGACGGCGCCAGGGCGGGCTCCGGCGGCGAGGGCGCCTACGCGGCCACCAAGGCCGGGCTGTTCGGCCTGGCCAAGACGCTCGCCCGCGAAGCGGCCAGGGCGCATGTCACCGCCAACGTGGTCTGCCCGGGACCCACCGACACCCCGATGCTCCGGCGCGTCTCGGCGGCCGAGCCCGGGCTGGTCGACAAGATCGTCAGGGCCGTCCCGCTGCGCCGCCTCGGCACGCCCGCCGACGTGGCGGGCCTGGTCGCCTACCTGTGTACGGAACGCGCCGCCTACATCACCGGCCAGACGCTGTCGGTCAGCGGCGGCGTGACGATGCAGTGACGACGCCGACGAACGACATGAACAGCACGACGCGGTGATGACGCGAGTGGGCGACGCGGATGACGACACGATGACGATCCCGATGCGACCGACACGATCACAGGGATCGGTAGACGGCTTCCATGAGGCGGATCGCCCGCTGGTTACCGGAGAAGACGTCGGCCATCTTGTTCATGACATATCCGGCGGCCACGCCGTACTTGGGGTCGGCCAGGCCGATGGACCCGCCCACACCGGTGTGCCCGAACGCGGTCACCGACGGCACGAAGAACGACATGCCGGGCCGCATGAAGCCGAGCCCGAACGCGCTCTCCAGCAGCAGGACCTGGTCGGGCCCCGACGCCCGGGGGCGGATGGCGTCCGTCAGTGTCTCCGGCCGCAGCAGGTCGCCGGCGAGCAGCGAGCGGTAGAACGCCGCCAGGGACCTGGCCGTCGTGACGAGGCCCACGGCGGGCCACCCGGCACGCAGCATCACCGGGTTGTTGGCCCCGCCCTGAAGGTCCTGGATGCGCGGGTTGCCCATGGTGCGGTTCATCAGGCTGTCCGGGTCCTTGGCGGCCATGGCGATCGCGGCGATCGGATCCTTCGGCGGCCCGATGGGCGTGCGAGGCAGGGCGCCGGGGGCGCGGCGGGCCTGGCCGCCCCCGGTCTCGGGCGCAGGCAGGCGCCGGTCGCTCTCGCTGCCGGGCGAGGGCTCCGCCGTCAGCCGGGCGGCTCTGGCGATCACGTCGTCGGGCGCGCCGACCCACAGGTCGAGGCCGAGCGGCCCGGCGATCTCCGCCGCCACCAGCTCACCCACCGACTTGCCCGTCACCCGGCGTACGACCTCGCCCACCAGGAACCCGTACGTCAGAGCGTGATACCCGTGCGCCGACCCGGGCCGCCAGATCGGCCGCTGCCCGGCCAGGCGCGCCGCGATGGCGGGCTGGTCCTCGAACTCCGCCACCGGCACCCGCTCGTCCAGCGCGGGCAGTCCCGCCTGGTGGCTGAGCAGGTGCTCGACGGTGACGCGCTGCTTGGCCCGCACCCCGAACTCCGGCCAGACCTCCGCCACCGGCGCGGTCACGTCCACCAGTCCCCGCTCGGCCAGCTGGAGCAGCACGGTCGCGGCGATCGCCTTGGTGCAGGAGTAGGCGAAGACGGGGGTGTCGGCCTCCCACGGCCGTTCCGTGCGGCGGTCGGCCACGCCGTCCCACAGGTCCACGACCAGTTCGCCGTCGAGGTAGACGGCGAACGCGGCCCCCAGTTCGAGGCCGTCGGCGAAATGGCGTTCGAACACCTCGCGCACGCGGGAGAACCGGGGATCGCAGTGCATCAAGACCTCCGACAGGAAGGGAGCACGTACTTGGCTGCCGAGCCTAACAATTGGGGACGTTTCGGCCCAGAGGATCAACGGGGCACGCTCAATCTGCTCACTGGCAACTTGGTACTGGCCGGATTGGCCACCGCGCGGACCGGCCAGGTTCTCAGCCTGTCCATGCCGATCAGGGGTGCCACCTCCTCGCCCGCGCCCGGCACCGTGCCCCATCTGAAGGGCCGCCCGCTGCCGCAGCACTTCATGTCGGTCGACGGTGGTGACTACGCGGCCGGCGCCCGGCCGGTGGGCGCGGGGCTGCGGATGGCCGATGACGCGCTGATCGTCACCCACCACGGCACGACCACGCACATGGACGCGCTCTGCCACATGTGGTCGGGCGAGGAGCTCTACAACGGCCACCCCGCCGCGCGGGTGCGCTCCTACGGCGCCACCCGGTGCGGCATCGAGCAAGTGGGCGGGGTTGTCGCGCGGGGAGTCCTGTTCGACGTACCCCGCCACCTCGGGCTCGACCACCTGCCCGCCGACTTCCGTATCCCGGCGGAGCTGCTGGCGGAGATCGCCGTGCCGCGCGCGGGTGACGTCGCGGTGATCCGTACCGGCTGGCCCGCCGTGTGGGAGCGCTCGCGTGAGGAGTACTGGTCGGGACAGCCGGGGCTGTCGGCCGAGGCGGGGCGCTGGCTGGCCGAGCGGGACGTCTCGGTGGTGGCCGCCGACAACGCCGCGATCGGCGGCCTGAACGCCCACCAGCTCGCCGACGAGCCGCTCGACGACGACCTCCACCTCATCCTGCTCCACCGCCACGGCATCCACCTGATCGAGCTGCTCTGGCTGGAGGAGCTGAGTGCGGCGGGCCGTACGGAGTTCGTGTTCGTCGCGGCCCCGCTCAGGATCGAGGGCGGGACCGGAAGCCCGCTCAACCCACTGGCGATCCTCTGAGCCCGGTCAACCCGATCCTCCGGGCCCGATCATCACCACGTGACAGGCAGGGACTCGACGCCATAGACCCCTGAGCGCTCCTTCAGCGGCACATCGGAGGCGGGCACGGCCAGCCGCAGGCCGGGGAAGCGTTCGAAGAGCCTGCGGTAGCCGATCCGCATCTCGATTCTGGCCAGCTGCTGCCCCAGACACTGGTGCACGCCGTGCCCGAAGCCCAGGTGCCGCCGCGCCTCGGCCCGGTCGAGCCGCAGCTCGCCCGGATCGGCGAACACGCTCGGGTCCCGGTTGATCGCCGGCAGCGACAGCGCGACCGTCTCGCCCTTCCTGACCAACTCGCCAGCCACCTCCACGTCCTCCAGCGCGACCCGGTTCGGCGCGCCCGCGTGCAGGATCGACAGCCAGCGCATCAGCTCCTCGACCGCACTCTCAACCGCGCCCGCGCCCGCGCCCTCACCTCCGCCTTCGACCGAGCCTCCGCCTCCGCCTTCGCTTGCGCTCCCGCCTGTGAGCGCGTTCGTGCTCGCGCCGCTGAACAGGGCCCGCTGCTCCGGGTGCTCCAGTAGCGCGAACACGCCCAGGCCAAGCATGTTCGCGGTGGTCTCGTGGCCGGCGACGAGCAGGATGAGCGCGAAATTCGTCAGCTCCTCGTCGTCGAGGTCGCCGGTCAGGCCGCTGATCAGGTCGTCACCCGGCTCGACGCGCTTGCGTCGTACCAGCTCGCCCAGATAGCCGACCAGCGCCGCCAGCTCCGGCACGCCCTCCTCGTCGATCGCGACCAGCCGCGCGGTCTGCTCCTGGAAGAAGTCGTGGTCCTCGTACGGCACGCCGAGCAGCTCGCAGATGACCAGGGACGGGATCGGCAGCGCGTACGCCCGCACCAGGTCCACGGGCGGCCCCGCCGCGACCATGGCGTCGAGGTGGTCGGCGGTGATCTGCTCGATCCGCGGTTCGAGCAGCCGCATCCTGCGGACCGTGAACTGGCCGGTGAGCAGGCGGCGGTAGCGGGTGTGCACGGGCGGGTCGGTCGTCACGAACCTGCCGGGTGGAGCGGGCTGGTCCTGGCCGAACTGCGAGGTCATGCGTACCGCACTGTGCTTGAGCTCCTGACGGTTGCTGAATCGAGGGTCGCTCAGCACGGCCCGCGCGGCCTCGTAGCCCGTCGCGAGCCAGCCCGCGTGCCCGTCCGGGTAGTCCAGACGCGCCATCGGCGGCAGCTTCGCCAGCTCGGGGGGTGGGTCGAAGGGGCAGCCGGGAGTTCTCTTCATGGGAAGTCGCATATTTTGAGAGTAGACTCCGATTTGAGAGTTGTATAGCGGAATTTGGGATCTTGTGAGTGGACGGCTTCGTGCCGCAACCCCGACAATTGGCGACATGAGCGATCGACCGGCCCAGGGACTGCGCGAGCGGAAGAAGGCCAAGACGCGGGCGCTGATCCAGAAGGAGGCGCTGCGGCTGTTCCGCGAGCAGGGCTACACCGAGACCACGGTCGAGCAGATCGCCGAGGCGGCGGAGGTCGCGCCCAGCACGGTGTTCCGCTATTTCGCCTCGAAGGAGGATCTGGTATTCGTCGACCACTTCCCGGCCTTCGCCGAGGCCCTGAAGGCCGCTCCGGCCGATCTACACCCGATACGCGCGGTCCGCGTCGCCCTGCGGGAGGTGACGGCGGCCCAGACGCCCGAGGAGCTCGCCGAAGGGGTGGAGCGGGAGAAGCTCATGTTCACGGTGCCCGAGCTGTGGGCGGCGAGTCTGACGAACGTCTCCGGGACGCTCAGGTCCATGCAGGAGATCCTGGCCAGGCGGGTGGGGCGGGACATGTCCGATCCGGAGATCCGCAACATCACGGGGGCGATCACCGGCGTGATGTTCGCGGTCTGGTTCGAGTGGGTGAAGGACCCTGAGCTGGACGGGCCCGCCGAGATCGACAAGGCCCTCGCCCATCTGGAGGAGGGCCTGCGCCTGTGAACCGTCCGGTGCGAGCCCTCCCGCGCCTGTGACCCGTCAGGTGCGAGCCCTCCCGCGCCGGTGAACCGTCCAGGCGCGGGCCCTCCTACGCCGGTGAAGCGTCAGGCGCCCGGATAGTTGCCGCCGCCGTGGGCGGCGTCCAAAGCGTCGTAGTCCGGGGTGAAGCCGCGCTTGGGGATCGCGTCGACGAACGCCACCTCGCGCGGCTTCTTGTAGGAGGCGAGTGCGCTCTTGACGTGCTCGATGAGGTCGCCGGCCGTGGCCGTCGCACCCTCCTTGAGCGCCACCACCGCCTTGACCGCCTGGTGCCAGGTCGCGTCGGGCACGCCGATCACGGCGGCGTCGGCGACGGCCGGGTGGGCTTTGAGCGCGCGTTCGACCTCGGCCGGGTAGACGTTCTCGGCGCCGGACTTGATCATGCGCAGCCGGGGGCCGATGAAGGTGATCGTGCCGTCGGGCTCGCGACGTCCGAGGTCGCCGGTGTGATGCCAGCCGTACGCCGACTTTGCCGCATTTAAGTCGGGGCGGGCGAAATATCCGGAAAAGAGGGTCTTGCCGCGGGCGCAGATCTCGCCCACCTCGCCCGCCGGCAGCTCGGCCCCGTCGGGGGCCAGGATGCGGACCTGGACCAGCGGCGACGGCCGACCGGCGAAACCGGCGGCGCCCGGCGCCAGGCCCAGGAAGGTGAGCATGCCGCCGACCTCCGTCTGCCCGTACCCGCCCATCTTGGACCGGCACCAGGGAGAGTCGTCCACAGTGATCATCGCGTCCCACTCCGCGGAGTGCGAGACGAACCTCAGGGACGACAGGTCGTACTTGCCGCCGGTGTTCGCCTTCGTCACGGCGTCGATCATCGGGCCGAACAGGAACGCCTGCGTGACCCGCTCGGCGTCGATCAGGCGGCACACCTCCTCGGCGTCGAAGGCGGGGGTGAAGACGTTCGTGCCGCCGATCTGGAGGGTGGCCAGGCAGAACATCATCGTGCCGACATGGAAGAGCGGCCCATTGTTGAGGAAGGTGAAGCCGGGCTCCATCTGGCGCACCACGAGCAGGGACGCGCCGTGGGCCAGCAGGGCCGCGCTGCTGAGGAGCGCCGCGTTGGGACGGCCGTCGAAGGCGGCGGTATAGAGCGCCAGCACCGGCTCGGCGTCCTCGACGGGCGGGAAGTCCCTGGCGGTGCCGCTCTCGACCAGCCGCTCGTAGCCGGCCCCGGCCTCCACCCAGAGCGCCGTGCCCTCGGTCGGGGTTGCGGTGGCGTCGGGCTGGGCGGTGCCCTCGCTCAGGGCCATGGTGGCGTCGGACGGCTCCCGCACGATCACCCGCGGCGTCAGGTCCTCGACCACGAAGCGCAGCTCGTCCGCCGACTGCCGCCAGTTGGCCGGGCAGAAGATCGCCCCCAGCCGTGAGCAGGCCAGCAGCAGCTCCAGCACCGCGTGCGAGTTCTGGCCGAGCCAGAGCACGCGTTCGCCGGCCGTCACGCCCGCCCCGGCGAGGGCGTCGGCGAGGCGGCCGACCCGCCCGTCCAGCTCGGGGTAGGTGAGCCGCACCTCCCCGTCCACCACCGCCGTCACCTGGGGGCGGCTGCGCGCGTGCTCGGCGAGTACGTCGGACAGCGACAAGCTGTGGATCATCGCAGCTCCTGGGAACGTCAGTGGAACGCGGGCATGACCTCGGCGGCGAAGAACCGCATGACCTTCTTCATCTCCTCCAGCGGCATCGGCCGGGTGCTGCCGAAGTCGCACAGAAGGTTGGCGAACCCGGCGTCGCGCAGCAGCGAGATCTGGTCGATGACCCGCGCCGGGTCGCCGATCACCTCCAGCTGCTCCCAGCGGAAGTCGGCCGATACGGAGCCGCCCTTGAGGTAGCGGTCCTGGTAGTACTCGAAGCCCTGCGCGGCCTTGCCCGTCTTCGGGTCGATCGGCGCGCTGCGCTCGTTGAAGATCCGCGACCGGTCGAAGGACGCCTCGAACCTGGCCTGGTCCTCGCGGGCCTGTTCGACCGTCGGCGCCACGTAGACGCTGCGCGCCACCACCAGCTCGCTCCCGTTCGCGTGCCCCGCCTGGGCGGCCGTCTCCTGCCAGGTCTCGGCCGCCCTGACGACCTTGCGGAACGTCGCCGCCGGGTCGGCCAGGATGGGCAGCCCGCGCTCGCCGTACATGGTGACGGTCTCGGGGGAGACGGCGGCCACGTGGATCGGCGGGTGCGGCGCCTGGAGGGGACGCGGCGTCAGCGAGACCTCGGCGCCGGTCTTGTAGAACTTGCCCTCGTGCTGGAACGTCTCCTGGGTCCACAGGCCCAGGATCACCTCCAGCGCCTCGTTGAACCGGTCACGGGCCTCGGCCAGGTCGATCCCGAAGCCCTCGAATTCGAAGCTCTGGTAGCCGCGCCCTATCCCGAGATCCAGCCGGCCGCCCGAGAGCACGTCCACCAGCGCGGCCTCCTCGGCCACGTGGATCGGGTTGTGCAGGGGCAGCACCACGATGCCCGTGCCCAGGCGGATATGCGAGGTGCGGGCGGCCGCGTGGGCGAGCATGGTGAACAGGTTCGGCGCGACGCCGTAGTCGCGGAAGTGGTGCTCGGCCAGCCGTACCCCGTCGAACCCCAGTTCCTCGGCCAGCTCGATGAGCTCCAGGTGGTAGTCGTAGACGTCCTTGAAGCTCTGCCCGTCGAACCGGTGGAAGAGGTGGAAGGTCGAGAACTTCATGCGGCGGCCCCTCAGTGGTAAACCAAGCGCTCGCTTGGGAGAGTACCACGGGCCCCGTTTCCTAGGCGAGGGCGGTGAGCAGCCCCATCGTCAGGGCGGTGCGCTCGGGAATGTGCTCGATCAGCACGTGCTCGTGCCGCGCGTGCGCACCGGCGCCGACCGCGCCCATGCCGTCGAGCACCGGGCGGCCCAGCGCGGAGACGAAGTTGCCGTCACTGGCCCCGCCGACCGCCGCATCCTTCAGCTCCCAGCCGAACCCGGCCGCGACCGCCCGCGCCTCCTTGAACAGCCGGCGCGACGGCGGGTTGGGCGTCATGGGCGGCCGGTTCCAGTCGCCGGTGACCGTAACCGTCACGCGCGGGTCGGAGGCGCGCAGGCCGGCGAACACCTCGTTCATGCGCTCCATCTCCGGCGCCTGCGCGACCCGGACGTCGATGCCGCAGGTGGCGCGGCCCGCCGCGACGTTGCACCCGGTGCCGCCGCTGATCAGCCCGACGTTCAGGGTGGTCCCGAGCTCCCGCGCGTCGGATCCGGCGAGGTGGCTGACGAGCTCGGCGATGGCGTGGATGGCGCTCGCGCCCGAGTCGGGGTCGAGCCCGGCGTGCGCCTCGACGCCCTTGACCGCCACCTCGAACTTCCCGACGCCCTTGCGGGCCGTCTTGAGCAGGCCGTCCAGCGACGCCTCGAAGACCAGGCTGGCCAGCGCGTCCGCACTGGCGGCCTCGATGTGCCGCCGGGAGAACAGGCTGCCGATCTCCTCGTCACCGTTGAACAGGTAGGTCAGGCTCGGGTGCGGCAGACCGAGCTCGCGCAGGCCCCTGAGCGCCCAGACCGACTGCACGAGCCCGGTCTTCATGTCGAACACGCCCGGCCCGGTGATCCTTCCGTCCGACATGGTGAACGGCCAATCCGCGAGCGTCCCCGTCGGCCAGACGGTGTCGTAGTGGGCGAGCATGAGCACGGTGCCGGGGGCGGTGCCCCGATAGGTCAGCTCCAGGACGTCGCCGTACTGGCCACCGTCGCGCACGACCGCCTGGTCCGGCACGCCGAGCCGCTCCTCCACCAGGGCACGGACGGTGCTCAGCCCTCGGGTGAGCATGGCCTTGTCGTAGCTGTGGGTCTCCAGCTCGACGACCGTCCTGAGGTCGTCGAGCATCGCGGGCAGGACTTGGCTGGTCCAGCGGGTGATGGGCACATGAATCCCTTTTCCAGGACACATGACCCTGACACGAGACGCGAATGTGACAGTTCCCACGCCTTTGGTGCCAAGCCTGTGGCACCTTGTGCGGTTTCCTTACGCGGCCGGAGACGCGGCGGCCGAGGCCTCGCGCAGCGGCAGCCGTACCTCGAACCATGTGTCGCCGGGCGTAGACCGTGCCTTGAGCTCGCCGCCGTGCCGACCGGCCACGATCCGGTAGGAGATGTCCAGCCCGAGACCGGTGCCCTGGCCGACGCTCTTCGTGGTGAAGAACGGCTCGAAGATCCGGTCCTTGATCGCGTCCGGTACGCCGGGGCCGGTGTCGCCGATCTCGATGATCGCCTCGTCCTCGTCGTGCGCGGTACGGATGGTCAGCGTGCCCTCCTCGCCCATGGCGTCGAGCGCGTTGTGGATGAGGTTCGTCCACACCTGGTTGAGCTCGCCGGCGTAGGCCGGGATCGCCGGCAGTGTCCGGTCGTAGTCGGTGACCACGCTGATGCCGGGCGGGATCTTGCCGCGGAAGATGGCGATCGTACTGTCGAGCAGGTCGTGCACGTCGCAGACCTGGAACGGCGCGCGGTCCATCTGGGAGTACTGCTTGGCCGAGGCGAGCAGCGAGGTGATCCGCTCGGTCGCCTCGGTCACCTCACCGAGCATCTGCGAGATCTCGACCGCCTCGGCCAGCCAGTGCACCGCGGCGCCCGCGTGCTCCTGGCCCACCTTCTTGTGCACCTTCTCCAGGTGCGCGCGGCTGAATCCGGCGTTGACCAGCGCCGGGGCCAGCTCCCACGCGTCCTCCACGCCGAGCTCCTCCAGCGCCTCGCCCAGGTCGTCCTCCGCGTCGGAGATCTCCATCGGCGAGCGCGGCGGCAGGTTGCCGACGGCGGCGGTGCACTGCTCCTGCATGTCGATCAGGGCCCGCAGCCGCTCCGGCGGTATGCCGTCCTCGGCGAGCTGGGCCAGCTGCACGCGGGAGGTCCTGATGAGCGTGCGCAGCTCGCTCACCGCCCGTACGGCCGCCGCCGCCGGGTTGTTCAGCTCGTGGGTGAGCCCGGCGGTGATCGTGCCGAGCGCGGTCAGCCGCTGGCGCCGGTCGATGACCTCCCGCTGCATGCGACCGCCCGACATCATGCCGTCGAGCAGGTGCATCGCCATCGGGAACCACTCGGCCACGATGTGCGCGAACTTCCTGGCCGGCAGCAGGAACATCCGGGAGGGCGCCGTGGCCCGCAGGCTGTGCTGGTAGCGCTCCGGGGCCCGGGCGCCGAGATAGGCGCTGGTGGCCCCGCCGTAGACACCCGGCTGGGAGCTGCGTGGCATGGCGACGGTCCCGGCCGTGACGGTCTCCTGGATCATCTGGATCTCGCCCTCGACGAGCACGGCGAAGCACTCCGCCGGGTCGCCCTGCTGGATGATGATCTCGTCCTGGGCGTAGTTGCGCATCTGCCCGCTGAGGGCCAGCTTGGTGAGCTGGTGGTCCGTCAGGCGCTCGAACAGGAAGAGCTTGCGGAGTTCGTCGATGTCGATCGTCATTGCTTCTCCAGGTAACGATGCACGAGCGCGACTGCCATCGCGCCTTCACCGACGGCGGAGGCCACCCGCTTGATCGACTCGGCCCGCACGTCACCCGCCGCGAGCACTCCCGGCACGTTGGTCTCCAGGAAGTAAGGCTCGCGCCTGAGCGTCCAGTTGCGTGGCCGCTTGCCGCCCTGCACCAGGTCCGGCCCGGTCAGCACGAACCCCTTGTCGTCGCGTTCGACCGTGTCGCCCAGCCAGGAGGTGAAGGGCTCGGCGCCGATGAACGCGAACAGCCACTGCGTCTCGGCCACCCACTCCTCGCCCTTCGTCGAGAGCGTGAGGCGCTCCAGGTGCCCGTCACCGGCGGCGCTGGTGATCTGCGTCTGGAAGTGCACCTCGATGTTCGGGAGCGCGTTGATCTGCTCGATGAGGTAGTGCGACATGGACTTCTCCAAACCGTCACCTCTCACCAACAAATGAACCTTGCTCGCAAATCCCGCCAGGTAGACCGCCGCCTGACCGGCCGAGTTGGCCGCGCCGACGATGTAGACCTCGCTGTCCTTGCAGGAGGGCGCCTCGGTCAGCGCCGCGCCGTAGAAGACGCCCCGGCCGACGAAGTCGTCCAGGCCGGGTGCCTCCAGGCGGCGATAGGTGACGCCGGTCGCCAGGATCACCGCGTGCGCGGCGATCTCGCCGCCCTCCTTGAACCCGACCACCCTGGCCTGGCCGCGCGGCTCCAGATGGCTGACCTTCTGCGCGCTCAGCAGCTCGGCCCCGAACTTCAGCGCCTGCCTGCGCGCCCGGTCGGTCAGCTGCTGGCCGGAGACGCCG
The DNA here is from genome assembly GCF_040659625.1 of Nonomuraea sp. NPDC049750. Lineage (NCBI taxonomy): Bacteria > Bacillati > Actinomycetota > Actinomycetes > Streptosporangiales > Streptosporangiaceae > Nonomuraea > Nonomuraea sp. NPDC049750. Next base: position 105,888 of record NZ_JBFANB010000002.1, read on the forward strand.
TCGGGGAAGCCCAGGTAGTTCTCGATCCTGGAGCTCTGACCCGCCTGTCCGCCGGAGGCGTGCGCCTCGATGAGCACGGTGTTGAGCCCCTCGGAGGCGCCGTAGACCGCCGCGCCCAGCCCGGCCGGGCCGCCGCCGATCACGATCAGGTCGTAGAAGTCGGTCGCCGGCGTGGTCGACAGGCCCACGGCCGAGGCGAGCGACGCCTGGTCGGGCGACTGCATCGACACGCCGTCGGCGGTGACCACCAGCGGCAGCCGGCAGTCCGCGCCGACCGCCGCGACGAGCTCCGCGCCCTCCGGGTCCTCGGCCAGCAGCCACTGGTACGGCACGTGGCTGCGGGCCAGGAACTCCCGCACCTTGTACGACGGCGCCGACCACCGGTCGCCCACCACGCGCAGCTCGGCCACCTCGATGCGCTCGGTACGGTGCCAGGCGTCCAGCTGGCCGTCGATCACCGGATAGAACTTCTCCTCCGGCGGATCCCACGGCTTGAGCAGATAGTGGTCGAGGTCGACCACGTTGATCGCCTGGATCGCGGCGTCGGTGTCCGCGTAGGCGGTCAGCAGCACCCGGCGGGCATATGGATACATGTCCATCGCCGCCTCAAGGAACTGCACCCCGTTCATCTGCGGCATCCGGTAGTCCGCCAAGATCGCGGCCACGTCGTCGCCGCGCAGCCGCATCTCCTTCACCGCCTCCATGCCCTGGTCGGCGGCCTCCGCCCGGACGATCCTGTACTGCTGGCCGTAGCGGCGCCTCAGGTCGCGAGCGACCGCCCGCGATACGCCTGGGTCGTCGTCCACCGTCACGATGACCGGCTTGTCCATGGCCCTACCTTCCCCACTTATGTCCCTTAAGGAAGGATGTCATGTTCTGCCAAGTCAGTGAGCGCTCACTACTAAGATGCGCCCATGAACACGCGCGATCGCATCATCGATGCCGCTGAGCAGGCCATTCACGAATTCGGCATGGCTGGGGCGACCACGAAACGCATCGCGTCGCAGGCGGGCTGCTCCGAGGCGCTGCTCTACAAGCACTTTCCGGGCAAGGAGGCGCTGATCCTGGCGGTTCTGCTCGAACGGCTGCCCGCGCTCGCCCCGGCGCTGGCCACGCTGCGCGAGCGCGTCGGGCAGGGCGACCTGGCGACCCACCTCACCGAGTTCGCGCTGGCGGCCCTCGACTTCTACGGCCGGGCAGCCGCTATTAGCTCAGGGATGATGTCCGATCCGTCGCTGCTGGCCGGGTTCAGGCGCATGCTCGCCACGACGGGCACCGGCCCGCACATGCCGATCGAGGTCCTCGCCGAGATCCTGCGGGCCGAGCAGGAGCTCGGCAGGCTGGACGGCGCGATCGACGCCCGGGCCGCCGCCTCGCTGCTGATGGGCGCCTGCTTCCACCGCGCCCACCTGGCCTTCTTCGCCGACCCGCGGCAGCCGGCCGACGCGTGGGCCACCGCGATCGTCGCGACCCTGATCAGGCGATGACGCGGCTCTCCCCGCCGTCGACCAGCATCGAGACCCCGTTCACGAACGAGGCTCGCTCGCTGGCCAGGAACGCCACCACGTCCCCCACCTCCTCGGGACGCCCGACGCGCCCCACCGGCACGCCGCCGCCCCGCGCGGCCAGGCCCTCGTCGCCGCCCGCCAGCTCACGCAGCCGCTCGGTGTCGATCGGGCCGGGCAGCACGTTGTTGACCAGCACCCCGTCGCCGCCGACCTCGCGGGCCAGCGTGCGTACGATCCCGGCCACGGCGGAGCGGGTCGCGTTCGACAGGGCCAGGCCGTCGATCGCCTGGCGCACCGACCCGCTGGTGATCGTGATGATGCGGCCCCAGCCGCGGGCGCGCATCTCCGGCAGCACGGCGTACATCAGGCGTACCGTGCCGAGCAGGTTGCGCTGCACCGCGACGTCCCAGTCGCCCAGGCCGGCGTCGACGAACCGGCCCGGGGGCGGTCCGCCCGCGTTGGCCACCAGGATGTCCACGGGGCCGAGCACGTCACGCGTCTCGGCGACCACCCGCACCGCGGCGTCGTGGTCCTCCACGTCCGCGAGCACGGCGTGCACCACGCCGCCGAACTCCTGCAGCTCGACCACCGCGTCGGCCAGTCGTTCCGGATTGCGCGCGCTGACGCAGACGGCACAGCCCTCTCGCGCCAGGCTCTTGGCCGCCGCGAGACCGATGCCCGCGCTGCCTCCGGTGACCAACGCGACCTTGCCCTTGATGCCCAGATCCATGAAGGTGACTATAGGTCGTCAACCGGTCCGTACCCGTGAGAGCTTGTCCGGGTTGAGCAGACCGTACAGGCTGTGGATGCGGCCGTCGCGGATCTCGATCGCGACGAGCTGCTCGTTGCCCGCGACGCTGGTCAGGACGGCGGGATGGCCGTTGACCTCGACCAGCTCGGTGCGGCCGAAGTCGTAGCGCGACACCAGCCCGCCGACGAACGCCGCCACCTTCTCGCGGCCCAGGATCGGGCGGAGCGCGGCGCGGACCTTGCCGCCGCCGTCGTTCCAGGCCACGACGTCCTCGTGCAGCAGGTCCGTGAGCGCGCCCAGGTCGCCGCCCGACGCCGCCGCCACGAACTTCAGCAGCAGCTCGGCATGCTGCTCCGAGGTCGGCTGGAAGCGGTCACGGCCCTGCGCCAGGCGCGCCGAGGCCCGGTGGTGCAGCTGGCGGGCGTTGGCGAGCGAGCAGCCGACGATCTCGGCAATTTGGTCGTACGGCAGCTCGAACGCCTCCCGCAGCACGAACACGGCCCGCTCGGGCGGCGACAGGCGCTCCATGAGGTGCAGCGTGGCGTACGAGACGGTGTCGCGCAGCTCGGCCGTGTCGAGCGGCCCGGCCTCGGCCGTCGCGACCGGCTCGGGCAGCCAGGGGCCGACATAGCTCTCGCGCCTGACCCTGGCCGAGCGGAGCTGGTCGAGCGCCAGCCTGGACACCACGGTCACCAGGAACGCGCGGGGCTCCCTGATCTCGGCGTGATCCGTGGCCTGCCAGCGCAGCCACGCCTCCTGCACCACGTCTTCGGCGTCCCACATGCTGCCGAGCAGGCGATAGGCCAGCCCGAGCAGCATGGGGCGGTAGTCCTCGAAATCCACGACGGCATCATGCCGGGACGTCGAAGAAGGACGGGCGCCGGGGCCGCCAGTCGAGCGCGAGCCGGGCGCGGCTGTTGTCGGCGCCGCGCAGCCTGGTCATGTACGCGACGCCGAAGGGGCCGACGGCCAGCCGGGCCAGGAACGCGGGCACCCGCTTGGGGGCCGGAGCGCCCAGCGAGGCGGCGTAGGCGGGCAGCCAGTCGCCCATCCTGACCGGTTCGTCGTCCACCACGTTGAGCGCGCCGGTGACGTTCCGGTCGAGCGCGGCGATGATGGCGGTGGCCGCGTCGTGCGCGCCGGTGAACGACAGCACCGATCCGCCGTCGCCGACGATCGGCATCTTGCCCGCCCTGACCGCCTCGGTGGTGGACCCGTCCTCGTCGTACGCCGAGCCGGGGCCGGTGAGGTGGCCGAACCGGAGCACCAGCCCACCGGCGTCGGCGGTCTGCCGCTCCAGCTCACGCAGCGCCTGGATCACGGGCGCGAACGATTTGGGCGGATCCCGCCACAGCGGCGCGTCCTCGTCGGCCAACCCAGGGGCCGGGTCGTAGGCGTAGGCGAGGCCCTGGGCGATGAACCTGGCGTTCGGGGCCGCGTCGAGGAGGTTGCGGGTGCCTTCGACGCGCAGCCGGTTCGTCAGCTCGAACTGCTTGCCGATGCGCCTCGGGTCGATCGTCCTGGGGATGGCGGTCAGCAGGTGCACGACCGCGTCGGGGGCGGCCTGCCGGACGAACCGGCGGGTCGCGTCGCGGTCGAGCGCGTCGGCGTTCTTCGACCGGGACAGCTCGATCACCTCGTGGCCCACGGCTTCGAGCAGCGGGACGAGGCGGCGCCCGATGACGCCCGTGGCCCCGGCGACGAGAACTCTCATGATCACTCCAAAGGTCGGTGTATCTCGTCATCAGGACGGGACAGCCTCTGGCGATGTGACAGTCCGCGGGTAGAAATGCCGCGACAAGCATGATGAGGTTGGGACGTGGCGAGAAATCTGATTCTTTCGGGAGGCCTGTTCCATGACTTCGAGGCCACGTCGACGGCGCTCGCCGAAGTACTCGCCGGGGTGGGAATCGAATCCGACATCACCGAGGACATCGCGGGCGCGCTGAGCGAGCCGTCGGAGGTCCAGCTCATCACCGTCAACGCGCTGCGCTGGCAGATGGGCCTCGACCGCTTCGCCGACCTGCGTGACGAGTGGCGCTTCGAACTGCCCGCCGAGGCCCGCACCACGCTGCTCGACCACCTCGATCGGGGTGGCGGCCTGCTGTGCATGCACTCGGCGTCCATCTGTTTCGACGACTGGCAGGGGTGGCCGCGCGTGCTGGGCGGTTGCTGGGCCTGGCCCAAGTCCCACCACCCGCCGCTGGGCTGGACCGGGGTCCGCGTGCACGGCGGCCACGAGATCGTCGAGGGGCTGCGCGACTTCGACCTGGTGGACGAGGTCTACAGCGACCTCGACGTGCTGCCGGACGTGCAGCCGCTCGCATCGTCAGCCAGTGGGCAGCCCCTGGTGTGGGCGCGGCCGGTGCGGCGGGGGCGGGTCGTGTACGACGCGCTGGGGCACGACGTCAGGTCCTACGAGAACGAGATCCACCGCACACTGCTGCAACGGGCCGCTCTGTGGCTGCTGAAACGCCCGGTGGCCGTGACCGACTGAGAAGCGCTTACGCGCCGGCCACGAAGCAGCGGATGGCCTTGGCCAGTTCGTCCGGGACGTCCTCGGCCAGGTGGTGGCCGCTGTCCAGGGCGTGCCCGCGCACGTCGGACGCCCACTCGCGCCAGACCGCCAGCGGGTCGCCGTACAGATCCTCCATGTCATCCCTTGTCGCCCAGAGGAAGAGCATCGGGCACGCGACGCGCCGTCCGGCGGCCCGGTCCGCGTCGTCGGCCGCCCGGTCCACCCCCAGTCCTGCCCGGTAGTCCTCGCACATCGCGTGTACGACCTCGGGGTCGTGGATCGCCCGGCGGAAGTCCTCGTACGCCTCCGCGCCCATCTGCTCGGGCCCCGCGCGGTACCAGGCGTCGGGATCGGCGTTGATCACGCGTTCCGCCGGTTTGGCGGTCTGGCCGAGGAAGAACCAGTGCCACCACCTGGCGGCGAAGCCGGCGTCGCATCGGGCGAGGGCCGCACCGATGGGCACACTGTCGAGCACGACCAGATGCGTGACCGCGTCGGCATGGTCGAACGCCAGTCGGTGGGCCACGTACGCCCCGCGGTCGTGACCGACGACGGCGAATCGCTCGTGGCCGAGCGAGCGCATCAGCGCGACCATGTCCCCGGCCATCGCGCGCTTGGAGTACGGCTCGTGATCGGCGGTCGTCGGCGGTTTGGACGAGCGCCCGTACCCCCTGAGATCGGGGCAGACCACGGTGCGGTCGGGGGCGAGCAGCGGGGCCACCCGGTGCCAGGTGGCGTGGGTGCGCGGGTGGCCGTGCAGCAGCAGGACGGGCGGGCCGGAGCCGCCGTGGCGGACGAACAGCTCGGCCTGGCCCACGTCGATCCGGTCGGTCACGAAGTCATCGAACATTCGCCCGCGCCTACCCCGGCTGATCACTTCCATCCACGCGCCCGCTCAGGTCTTCTGGAACGCTCAGGTCTTCCGGAACGCTCAGGTCTTCTGGAACGCTCAGGTCTTCCGGAAGATCGTCGCGCCCGCTCGGGCTTTCCCGGACGCCGCCGACCCGGCGCGCCGACTCCGACTCGTGGGCCAGGCGGCGCAGGGCGTCGAAGGCCCTCCCGTACAGGACCGTGCCCAGCACCAGCGCCTCGACGGCGGCCTCGCGCGGCCCGTCGAACGGCACCGTGTCCATCTCCACCTCGGCCACGAGTCGCTGAGCCGTCTGGGCATAGACCGTCAGGTCGCTCGACAGGCCCAGCTGGCTCAACCTGACGACGGTATGGGTCAGCTCGTCCCGCGCGGGAGCGGTGGCGGCGACGTCCCAGCCCAGCTCCTCGATGAGCAGATCGACCTGGCCGCGCGCCGCGTCCCACTCCGCACCGGGCTCCGGCTCGATGGTGGGGCCCAGGGCATACTGGGCGGTGCCGAGCATGCGATGCACCGAGAGCGACTCGTCGTCCACCGCCTCGATGACCTGCTTGATGGCCGCGACGGGCAGCCGGCCCACTTCGAGCAGCGCCCTGATCAGGCGGAGTCTGCGCAGGTGGGAGTCGTCGTAGTCGGCTCTGGTGGCCGCCAGTTGCCGACCCTGGTGCAGCAGGCCCTCGCGGAGGTAGTACTTGATCGTCGCGATCGCCACACCGGACTCGACACTCAGCTCCGAAACGCGCATCGCTAGATAATAGCGCTATCCAGAGCGTGCGAGATGCCGGGCGGCGTGCACGAGATCGTCCACGTCGGCCTGCCGGTTCCAGAGGAACACCACCTCAAGGGGCGGAATCTCCTCGGCGACGGGGATGAAGGTGAGGCGTTCCGGCACCGGCAGGCCGCCGCGTACGCAGAGCGTGTAGCCGGCGCCCGACTCGACCATGGCGACGGCCGCGTCATGGGTGGGCGCCCCGGGGCCGAGCCGGGGATGCAGGCCGAGCCGGACGAACCCTTCGAGGAACCGGCGCGCACCCGCCACCGCGTCGGACTCCGGCATGACGAGCGGCTCCGTCGCCAGATCGGCGAGCCGCAGCCGCTCGACCGAGGCCAGCCGGTGATCGCGGGGGAGCAGGGCGAGCACCTGGGCCCGCTGGACGAGCATCCGGGCCACGCCCCTGGGCAGCGAGCCGGGGGCGTAGCCGAGCCCGGCCTGAAGGGTTCCGTCCATGAGGGAGATGATCTGCTCGGCCGTGCACATGGGCGCGACCCGCAGCCGCGACTCCTGAACCTGCGACAGGAGCCGGGCCACCACATCCCCCAGCCCGTCGGCGACCCCCAAGCGAACCGTCTGCCCCTTGCCCCGAGCGGCGGCCACGGCGCGTTCGAAGGCGTCGACCGCCACCGTGGCCTGGGCAAGGAACACCTCACCCGCCTCGGTGAGCCGCACCCCGCTGGACGAGCGGGTGAACAGCTCGACGCCGATCTCCTTCTCCAGCGCCCTGAGCTGCTCGGAAAGGGTGGGCTGGGCGATGTGGAGCACGGTGGACGCACGGCGCAGGCTGCCCGCACGGGCGATGGTGATCGCGTAGCGTACGTGGCGTAGATCCATCGCTCACCTCGAGGTGATGGGGATGGGCTATCGTCGCACCTCCGTATTACAGAACGGACTAGCTGCTGTGAAGGGGTTCAGTCACCGCGGGGTGACTGTTTCCGCGGCCAGTCGGTGAGCGCCCCTCGCGGTCGTCCGTGGGAGACATGCCGAGCAAGCGCTTGTGCGGAAACCGCCGCCGCGTTAGCGTGACGGGCGAGCACCACATGCGTCACCCGCCGGGGTGGATCGCGCCCCGCCCCGGCGAGTGACCCGACGCCCGTCAGCCGGGCAGCCGTCAGCGAGGCAGCCTTTAGCGAGGCAGCCTTCAGTGAGGCAGCCTTCAGTGAGGCAGGAGGTGGGCATGCAGCCCTTCGCCGGCCGGGCGGCCGTGGCCGGTGTCGGCATGACCGCGCTGACGCGCGAGTCCGGCCGCACCGAGCTGGACCTGGCGGTCGAGGCCTGCCGTACGGCGTGCGCCGACGCGGGCATCGCGCCCACGGAGGTGGACGCGGTCCTGAGCTACCACATGAACGACTCGGCCCCCGTCACCCAGGTCGCCCGCGCGCTGCGCATCGACCGGCTGGGCTGGCACAACGACATAGCCGGAGGCGGCACCCAGGCCGCCTCGATCCTGGGCGACGCAGCCATGCTCATACACGCCGGTTTAGCACGAAATATCCTGATCTATCGGGCGCTTAACGGGCGTTCCGGCAAGCGCATGAACACCGTCTCCACCGGCCCCCAGGAGCGGTTCACCTACGGCATGGCCGGCCCGATTCCGCTCTTCGCCCTGGCCGCGACCCGCTACCTGCACGACACCGGCCTCGGCCCGGAACACCTGCACGCCGTCGTCGCCCAGTCCAGGGACAACGCCAAGACCAACCCCCGCGCTCTGCGCCGGGAGCCGCTGTCGTTCGAGGAGTACCTGGCCAGACCGTACGTCTGCACTCCGCTCCGTACCGTCGACTGCTGCCAGGAGACCGACGGCGCGTGCGCGCTGCTGGTCAGCGGCGTGCTCGGTGGCCCGCGCATTCAGGCCGTGGTACGCGGCGGCGGCCCCGGCTGCTCCGCGATGGACCGCGCGCCGGACGTGAGCGCCGTCTTCTCCGAGTACGTGGCCCCCATGCTGTGGGAGGCGTCGGGCATGCGGCCGTCGGACGTGGAGGCGGCACTGCCGTACGACGCCTACTCCTGGCTGGTCCCGCGGCAACTGGCGGACTTCGGCCTGGTCCCTCGCGCGGACCTGGGCCCGTACCTGCTGGAGCGCCGCCACGCCTGGATCAACCCGCACGGCGGCCTGCTGTCGGAGGGCTATGTGCACGGCCTGAACAACGTGGCCCAGGCGGTCCGGGAAGTGCGCGGCGGCCGTGAAGTGGCGCTGGCGACGGGCTTCGGCGGCAGCTACGGAAGCGCGGCGCTCCTGGTGGGGTAGAAGGGTGCCCAGGCTATCAAGGACCGGCCGTCAGGTTAGAGGGGCGCCCAGGCCGCCAAGGGCCGGCCGTCGGGTTGGAGGGGTGCCCAGGCCGTCAAGGACCGGCCGTGAACGCCGCGTGCGAGGCCCGCCGGTCGGCCTCCGGCAGCAGGTCGCGCGCCGCCAGCCAGGCCGCCGCCCCCGCCGCGTCCCGCGCCGTGGCCACGCTCTCACCGGCCAGCAGCTCGCGTACGGCCTGCCGTACCGGACCCTCGCTCGTCAGCACGCTCCCGGCGAGCACCACCGGCCCCGACCGGTGCACCCGCCGCACCGTGGCGGCCAGGTGCTCGGCGGCCTGGTGGGCGATGCCGAGCGCGAGCGGGTCGCCCGCTTCGGCGGCCTGGCTGACCAGCGCCGACAGGGCGGCCAGGCGCATGTGGTCGGCCTGCGCCATCCGGACGATCCGATCGGCCACCTTGCGCGGCGTGGGGCCGCGCTCGGCCCCGAGGAAGTGCTCGACGACCAGTTCGACCAACGGGCCCGCCGAGGAGCCGCGATCCAGCTCGGCGACGACGGCCTTGGCGCCCGCGCGCCCGATCCAGAAGCCCGACCCCGCGTCGCCCAGCAGCCAGCCCAGCCCGTCGGCGATCACGTCAAGCTGGTAGCCGGTGATCCGGGCCGCCACCGCCCCCGTCCCCGACAGCAGCAGCGAGCCGTCCGATTCGGGCGACCCCGCGACGTACGCGATCACCGTGTCGCCCATGAGCCGCGGCCCCGAGGCGATGCCGTGCCCCGCCCACACCTTGGCCAGCGCGGGCTCCATCTCGTCGACGAACCCCGAGATCCCGGCAAGGGAGGCGACGACCGACGAGGCGTCCAGCCCGGCCAGGGCTCCGCCGAGCGCGGTCTCGATCGCCGTCACCGCGTTCGCCAGGCCGTGGGCGCTCGGATTGCCCGCGCCCGCCCTGGCGTACCCGACGCGCGTGCCGTCGAGCGAGTGCACGGCGACACGGGTGGAGGTGGCGCCAGCATCCACCCCAATGGTGAGCGAAATGGTCACGGTCCGATTGTGGGACTTGACTCCGCGGAGAAGCAAGAATAATTTTCGGCGGAAGACCGGGTATCCGGAAGGAATATTCGTGACTTCAGGGGCCCTCGGGCGTGTGGAAACAGAACTACCCGGTTTGCCGGAGGCGTTGCGCAGAGTCGGCGAGGTGATCCTCGGTGATCCGGCCGAGGCGGCCCGGTCGACCATCATCGCGCTGGCCGAGCGCGCGGGCAGCTCGCCCGCGACCGTGACCAGGTTCTGCCGGGCCTTCGGCTTCTCCGGTTACGCCGAGCTGCGCGTGGCGCTGGCCACCGAGACCGGCCGGGCCGCGCAGGCGGGCTGGGGCGCGGGCGTGGGGCACGAGATCGGGCCCGACGACCCGCTCGACTCGGCGATCGAGGTGATGGCCGCGGCCGACGCCCGGCTCATCCAGGACACCGCCGCCCAGCTCGACTCGGAGATCGTCGCCCAGGTGGCCGATGCCATCGTCGCCGCGCGGCGGGTCCTGCTCGTCGGCGTCTCCACCAGCGGGAACGTCGCCACCATGTTCGAGGGCCGGCTGCGCCGCATCGGCATCCCGGGCTGGAGCGCGGGCGACGCGCACGTCGCGCTGTCGGACGCCGCGCTGCTCGGCGCGGGCGACGTCGCGATCGGCATCAGCCACCGGGGCCGGACCCGCGAGGTCATGGAGGCCCTGGCCGAGGCCGGCAGTCACGAGGCCACCACGGTCGCGGTCACCTCCTTCGCCCGCTCGCCGCTCGCCGAGCTGGCCGACCTGGTGCTCACCACCGCCAGCAGGGAGACCACCTTCCGGCTCGGCGGGCTGGCGGCCGTCCACTCGCAGCTGTTCGTGCTCGACGCCGTCTACGTGGCGGTGGCCCAGCGCACTTACGAGCGCACCAACCAGGCGTTCGGGCTCACGATCAGCGCCGTGGAGAGCCATCGGGTGGAGAGAGGCTGAATGACGTTCGCAACGAAGGCCCTGGAGCTGGCACACCAGGTCGTGGAGACACAGGCGGAGCCGGTACGCCGCGCCGCCGCCCTGCTCGTCGCGTCGCTGCGGGCGGGCGGCGTGGTCAACGCGTTCGGATCCGGACATTCCGAAGCGATCGCGATGGAGATCGCCGGACGGGCCGGGGGACTGGTCCCCAGTAACCGGCTCACCCCGCGCGACCTCGTCCTGTACGGCGGTCAGCCGCCGAGCGTGCTCACCCCCGAGCTCGAACGCGATCCGCAGATCGCCCACCGGATCTACGAACTGGCGCCCGTCGCGCCGCAGGACGTGTTCGTGCTGATCTCCAGCTCGGGCATCAACGGAGCCGTGGTCGAGCTGGCCACGATCGTCAAGGACCGCGGCCATCCCCTGATCGCGCTGACCTCGGTCCAGCACAGCAGCCAGATGACCTCGCGCCACCCGTCGGGCCGCAAGCTGCTCGACCTGGCCGACGTCGTGCTGGACAACGGCGCGCCGTACGGGGACGCGATCCTCGAACTGCCGGGCGGCGGCGGTTACGGCGCGATCTCGACCGTCACCTCGGCGTTGCTCGCGCAGATGGTGGTGACCGAGGCGGTGGCCGAGCTCGTGGCGCTCGGCGAGACGCCGCCCATCTACCTGTCGGTCAACGTGGCCGGCGGCGACGAGCACAACAAGGCCCTGGAGAGCCGTTACGCAGGGCGGATCCGACGTGGAGCATGACTAGTCAGGAGTAGAAATATGCCGGACACCCCCCGTTTCACCAGGCGCGAGCTTCTCCGGAGTGCCGCGCTGGTCCCCGTGGCGGGCGCGCTCGCCGCGTGCGCGACCCCGGCCGCGAAGCCGTCAGCCTCGTCGTCGGCAGCCCCGGTCGCGACCAGCGCGGCCAACCCCTTCGGGGTCTCGGACAGCAAGCCGCTTGAGGTGTGGATCTTCGACGGCGGTTTCGGCCAGGACTACGCCAAGAACATCCACCAGCCGCTGTTCAAGGCGAAGTATCCGAAGGTGGAGATCAAGCACAACGCCACCAAGGAGATCACCAAGGTCCTCCAGCCGAGGTTCGCCGGCGGCAACCCGCCCGACGTGATCGACAACTCGGGCGCCAACGCCATGGACTTCGGCGCGCTCGCCCAGGACGGCCAGCTCCAGGACCTCACCCCGCTGCTCGACGCGCCGAGCTGGGACGACCCGGGCACCAAGGTCAGGGACACCATCGACCCGGCCGTCATCGACATCGGCACCATGGACGGCACGTTCAGCGTGCTCGGCTACGTCAACTACATCTTCGGCATCTGGTATTCGCAGAAGGCGTTCAAGGACAACGGCTGGGCGCCCCCCAAGACGTGGGACGAGTTCCTCAAGCTCAACGAAACGATCAAAAAGTCCGGCAAGATGGCCCCCTTCACCTACGCCGGAAAATTCCCGCAATACCTGTACGAAGTGCTGCTCACCATGGCCGCGAAGATCGGCGGCCCCGAGGTCCTCGTCAACATCGACAACCTCGAGGACGGCGCCTGGACCACGGAGGCCATGAAGACCTCCGCCACGGCCTGGGCCGAGATCGGCGCCAAGTACCTCCTGGAGGGCACCGCCGGCCTCGACCACGTGCAGACCCAGACCGCCCAGAACAAGTACAAGGTGGCCATGCTGCCCTCCGGCTCCTGGCTGGAGAACGAGCAGAAGACCACCACCCCGGCCGACTTCGAATACGGCATGTTCCCCGTCCCCGACTTCACCAGCTCCGACAAGATGCCCTACGGCACGCTGCACAGCCAGCCGAGCGAGAACTTCATCGTCCCCGCCAAGGGCGCCAACCCGCAGGGCGGCATGGAGTACCTGCGGGCCATGCTGTCGAAGAAGGCGGCCGGCGAGTTCAGCGAGATGGTCAAGACCGTCTCGACGGTCAAGGGCGCGGGTGAGGGCCGCCAGCTGTCCCCGGGCGCCGCGAGCGCGACCAAGGCCTACGCCGAGGCCGGCGCGAACATCGTCTACTACCGCTGGCAGACCTGGTACCTCCAGCTCAAGGACGAGGCCGTCGCCGCCACCGGTGAGCTCATGACCGGCGGCCTCACGCCGGAGAAGTATCTGGAGCGCATCCAGAAGAAGGCCGACGAGATCAAGAAGGACTCCTCGATCAAGAAGTACAAGCGCTGATGCTGTTCAACAGGTATCGCCGAGGGCTGTTCATCACCGCGTTCCTGGCAGCCCCGGTGACCCTTTACCTGGTCTATGTGATCTCTCCATACATCCAGGCGTTCTACATCTCGATGACGGACTGGCGCGGCGTCTCGGCCACGCCGGCCTTCATCGGGCTGGAGAACTTCCGCCGGCTTCTCGGAGACGGGACGTTCTGGAAAGCGGTCACGCACAACGCCGGGCTGCTCGTCCTGCTGCCCCTGGTCACGATCATCATCGCCCTGTTCTTCTCCTTCCTCCTCAACGTGGGCGGCGGCGGGCGGGCCGTGGGCGGGATCACCGGCTCCAAGTTCTACCGCGTGGTGTTCTTCTTCCCGCAGGTGCTGGCCGTCGCGGTGGTGGCGGTGCTGTTCCAGCAGGTGTTCCGGCCGGACGGCAGCGGGATGCTGAACGCGCCGCTGATGGCGCTGGGTGGCAAGCCGATCGGCTTCCTGTCGGACCCGGGCGTCGCGTTCTGGTCGGTGCTCGGCGTCATGGTCTGGCAGGCGGTCGGGTTCTACGTGGTGCTCTTCTCCGCCGGCCTGGCTTCCATCCCGAAGGACATGTTCGAGGCGGCGCAGATCGACGGCGCCGGGCGGCTGAGCCTGTTCTTCCGCATCACCCTGCCGCTGCTCTGGGACACCATCCAGGTGGCCTGGGTCTACCTCGGCATCATCGCCCTCGACGTGTTCGCGATCGTGTGGGTGATGACCGACCAGCACGGCGGGCCCGACTGGTCGACCACGGTCATGGCGGCCGAGGTCTACCGCAACGCCTTCCAATACTTCCGCTTCGGATACGCCTCGGCCCTGGGCGTCGTGATGTTCTTCTTCACCGTCGGGTTCGCGATCCTTTCGCTGCGTCTTACGCGGCGCGAACGAATCGAGTTTTAGCGAAATGAGTACTGATGACGACGACCTCGTGGACGGTGGCCAACTCCCGCAAGCTGGCCCGCCAGGAGAGCCGGAAGCGGCTCGGGCCGATGGCGATCCTGTCGCACGTCGCGCTGCTGCTGTGGACCGTGCTCACGGTGGTGCCGATCCTGTGGACGTTCCTGGCGTCGGTCAAGAGCGAAGACGAGATCTTCGGCGACGCCTGGTCCCTGCCGGCCAGCCTGCGCTGGGACAACTTCGCCAGGGCCTGGGAGCAGGCGCACATCGGCCAGTACATGCTCAACAGCGTCATCGTGGTCGCCTTCAGCGTGTTCGGCACGATGCTGGCCGGCTCGATGGCCGCGTACGTGCTGTCGCGCTACCCCTTCCGCGGCAACCGGGCCGTCTACCTGCTGTTCGTGTCGGGCCTGGCCTTCCCGGTCTACCTGGCCCTGTCGCCGCTGTTCTTCGTCGTGCAGAACATGGGCAACGTCCCGCTGATCGGCCCGTTCATCGGCCTGAACACCCACGCCGGCCTCGTGCTGGTCTACATCGCCTACTCGATGCCGTTCACGGTGTTCTTCCTGTCGGCCTTCTTCCGTACGCTGCCCACGGCCGTGGCGGAGGCGGCCATGGTCGACGGCGCCTCGCACACCCGGGTGTTCTTCCAGATCATGCTGCCCATGGCCAGACCGGGCCTGGTCAGCATCACGATCTTCAACATCCTCGGCCAGTGGAACCAGTACCAGCTGCCGCTGGTGCTGCTGCAGGAGCGCGACAAGTGGGTGCTCACCCAGGGCATCGCCGACATCTCGACGGCCGCGGGCTATGACCAGGACTGGTCGGCCCTGTTCGCCGCCCTGACGCTGGCCATCCTGCCCATGCTGGTCGTCTACACGGTCTTCCAGCGCCAGATCCAGTCGGGGCTGACCGCGGGGGCGCTCAAGTAATTACCCTCTCGCGCACCCGACCCGCCGGGCCTAGGCTGCTGGTGTGATCGGCGACATCCGCGCGTTGCTGGCCCGCCACCTCCCCGACGTCGAGGTGCGCACTCTGACCGAGTCCGGGCAGGGCCTGGACCACGAGGTCTACGAGGTCAACGGAGAGTTGATCGTCAGGGGCGGCAAGACCGCCGATCCGGTGGCCACGCGGCGCGAGGTCGACCTGCTGGCCGCGGTCCGCGAGCTGGCCACCGTGGCGGTGCCCGAGGTGGTCTTCGCCGACCACGAGCAGGGCGTGATCGCCTACCGCAAGCTGCCGGGCGAGCCGCTCAACCAGCACCCGGTGCCGGACCCCGCGTCGCTGGCCGCCCCGCTCGGCCGTCTGCTGAGCGCCCTGCACAGCGCCCCGGTCGATGACCTGCGCGAGCTGGCGCCGCTCGACCTCTACCCGGCGCCCACCCTGCTGGTGGACGCCGGGCTCGACTATCGCGACGTCGAGCGGCACGTGCCGGCGGCGCAGCGGTCGCTGGTGGAGCGGTTCTTACGCGACACACCGCCCGACGAGCCGCGCGACCCGCGCTTCTGCCACAACGACCTGGGCAGCGAGCACCTGCTGGCCGACGCCGCGACCAGCACGCTGACGGGCGTCATCGACTGGACCGACGCCGCCGTCACCGACCCGGCGCACGACTTCGCGCTCATCTACCGCGACCTGGGCCCCGAGGTCTTCGAACGGACCCTGGCGCACTACGACCGCGACTTCGACGAGCTCGACCGAGCCAGAGTCGTCTTCTATGCCAGGTGCGCGCTCATCGAGGACCTCGCCTACGGCCTGAGCACCGGCCCGCGCCACTACGCCGACGCCGCCCTGGCCCACCTCGAATGGACCTTCAGCTGACCATCGGTAGAGCCGGCCCGCCGGTTGAGCTGATCACGTCGCGCTGATCATGTGGCGCCGAGTTCGTCGCGCAGGCGCCTGGTCGCGCCGACCACGTTGGCCAGCGCCGCCTCTACCTGCTCGTACGTACGCGTCTTCAGCCCGCAGTCCGGATTCACCCAGACCCGCTCGGCGGGCAGCACCTTCAGAGTCTCCCGCAACAACTCCTCCACCTCGGCCTGGCTCGGCACCCTCGGCGAGTGGATGTCGTAGACCCCCGGCCCGAGCCCTCGCCCGAAGGAGCCCACGGCCCCCAGGATCCGGGCCCCGGAGCGGGCCGACTCGATCGTGGTGACGTCGGCGTCCAGGCCGTCGATCGCCGCGAGAATCTGGTCGGCGTCCGAATAGCACAGGTGCGTGTGGATCTGGATGCGGTCGCTGGCCCCCGAGGTGGCCCGCCGGTACGCGGCCACGGCCCACTCCAGGTAGTCGGCCTGCGAGGCCCGCCTGAGGGGCAGCAGCTCGCGCAGCGCCGGCTCGTCCACCTGGATGATCGACACACCCGCCGCCTCCAGGTCGCGTACCTCGTCCCGGACCGCGTCGGCCACCTGGAACACCACGTCGCGCAGCGGCAGGTCGTCGCGGACGAACGACCAGGCGACGATCGTGACGGGCCCGGTGAGCATGCCCTTGACCGGCTTGTCCGTCAGTGACTGCGCGTGGCGCGCCCACCGTACGGTGATGGGCGCGGCCCGCCCGACGTCGCCGTGCAGGATCGGCGGCCTGGTGCACCGGGAGCCGTAGGACTGGACCCAGCCGTTGGCGGTCACCGCGAAGCCGTCGAGGTGCTCGGCGAAGTACTGGACCATGTCATTGCGCTCCGGCTCGCCGTGCACGAGGACGTCGAGGCCGAGCCGCTCCTGCAGCCTGATGACCCGCTCGATCTCCGCCTCGACCCGCCGCTCGTAGTCGGCCTCAGCCAGCGTGCCCGCCACCACGGCCGCGCGAGCCGCGCGCAGCTCGCCGGTCTGCGGGAACGACCCGATCGTGGTGCTCGGCAGCACGGGCAGCCGCAGGTGCGCGGCCTGGGCCGCGGCGCGCTCCGCGTACGGCCCGCGCCCCTCGAACACGACCGGGTCCGCCAGCGCCACCGACGCGGCCGGCGCCTCGGCGCCCCGGAAGTCGGTGCGCGCCAGCTCGACGACCTCCGCCACCTTCTGCTCGGCGAAGGCCAGCCGCGCCCGGAGTGCCGGGTCGAGCCCTTCTTCCCCCGCCACGTCGTAGGGCACGTGCAGGAGCGAGCACGAGGTGCTGACCACCACGTCCGCCGCGTGCTCCCGCACCGCCCGCAACAGGCTCAGGGCCCGCCCGGGAGCGGTACGCCACACGTCCCGCCCGGACACCACGCCCGCCACCACGGTCTTGCCCGCCAGCGCCGGCAGCCGGTCCAGGCCGCCGCGCACCAGGTCCACCCCGATCGCCTCCACCGGCGTCGCGGTCAGGACGGGCAGCGCCTCGCCCAGGTCGCCGAAGTAGGAGGCGACGAACAGCCAGGGGCGCGACGGCGCGGCCCCCAGCCGTTCGTAGGCGGCCGTGACGGCGGCCAATTCCTCGGGCGTCCGGTCGGCCACCAGCGCTGGCTCGTCGAGCTGTACCCACTCCACGCCCTCGGCCGCCAGGATCGCCAGCAGCTCCTCGTAGCAGCCGAGCACCTCATCCAGCCGCTCCAGCGCCCCGGCCAGCAGCAGGAACGTCACCGGCCCCACCACCACGGGCCGCGTCTCGAAGCCCAGCCCCCGAGCCTGCCGCAGCTCGGCGAGCGGCTTGGCCGGGTCGAGCTCGAACACGGTCTCGGCGTCGATCTCCGGCACGATGTAGTGGTAGTTCGTGTCGAACCACTTCGTCATCCGCAGCGGCGCCAGCCCCGCGGTGCCCCTGGCCATCGCGAAGTAGGGGTCCTCGGCCTCCTGATAGCGCCGGGGCACCGCGCCGAGCAGCACGGCCGTGTCGAGCACCTGGTCATAGAGCGAGAAGGTGTTGGACGGCAGCCCGGCCAGGCCCAGCTCGTCGAGCCGCCGCCAGGTCCGCTCCCGGATCTCGGCGCCCGCCTCCTCCAGCTCCGCCCGGGTCGAGCGGCCGTCCCAGTAGGACTCCAGGGCCCGCTTCAGCTCCCTTCGCGGGCCGATCCTCGGGTATCCGAGCACGGTGGACCGGGGAAATGACGACATCGACTGCTCCCATGCGTTGACTTGATCCAACGCCGAGAATTCACCACACCGGTCCCACCTGATGCATCCTGTATTCGTGCTGCTTATGCTCAAGGAGGTCCAGTGCTTCGTCCGCGTGGCGGCCCGGCTCAGCTTCTCGCTCGCCGCCGCGGACCTGGGCATGTCCCAGCCTGCCATGAGCCAGGCCATCACCAGACTGGAGCGCGCGGCCGGGACCAGGCTGTTCGACCGGTCCGCCCGCGCGGTGCGGCTGACCGCCGAGGGCAGGGCGCTGCTTCCGCACGCCGACGAGCTGCTGACCGCCGCCGCCGCGTTCGCGGCCGAAGCCGCCCGGCTGGCCCGGCCGACCATTCATCTTGCTTATCCACCACTCGTCGGCGCGTTGGCGGCCCGGGTCGCCCGCCGGTTGGCGGCCCGCACCCCGGCCATCGGCGTGGAGCTCACGGTCGCCGGTCGTGGGACGGCCGCCGACGCGCTGGAGCGGGGCGAGGTGTCGGCGGCGATCCTGGCCACCCCCGCGCCCGCGCGGTTCGTCACCGCCGCCCGGTTCCACGTCTCGGTGGACCAGCTCGCGGTGCCGCTGGGGCACGTACTGGCGCCGAGGGCCAAGGTCGTCGCCGGTGACCTGGCCGGGCAGGTGCTGCTGACCCCCGGCAGCCGGGCGTGGGCCGGGCTGCCGGGGCGCTCGCGCATGGTGGCCGACGACGACTTCGCCGCCGCGCTCGACCTGGTCGCGGCGGGTGCCGGGGTGCTGCCGATCCCGCAGCTGCTGGCCAGGACCATCCGCCGCGACGACCTGCGGTTCGTCCCGCTCGACGCGGGGGACCTGCGCATCACGTACGCGCTGGCCTGGGCCAGGGAGCGCGTCACGCCCGAGCTGATGGCCCTGGTGCAGGCCGTACAGGATGCCTTGTGGACTAGGTAAGTGGACTAGGTCGCGGGTAAGTTGCGCAGGGCCTCGCGGCGGCTCAGACCCGAGATGCCCTTGGTGCGTACATAGCGGATGACCTCCGCCGGATTGGTCTTGGCGTATTCGCGCAACGCCCAGCCGATCGCCTTACGGGCGAAGAAGTCGTTGTCCGACAGGCTCGGCTCGATGCAGGCGTAGAGCAGGGCCGTGTCGGTGCGGGCCTTGAACCTGTTCTGGCTCAGGATCGCGGTGCGGCGCTTCCACAGGTCGCCGTCGCGCGCCCAGTCCAGCATGAGCGGGCGCATCGAGTCGGGGAAGGCGGTCAGCAGGCCGCCGATCCGGTGCGTGGCCAGCTCGTCGACCAGGTCCCACCAGGCCCCGCTGACGATCATCTCCTCGTACATCGGCACCGTGTAGAGAGTCTGGAACTCCCGGTAGTGGTGATAGCCGGTCAGATCGATCGCCGCGTAGCGCTCCTCGCGGTATTCGGCCTCGCGCCACAGGCCGAGCACCGCCCGGCGCCACTCCGGCGCCGTGCCGATGCGGTGGGCCGAGAAGACCCGCCGCAGCACCGCCCGCCTCGGCACCGCCTGGACGCCGAGGAAGGGCATGTCGGACTTCATGTACGCGCGCATCGTGGCGGCCTTCTCGGGCTCCGCCGCTTCCCGCAGTGCCTGACGCACCGCCGTACCAAGCGTCATGCCTGCTGGCTGGTCCGCTCACCCGTGGCCAGGCCGTCGAAGAGCACGGTGATGTAGTGCTCGGCCAGACCCGTCGTGTTGAGCCGCCCGCCGGGACGGAACCAGCGCACCGCCACCCAGATCGTGTCGCGGATCATCCGGTAGGTGAGCTTCGGGTCCACGTCGGCGCGGAACTGCCCAGCCGCCTGGCCCGCCTTGATCTGGGCGACCCAGATCTGCTCGACCTCGTCCTCGGCCTTGACCAGGTAGTTGAACCGCTCGAACTGCCGCAGGTAGTTCCAGTCGTTCTGCATTACGGTGATCGCGGCCCGGTGCGGCTCCAGCGTGCCGAAGCCGATGCGCACCATCTCCGACAGAATCGTGCGCGGGTCGGAGCCCGAGGCGATCGCCGTGCGGTAGCGGGTGACCAGGTCGTCGAGGAAGGTGGAGAGCACCTCGTCGACGATGGTCTCCTTGGAATCGAAATGGTGATAGAGACTTCCCGAGAGGATGCCCGCCTCGTCGGCGATCTCGCGTACGGTCGTGGCCTGGAAGCCCTTGCGGGCGAAGAGCTCCGCGGCGAGCTTGACGAGGTGGTCACGGCGCTCCGACGCCGGCCCGGACGAGGTCGCGCGCTGGCGCTTCGCCGGGGCGGCCGCGCTCTGCCCGGGGTTCTTTCGCGTTGTCACGCCTCCCATTATGAGCCCTCAGACAATCGCTTGTTCACCGAACCCGCCCAGCTCACCCGGCATTCCGCGCGCGACCAAGCGCTTGCTACGATGCGGGAGTGAACGAGGCATACATCGTCGGCGCGGTCAGGACCCCGGTCGGGCGCAGGAACGGCGGTCTCGCCGGCGCCCACCCCGCCGACCTCGGCGCGCACGTACTCCAAGAGCTGATGACCCGCACGGGCGCCGATCCGGCGGCCGTGGGGGACGTGGTGTTCGGCTGCGTGGACACCATCGGACCGCAGGCCGGCGACATCGCCCGCACCTGCTGGCTGGCCGCGGGCCTGCCGGAGGAGGTGCCCGGCGTCACGGTCGACCGCCAGTGCGGCTCCTCGCAGCAGGCGCTGCACTTCGCCGCCCAGGCCGTGCTCTCGGGCACCAGCGACCTCGTGGTGGCCGGCGGCGTACAGAACATGAGCATGATCCCCATCTCCTCGGCGATGCTCGCCGGCCGCCCTCTCGGGCACGACACCCCCTTCAGCGGCTCCAAGGGCTGGCTCTCCCGGTACGGCACGCAGGAGGTCTCCCAGTTCACCGGAGCCGAACAGATCGCCGCCAAGTGGGACATCTCCCGAGAGGACATGGAGGCGTTCGCCTATGAGTCGCACCGCCGGGCCATCGCCGCCATCGACACCGGCCGCTTCGCGGCCCAGATCACCCCCTATGAGGGCGTCACCACTGACGAGGGCCCGCGCCGCGACACCACTCCGGCCAAGATGGCCGGGCTCCAGCCCCTGGTCGAGGACGGACGCCTCACCGCCGCCCTGGCCTCGCAGATCTCCGACGGCGCCGCCGCCCTGCTCATCGCGTCGCCACGGGCCGTACGGGAGCACGGGCTGCGCCCGCGCGCCCGCGTGCACCACCTGTCGGTGCGCGGCGGCGACCCCGTCATGATGCTCGCGGCGCCGATCCAGGCCACGGAGCACGCGCTGCGCAAGAGCGGGATGACGATCGGCGACATCGACGCCGTGGAGATCAACGAGGCGTTCGCCTCGGTCGTGCTCGCCTGGCTGAAGGAGAGCGGCGCCGACCCCGCCAGGGTCAACCCGAACGGCGGCGCGATCGCACTCGGCCACCCGCTCGGCGCGACCGGCGCGGTCCTGGCCGTGAAGCTGCTGCACGAGTTGGAGCGGGCCGGCGGCCGATACGGCCTGCAGACGATGTGCGAAGGAGGCGGCCAGGCGAACGTCACCATCATCGAACGCCTATGACGTCCGGCGATGCCACTAGCAAATAGGAAACTTTCCTATTAGATTGCGGGTCATGCTCAAGAGCGGTGACCTGCTGTGCCTTGCCGATGCCGTAATCCTGCCCGGGTTCGGGGGAACGACCCCGCCCGACTGGCTCCGCCGCCGCCTGGGGGAGGGGCTGGCCGGGGTCGTGCTGTTCACCCGCAACATCGCGGGAGCGGCCCAGGTGGCCGAACTGACCGCCGCCCTGCGCGCGGAGAACCCCGCCGTCATGATCGGCATCGATGAGGAGTCGGGCGAGGTGACCCGGCTGGAGGTGGCCACCGGCAGCAGCCGTCCCGGCGGCTACGCGCTCGGCGTCGTGGACGACGTGACGCTGACCGAGGCCGTGGCCAGGAACCTCGGGGCGGACCTGGCGGCCGCGGGCATCACGATCGACTTCGCCCCCTCGGCCGACGTCAACTCCAACCCCGACAACCCGGTCATCGGCCTGCGCTCCTTCGGCGCCGACACCGCGCTGGTCTCCCGGCACACCAGGGCGTTCGTCCGCGGCCTGCAGTCCGCCGGGGTGGCCGCCTGCGCCAAGCACTTCCCCGGCCACGGTGACACCTCGATCGACTCCCACCACGGCGTGCCGGTGGTCGCCACCGACGGGATCGAGTACGCGCTCGGCCCCTTCCGCGCCGCGATCCAGGAAGGCGTCAAGGCCGTCATGACCGGTCACCTGCTGGTGCCCGCGTACGACGCCGTCCTGCCCGCCACGCTCAGCCCCAAGGTGCTCACCGGGCTGCTCCGCGAGGAGCTGGGCTTCGACGGCCTGATCATCACCGACGGCATCGAGATGGCCGCCGTCTCCGGGCCGTACGGGATCGGGGGCGCCGCCGCCCGCGCCATCGCCGCCGGGGCCGACGCCATCTGCGTCGGCGGCGAGCACTCAGGCGAGGCGACCGCCGTCGAGGTGCGCGACGCGATAGCCGAAGCCGTGCGCGAGGGCCTGCTGCCGGAGGAGCGCCTGGCCGACGCCGCGCGCCGGGTCGGCGAGCTGGCCGCCTGGACCGCCGCCGCGGGCACCCCGGACCCCGAGGTCGGCCACCTCGGCCTGGTCGCGGCCCGCCGCGCGCTGCGGATCACCCGCCGCACGAGCGACCCCGTCCTGCCGCTCACCTCCGCGGCGCACGTGGTGGAGCTGGCCCCCGAGATGAACCTGGCCATCGACAAGAACACACCGTGGGGCGTCGGCGAGCCCCTGGGCAGGCTGCTGCCCGGCACCGCCGTGACCCGGCTCGCGGCCGGCGAGGCGACCGGAGCCGTGCTGGAGCGGCTCATCGCCGCCGCGGCCGGGCACCCCCTCGTCGTCGTGGTCCGCGACGCGCACCGCCATCCCTGGCAGAGCGAGGCGCTGCGGCACCTGCTCAGCGCCCGCCCCGACGCCGTGGTGGTCGAGATGGGCCTGCCCGCCCGGTCCGACCTGGGCGCCGTGCACATCGCCACGTACGGCTCGGCCAGGGTCTGCGGCCAGGCCGCCGCCGAACTGATCACCGGTACCCTTTGACACCGTGAACTTCGACGGCGAGGACCTCTCCCAGACCACGCTCACCGACCGGCTCGCGCCGGACGAGACCCACGTCTTCCGCGACTGCGACCTGACCGAGACCGACCTCCGGCGGGCTCCGCTGGCCGGCGCCCGCTTCGAGTCGTGCGTGCTAGAACACGCCGACTTCCGGCGGGCCGACCTCGACGGCGCGGTGTTCACGGGCGGCGGCGGGATGCGGATCAGGTTCAACGACGCCGAGCTCATCGACGTGACGTTCACCGACGTGGACCTGTCCTCCGCCCAGTTCGGCGGGGCGCTGGTGACGGACGTGGCCTTCACCGGGTGCCGCATGATCGGCGCGTCGCTCACCGCGGCGCGGGGAACCGGCTTCAAGGTCTCCCGCTCCAACCTGACCATGGCCAACCTCGGCGGCTGCTCGCTGCGCGGGGAGCTCATCGAGGGCGTCCGCTTCGACGACGCCGATCTGTCGGGCTGCGACTTCACCGAGGCGACGTTCAGCGGCTGCCGGTTGCGCGGGACCAAGCTGCTCAAGACCGTGTTCGCCAAGGCCGACCTGCGCGGCGCCGACCTGGGCGAGCCCGACGACACCAAGCTGCGGGCTTTCCAGGGGGCGACGATCAACCCCGCCCAGGCGGCGGCCATCCTGGCCGCCCGCGGCATCACGGTGCTCTGAACCGCTCCATCACTGTCTCCGCCTCGGACATCACTCGCTCGATCAGCTCCCGGCAGGACGGCAGGTCGTCGAGCACCCCGACCACCTGCCCGGAGGCCATCACCCCCAGGTCGGCCCGTCCCTCGACCATGGCGGCCCGCAGCAGCACCGGCGTGTTGGCCGCCTGCAGCACCTGCGCCCAGGTCAGCTCGCGGCCATGCCGCATCCGGCGCCCCTCGCGGATCATCTGGGTCCACGTCAGCCCCGACAACCGCTTGAACCTGGCACCGTTGACCACGGCCCTGAGCAGCCGGGAGCGCTCAAGCGACTCCACGAACGGCGTCCTGAGCACCCGATGCGGCACACCATCGACCCGCGTGGTGACCAGTGTGTCGGCCGCCGCCAGGTAGACCTTCTTCACCTCGTCCGGCACCGACGAGTCGCTCGTCAGCAGGAACCGGGTGCCCATCGCGATGCCGCACGCCCCGTACGCCAGCGCCGCCACCAGCCCGCGCCCGTCGAAGAAGCCGCCCGCCGCGATCACCGGGATGTCCACCGCGTCCACCACCTGGGGGAGCAGCAGCGTCGTCGCGACCGGCCCGGTGTGGCCGCCGCCCTCGCCGCCCTGCACGATCACCGCGTCCACGCCCCAGGCGGCCACCTTCTCGGCGTGCCGCCGAGCGCCCACGGACGGGATCGTCACCACGCCCGCGCCCTTCAGCCGGTCGATCAACTCCCGCCGCGGCGCCAGCGCGAACGACGCCACGCGCACGCCCTCGCGGATCATCACCTCCACCCGTTCGGCCGCGTCGTCGGCGTCGGAGCGGATGTTCACCCCGAACGGGGCGTCCGTCCGCTCCCGCACGCCATTGATCGCCTCGGTCATCTCGCCAACGGACATCGTGGCGGCCGCGATGATCCCGAGCCCGCCCGCCTCCGAGGTGGCCGCGGCGAGCCGCGCGCCCGCGACGTACCCCATCCCGGTCTGCACGATCGGATACCGGCACCCCACGAGGTCGGTCAGCGCGGTCTTCACGCCGCTGCCGCTTTCCTCATGCGGCCACCTCGCGCTCGCGCGACCCGCGCGGGTCGAGCACCTCCTTCAGCAGGCTGCTCTCCTCGGTGGTCGGCTCCCGGGTCTCGGGTACGTCCTCAGGGACCGTCAACTCGAACCCCGTCGCCGCGACCACCTCCGCGACACTCACCCCCGGATGCACCGAGGCCAGCCGCATCGACCCGTCCGGCGTGCGGAAGTCGAGCACGGCCAGGTTCGTCACCACCCGCCGCAGGTCGAAGGCACCCTTGTCGGTCCCGAGACCGCTGACCACGTCCACTCGCGGCACGAACACCTTGGGGGAGTGCCGGGGGATCCAGTAACTCGTCGGGCCGCAGCGCGTGTTGCCCGGCGCGCCGCGTACGCCGAGGAGCTGCGCCTTGGGCCGTGCCCAGTCGCCGATGCAGGAGATGTTCGAGTTGCCGAAGCGATCGATCTGGCTCGCGCCGAGCATCACGTGCCGCCGGCCGTTCAGCACCAGCCACAGGTGATCGCGGAACGGCAGCCAGCCCTCCACCACCTCGGGCCGCTCACCCAGCGCCGGTACGTCGCCCGTCAGCAGGCAGACGCCGTCATGCGTGAGCAGATCAGGCTCGAACGTCAGCCTGGCCAGCCGGGCAGCCAGCACGGTGACCGCCCCGCCGATCCCGGCCGCGAGGATCTCCCCGTCGCCTCTGAACGCCTCCGCGCAGGCGACCACGCACACATCAGCCCTGCTCACGGACACGTCAGACTTGGTCATGGAACTCCTCCCACGGCGTATCCACATAGCGCCGCTGCTCCTGCTCGTCGCGGCCGTAATCGGGCTCGCACGCGGTGAACCCCGCGCCGCCCGGCGTCTCGACCACGCCGCTCACCATCGACCGGCTGATCAGCAGCGACTGCACCGGCCCCTCCTTCAGCAGGTCGGCGGTGTCCACCAGCCGCTCGCACGACACGAAGCACCGGGCCGCCGCCTTGGCGTAGAGGTCGTCGAAGTACGGATCGGGGCCCAGGTACTGCGCGTTGCCGCGCCGGTCCGCCCGGTTGAGGTGCACCAGCGCGACGTCCATGGTCAGCGCGGGCACGGCGACCAGCTCCTCCCCGTCCTCGTACGGCGAGCGGACGGTGCGCAGATCGGGATTGACCCGCATGACGTCGGAGCCGAGACCGGCCCGCGTGGGCAGGAACGGCAGCCGGTGCGCCGCCGCCAGCAGCCCGAACATGAACATGCCCTCGTCATACTCGGTGAACTCGACCGTGCCGCCTTGCCTGGCCCGCCTGAAGTGCGGTTCGAGCGGGATGGAGTCCAGCGTCACGAACGGGGCCACCACCCTGCGTACCTTCCCGGCGGCGCAGAGCATGCCGACATCCGGGCCGCCGTAGGAGATGAGGGTGAGATCGCGGACGTTCGACCGCAGCAGGCCGGCGATCAGCGCCATCGGCTTGCGGCGCGATCCCCAGCCGCCGACGCCGACCGTCATGCCGCTCTCGACCTCGGCCGCGACCTCCTCGACGGACATGACCTTGCTCACGAGCCCTCCACGAAACGGTCCCGGTGCCTGTCGCCCGCGCCCATCAGGTTCAGCTCGAACGTGAAGCCCTGCTCGAAGCGGTAGGAGCGCTTCACGTCCACCGGGTCGATGCCGTTGAGCGACTCCTTGGCGCGGCGGATCACGTACGGGTCCTTGTCCGCGATCTGACCCGCCACCTCCAGCGCCGCGTCCCGCAGCTTGTCACGCGGCACCACCTCCAGCACCGAGCCGAACGCGTGCAGCTCGGCCGCCGTCACGTTCCGGCACGTGTAGACCATGGCGCGCATGAGGTGCTGCGGCACCAGCCGGGACAGGTGGGTGGCGGCGCCGAGCGCGCCCCTGTCCACCTCCGGCAGGCCGAAGTAAGCGTCCTCACTGGCCAGCACGATGTCCGCGTTGCCCACCAGGCCCACGCCGCCGCCGACGCAGTGGCCGTGCACAGCGACGATCACGGGCACCGGGCAGTCGTACACGGCCGCGAACGCCGCGAAGCACCCCCTGTTCGCGTTGATCAGGGCGGTGTGGCCCTCGGTGGCCTGCATCTCCTTGATGTCCACGCCGGCGTTGAAGCCCCGGCCCTCGGCTCGTAGTACGACGACCCTGGTCTGTTCGTCCTGCCCGGCGGCCGTAACGGCGCCGGCCAGCTCGTGCCAGGCTCGCGCCGGCAGCGCGTTCACCGGTGGGACGTCGACGACGACCTCGGCGATCGGGCCGTCCCGCAGCGTGATTCCCATCCCGCTCCCTGGTTGCACCTAACGCTTGCTTGGTACGGTAGCACCCGTGACGGTGACTTACGACTACACGGGCAAGGTCGTCCTGGTGACCGGCGGGACGCGGGGGATCGGCGCGGGCATCGCCACCGCCTTCGCCGCGGCCGGCGCCGAAGTGATCGTCTGCGCCCGCCACGACCCATCATCTGCGCCCCTGGGCACGCCTTCGGCCGTGGATGCGTCGTCAGCAACGCCGCCTCCTTCGGTTGTGGATGCGGCGCCGGCCGAAGGGGTGCGGTTCGTGCGGGCCGATGTGCGGGACGCCGACGACCTCGAGCGGCTGTTCTCCGGGCTCGACCGGCTGGACGTGGTGGTCAACAACGCGGGCGGCTCGCCGTACGCGCTGCTGGAGGGCACCTCACCACGCCTGCACACACGTGTCGTCGAGCTCAATCTGATCGCCCCCATGCTCGTCGCGCAGCGCGCCCACCCGCTGCTCGCCGCCTCGGGCGGCTCCGTCGTGATGATCGGCAGCTCCAGTGGAGTACGGCCCTCGCCGGGCACCTCGGCGTACGGTGCGGCCAAGGCGGGACTGCATCACCTGGCGAACTGCCTGGCCGCCGAATGGGCTCCTGACGTACGCGTCAACACGGTCGTCGTCGGACTGGCCGCCACGGAGGACTCCGCCGACCACTACGGCGGTAAGGACGTGGGGACCGCCATCCCGGCCGGGCGGATGGCGACGCCCGCCGACGTGGCCTCGGTCTGCCTGTGGCTGGCCGCGCCCGGTTATGTGACAGGGGCGCAGGTACACGTGCACGGGGGCGGCGAGATTCCCGCCTGGCAAAACCTGGCTTCAAGCGACATTTCCTGATATCTCTGCCTGATCTTCCTGGGAGGTCCGTGTGGGAATCTGTGACGGCCGCGTCGTGATCGTGACCGGAGCCGGGCGGGGCATCGGGAGGGAGCACGCGCTGGAGTTCGCCAGGCAGGGCGCCCGTGTCGTGGTCAACGACCTGGGCACCGGCCTCGGCGGCGACGGCAGCTCCGGCGGTCCCGCGCTGGCCGTGGCCGAGGAGATCCGCGCGCTCGGCGGCCAGGCGGTGGCCAGCAGCGACGACGTGGCCGACTGGAACGGAGCCGCCCGGCTGGTGAAGACCGCCGTCACCGCGTACGACGGGCTCGACGTGCTGGTGAACAACGCCGGATTCGTCCGCGACCGCATGCTGGTCTCCATGGGCGAAGACGACTGGGACGAGGTCATCCGGGTCCACCTCAAGGGTCACTTCCTGACGATGCGGCACGCCGCCGCGTACTGGCGCGAACGAGCCAAGTCCGGCGCACCCGCGGCCGCCCGCGTGATCAACACCTCGTCGGGCGCGGGCCTGCTCGGCAGCGTCGGCCAGTCCAACTACTCCGCCGCCAAGGCCGGGATCGTCGCGCTGACCCAGGTGGCCGCCGCCGAACTGGGTCGGTACGGCGTGACGGTGAACGCCATCGCCCCCGCCGCCCGCACCCGCATGACCGAGGAGGTTTTCGCCGAGACCATGGCCGCGCCCGATTCCGGCTTCGACACGATGCACCCGGCGAACGTGTCACCGCTGGTCGTCTGGCTCGGCTCGGCGGCATCGGAGGCGGTGACGGGCCGGGTGTTCGAGGTGGAGGGCGGAGTGATCTCCCTGGCCACGGGCTGGACCCACGGCCCACGCGCGGACCGCGGCGCCCGCTGGTCCCCCGGGGAGATAGGCGACGCAGTCGCGAAACTCCTCAAAGACGCCCCCGACCCAGTGCCCGCCTACGGCGCAGGCCCGCCTCCGTCGTGAGGCCCGTCCATGGTCCGAGGCGGGCTCTGGAAGCGGCTACGGCGTCTTGAGCAGGTAGGCGCCCTCGGACAGTCGGGTGCGGATCTCGGCGACCGTCTGCTCGGCGGTCAGGCCGCTGGAGTCGAAGGCGTGCGGCTCCAGCTCACCCAGGTCGACGAACTGCTGGTACATCTGCAGCACCGGCTCCGGATCCGTGAGCGCGTCAAGCCCTCGCCCCGTCGCCCTGACCAGGGTCGTCTCCCGGTCGGGCCGGAGCACCACATAGTGCAGCGGAGCGCGCCGTACCTTGGCGAAGGCGCCGACGAACCACGGCCCGACGACGCCATCCACCATCACGTGATAGCCGCCGTCGGCGTACCCGAACGCCGCGTCCGCCAGCACGCTCATGACGGTCTCGTTCTGATGGCGAGACTCCGCC
Source organism: Nonomuraea sp. NPDC049750 (assembly GCF_040659625.1). Classification (NCBI taxonomy): domain Bacteria; kingdom Bacillati; phylum Actinomycetota; class Actinomycetes; order Streptosporangiales; family Streptosporangiaceae; genus Nonomuraea; species Nonomuraea sp. NPDC049750. Next base: position 134,883 of record NZ_JBFANB010000002.1, read on the forward strand.
AGGTACGGCGCGATGGCCCCTCGCCGGATGAACGCCCAGAAGTCATCCGTATGCAGATGCACGCTAGGCGTGACGGCATCGGCCAGCAGCCGGGCCACGGTCGACTTCCCCGCCCCCGGCGGCCCGGACACTATCACTACCTCCATGCCCACCATTGTCCGCGCGTTGACCCAACACCCGGACCAAGCCGTGGGGCCCGGAGCCTCAGCGAAGCGCTGATCGAGCCGTGGGAGCCAGGCGGAGACGCTGCGGGGGAGAGGTCAACCGGGACTCCAGCCCGGGCAGCGCCACCTCACGCTCGTCCGAGGGCCGATCGAACCGGGCGAACCACACGAACACCTGCTCGCCTGTACGTACGGGCAGGGCGGGAAAGGTGTTCTCGGCGGCCTCGGTCTCGAAGCACGCCACCGGCGGCACCCCGGCTTCCCTGAGCACGGGTACGGCCTCCCGAGCGAAGAACTCGGCGAACCCGTCGTCGACGTGGTAGATCATCGCGACGTACAGCGACTCGGGCAGAACGGTGGCGCCGACAGGCGGCCGGGCCGTACCGGAAAAGGGATCGAAAGAGGAACTGGAAGAGGACTGGAGAGTGGGGCCAGGACCGGACTCGGAGGAGAGGTCGGGAGCGGATCCGCTCGGGAGGTCGGGAGCGGACCCGGTCGGGAGGTCGGGAGTGGATCCGCTCGGGAGGTCGGGAGTGGATCCGCTCGGGAGGTCGGGAGTGGACCCGCGCGGGAGGCCGGAAGTAGTAGTCCCGCGCGAGAGGTCGGAGTGGCGGGGAGCGGACCCGTGTGGCACGTCGGCGGAGGGAACGGGCACTGGGCGCAGCAGCAGTACGTTGTCGGAGTCGATCATCGTCGCGTTGGCCGCGTCCCGGTTGGCCTTCCAGATCGGGCCGCCGTAGAAGGCCGTGAGGGCCGCCCGCCGAGCCTCCATATCCGGAAATTTCCGCATCCACGGATACATGTTTGGCTCGTCCAGGTCCCGGAAGTGGCCGACCACTCCGATCCCGGCCGCCTCCTGCCCTTCGATGAACTCACGCTCGAATAACTCGATCAGTGTGTCCCGCTGGCCGGGATGCAGAGTGTAGTTTCGCAACTCGTAAATCATGCGCGGATGCTACGAGCCGACCACTGACACCGCCTGTCAGCGATGCGGCCCTAGAAGAATGTTCTGATTGCTAAGAGTCACACGATCACTACGCTTGGTTATATGATCGCTTTGGCTTTGATCCTCAAAGGTCAAAGAAGGTCAACGGGGATGGCGGTGTGCTCTTGGGCCGGTGCTGTCTCATGCGAGACGCCCACCGGCGAAGGAGCTGAAGTGATCGAGAAGCTGTGCGTCACCGGTGCCGTCGTGGCAGCGTCCGCCGGCGCCATCCTGCTGGCCACACCCGCTCACGCTGACACCTGGACCGACGCCTGGAGCGGCAACACCTACTCCTCCCAGTCCGGAAACAGTCTCGCCGACATCGCAGCGGTCAACGAGGGTGCCGGTCGGTCGACCAACGTCAACAACATCAACGGCATAGCCGCCACCGCTACCAACGGCAGCACCACGGTGACCTACATCTTCTACTGACCCCGATCCCCCTTCCTCGCACCCCGGGCCGCCGTCCGGCGGGGTCCGAAGTCCATGAGAAATCCTCTGGAAGGACATCGACATGATCAAGAAGCTTGGCATCACGGCCATCGTCGCCATCGCCGCGGGCACGGCCCTGCTGGCCGCTCCGGCCCATGCCGACACCGACACCAGCAACAGCAGCTCCAGCACCAACTCCGCGTCCGCGCAGTCGGGCAACACCTTCGGCAACGTCCAGGCCGGCAACAGAGGCGCCGGCTCCAGCACCAACGTCAACAACATCAACGGCAACGCCGCTACGGCCACGCACCGTAGTGGCGTGGGTGTGAGCGCCACTTCCAAGTAGTGCGGTGACATCATGGCTTCCCGGGTGGTCCGTCACGCGACTGTCTCGATCCATGTGACGGTCCGTCGTGGCTGGGGTTTTGACGGAGGAATCCCCCTTCGGGGAGGCGACGCCATCGCGCTGGCGGCCGCCGGTCGCAACCCACAGGGTCCAGCCCTACCTCGACATGGTCGAGTCGGAGGGCGAGACCTCGCTGCTGTACTTCAACCGCCGGTTCGGCCATGCCGTCCGGCGCACCCCCAAGCTGTCTCCGGGAAAGACGGGCGCGGACCAGGTTCGGGCCGAACCGCGCACACCGGCCCCGGACCAGGTCGAACTCGCTGAGAAGGTGCTTGCCGCCATCCCCCAGGCCCTTCTGTACGCCAGGATCGACCTGGTCCGGCTCCCCGACGGCACCCCGGTGGTCATCGAGGTCGAGCTCACCGAGCCGTACCTGTTCCTGCGCTACGAGCCCCGCGCGGCCGCGAATCTCGCCACCGCGCTCCGCAAGTTCCTCTGAGATCCGCGCCTGACAGGATCCGCGCCTGACAGGATCGGGATTAGCAGGAAATGCCGCCGTCGACTGGAATGACCGTGCCCGTGAGGTACGCCCCGGCACGTGAGGACAGGTAGATCGCCGCCCCGGCCATGTCGTCGGGGTGGCCGATCCGGCCCATCGGCACACTCGCCGCGATGCTCTCCCGAATGGCCGGATCATCCAGGGCGAACGCCATCATCTTCGAGTCGAACGGCCCCGGTGCGATGGCGTTCACGGTGATGTGCTCAGGCGCCAGCTGCCTGGCCAGGTGCCGGGTCAGCATATGTACGCCGGACTTCGACGCGGAGTAGGCGAAGTTCTCCACGGACGGCACCCGGATCCCGTCGATGGACCCGATGTTGATCACCCGCGCCGGATTCTCCGCGCTGGCCGCCGCCCGCAGTTGCGGCAGGAAACGCTGGGTCAGGAAGAAGACCCCCTTGACGTTGATGTTCCAGAGCTTGTCGAAGGCATGCTCCGGATAGTCCTCCAGCGGCGCGCCCCACGCCGCGCCCGCGTTGTTCACCAGCACGTCCAGCGGCCCGTCCACCGCTTCCACCAGCGCGCCCACCCCCTTAGGTGTGGACAGATCGGCCGGCACGGCCACGCAGCCCAGTTCCTTGGCGGTCTGTTCCACCTCGGCGACCTTGCGCGCGGAGATGTACACGGTCGCCCCGGCCTCGACGAACCCGGTCGCGATCATGCGGCCGATGCCACGGGAGCCGCCGGTGACGACGACGGTCTTGCCTTCCACCGAGAACAGCGTCATGTTCCGGAAGCATGCCATACCGACTGGTCGGTAGCCAGCCGGCCTCGCCAGCCAGCCTCGAAGGCACGGGCCAGATGGCCTCGCAAGCCGGCCCCGAAGGCGCAGGCCAGTCGGCATCGCGTGCCCGTCCCGAAGGCGCGGGCACGGCTGGCATCGCGAGCCAGCCCCGCGAAGGTGCGGCGTGCTCAGCCGGAGTCCTTCACCCACATCCCAGCAGGCCGCGGAAGTGCTCCACGAAGCGGTCCCTCTCGTGCGCGGGATACGTGGCCGTCACCGTGTCGACCAGCAGCCGGTCGAAGTCCGGTCCCGCCACCCAGTCCAGGACGATCTCGTCGAGGTGGCGCAGCCGACTGTCGCAGAAGTCCTGGTAACGGTCGGTCTCGAAGTAAGCGTCGGCCAGCTGCCGATAGGCCGCCAGCCACTCCTCATACGACCCGGTGACCGCGAAGTACGCCCGCGTGTCCAGATCGAGCTGGCGGCTGCCGCCCGGTGCCCACACATCGTCTCCGCCCCGATCGACAGCGAACGGGCGAACGCGTCGTAGCCCTCGACCGCCTTCTGCAGATTCATGAGCATCTCGCCGCTCTGGTCGTAGGCCCGATGGAGCTCGCGGGGTCCCGTACCAGCGACACCCCGTGCCACGCCCCACCGTCGTACGGCTTCATCTGAACGGTGGCGCGGAGACCCGGTCCTTCAGGACCGGGAGGAAGCGCCACCTCTCCTTTCGAAAACAGTATGGAAAGGCTCGGTCACGTTCGGTAATATGTGCGGTGAGTGAGGACGCTGTGACAGGAGGTGCGCGATGGCAATCCGCCGCTCCACCACCAAACGCAACGGCCTGCCCACGATCGTGCAACTGCGCCTCACGCCCACCCCGGCCCAGGCCGACTCGCTGGCCGCGGCGGTTCTGCTGTGCAATCAGGCCACCGTCGTCTCCCGCCTGGCCTGGCAGCACCGCGTCTTCACCGTGGTGAAGCTGCACCGGCTGGCCTATTACGAGGTGCGCGGGCGGGTGGCCGGGCTGGGTGCGCAAGCGGCCGTACGGGCGATCGCCCGAGTCGCCGGCGCCTACGCCAACCGGCGCGCCAGCAAGAAACGCGCACACATCTTCCGCCCGCACGGCGCCGTCCCCTGCGACGCCCGGCTGCTGAGCTTCAACCGGGACGCCCGGACCGTGTCGCTGTGGACCCCCACCGGCCGCGTCACCCTCCCCTACACCGGCCGGCCAGAAGACCTCAAAGCCATCGAGGCACTGCCGCTCGGGGAGGCCGACCTGATCTGCCGGCGCGGGGTGTGGCTGCTGCAGGTCGCCCTCACCCTGCCCAACCCTGTGGTGCGTGAGCCGGTCGGCGGCTTTGTGGGGGTTGATCAAGGGGTGGCCAACCTGGCGGTCACCTCCGACCGGGCAGTGCTGCCCGGCCCCGCACTGCCGGGGCCGATCGGCGGCAACGGCCACGTCCGCACCCTGCGCGAGCGACGCCATCGCCAACGCCGACGGCTGCAGAAGAAAGGCACTTCTGCGGCGCGGCGGGTACTGCGCCGCCTGTCCGGGCGCGAACACCGCATGATGACCGACCTCAACCACCAAATCAGCAAATTCGTGGTGCGTGAAGCCGAACGCACCGGCCGCGGCGTCGCCCTGGAAGATCTGCAGGGCATCCGCAGCCGGGTAAGGGCTCACCGGCTCCAGCGGCGCACCCTGCACAGCTGGGCGTTCGCCCAGCAGATCACCTTCACCCGCTACAAGGCCGCCCGAGCCGGAGTCGCCTTCCTGCTGGTCGACCCCGCCTACACCTCCCAGGCCTGTCCAGAATGCGGGCACATCAGCAGGACGAACCGACCGGCGCGAGGCCGGTTCGTCTGCCAAAGGTGCGGCCTCGCTGGGCACGCCGACCACATCGCAGCCCGCAACATCGCCACACGCGGCATCACGGGCTGGGCTGCCATCAACCAGCCACACGCTACCGGCCTCCCCTCACCCAGACGGGACCGAGAGAGCAAACCACCAGCTTCAACCGGTGGTAGTTGATGAACAGCGGATACCCGATCCCCTCCGCGACCGCGTCAAGATCGAACGGCTGGTTGTATCGGGAGGCCGTATAGGCGTACTTGGTGTTGTCGGGCGGGTTCTTGTACGGCACGAGCACCGTCTTCGGGACCTTCAGCCCGAGGCGCATCATGGCGCAGTAGGCGGCGTGCTTCTCCATCGATTGGAAGGTGAACGGGCTGTTCAGCAGATAGACGTCGTCCATCATGGCGATCTTCTTGAGCCACTCGCGCGGGGTAATACCAGTACGCCAGCCGGTCGATCACCAGATCGTGCCGGGGCCGGTCGCGCAGGTCAAACGGCTCGATCGTGATGCGCTCCACGTCGAACTCGCCGACCCCCTTGACCGGCCCCAACCGTCTCAGCACCGTCTCGAACGCCGACGGCCAGTCCTCTTCCGTCCCCAGCAGCAACCCCACCAGACGCCTCACGATGCTCCCTCCACGTCCCTGCTCACGTCTCAGCCCACGTCTCAGCCCACGTCTCTGCTCGAACCACGTCCGAACAACCGGGCCACGAGCTCGGGACCGTGCCGGGAGAGCCGGCGGTCACACCCGCGGGGCGAGACGGCCAACCCGCACGGGCGAGGCGCCCACACCCGCACGGGGCCGGGGCGGTCACACCCCCGGAAGGCGGCCGTTGCGGAAGAGGTCGACGAACCGTTGGTGGTCTTCCCGGGCCTGTGCCCCATAACGGTGCGCAAAATCCACCAACATCCCGATAAATCCGGGCCTGTCGCCGTTGACCACGGCCATGATGGACTCCTCCGTCGAGAAGTTCACCAGGTCGTGGCTGGACTCGTCGTCCGCCACCGAGTGCATGCGCGCCACCGCCCGCCCCAGATCCCGCATGATCGACCGCAGCTCCGCCGGCTCGTTGACGTCGTCCCAATCGAGGTCGGCGGAGTAGGGCGAGACCTCCGCCACCAACTGCCCCACGCCGTTCAGCGTCGTGTAGCCCAGCCACGGATCGGCGTACGCCTGCAGCGCCCGCTGCGACTCCGCGGTCCGATGGCCCTGGTGATGGAAGTAACGGGCGACCTTCTCGTCGGGGACGTGCCGGGCCACCGCCGGCACCTGCGCCTGCTTCATGTAGAGGATGACGTCGTTCTCCAGCGCCTGCGACCGCCCCTCCAGCAGCAGGTTGTACGACGGCAGCCCCGCCGACCCGATCCCCACGCCCTTGCGCAGCGCCACGTCCTTGATCACGTGCTCGACCGGGTTCGACTGCGCGGGCAGCGTCGTCAGGTAGTCCTCGAAGGAGGCCGTCACGGAGTCGCGGGTCGCCGCGTCGACGGGTTCGCGCCCGTCCATGATCGCGAAGCGCCGGTCGTAGTCGTCGATCAGGGTCTCGACGTCCAGCATCGCCACGCGCGTGCTCAGCCTGGCCGTCTGGAGCACCCGGTGCAGCACACCGGTGGTGGTGTCGAGCGTGAGCGACCCGATCGCGTCGTCCCCGCCGCGCGCGATGCCGCCCAGCTCGGCCAGGTACGCGCCGGCGAAGTCGCTCACGAGCCCGCTGATCGACTCGTCCGACAAGGCCTTGGCGTACCCGATCAGCGCCACGCTGGCGGCGAACCGCTTGAGGTCCCAGACGTACGGTCCCACGTACGCCTCGTCGAAGTCGTTGACGTTGAAGACCAGCACGCCCGAGGCGTTCATGTAGGTGCCGAAGTTCTCGGCGTGCAGGTCGCCGTGGATCCACACCCTGCTGGTCGGTTCGTCAAGGTATGAGGAGTCCGCGAACCCTTCGGTGAGGTCCGCGTAGAACAGGCAGGCGCTGCCCCGGTAGAACGCAAAAGGGGAGGCCGCCATTTTCCGAAATTTCCGCCTGAATGCCGCGGGGTCTCGCTTGATCGACTCGCCGAACTCCGTCATGAGGACATCTAGCAGGTGGGAAGCGCGTGTGCCCATGTCTCGGACCTTAAGTCGTCCCAGCTCGCGCGCCTACCCTGGTCTTTCCCTGTCAGGGTGGCCGGCCGATGATCGATAGGGTGCGCCGGTGGGAGACATCTACGAACTCGTGCTGACCATGGACCTTCGCGCCGACCTCGGCGACGACGAGCTCGCCGAGCTGCGGTGGCATGTGGGGCAAGGGCCGCGACCTGAGCGGCTGCCGATCGGCACCGGCGACTACCTGGAGACCTATCCACTCGGTGACCCCGACGACCCCGACTGTGAGTGGGAGGACGTCGATCCGGAGCCCGTGTTCGCGCGGCGCTTCCCCGCCATGCGCGTGGGCGGGGTACTCGTCGCGGAGCTGGTCGAGAGGAAGCAGGCGGAGGGCTGGGCGCTGACGGTACGCCAAGAACTCCACCCCAACGAGTTCTACCAGGTCCGGGCACTGCTGGAGTGGCTCGGCCCGTGCTCGGTCAACGCGCAGGCCGCCGGGATCGAGTTCTTCGTCGGCTACATCCGCTTCAGCACCAGCGTTCAGGTCACCCCGCTCATTCTGCTGAACGGACGCATCGGCCTGCCGGAGGACATCGAATCGCACACCCCCCACTGGGAGGGGACCTGACGTTAGACCACAGCCCGCCCCTGTCGTACGGACGGCAAACCGCGGAAGCCCGCGACCGCGAGGACCGTCACCATGACGACCAGCGCCAAGCACTGGCCCATGCTGGACACCCAGATCGATTCCGGCCTTGAGCTCACGTCGTTGATGGCTACCAGCGGCAGCCGTGACAGCAGCGCCAACGTCCCCAGGATCGCCAGGGCGAGCGGCACGTGCGCCGACAGGCGACGCGCGAGGCAGATGACTCCGGCCACCACGAGGACCACCGTGGCGAGACCCGTCGGCTCCACCCATACCCACAACATCGGCGACTGCCACAGCGCGGACTCCAGCAGGAGAGGGATGGCGATCCTCAGCAGCAGCCCGGCGGCCGGCGCCAGGCCGATCGCTCGCCACCTGCGTCGCACCGGCGGGACGTCGTCGTGGAAGCCGGCGAGCAGGGCCGCCAGGGGCACCACGACGTTCAGTGCCTGGGGCGCCGCGTTCAGAGGCGCGAACGGGTCGGCCAAGTCCAGTCGGACGACGAGCTCGGCCAGGGCCACCGCACCGGCCGCGAGCGCCACCGGCTTGGCCATCGGGGTGCGTCCCCGCATCAGCAGGACGAATGCCGTCACCCAGAGAGCCGCCGTGATCACAGTGAGGGGCGGCGTCGCCAAGTCGGGTCTCTGGGGGAAGAGGATGGCGAGGGTGAAGGTGCCGACCGCAGCGTGGAAGCCGAGCCCCAGCAGCGCCACCAGCCTGGCGGCCGCACCCCACGCGACGTACCGGGGCATCGCGCCCGCTCCACCGAACCGTACGCGCATCGAGAGAGCGAGCACGCTGGCGATCTCGCCCCAGCGCGGCCGAGGGTTCTCCTCATCCGGCACGTCGCCGGAGAACTCCATGAACGTGGCCACCATCTCCTCCTCCCGCTCGGCCCGGTACGAGCGGGGGAGCAGCCACAGGACGTTGCGGTAGCGCCGTTCGAGCAACTCGTTCACCAGGCACCTCCGGCGAGCGCGGTGGCCGTTCCGGGGAGCAGGCGGGCGGTCCGGTCTCGGAGGCGGGTGGTCGCCGCGCGGGCGTTGGCCGCCAGCCGGGCCGCCTCCTCCTCCAGGGCCCTCGCCCCCGAGTCGGTCAGCCGGTAGTAGCGGCGTAGCCGCCCCTGTGCCACTTCCTCCCGGTCGAGCGCCACCAGGCCCTCCCCGGTAAGCCGGTCCAGCACGCCGTAGAGGGAGCCGATCTTGAGCTGCACCCGCCCCTCGGACAGTCGATCGACCTCCTGGACGATGCCGTAGCCGTGCCGCGGCTCGTCCACCAGCGCGGTGAGCGCCAGGAACATGGGCTCCGTTATATTCACCGGCCCACTATATCCTGTCGCTCAGGATATAGTCACGGGTGTTGAGAAGAGACGGAGACGACCTCGCCCGTCATGTACGAGGAGTAGTCGCTGGCCAGGAAGACGATCACGTTCGCCACCTCCCACGGCTCCGCCGAACGCCCGAACGCCTCGGCGGCCGCCAGCTCCGCCAGCAGCTCCTCGCTGGTCACCTTCGCCAGGAACGGGTGGACGGCCAGCGAAGGCGCCACCGCGTTCACCCGGACGCCGTGCTCGGCGGCCTCCAGGGCGACGCACCTGGTCAGCGCCATCACCCCGGCCTTGGCCGCCGCGTAGTGCGCCTGACCCCGCTGCGCCCGCCAGCCGATCACGGAGGCGTTGTTCACGATCACCCCGGACCCCTGGGCGATCATCTGCTTCAGGGCGGCCCTGGTGCAGCGCATGGTGCCGTTCAGGGTGACGTCGATGACGGTGTGCCACTGCTCGTCGGTCATCTCGGCCAGTGCCGCCGTACCACCGAGCCCGGCGTTGTTGACCACCACGTCCAGCCGCCCGTGCGCCTCCACCACCGCGTCGAACAGCGCCAGCACCTGGGCCTCCGACGTCACGTCGCACGGCACCGCCAGCGGTTTGACGCCGGTGAGCTCGGTCAGCGAGTCGGCGGCGGCGGACAGGCGGCGCTCGTGCCGGTCGGAGACGACGATCGTGGCCCCCTCCTCGGCGCAGCGCTTGGCCGTCGCGTAGCCGATCCCGGCCCCCGCCGCGGCCGTGACCAGCGTGACCTTGCCGTCGAGCAGGCCGTGCGCTCTGGGGTACGGCGGTGCCATAGTGCTCCGATCAGAGAGGTCCGTCAGCGGGGGAGTCCCAGGGTGCGCTCGGCGATGATGTTCCGCTGGATTTCGCTGGAACCGGCATAGATCGTGTCCGCCCGGCTGAAGAGATACAGCCGCTGGAGATCGTTGAGCTCGCCGTCGCGGGCGACAAGTCCGGACTTGAGCTGTACGGCCTGGGCCAGCTCGCCCAGCCGGCGATGCCACTCCGACCAGTACAGTTTGGCGATCGACGCCACCGGCCCCGGATCGGACCGCAGCGCGTTCAGCCGCATGATCTCCAGCTCCAGCCACGACCGCACCAGCCGGTCACGCAGCACCGGGTCGTCGGCCGCGCCCGTACGCTCGGCGACCTCGATCACCCGGGCCAGCTCCCGCCGGAACCCGATCTGCTGACCCAGCGTGGAGACGCCGCGCTCGTAGCCGAGCGTGGCCATGGCGACGCGCCACCCGTCGCCGGGCGCGCCGAGCACGTTTTCGGCCGCGGTCCTGGCTCCGTCGAAGAACACCTCGTTGAACTCGGACGTCCCGGTCATCTGCACGATCGGCCGAACCTCGACGCCGGGCTGGTCCATGGGCACGAGCAGGTACGACAGCCCACGGTGGCGCTGGGAGCCCGCCTCCGTACGGCAGAGCACGAAGCACCAGTCGGACACGTGGGCCAGCGACGTCCACACCTTCTGACCGGTGATGACCCATTCGTCGCCCGCCAGGTGCGCCTTCGTCTGGACATTGGCCAGATCGGAGCCCGCCTCCGGCTCGGAGTAGCCCTGGCACCACAGCTCGTCGCCCCGCTGGATCGGGGGCAGGAAGCGGGCCTTCTGCGCCTCGGTGCCGAACTCCAGGATCGTCGGCCCGATCAGTCCCTCGCCGATGTGGCCCACGCGGGCGGGGGCGTCGGCCAGGGCGTACTCCTCGTGGAAGGCGATCTGGTCGGCGAGCGAAGCGTCGCGTCCGCCGTACTCGACGGGCCAGCCCAGGCAGGTCCAGCCCGCCTTGCCGAGATGGCGCTCCCAGGCCAGCCGGACCTCGTGACCTTCGTGCTCACGCCCGGGGCCGCCCAGGCCGCGGGCGTGCGCGAAGTCTCCGGTGAGGTTCGCGGCCAGCCAGGCGCGCGCCTCCTCACGCAGGCTCACGCACGCCTCCTCACCGCGGGCTCAACGCGAACAACCGCAGGCTCGACGCGAACAACCGCAGGCTCGACGCGAACAACCGCAGGCTCGACGCGAACACCGTCACTGGGGCTCAACGAAGCCGCCGTAGCCGCCGCGGAAGAACAGCAGCGGGCCGCCGTCCGCGTGCGTGTCGAGCTGGAGCACCCGGGCCACCACGATCACGTGGTCGCCCGCCATGTGCTCGGCCTCGACCGCGCAGTCGATCCAGGCCAGGGTTCCTTCGAGCACCGGGTTGCCGCCGGGCGAGCCGGTCCACCGCAGCCCGGCGAACTTGTCGCCGCCCCGGCTCGCGAGCTGGGCGCAGACGTGCTGCTGGTGCTCGGCGAGCACGTTCACGGTGATGACCTTGGCGCCGCGCACCTTGGGCCAGCTCGTGCTCGTGTGCGCCACGCAGAACGCCACCAGCGGCGGGTCCAGCGACACCGAGGTGAAGGAGTTGGCCGCCAGCCCGCATGGCTCGCTGCTGGCCGGGTCGAGGGCGGTGATCGCCACCACGCCGGTGGCGAACCTGCCCAGCACCGACCTGAACCTCCGGCTGTCGAGCTGGCCGTTGCCGCTCGCGTGGGACTGGCCGTTCGGCATCGAGGCTCCGTTGAGAGTCCTGCGCTGGTACGGCACCGGGGGGCCGCCACAGCCGTCCGGCGTGATCAGCCGGGCAGCGTGTGTGCTCATGGTCTCCTCCTCCTCGCCGTCTGCATCGTATCTTACCAAGCGCTTGCTTGGACGGTAGGCGTGCGACGGAAAAGGTGTCAAGCGAAATGCCGCGGCATGCCCCCCGGTTGACATATGTGGACGGTCCGATCTAGCGTTTCAGGATGGCCAAGCGCTTGCTTGAGTTCCGGGACCGTACGGCTGTGGTGGGCGTCGGGTACACGCCCTTCACCAAGGACTCGGGGGTCAGCACACTCACCTTGGCCTGCCGCGCCATCCTGGCCGCCCTCGACGACGCCGGCCTCGGCCCCGGCGACGTCGAGGGCATAGCGACCCATCGCGTGGGCGACTCGGCGGCCCCGTCCCTGGTGGGGCCCGCGCTCGGCCTGGCGGACCCGGCCTGGTACCTCGACCAGTTCGGCGGCGGCAGCGTCTCGCACGCGGTCGTGGCCCAGGCGGCGCTGGCCGTGGCGGCCGGCGTGGCGGAGACCGTCGTCTGCTACCGCGCGATCAACGCCCGGTCGGAGTTCCGCATGGGCGGCACCGGCCGTGGCCTTCCGGTGAGTCCCGAGGTGCAGTATCAAGCGCCCTACGGCTATTTCGCGCCACCCCAGCAGTACGCGATGTACGCCCGCGCCCACATGCAGAAATATGGCACGAAAGCGGAGCATTTCGGGCAGCTGGCCGTCACCCAGCGGGCGAACGCCGTCAAGAACCCCCGTGCTCTCATGCGTACGCCCATCACCCTCGACGACTACCTCGACAGCAGGTGGATCGCCGAGCCGTTCCGCCTGCTGGACTGCTGCCTGGAGACCGACGGCGCCTGCGCCCTGGTCATCACGACCGCCGAGCGCGCCCGCTCCCTGCGCCGCCCGCCGGTGCTGATCTCCGGCGCGGCCTGGGGCGGTGGCGACTCGCACCTGTCCGGCGGCCGGGCCGACCCGACCACCACGGCCGCCGCCGCGCTGGCCCCGCGCCTGTACGCCCAGGCCGGAATCGGCCCGGCCGACATCGACGTGGCGCAGCTGTACGACTGCTTCACCTACTCGGTGATCGTCCAGTTGGAGGACTACGGCTTCTGCGTCAAGGGCGAGGGCGGCCCGTACGTCGCCTCGGGCGCCACGGCCCTCGACGGAGCCCTCCCGGTCAACACGCACGGCGGCTTCCTGTCGGAGGGCTACGTCCACGGCGTCAACCACATAGCGGAGGCCGTCTCCCAGCTACGCGGGGACGCGGGTGACCGGCAGGTCGCGGGCGCCGAGGTGGCCCTATCCACCGCCCAGCCCGGCTACATCCTCCCCGCCACTTCGGCTCTCCTGCTCAGAAGGGGCTGACCACCCATGCGTGACCTCAGAAGGGGCTGATCCATGCCCGACCGGTACGGCAGGCCGCCCCAAGGCGTGCGGCCGACGCCTGATCGCGACTCCAAGGACTGGTGGGCCCGGCTGGCCGGCCACGAGTTCGCGGTCCAGCGCTGCGACACCTGCCACACGGCCCGTTTCCCGCCCAGGGCCTTCTGCCCGGCCTGCCGTACCGAGGACTGGCACTGGGAGGCCGTCGAGCCGGCCGGCACGGTGGAGAGCTGGATCGTCAACCGCCGGCCGTTCATGCCCGGAGCGAGCGAGCCGTACGTCGTGGTGCTGGTCCGGCTCGCCGCCGTGCCCGGCTGCCTGATCCACGGCGGGTGGGACGGCGACTGCGAGCCCGAATACGGTCAGGCGGTCGAAGGTGTGTACGAGGACATGGGCGATGAGCTGACACTCATCAATTGGCGGCCGACTGAGTGGCACGCATCCCCGTGAAATCCTTCGCGGCGGCACCAAGTCGGGAACGATAGGTACCAATGGGCCTGAAGGCCAATCCCGGTCCGGCCGCCTCATCCCTGCGGCCGGCCACGCCCGCCGGACGCCGGTCCCTTGGGCGGGGCTCGACCGGGGACGGTCTACGGCGCGGGTATGACTTGGCACGAAAAATGGTGGTAAAAGGCGCGAAGTGCCGTAAATCATGAGAAAAAGGAGGAACGCGCGCCCTGGCGGGCGTGGGGGACCCGCCAGGACGCGCTTCCTGCCCCGTGTGCGGCGACGCCAGGACTCCGGCGAGGGATGGAGTCCTAGGTCGATTGTTCGCACACGGAGTTCATGGGGGAGCGACCCTCTTTCGAGGACTCCGGATGTCGGTAGTGGTCTGCGATGCGTTGGGCCGCACCGAGGGGGTCATCGATGGGATGTGAGACGGTGGCACCCTCCTCATTCCAGATGAAGGAACCGTCTTTGCTCCACACAGTTACCTCGGTCAACACGGATAAAACGGACATGCCACTGCCGTTGCTCTGGTAGGTGTTGCTGAGTCCCTGGCGAGGCAACGCGTAACGCAGTAAACGTGTTGCTTCACAAGGGTCTTGCCAGGGCAGGTATGGCGTACCCGCGTGGACCGGTAACACCGGGCCCTCACCCCCTCACCGGCCTTTCGATGGATTTGTACCAACGATTGGATGATGCGGCTGTCAATGGCCATTGGTCAAGGGGTTGTGGCCTGTTAGAACCAGATCGTCTAAATTGTTGGAACAAAAGGGGTGAAAGTGGCAAGGTCGGTCCTGTACCAGCTGGTGGCCTCAGAGCTGAGGAGAGCCATCTACTCCGGTGTACTCGGCCCCGGGGCGCAGCTGCCGACCGAGGCGCAGCTCATGGAAGACCATGGGGTGAGCCGCAACACCGTCAGACTCGCCCTAGGGGAGCTGGTCAACGAAGGGTTGGTCACGCGAACCCCACGGCGTGGCACGGTCGTCCGGGACCGCCGGCCGCTGCTGATCTACCCGCAGCGAGAGCTGGAGCCACAACCATCCGGCGAGCTGCGAGAGGCGTTCGCCTTCGCCGTGACGGAGGAAGGTCGTGCCCCCAGCCAGTACATAGAGGTCTTGACCGTCTCACCGGTCGAGGAGATCGCCAGCCGACTCGAGCTGGCCGAAGGCGAACTGGCCGTCGTACGACGGCGTCTGCGGTTCGTCGACGGGCAGCCGTACAACACCAACGATTCCTATTTTCCACGTGACCTGGTGGCCAGCACGGAGATCGCCCGGCCGGGCGACATTCCGCGGGGGGCGAACCGGGTCCTGGAAGAGCTCGGTCACGAGCAGGTGCGGGTGGTGGATGACATCTGGGCGCGGATGCCCAACCAGGAAGAGGTCGAGCGTCTCCAGTTGGAGCTCGGCACGCCGGTCGTGGTCTACGTCCGCGTTGGTTACGACAACGGCGACATGCCAGTGCGTGTCGCGGTGTCGGTGCTCCCCGCCGACAAGCACTTGATCAGATACGAGCTCGATCGCCGCTGAGCGAGCTCGGTTGGGGGTGATCCCACCGGCCGCCTAAGACGAGCCTCCCGCCTCGCTGGGCAGAGGGAGTCCTGCGCACTCCCTTCATGCGCGATTTATCGATAGATGTCGCCTCAAACCCCCCATGCGACCCAGCGCGCGCTCCAATCATTACGTTCTGTGGCTGCATGGACACCCGATGTAATGAAGGGCTGAACCGTGCTTTCCAACACCCTGCTCCACCCGCTCGCTCTCCGCCGGGCCGACGCCTCCGATCTCCCGGGCGTCCTGACCCTGCTCGCCGACACGGCCGAATGGCTGTACTCCCAGGGCGTGCGGCAGTGGCCGCGCGGCGGCTTCGGGCCCGAGCGGATCGAGCCTCTCATCGCCGAGCGGGTGCTCTACCTCGTGGACGACGAGCTCCGGTACCTCGAACTGGATGACGAGGCCCCGCCCGTCGCCACGATCGCTCTCGACGACCACGCCGACCCGGAGTTCTGGCGCCGCTCCGACGACCCGGGCGCCGCCCTGTACGTGCACAAGCTCGCCGTCGCCCGGCCCTGGGCGGGCTTCGGTCTCGGAGACGCCCTGCTGGACTGGGCGGGCTCCGCGGCGCTCGCCTCCGGGCTGAGCAAGCTCCGGCTCGACTGCGCCAAGAACAACCCGCGGCTGCAGGAGTACTACCGGCGCCGCGGCTTCCGGCACGTGCGGACGGTCGATCTGCCGCATCGCTCCTCGGGCGCCCTGTTCGAGCGGCCCGCGGAGGAGGCCGTCACGACGGCCTTCCGCGACCTCACCGTCGCCGAGCTGATCGGCGTCTGACGCACTGATCGGCCCCGGCCGGTACGGCCGTGCCCCGCTCCCCGGTGGGGCGCGGCCCGCAGCCCGGTTCCTGCCCAGGTCACCTGGCGCTTTCCGGCACAAAGGGACACAGCACCATATAACCTCTCCAGCATGACCGGATCCCTCCTTGAGGTGATCGCGCTGAACGTGCGCGACGCCGTCGCCGCGGAGCAGGGTGGAGCCGACCGTCTGGAGGTCGTCGCCGACATGGGCGCCGACGGGCTCACCCCCGCTCCGGAGACGGTCGCCGCGATCGCCGCGGAGTGCCCGTTGCCCCAGATGGTGATGCTGCGCTGCGCCGCGAACTTCACCGCCGACCCCGAGGTGCTCGACCGGCTCCGTCTCGACGTCAAGGCGCTGACCCAGGCGGGCGCCGCGGGGTTCGTATTCGGCTTCCTCGACGAGGCGGGCGTCGTGGACCTGGCGGCCACCGAGGCGCTGATCCACGCCGTGTCGCCGTTGCCGTGGACCTTCCACCGGGCCGTCGACCACGCGGCGGACGTACAGGCGTCGTGGCGGGCGGTGCGGCTGCTGCCCAACCTGGCCACGGTGCTCACGGCGGGCTCGCCCGCCGGCGTGGGCTACGGGCTGCCGATACTCAAGAGCCGGGCCGACGCGGGCGACGGCTCGATCATCCTGGCGGGCGGCGGGCTCAAACCGGCCTATGTGCCGTCGCTGCTTGACTACGGCATCCGGGCGTTCCACGTGGGCTCGGCCGTACGGGAGAGCTGGTCGCTGCCGGTTGACCAGCGGCGCGTCCGTCAGTGGCGCAGCCTGGTCGACCGCGACTGACCCAAGGGCCACCGAGCGGCCCGTGCTTTGACCCCAAGGTCGTCGAGCGGCCTCAGCCCGAGCGGCTTCAGCCCGGGAGGGCCAGCGCCGCGTCGGCGCGGCGGAGCGCGGCTACGAGGGTCTTGATCGTGGCGGGCTCGTCCATGACGCCGCCCCCGGCCGCGCGCCGCTCCTCCCAGGCCCGCACCCGATCCCGGTAGGAGTCGTAGCGCGCCAGGTGGAAGGCATAGACCGTGGCGAACCGGCTCACCAGGTGTGAAGGGTGCATGTCCCAGCCCTGATAGAAGCCGTGTCCCAGCGAATGCCTGACGAGCTCGGCGTGCCGCCGCCACAGCGCGTGCACGTCCGCGGCCGATCCCGAGGCGGGAGAGGCGGCCAGCGAGCCGTCGGAGAGCTCGACCCCCGTCCCCGCGAACGCCGTCTGCATCACGTGCCGGGCATGGTCACAGGCCGGATGGTCGAGCCGCTGCTCGTGCGGCGGCAGCCCGAGAGCGGCCGTGTAGTCGAACACCCCGAAGTGCGCGGCCGCCAGCCGCCCCCCGAACGACTCGGCCAGCTCACCGCGCAGGAACAGCACGGTCTGCGGCGCCTCGACCTGGATCTCGAACCGCAGCCGGACGTCCAGCTCCCGTTCGAGCCGCTCCAGGAAGCCGCAGAACTGGCCCAGATACGACTCCATCAGCACCTTCGGGAAGGTGACCACGAACCCCGGCGGCAACTCGCCCACCCGTTCGACGACCCCGGTGACGAACCCGTCGAGCGTCCGCACCGACCGCCCGGGATCCCCGTCGGCGAACGACTTGACCCGCGGCCCCCACCGGCGCGGCAGCGCTCCGGCCGCGTGCATCACGGCCACGGCCACGACGGCCTGCTCGACGTGGCCGTCCTCGTCGCCGGGCCGCCCGCCGTAGCCGTCCTCGAAGTCGATCCGCAGGTCCTCGACCGGCTCGCGGGCGAGCTTGCGCAGCACCCTTTCGTGTACGTCCCGCGCCGGCGCGTCAGGCAGCCCGAACACGTGGGCCAGTTCGGCCGGGCCGCTCAGATGCTCCTTGACCAGGTCGAGCGCCTGCGCGCCCCACCCCGCGACCGTGCTCGGCGACACCCGGTCGGCCGGGACGTAGACGGTGTGCACGGGCTGCCAACCGGGCTCGGCGGCCGGGTAGCGGGCCCGTTGGACCCGGTGGGCCTCGGCGAACCCTGGCAGGGACTGGTCCGTCACGGTGACACGCATGCCGTCAGGGCCGGCAGGCCCGCAGCATGGCCTCCAGGCCGGCGAGCTTGACCCGTTCGCCGCGGCCCAGCGACTTGGCCAGAGCGCCTTCGGCCGCCTCGATGGCCAGCCACTCGTCGTACGTCACCGGCCTTACGCCTCTTTCGCCCAGCAGCGCGTCGATGGGCGCCGACCGTAGCCGATCGTGGCCGGCCAGGTCGGACAGCAGGGTGCGGACCGTCTCCGCCGCGTCCGACTTGTTGGTGCCGATCACGCCGGTGGGACCGCGCTTGAGCCAGCCCGCCACGTACTCGCGCTCGCGGATCCGGCCGGCCTCGTTGGGCACGGTCATCGACCGCTCGTCGAACGGCACGCCCGGAAGGGGAACGCTCTGGTATCCGACCGAGCGCAGCACCATGCCGACCGGGATCGTCTCGAACTCGCCCGTCCCGACCACCCGGCCCTCCTCGGACAGCCGGGTGCGTTCGAGCCTGAGCCCCTCCACCCGGTCGGTGCCGAGGATCTCCACCGGGCGCAGCCAGAAGCGCACATCGAGGCGGCGCGGGCGGCCGACGGGGTTGCGGCCCGCCCACGACCGCAGGACGTCGATGTTGCCGCGGATCTGCCGGGGGAAGTCGCCGCCCAGCACCACGGCCTCGTCCTCGCGTACGCAGACGTCGGCGTTCGCCAGCTCGCCGAGCTCCCGCAGCTCCTTCAGCGTGAACTTGGCGTGCTCGGGACCCCGACGGCCGATCATGTGGATCGCCTTGACCTGGCTTTCGCCGAGCCGTTCGAGCACGTCGTGCGGTACGTCCGTGGAGCTGAGCTCCTCGGCGGTCTTGGCCAGGACGCGGACCACGTCGACGGCGACGTTCCCGACGCCGATGACCGCGACCTCGGGGCTGTCGAGGGTGAACATGGAGGCGGAGACGTCGGGATGGCCGCAGTACCAGTTGACGAAGTCGGTGGCGGCCACGCTGCCCGGCAGGTCCTCGCCCGGGATGCCGAGCTTCCTGTCGACCATCGCGCCCGTGGCGTAGACGACCGCGTCATAGCCGCCCAGCAGGTCCTCGACCGACAGATGCTCGCCGAGCGTGACGCCGCCGAGGAAGCGGACCTCGGGGAGTTCGAGCACCCGGCGCAGGTAGTTGGCGATCGACTTGATCGACGTGTGGTCGGGCGCGACGCCGTATCGGACGAGCCCGTAGGGCGTGGGCAACCGCTCGATGACGTCGACCTGGACGTCCTCCTGCGCCTGTTTGACCAGGGCCTCGGCCGTGTAGATACCGGCAGGGCCCGACCCGATGACCGCCACGCGCAACGTCACGCTGCCTCCTCTATGTGGGCGATTCTGTTACACGGGGCATGCGTCCCACCAGTACAACTCGGCACTGTGATCGATGTATCCCCGATCGCCGGTACGAATGAACCCATCTTTCGCGAATGGGGTCAGTGCGGGGCAGTCAGGAGGCGGGCGCGCGGGCGCGGAGGGCCCTCTTGTCGATCTTGCCGTTGGCGTTGGCCGGCAGAGCTTCGACCACGATGACCCGCTTCGGCACCTTGTAGTTGGACATATTGTCCTTCGCCCAGGTGAGCAGCGTGCCCGGATCGACCGTCATCCCCGCTCTGGGCACCACGTACGCCCAGCCGGCCTCGCCGGAGACCGGATCGGGCACCCCGATCACGGCCGCCTGCGCCAGCGAGCCCTCACGTAAGAGCAGCGACTCCACCTCGGCGGGCGAGACGTTGAAGCCGTTGACGATGTAGAGCTCCTTCTTGCGGTCCACGATGGCCAGATTGCCCGCCGGGTCGAGCACGCCGATGTCGCCCGTGTGCAGCCAGCCGTCCCGGTCGACGACCTCGGCGGTCTTGCCGGGCTCGTCCCAGTAGCCGCGCATGACCCCGTACCCGCGCTGCAGGATCTCCCCGCGCTCCCCGGCGGCCACCTCCTTGCCGTCGTCGTCGACGATCCGCACCTCGATGCCCGGCACCGCCCGGCCGGTCGTCGCGGCGATGACCTCGATCGGGTCGCCGGCTCTGGTCATGGAGACGACCGTGCCCTCCATCAGGCCGTACGCGTTGATCATCCGCTCCAGGCCCACCCGTTCGACCAGGCGGGTGATCAGCGCGGCAGGCACGGCGGCGGCGCCGCAGATGGCCACGCGCAGCGACGAGACGTCCCAGTCGGCGCGGTCCAGCTCGTCGAGCAGCCGGTGGAACAGCGTGGGCGGGCCCGCCAGGATGCTCACCCGGCCGGCCGAGATCAGGGACATCAGGGCGTCGGGGGTGAAGACCCTGATCGGCATCATGGTCGCCCGGCGGAGCACGCAGGCGATCAACCCGGCGTTGAGGCCGAAGCCGTGGCTGAACGGGGCGATCACCGGGTAGCGGTCGTGCTCGTCCAGGGTGACGATCTCGGACCAGTCCCAGTAGCCGCGCAGGACCTGGGCGTGGTCCAGCATCACGCCCTTGGGGGTGCCGGTGGTACCGGAGGTGGACATGATCTCGCACAGATCGCCGGGCCGTACGGCCAGCGCCCGCTCCTCGACGTCCTCCATCTCGACCCCCGGCGCCTCCATGTGGGGACTTCGCCCGGGGCTCAGGACGTGGCGCGGGGCGGCGCCGGGCGGCAGGAGGTCGGCGAGCACCACACCTGGCGGGCCCTCGCCCGTGACCAGCACCTCGGCGCCGGTCTTCTCGATCATCGCCGCCGCCTCCAGGCCCTTGGCGCGCGAGGAGAGCGGCACGATCACCGCACCGGCGTCCCAGACGCCGAAGGCGTGCGTGACCCAGTACGGGTCGTTCACGCCCCACAGGGCCACCCGGTCGCCCGGCCGGACGCCGAGCCCGATCAGCTCGTGCGCCACGCGGGCGGCTCCGGCGCGGAGCTCCGCCATGGTGACGCGCGTGTCGCCGTCGACGATCACCACCGCGTCCGGATGGCGGTCCGCCTGGTCACGGAGCATGCGGGGGAGCGTTCCCCAGTCCGGCATCGGTCCCATCGGTTCGCGCCTCCTGCTCCACGATGAGCGCTCCACAGGCCGAGCGCCCGGCTCCCGGATGGACCTCGGCTCTCGTACGGACTCTGGACGGGTGGGCGGGCCGGGCGGCTACACGATGAGCGCCCGGTCGCGGCCCAGGTGGTGGCCGCGCAGGTCGGTCAGCACGCCGGGGCCCGGCGTCTCGGCGATCTCCGGCGCGATCTCCACGCCGAGCGAGATCGGGGTGAGCCCCTGGATCGCCTGCTGGATTCGGCCCCGCCACATCGGGTTGCGCACGAGGCTCTCCCTCCCGAACGTGACGGTGAGCACCGCCGCGTCGAGCGTGCCCTGCCTGCTGACGACCAGCTCCCACCTGGACACGCCGTCGATCTTGGCCAGGGCCTTCTCGACGCGCGGCAGCGCCAGCCACACGCCCCGCACCAGCACGTGCTCGCCGACCGTGTGGACGGGCGCGGGCAATTGGGGGTCGGTCGCGGGCGAGTCGGTGCGTACCACCTGGCCCGTACGCAGGACGGCGTCGCCGAGCGCCGAGTGGCCGTGGGGCGTGATCACCAGCTCGGCCACCCCTGACGGCTCCGACGGCCGCAGCACGTCCTTGGTCAGCGAGGCCAGGTGCAGCAGGCCGTCCGTCAGCGGGGTGAGCGGGTCGCCTTCCGCCGCCCGCCAGGCCAGGGCACCGCCACCGAACGGGTCGGCGTACACCTCGGTCACGTGGGCGTCGAACTCGCCCGCCAGGTGGCTTAGCGTCCGCTTCGAGGCGATCTCCCCGGTCAGGACGATGTGGCGCAGTCCCAGGTCAAGGGGGTCCAGCAGGAATTCCAGGTGCAGCCTGGCCAGCAGGTCCATCGCACCCGTAGGGGTGGCGACCAGCGTGGTGGCGCCCAGGGTGGACAGCGTGTGGATCAACCGCATGCGGCCTCGTGGGCCCACCGAGGCGGCCGCCGACGCCACGTCCGCCGCGGCGGCGGCCCAGAGCGCGCCCGCCGGTTCGGCCAGCGCCACCACGACCCGGTCGCGGTCGCCCACTCCGGCCGCCCGTAGCGCCGCCCCGGTCAGTTCCTGCGCCGCCGCGCGGTCGCCGGGCGCCAGCGGGAAGGCGCTGGAGGCGTCGGGGGCGACCTGCAGCAGCCCTGTCGCGGAGCGCGCGCCCGTACGGAGGTCGTCCCGCGTCAGCCAGCGCGCGTCGGCGGCCTCCGCCGACGCGTCCCGCCCGCTCACGGGCCCGGAGCCGGTCCCGGTTACGGAGCTGGGGCCAGGGTCCGGGCTGGTCACTTGGTCACCTCGGTCATGAACAGCTTCATCGCCTCGCAGACCCGTTCGTGCGCCAGCCCGCCCACCTGCGCCTGGATGATCAGATCCGTCGCCCCGGCCTCCGCGATCCTGGCCAGCGCCTTGCGCGAACCCGCCACGTCGTCCACCACGACCATCAGGTGCTCCCGCAGCGTCGCCATCGCCTCCTCCGGCGGCATCCCGGCGGCGAGCTGGCCGAGGACGCGGTGGGTGGCGTGCCGGGCGTCGTAGTAGTCCGGCGGGGTGACGAGGTTGACCTGGCGGCGGATGTACCAGAGGACGGCGTCGGCGGCCGTCTCGTTGGCCTGGTCGCGGGTGGGCGCGACGAACCAGGGGATCATCAGCGCGACCCGGCGGGAGGCGGGGTCGAACCCGGCGGCGGCCAGACGCTCGCGGTATTGGGCGATGTCGTCCGCCACGTCGTCGATGCCCTTGACCATGGTCATGCCGAGCAGGTTGTAGCCGTGGTCGGCCGCCGCCAGATAGCCCTCCAGCGACGTCGAGGCCACCCAGACCGGCGGATGCGGCTGTTGCACGGGACGCGGGTAGACCGCCACGTCCGGGATCTCGAAGAACTCGTTTGAGCGGCTGACCGGCTCCCCGTCGGCCCGCCAGATGGCCAGCGTCGCCTCCAGCGAGTCCTCCCAGATCTGCCGGGACTTCTCGAAGGGCCGCTGGAAGGCCTGGTACTCCAGGGGCGAGGCCCCCCGCCCGGTGCCGAACTCCACCCGGCCGCCGCTCAGCACGTCGAGGGTGGCCACGCGCTCCGCGGTGCGGATCGGCGACTGGAACGGCAGCAGCACCACGCCCAGCCCGAGATGGATCCGCTCGGTCTGCTGGGAGATCGCGGCCAGCACGAGATCGGGCGCGGAGGAGTGGGAGAACCCCCGCGTGAAGTGGTGTTCGACGAACCAGGCGGTGTCGAAGCCAAGCCGGTCACCGAGCACGACCTGGTCGATCACGTTCTGGAACGCCTGTTGCTCGACCTCGCGGGAGCGCCCGCGCACCTCCAGCTCGTAGCCCAGGCTGATCCGTAGGGACGTCATCGCGCCTCCGGCGAAAGTAGTAAACCAAGCGCTCGCTTGGTAGAGACTATCAGCACCAAAGACTTGCGGGAAGGGCGCGTTCGCGATCAGAGTGATGCACGTGAGGCGAAAGCACGCGCTAAGGCGGCCGAAAGATGGCACGCTCCCCGATATGGGGGCCGATGACTTCTCCCTCACGAGCGGGCGCGGTTACGAGGCGTTCGGCCGGGTGATGGCCGCCCTCGCCACGGAGGCCGAGTTCATCGAGTCCTGCCGGGATCTGACCTGGTGGCGGGGCGCCGACCACAGCTGGCACATCGAGTGGCGCGACGGCCCGTACGCCTCCGAGGTGGCGGCGCTGCTGGCCGAGCAGGTGCGCGCTCCCGCGTACGAGGACGAGCTCGGCGCGCCCGCCGGGCCGGGCGACAGCCGGTCGGCGGTGCTCGACGTGATGGGCGTCCGCTTCGAGCTGCGGGCCATCGATCCGCTGGGCCGCGAGCGCGTACGCGACAAGCCGGGCTTCTGGCGGCTGGCCGAGGCGCTCGACACCACCCGCGCCACGAACGCCCCGCGCCCCTGGGAAACGCTACTGGGCGGCTAGCTCGGCCTGGAAGACCTGCGCGCCCAGGCGCTCGCGGTGCGCCTGCGGCGGGCCGAAGAGCTGGGCGTCGGAGGTGGCCCGCTTGAGGTAGCGGTGGGCCGGATGCTCCCAGGTCACGCCGATCCCGCCGTGGACCTGGATGTTCTCGCCCGCCGCCGTGAGATACGCCTCGGTGCAGTAGGACCCGGCGATCGCCGCGAGGGACTGCGACCCGGCCGCCGCCAGCGCCGCCGATCTGGCCGACTCCACGAGCAGCAGCAGGTCGGCCAGCTTGTGCTTGATCGCCTGGAAGGAGCCGATCGGCCTGCCGAACTGGTGGCGCAGCTTGGCGTGCTCCGTGGCCATCTCCAGGCAGCGCTCGGCCCCGCCCACCTGCTCGGCCGCCAGCGCCGCGATGCCGAGGTCGCGCACCCGGCTCCACGCCGCGCCGTCGCCCGCCGGCCGCGCCGGGGCGTGGTCGAAGGTCAGCTCGGCCAGGGGCCGGCTCTCGTCCATGGTCGTGTGCGCGACGCGCCGCGTCGGCACCGCCTCGACCAGGAGCCCGTCGGCGTAGGCGAGCACCACCTCGCCCTCCAGCGCGTACGGGACGACGCCCGTGAGCAGGCCGTCCCGGAGGGTCAGGTCGCCGTCGCCCGGCAGGACGACGGTCGCCGTCACCGAGCCGTCGGCCAGCGCGGGCAGCAGCCGGCCCATCGCCGCCTCGTCGCCGCCCGCCTTGAGAGCCTCGACGGCCACGACGGCGCTCTGCAGGAAGGGGTATGGGGACAGGGTCCTGCCCAGCTCTCCGGCCACGACTGCGGTCTCGGCCGGGCCGCAGCCCGCTCCGCCGTACTCCTCCGGGACGGCGAGCCCTGCGGTGCCCAGCTCGCGCGCGAACGCCGCCCAGGGCGCGGCGGGGCGGTCGGCGAGATAGGCGCGGACGACGGAGCGCAGCTCGTCTGTGACGGTCACCGAGCCAGTTTAACCAAGCGATTGCTTCGTTGCATTTGGTTGGCCGAAATTTGCCTTTTCTGGACGGCCACATAATCTGGTTGTGGTATTGCGACAAGCTGCGAAGGGAGGGTTGACCAGGCAATGGCCGTAAAAGAGAGCACGATCGACTACGCTGAGTTCGCCGCGTACGACCGTGGCCAGCGCTGCATCGAACGCCATGTGCTGGGGGCCTTCCTCGGCGGGCTGGTCGTCGGGCTCGTGGGCATACTCGCCGACGGTCGCGGCCCCCAATGGCTCGGCCAGGTTTATGACCCGTACATGTATCTGGGTCTGGCCCTGCTCGTCGGGGCGAGCGCGGCGGGCTTCGGGTGGGCGTTGCTCACCACGTTCCTGGCCTCCCTGTCCATGATCGTCGTGACGCTGGGCGGCAGCATGCTGCGCGGCGGGCCCGACATCGGCGGCGTGGGTGTCGGCGGCTCCGCGGCCGGGCTGAACTGGACGCTCTGCCTGCTGGTCGGGCTGGGCCTGCTCGCCTACGTGACGAGGCGGCCGGACGTCTGGGGCGACCTGGCGGCGGGCCTCATCGGTGCCCTTCTGCTCGCCGACGTGATCGACCGTGCGACGCCCGGTTTCATCCACAGCGACCCCGCGTTCTGGCCCGGCCCCGCGCCCGTGGTCGGCGCCCTGTCCGTCGTGCTGGTGCTGGTGCTGCGCCGTGGCAAGGCGGGCCGGGTGCGCGCGCTGGCGCTGGCGGCGGTCCTTGTCGGCCTGTTCGCGGTCGGAGTGGCCGGTTCGCTGGGCGGCTGGGTCCCCATCGCGGGATAAGGCCGCGCGGCGAGTCGCTCCGAGTCGATAGCCTGTAGTCCTCATATCCAGGCCGAACAAGGAGTAGTCGTGTCGCTGCGCATGTCGTCGTTGTTTCTTCGCACCCTGCGGGACGACCCGGCAGACGCGGAAGTGCCGAGCCACAAGCTCCTGGTCCGCGCCGGTTATGTCCGGCGGGTGGCGCCCGGCATCTACTCGTGGCTGCCCCTCGGCAAGATGGTGCTGGAAAACGTCGCCAAGGTCGTCCGCGAGGAGATGAACCGGATGGGCGGCCAGGAGGTGCTCTTCCCCGCCCTGCTGCCGCGCGAATACTACGAGGCCACCGGTCGCTGGACCGAATACGGTGACACGCTCTTCCGGCTCAAGGACCGCAAGGGCGTCGACTACCTGCTCGGTCCCACGCACGAGGAGCTCTTCGCCGACATGGTCAAGGGCGAATACTCCTCGTACAAGGACTATCCGGTCACGCTCTACCAGATCCAGACGAAATACCGCGATGAGGCCAGGCCCCGCGCGGGCATCCTGCGCGGCCGCGAGTTCCTGATGAAGGACGCCTACTCCTTCGACCTCGACGACGAAGGACTCAAGCACTCCTACGAGCAGCACCGCGAGACCTACATCCGGACGTTCGACCGGCTCGGCATCGATTACAAGATCGTGTTCGCCACGTCGGGCGCGATGGGCGGCTCGGCCTCCGAGGAGTTCCTGGCGCCCACGCCCACCGGCGAGGACACCTTCGTGGCCTGCCGCTCCTGCGGCTACGCGGCCAACGCCGAGGCCGTCACCACGACCGCGCCCCCGGCCCGCGCCCTCGACGGGCTGGAGCCGCAGCGCGTTCTCGACACCCCCGACACCCCGACCATCGAGTCGCTGGTGTCCTACGTCAACGAGCACCACGGCCTGTCGATCACCGCCGCCGAGACCCTGAAGAACGTCGTCGTCAAGGTCACCACGCCCGGCTCCGACAAGGTCGAGACGCTGATCGTCGGCGTGCCCGGCGACCGCGAGGTCGACTTCAAGCGCCTGGAGGCCGCGCTGGCCCCCGGCGAGCCCGCCATCTTCGAGGCCGAGGACTTCGCCAAGCACCCCGGCCTGATCCGCGGCTACATCGGCCCGCAGGTCCTGCGCGACCTCGGCATCCGCTACCTCGTCGACCCCCGCGTGGTCACCGGCACCTCCTGGGTGACCGGCGCCAACGAGCGCGGCAAGCACGCCGCCCACGTGGTCGCGGGCCGTGACTTCGTCCCCGACGGCACGATCGAGGCCGCCGAGGTGCGCGCCGGAGACCCATGCCCCCGCTGCGGCTCGCCGCTGTTCATCGACCGCGGCATCGAGATCGGGCACATCTTCCAGCTCGGCCGCAAATACGCCGACGCGGCCGGGCTCGACGCCCTGGGCCCCGACGGCAAGCCGATCCGTATCACGATGGGCTCCTACGGCATCGGCGTCTCGCGCGCCGTGGCGGTCATCGCCGAGCAGGCCCACGACGAGCTCGGGCTGGTGTGGCCGCGCGAGATCGCGCCCGCCGACGTGCACATCGTGGGCACGGGCAAGGACAACCAGATCGAGGCGGCCCTCCAGCTGGCCGCCGAGCTGGAGTCCCGCGGGCTGCGGGTGCTCGTCGACGACCGGTCCGGGGTCTCGCCCGGCGTCAAGTTCAAGGACGCCGAGCTGCTCGGCCTGCCCACGATCGTGGTCGTGGGCCGCGGGCTGGCTCAGGGTGTGGTCGAGCTCCGCGACCGGGTCACCGGCGTCAAGGAGGAGATCCCGCTCGACACGGCCGCCGATCGCGTGCTGGCCGCCTGCTCGTAACGCGAAGCACGGCTCCCTCTTCGTCCAAGGGGGAGCCGTGCTGTTCTGCCAGGGGGAGTCGTCAGTCCATGGCCGCGGGCATGGAGATCTTGCCGCGGCGGCGCAGCACCACGGGCCCGATCAGGCAGGCGGCGGCGATCACCAGGATGGCCAGCGACACGGGCCGGGTGAAGAACACCGCCGGATCCCCCTCGCTGAAGGCCAGGGCCCGCCTGAACTGCACCTCCATCAGCGGCCCGAGCACCGCCCCGAGGATCAGCGGCGCCACCGGATAACCGGCCCGCCGCAGGACGAACCCCACCAGCCCGAATCCGTACGCCACCAGGATCTCGAACACGCTCTGCGAGGTGGCGTAGACACCCAGCGTCGCGAACGTCAGGATCGCCGCCGTCAGCAGCGCGGCCGGCACGCTCAGCAGCTTCACCCACAGCCGGATCAGCGGCAGGTTCAGCACCAGCAGCATCACGTTGCCGATGTAGAGGCTGGCGATCAGCGTCCACACGAGCACCGGCTGCTGGTCGAAGAGCTGCGGTCCCGGCTGCACGTTGTAGATCTGGAAGGCGATCAGCAGCATGCTGGCCGTGGCCGAGGTGGGGATGCCGAGCGTGAGCAGCGGCACCAGCACGCCGGAGAAGGCCGCGTTGTTGGCCGCCTCGGGCCCCGCCACGCCCTCGATGGCGCCGTGGCCGAACTCCTCGGGGTCCTTGGCCAGCCGCTTCTCGACGTTGTAGCTGAGAAAGGTGGGCAGCTCGGCGCCGCCCGCGGGCAGCGAGCCGATCGGCAGGCCGAACGCGGTGCCCCGCAGCCACGGCCGCCAGGACCGGCGCCAGTCGTCGCGGGTCATGCCGATGCGCCCGGTCACCTTCACCGGCGGCTGCTCCTGCCGGTTGCGCTGGGCTGCCGTGGCGACCGCCTCGGCCACGGCGAACAGGCCGACGGCCAGCGCCACGACCGGCAGCCCCTCGTACAGGTCGGGTACGCCGAAGGCCAGGCGCGGCTGGCCGGTCATCTGATCGATGCCCACCATGCCGATCGCCAGCCCGAGGAAGAGGCTGGACAGGCCGCGCACGATCGAGTCGCCCATGAGCGAGGTGACGGTGACGAAGGCGAGCACCATGATCGAGAAGTACTCGGCGGGCTGGATCGACTTGGCGATGGCTGACATCCCGGGCGCCAGGAACGTGATCACCACGGTGGAGATCGTGCCCGCCACGAACGAGCCGATGGCCGCCGTGGCCAGCGCGGCCCCGGCCCGGCCCTTCCGCGCCATCGGGTAGCCCTCGAGCGTGGTGGGGATCGACGCCGTCTCGCCGGGGATGTTGAGCAGGATCGCGGTGGTGCTGCCGCCGTACATGCCGCCGTAGTAGATCCCGGCGAACATCACGAACGCGCCCACCGGGTCGAACACCATCGTCAGGGGCAGCAGCAGCGCGATCGTGGTGGCCGGGCCGAGGCCCGGCAGCACGCCGACGAGGGTGCCGACGGTGACGCCGAGCAGGCCGAGCAGCAGGTTCTGCAGGGTGAGCGCGTGCGCGAAGCCGTCGAGCAGGTGGCCCAGTACGCTCATCTCAGATCGCCAATCTGATCAGGCCCGGAGGCAGCGTGATGCCCAGCACCCGGTCGAACAGCACATACGTGGCCAGCGCCAGCAGCAGGCCAACGACCAGGTTGCGCACCAGCTTGCGGCTGCCGAGCACGCGGGCGACCGCGACGAAGAACAGCGTGGTCGCCTGCCAGTAGCCCACGGGGGCGAGCAGGACCGCGTACAGAACGAGCGCGCCGATGAGGAGCAGCACGGGACGCCAGTGCACGCCCTCTTCCTCGCCGCCCTCGCGGGTCACCGGAGCGCGGAACGCCTGCACCACCCCGATCACGGCCACCACCGCCATGCCGATGCCGACCAGGAGCGGGAAGGCCCGTGGCCCGACGGCCTGGTAACCGCTGCCGTCAGGGATCATGAACGCCTGCGCCAGTACGACCAGCGCGACCGCCAGGAACCCCGCCGAGACGAGCCGGGTGCTCACTTGCCCAGTCCCAACTCGCCGAGGATTGTGGTGATCTGCCCGCGCTGCTCGGTGAGCACCTGCTTGAAGGAGTCGCCCGGGGTCCAGGCGTCGACCCAGTTGTTCTGCTTGAGGACCTGCTGCCAGCACGACGTCTGCCGCATCTTGTCGATCATCTTGACGACGTCCTGCTGCTGCTCGGCCGACAGCCCCGCCGGGGCGAGCACGCCGGCCATCGTGGAGATGGCCTGGTCCGACAGCCCCAGTTCCTTCAGCGTCGGGGCGTCGATGCCCTCGATCCGCTTGTCGCCGTCCACCGCGAGCGCCTTGAGCTCTCCGGCCCGCAGCTGCGCGCGAAGCTCGGCGACGGTGTCGATGCCGGCGGTGGCGGCCCCGCTGAGCAGCAGGTTCATCGACTCGCCGCCGCCCGCCGTGGGCACGTAGTTGACCTGCTTGGCATCGATGCCCTGGCCCTTGGCCAGTCCCGCGACCGTCATCTGCCCGGGGCCGCCGAGCGAGCCGCCGGTCCACTTGACGCCGTGCGGGTTCTTCTTCATCGCGGCCAGCAGCGCCTTCAGATCGGCGTACGGCGCGTTCTTCGGCACCACGATCGCGCTCGGGCCCCTGCTCAGCCCGGCGATCGGGGTGAGCGTGGTCAGGTCGACGGGGGAGTGGTTGTTGACGATGCCACCGAGCATGGTCGCGCTGTCCATGACCATGAGCTGGTAGGGGTCGCCCTTGCTCTTGGCGAACTGGGCCAGCCCGATCGTGCCGCCCGCGCCGGGGACGTTGACGACCGTGGCCTTAGCGGTGGTGATCTTGCACTGGCTGAGCGCGCCGGCGATGCCGCGGGCGCGGGTGTCCCAGCCGCCGCCGGGGCTGCCCGGCGCCATGATCGTCAGAGGCTTGCTCGGGTATTCGGCGCCCGCCTCGGCGCTCTCGCCGACCGCGCAACCGGTGGCCAGGACCGTCAGGGCGGCGGCGGCGACAATGATCTTCATGAGGTCTCCCGGGGGGTGAGAATCGAGGTGAAGAAGTCCTTGACCGGCTCCAGCACGCTCATCGGCTGGTGCGCCACACCGGGCACGACGTCGAACCTGACATTGATGCCGTGCGCGGCGAAGTTGTCACGCAGCGCCGCCAGCCGTTCGACACGGGTGGTCCCGTAGGCGTCGGCACCGTCCATCCAGTTGGCGTCGCCCTGGTTGTTGATCTCCCAGGTCTCGACGTCCTCGGCACCCACGACCATCTGGACCGGCACCGCCCCGAGCTCCGCGATCCTGGGCGGCTGGCCGAACTCCTCCTCGAACCCCTTGAGCCCGATCCACCACGGGCTGTCCCAGTCGATGTACGATATCCGCCCTGGTGCACCAATTGACACTCCGGCCAGCCGGTCCGGATGCAGGTAGGCGAACCGATGGGCGAACTGGCCGCCGCCGGAGAAGCCGTGCAGGAGGAACCGCTCGGTGTCCACGTTGAAGCGCTCGCCGACCTCCTCGACCATCGCCAGCAGCACGTGGTCGAAGCGGATGCCGCGGTAGTTGATGAACTTGAAGCCGTGCAGGTCGTCCACGTCCTCGATGCCCGCGGGGAACAGCGGCGCCAGGACCAGGCAGCCCTGCCGCTCACCCCATTCGGCGAGGTTGTCGCGGTACTGCGGCCCGCGCCGTCCCGTCCCGTGCTGCATGACGGCGATCGGCACCGGCGGGCCGTCGGGCGAGTGGGCCGTCGGCACGTAGAGGCAGTAGGAGAAGCGCTGGTCGTATCGGGAGGCGAAGATGGTGGTGGACCCGCTGAAGTAGTACTCCCGAGGGTGCTTAACCGCGCCGCCGTTTTCGTGTAGTGGTGCCTTGGCCATGGCGCCACAGCCTGGACATATATCCAGTTTCGGACAAGGAGATTGCCGCCAACGCGGTAATGTGCAACGTGCCCGTCACGCTCCTCCTGTCCTCCACCGACCCGGCCTCGATCACCATGGGCGTCTCCCCGCTGGCCGAGCTCTGCGCCTGCCTGCACGCGCTCGACGAGCCCGGACACCACCCCGCGGCGGCCCGCTGGGTGGCCAGGGTCCACACGGAGGCCGACGAGGACCTGCTGGCCAGGGCGACGGCGTGGGCGCCCCTGTGGAGCGCCTTCCGGGCCCGCTACCTGCTGCCACTGTCCGCCGGCCGGTCCAGGACGCTCGAAGACGAGCTGGCCGAGATCGAGGCGCTGCCCATCGGCGACTTCACCTCCATGACCCTCCAGGCGCTCATCGGCAAGAACAGCGCCGGCGTCGGCGGCGACGTGCTCCAGCGCCTCAGACTGATCTCCTCCAGCCGGGTGGAGCTGGGCACCCGGGTACAGAACGACCCCTGGGGCTTCAGGCGCGAACTGACCGGCTTCCTGGCCGACTTCGCCGCCGCGGCCTTCGAGGCGGACTGGCCGGGCCTGCGTACCGCCCTGGCCGCCGAGGCGGCGGTGCGCGAGCGGGCGATCGCGGTGCACGGCCCCATGGCGCTGGCCGACTTCCCCACCGCCACAGCCGTCGAGGGCGGGCGTCGAATCGTCCTGGACAAGCTCTACAACGCCACCGCCCGCATCGGCGCCGGCCGGCCCTGCCTGCTCGTCCCCAGCCTGTACGGCCGCCCGCACTTCGTGGTCAAGCACTATCCGGGCTACCCCGTGGTCATCCAGTACGGCGTGGGCACCTCCGCCGGGGTCTCCCTGGAGACCGCCCGGCAACGGCTGGCCGTCCTCCAGCACCCGACCCGCCTCAAGCTCTGCTACGCCATCCTGCGCAACCCGGTGGCCACCTCGGAGCTCGCCAACCAACTGGGCATGACCGCCCCCCAGGTCTCAAGACACCTACGCCACCTGAGGGAGGCCGCATTGGTGCACGTGCACCGGCGCGGCTCGGTCGTCTACTACCAACTCGACGCCGAGGCGATCGAACGCCTGGGCACCGACCTACTGACGGTGCTCTACCGCTGAACCGCTCACATCCGATCACTCCCGCTCCCCGGAGGGGGCCCCTCTCTGAGGACCTCAGTCACGACGGACCGGCTTCTTCCGCTCCCCGGAAGGGGTTCCCCTCCTTGGAGACCTCTGCCACGACGGGCGGTTCTCTTCTTCGCCCCCGGGACGGGGTCTCTCTCCCAGGGCCCCAGCCATGACGGACGGTCCTCTTCCTCGCCCCCGGAGGGGATGCCCTTCCCAAGGACCCCAGCCACTACGGACGGCCTTCTTTCGCTCCCCCGAAGGGGGTATCTCCACAAGGACGCCAGCCACAACAGACCGTCGCAGGGACTGAGACGGTTGTGTGGACGGACCCCTGGGGTGGGCCGCTCTCAGCCGGTAGGCCCCGCCATCCCGGGAAAGGCCGTGGTGATCGCGGGACGGAAGGAGTAGGAGCGGGCCACCGACTCCTGCATGGCCAGCGCCGCGTACCGGCGCAGCGACGCGTCGTCCGACGCCACCAGCTCCAGGTAGGCGGCCGTGATGCCGGCCTCCACGTGGACCGCGAGCTGGACCGCCTGCGCCGCCGTGGACGGCACGATCGGCAAGGCGTAGCCCCCCTCCGGCTCGGTCGGCGTGCCGCCCCGGGTGGTGATGGCGGTGCGCAACTGGTCGCGTCTGGCTCGATGGGCGTCGAAGGCGGTCGTGACCCGTGACCGCAGCGAGCCCGTGGTGCGCGCGCCGATCAGCCCGTACGCGAAGACGGCGGCATGCTCAGCCGACAGCGCCTTGCGCAGCTTCTCCACATCGGCAGGTGTCACGTCGACCTCGGCAGGGCCAGGGCGTGGGCGGCCTCGCAGGCGCCGATGGCGGCGATGAGCTGGGCCAGCTGCGGCGAGACGCCGGCGAGCTGGCGGACGCGCAGCGCCGCCGACCGGCGCTCGGCCTCACGCAGCCGCGACACCGACGTCTTGGGCACGGGAGCGGGCGTCGTGGGCGCGGGGGCGGAAGAGGACGGGGCGGGCCCGCCGGGCAGGCGTTTGCGCAACTCGTCGAGGTGAGCCCGGTGGCGGTCACGGAACGGCGTCAGCTTGGTCGCGCCGCCCGTGATCAGCGCGGAGTAGAGGGCGATCGTGTGTTCCTTGTCGGCGATCAGCTGCCGCAGCAGCACCCGCTCAGGATCTTCCGACGGGGTGGGCGACGGCTGGGGGGTGTCGGACGCGTCGCATCCCGACAGGGCCGCGGCGGCCGCTCCGCCCGCCAGCACGGCTCGCCGTGACAGAGAACGCGGGCGCACGGGCAGGGACCTCCTGTAAACGGAACGCAGATAGCATCGTACGGTCTTGCGCTCGCTCCCCGTGTCAGGCGACGCTCGCCATTCGCACGTGCCGAGTGGCGCTCTCTTCGTGCCCTCGTACAGATAGGGTGTCAACTGTCGTAGCTGGCTGAGCGGCCAGGCGACTTGAGAGCCAGAGGCGAGGTCCGCCCGGCTGAGACATGACAATAGGGAGGTCGATATGGGCAGCGCATCACCCCGCGACCACCTGATGAAGCTCCTTGAGCCCGTCGTCGGCGCGGAGGGCCTCGATCTGGAGGACGTCACGGTCACCCAGGCCGGCAAGCGCCGGCTGCTGCGTGTGATCGTCGACCGCGACGGCGGCGTGAGTCTCGACGACGTGGCCGACGTCAGCCAGGTCGTCTCCGCGGCGCTCGATGACGCCAACGCGATGGGCCAGTCGGCCTACACGCTGGAGGTCTCCTCGCCGGGCGTCGACCGCCCGCTGACCGAGCCGCGTCACTGGCGGCGCGCGGCCAAGCGGCTGGTGAAGGCCGAGATGAGAGATGGTTCCGTGGTGGAGGGCCGCGTGCGCTCCGCGGACGAGAGCGGCGTCGAGCTCGACGTCGACGGCGCCGGGCGCCGATTCGACTATCAGGACCTGGCCCGCGGACGGGTGCAGGTGGAGTTCCGCCGGTTCGACGACGAAGACGTCGACGGCGACGAAGGCTAAGGGGAAAGCCTCGTGGACATCGACATGAGCGTCCTGCGCAGCCTGGAGCGGGAGAAGGACATCTCCTTCGACCTGGTCGTCAAGGCGATCGAAGACGCGTTGCTGATCGCCTACTTCCGCACCGAGGGTGCCGCGCCCAAGGCGCGCGCGGAGCTCGACAGGACGAGCGGGCACGTGACCATCTTCGCCGCCGAGATCGACGACGAGGGCGAGATCGTCAGAGAGTTCGACGATACGCCGGGCAACTTCAGCAGAATCGCGGCGACCACCGCCAAGCAGGTCATCCTGCAGCAGCTGCGTGACGCCGAGGACGAGATCAACTTCGGCGAGTTCGCCAGCCGCGAGGGCGAGCTGGTCTCCGGTGTGATCCAGCAGGGCAAGGACCCGCGCGTGGTGCTGGTCGACCTCGGCAAGATCGAGGCCGTCCTGCCGCACAACGAGCAGGTGCCCGGTGAGGACTACGTGCACGGCGAGCGCATCCGCGCCTACGTGGTGCAGGTGAAGAAGGGCCACAAGGGCCCCTCGGTCACGCTGTCGCGTACCCATCCCGGCCTGGTCAAGAAGCTCTTCGCGCTGGAGGTGCCGGAGATCGCCGACGGCACGGTGGAGATCGCCGCCGTGGCCCGCGAGGCCGGTCACCGCACGAAGATCGCGGTCAGGTCGCGCAGGCAGGGCGTCAACGCCAAGGGCGCGTGCATCGGCCCGATGGGCTCGCGCGTGCGCAACGTGATGACCGAGCTGCACGGCGAGAAGATCGACATCATCGACTGGTCCGAGGACCCCGGCGAGTTCGTGGGGAATGCCCTGTCGCCGGCCCGCGTTTCTCACGTTGAGGTCCTCGATCTCGAAGGCCGGGTCGCGCGGGTGACCGTGCCCGACTACCAGCTCTCCCTGGCCATCGGCAAAGAGGGACAGAACGCCCGGCTTGCCGCGAGGCTCACTGGATGGCGGATCGACATCCGGCCTGACACCCAGGCCGAGGATGCTGCCGGTTCCGTAGATGCGTCAACACGGTAAGCTGGAATATGGTGGCCACGCGACTCCACAGCGCACCTGTGTGGGTTGCAGGGTCCGTACGGCTAAGTCCGACCTGCTCCGCTTGGTGCGGGTCGAGGATCACGTGATCCCTGACCTGCGAGGACGGCTTCCTGGTCGAGGTGCGTCACTGCATCCGTCCGAGAAGTGTCTGGAGCTTGCCGAGCGTCGCCGAGCGTTTCCGCGCGCGTTCCGCGTGCCGGGGCCGCTTGACGTCTCGCGCGTGCGGGTGCACCTGGAGAAGGGGAACCAAGAAATGTCATGTAGGACGCCGAGTTGATGGGCGGAGTCAGATTGCTATGAGCGCCTGATGAGCACGCGGCGATGAAGATGTCAAGGTAGCGACGGTCCGGACGGCACAGCCAGCCTCCCGGGCCGAGTAAGGGAGTGCAGTGGCGAAGGTCCGGGTATACGAGCTCGCTAAGGAGTTCGGCGTAGAGAGCAAGGTCGTCATGGCCAAGCTCCAGGAGATGGGGGAGTTCGTCCGTTCGGCGTCCTCCACCATCGAGGCGCCGGTGGTCCGCAGGCTCACCGAAGCATTGGGCGCATCCAAGGGTGGGTCCTCGAGGGGCGGCGGTTCGTCGTCCAAGCCGCAGCCGCCAAGGGCTGCTCCCCGGCCGGCGGACAGCCTGGCCGGTAACGGCGTCGCGGAGGCGCCGACCCCAACATCAGCTCCGCGTCCGGGTCCGGGCCCCAGGCCTGGTCCGCGTCCGGGTCCGGCAGGTCCCGCGGGCGGCGGTCAGCCGCGCCCGCCGGTGCCGATGCCGCACCAGCCGCAGCCTGAGCCCGAGCGTGCCGACACCTCCGGCGCTCCGCAGGCGCGTTTCGACAGCGGCACCCGTCCCGCGCCCGCTCCGGGCGCCCCCACTCCGGGCCCGCGTCCCGGTCCCGCCGCCCGTCCGGGTCCCAAGCCCGGCCCCGCGGCGCGTTCCGGCGCGCCCTCCGGTGGCGGTGGCCCGGCGGCTCCGCGTTCCGACCGTGGTCCGTCCGATCGTGGCCCGTCCGACCGTTCCCCCTCCGGTGGCGGTCCTCGTCCGGGTCCCGGTCCCAAGCCGGGTCCGCGCGGCCCGCGTCCGGGCAACAACCCGTTCTCGTCCAACGCCAGCGGCATGGGCCAGTCCCGGCCGCCGCGTCCCGGTGCCAACCGCGATGGTGGCGGCACCGGTCCCGGCCAGCGCGAGCGTCGTGACGGTCCGCCGCGCGACGGCGCGGCTCCGCGTCCCCCGCAGGGTCGTGGCGGCGACGGCAGGCCCGGTGCGGCCGGTCCGCGTCCTGGTCCGCCCGGTGCGGCCGGCCCGCGTCCCGGTCCCGGTGCGGGCGGTCCCCGTCCCGGCGGTCCGCGTCCCAACCCGATGATGATGCCTCAGGGTCGTCCCGCCGGTCCCGGCGGTGGCGGCGGCGGTGGCCGTCCCGGTGGCGGCGGCGGTCGTCCCGGCGGCGGTGGCGGCGGTGGCCGTCCTGGCGGCGGTGGCGGCGGCGGTCGTCCCGGTGGTGGCGGCGGTTTCGCCGGTCGCCCCGGTGGCGGCGGTGGCGCCGGTCGTCCGGGCACGAGCACCGGTGGTCCCGGTGGCGGCGGCGGTTTCGCCGGTCGTCCCGGTGGCGGCGGCCGTGGCCGCGGTGGCGGCACTGCGGGCGCGTTCGGGCGTCCCGGTGGCCGTCCCACGCGTGGCCGCAAGTCCAAGCGTCAGAGGCGCCAGGAGTTCGACAACATGTCGGCCCCGGCGATCGGCGGCGTGCAGGTCGCTCGCGGCAACGGTGCGACGATCCGCCTTCCGCGCGGTGCGTCGCTGTCCGACTTCGCCGACCGGATCGGTGCCAATCCCGCCTCGCTGGTGCAGATCATGCTGCACCTCGGCGAGATGGTGACCGCCACCCAGTCGGTCAACGAGGAGACGCTGCAGCTGCTCGGCTCCGAGCTCGACTACAACATCCAGGTCGTCAGCCCGGAGGAGGAGGACCGCGAGCTTCTCGAGGCCTTCGACATCGAGTTCGGCGAGGATGAGGGCGACGAGGCCGACCTGGCCGCGCGTCCGCCGGTCGTGACCGTCATGGGTCACGTCGACCACGGTAAGACCAAGCTGCTCGACGCCATCCGCAAGACCAACGTGGTGGCGCGCGAGGCCGGTGGCATCACCCAGCACATCGGCGCTTACCAGGTCGCCACCGAGCACGAGGGCGAAGAGCGCAAGGTCACCTTCATCGACACCCCGGGTCACGAGGCGTTCACCGCCATGCGTGCCCGTGGTGCCAAGGCGACCGACATCGCGGTGCTGGTGGTCGCGGCCGACGACGGTGTGAAGCCGCAGACCATCGAGGCGCTCAACCACGCCCAGGCGGCCGACGTGCCGATCGTGGTCGCGGTCAACAAGGTCGACAAGGAGGGCGCCGACCCCAACAAGGTCCGTGCCCAGCTCACCGAGTACGGCCTGGTGGCGGAGGAGTTCGGCGGCTCGACGCTGTTCGTCGACATCTCCGCCAAGAACGGGACCGGCATCGAGCAGCTGCTCGAGGCCATCCTGCTCACCGCGGACGCCGAGCTCGACCTGCGCGCCAACCCGGCGATGGACGCTCAGGGCATCGCGATCGAGGCCCACCTCGACAAGGGCCGTGGCCCTACCGCGACCGTCCTGGTCCAGCGCGGCACGCTGCGCGTCGGCGACTCCATCGTCTGTGGCGAGGCCTACGGCCGCGTCCGGGCGATGCTCGACGACAACGGCGAACTGGTCGAAGAGGCCACGCCGTCCCGTCCGGTCCTGGTGATGGGTCTGACGGCCGTGCCGGGCGCGGGTGACAACTTCATCGTCGTCACCGACGACCGGATGGCCCGTCAGATCGCCCAGCAGCGCGCGGCGCGCAAGCGCAGCGCCGACATGGCGAGGTCGAGCCGCCGCCTGACCCTTGAGGAGCTGTTCAGCAACCTCGAGAAGGGTCGCGTCGACGAGCTCAAGCTCATCATCAAGGGTGACGTGTCCGGTTCGGTGGAGGCCCTGGAAGACGCTCTGCTCAAGATCGATGTCGGCGACGAGGTCAGGCTCCGTGTCCTGCACCGTGCCGTCGGTGCGATCACCGAGTACGACGTCAACCTGGCCGTCGCCGACGACAACGCGGTCATCATCGGCTTCAACGTCCGGCCTGAGCCCCGGGCGCGCGACCTGGCCGAGCGCGAGGGCGTCGACATCCGCTACTACTCGGTCATCTACCAGGCGATCGAGGAGATCGAAGCGGCGCTCAAGGGCATGCTCAAGCCCGAGTTCGAAGAGGTCCAGATGGGCACCGCCGAAGTCCGCGAGGTCTTCAAGGTGCCGAAGATCGGCAACGTCGCCGGTTCGCTGGTCCGCTCCGGCACGATCGTGCGCAACAGCAAGGCCCGGATCATCCGCGATGGCGTCGTCGTCGCCGACAACCTCACCGTTTCGTCGCTGCGTCGCTTCAAGGACGACGCGACCGAGGTCCGCGAGGGCTTCGAGTGTGGTATCGGGGTCGGCTACAGCGACATCCGGATCGACGACGTCATCGAGACGTTCGAGATGCGGGAGAAGCCGCGCGCCTAACACGCGGCCGGGCGCCCGGCGGACCATCCGCCGGGCGCCTCTCGCACGCCCGGGCCCGCTTTCCACCGCAGCGGGGCCGGGGTGCGCTTCACACACCAGGACAAGCGGTGGTTGCCAACGATGTATGTGGGTGCTCTGACCCTGGACATCCTGCTCGGCGACGTACATTCGCTGAAGCAGAAGCGTTCCGTCGTGCGACCGCTGGTCGCCGAGCTGCACAGGCGTTTTCCCGGTGTCGCGGTGGCCGAGACCGGTCACCTCGACCTGCACCGCCGGGCGGAGGTCGGCATCGCCGTAGTCTCGGGCTCGGCGGGCAACTGCCAAGAGGTATTGGACGCCTGCGAGCGCATGGTGGCCTTCCGCCCTGAGATCGAGCTGCTGTCGGCGAGACATCGGCTCTACAACGACGAAGACTGAACGACTGCACGGCCTCCGGGTCGTGCGTGAGGGGGAGCGAACATGGTGGATGCAGCACGAGCGCGCAAGCTCGCCGACCGCATCCAGCAGATCGTCGCCGAGATGCTGGAGCGCCGGATCAAGGACCCGCGCCTGGGCTTCGTCACCGTGACCGACACGCGCATCACCGCCGACCTGCGTGAGGCCACGGTCTTCTACACGGTGTTCGGCTCCGATGCCGAGCGGGCCGACACTGCGGCCGCCCTCGACAGCGCGAGAGGCATCATCCGCTCCGAGGTGGGCCGCCAGACCGGTGTCCGCTTCACTCCGACGCTGGAGTTCAAGCACGACCCGCTGCCTGACAGCGCGCGCCAGCTCGACGATCTGATCAACGCCGCCAAGGCCAGGGACGCCGAGGTGGCGCGCAAGGCCGAGGGCGCGACCTACGCCGGCGACCCCGACCCCTACCGCAAGCCGGAGGAGGACGACGAGCCGGACCTCCTCGGCAAGCCTGACGAGGACGGGCAGCCGGCGAAGTGACGCCCGACGTGCGCGACAGAACCGATCGCCCGCCCCGCATGGGTCCGGGCGCGTCGGGTTCAGACGCTGCGGGTCCGGGCTCGTCGAATCCCGACGCCTCAGGTTCGGGCGCTGGGGGGCAGGGTCGTCTTCAGGCTCCGCCGCCCAGCGGCCCGGACGGCGTGCTGCCGCCGTCCGGCTCGGTGATCCCCGAGCCCGCCTGGCGGCGCGCGCTCGACCTGATCGGCAAGGCCGACGAGATCGCGCTGGCCTGCCACGTGTCACCCGACGGCGACGCGCTCGGCTCGATGCTGGCCACCGGCTCCGTCCTGCGGGCCCAGGGCAAGCGGGTCGTCGCCTCCTTCGGCGACCGGCAGTTCGACGTGCCGCGCCTGCTGCGCTTCCTGCCCGGCCAGGACCTGCTCGTGCCGCCGGCGGACTTTCCGGCGGAGCCGGAGCTGATGATCACCTTCGACTCCTCGACGCCCGACCGGTTGGGCCTGCTGGGCCCCAACACGGCCAAGGCCCACGAGGTCATCGTGGTCGATCATCACCTGTCCAACACCGGGTTCGGCACGCTCAGCCTCATCGATCCGCATGTCGCCGCGACGGCCGTGCTGGCCGAGCAGTTGATCTACCGTCTCGGCGGCAGCCTGGACCGTGACATCGCCACCTGCCTGTACGCCGGGCTGGTGACCGACACCGGTTCGTTCCGCCACGCCTCGACCACGCCAGAGGTGCACCAGATGGCCGCCCGGCTGGTCGCCACCGGGCTGCGGACCGACGAGATCGCCCGCGAGCTGTGGGACCGGTCTCCGTTCGGCTACCTCAAGGTGCTCGCCGCCGCGCTCGAGCGGGTGTCGCTGGATGACGGCCTGGTCTGGACATACGTGCCCCGGGTCGACCGGGCCGCGTACGGTCTGCCGTACACCGAGCTGGAGGGCCTCATCGACATCGTGCGGCGCACGGACGAGGCCGAGGTGGCGGTGGTGCTCAAGGAGGACGACCAGGGAGCCTGGCAGGCGTCGAGCCGGTCCAAGGGCGCGGTCGACGTCGGCGCGATCTGCGCCGTGCTGGGCGGCGGCGGTCATCACAACGCGGCCGGATTCACCTCGCACCTCAGCGTCGAGGACACCATCGCGGCGTTCCGGGCGCTGCTGCCGAGTCGAGACGGAGAGGCTTGATGGCCGAAAGTGGCTTGATCATCGTGGACAAGCCGGCCGAATGGACGTCCCACGACGTGGTGGCCAAGATGCGGCGGCTGGCCGGCACCCGGCGGGTGGGCCACGCGGGCACTCTCGACCCCATGGCGACGGGCGTGCTCGTGGTCGGCGTGGAGAAGGCGACCCGGCTGCTCGGGCACCTGGCGCTGACGGAGAAGGTCTACGAGGCCACGATCCGGCTCGGCGTGACCACCAACACCGATGACGCCGAGGGCGAGGTCATCTCGACGGCCCCGGCGGCCGAGGTGCGCCCCGCCGAGGTCGAGAAGGGCATCGCGGCGCTCACCGGCGAGATCATGCAGATCCCGCCGCAGGTCAGCGCCATCAAGGTCGGGGGGCAGCGGGCGTACAAGCTGGCCCGGGCGGGCGAGGACGTCGAGCTGGCCGCGCGACCGGTCACCGTGCGGGAGTTCTCCGTGCTGGACATCAGGGCGCACGACGACGTGATGGACATCGACGCCGTGGTGACCTGCTCCAGCGGCACCTACATCCGGGCCCTGGCCCGTGACCTGGGGGCCGGGCTCGGCGTCGGCGGGCACCTGACGGCGCTGCGCCGCACCCGGGTCGGCCCGTACGACCTGTCGCGGGCTAGGACCATCGACCGGCTGGCCGAGGAATGCGTGGTCCTGCCCATCGGGGAGGCGGTCTCGGCGGCGTTCCCGCGCTGGGACCTCACCGCCGAGGAGGCCAGGGTCGTCAGCCACGGCGGACGGTTGCCCGCCGCGGGGCACGGCAAGGGGCCGATCGGCGTGTTCGGGCCGGAAGGCGAGCTGCTCGCCCTGGTGGAGGAGCAGGGCCGCATCGCCAAGCCCCTGGCCGTGTTCATTTCCTAAAAGGTTCATTTCCTAAAGGTTCATTTCCTAAGGTTCATTTCCTAAGAGCCGCCCGTGGTCTGGTGGGCGACGTTCGACGGCGGCCCGTAGCGGAAGGCGCGCACCCGGTAGGACGCGCGGCTCTCCTCGGGCAGCGTGACCAGGCCGAAGGCGTTGACGTCCGGATCGAGGGCGGCGACGACCCGGAAGTCCGGCCGGCCCGACGGGCGGTCCTCCAGCAGGAAGCCCTCCTCGTCGGAGGTCCGGTCGGTCCACCGGAACGCCACGCCGTCGGCCTGCGTCACGATGGCCCGCAGATCCGACGGCGCCGCCCCCTCGCTCCTGACCGGCCGCGCCCCTTTCGGGCCGCCGGGGATGGTCCGCGGCTCCGACCAGCCGGGCTGCGGCTTGGCGTACGGGCCGCCGCCCAGCGCCACGTCCACCGGCGCGGAGGCCTGGCCGTAGTAGGGCCGCAACCGGTAGTAGAACGGTGTGCGCGGGATCAGATCGGGATGCGTGTACGTGCTCTGCTCCGGCGGCAGGAACCCCAGGATCGTGTACGGCCCCTGTGGCTCGGTGGCGAACTCCAGGACGTGCCCCGAGGCGTCCGGCTCGCGGCCCTCCCAGCGCAGCGTGATGTCGGTCGGCGACACAAGGGTGGCCGTCAGGCGGACCGGCGTCTGCCGCGGCGCCGAGCAGGCGGCCGTCAGCAGGAGCAAAGCCACCAGAGCTGCTCTCATCGCCGCTACTTGCGCCAGAACTGGATGCCGCTCCACTCGACCGTGGCCGGACCCTTGCCGCTGCCCGTCCGGTAGGCGCCGAACTTGTCGTAGAAGCTGCCGCCCTCACTCGACACGGTGTGCTTCAGCGACCCGTTGATGTAGGTCCGATGGGTGCTGCCGACCACATGAACGGTGTTGACGCGGACAGTCGTGCCGATCGTGGCGCCGGTGGCGATGGTGTCGCCGCCGTGCACGGAGTAGAGCCGGCCGCCGCGTTCGACGGCGAGCATGAAGAACGGGCCGGTCGTCTTGAAGGTCTGCTTCAGGCTGATGCGGGTGCCTTCCAGACTGGTGATCTTGAAGTAGCCCTCGAACTGGCGGGTGCCGCTGGAGTAGGTGGCGTAACGCCGCTCGGCCCGCTGGTCGCCGCTGCCGGTGGAGCAGCTCAGCTTGAAGGTCAGGTCGTTGACGTCACCGCAACCCCGCTCCTGGACGGTGAACGTCGGCTCGTATGAGGTCCAAGGTCCCGACTCCACAGGGTCGGCCGCGGCGGGCAGAGCTGGGACGAGTAATCCGATTGCTAGCGCGCCCGTGGCGACTAATCGCATCGTTCCTCCCGATTAGGAAACTTTCCTATCAGGATTCATAGGATCACTCGTCACACTCCTCGTCAAGAGTTGTGATGTGAGCTGTCGGAAGCGGGGGAGAGGTCCGACCTCTTATGGCTTGCGGGCCACCATGATGTCGCGGACGATCGCCTGGTCGACCCAGTGCTCGAAGTCCGGCAGATCGACCACGTCGAGCCCCGCCTTGGCCAGAATCTCGGCCAGGTCGTCGCGGGTGCCGCCATAGGTGTTCCACGAGATGCCGAGGGCGCCGCCGGGCCGCAGCAGCTCCGCCCAGACGGGCGCGGCCTTCCTGATGAGCTCCAGGGGGCTGCGCGACAGCCCACCGCCGCCGCCCCTGCTGCCGTGCTGCACGCCATAGGGGGCGTCGGTCACCACGACGTCGAAGGAGCGCGGCTTGAAGAACTCGCGGCTGCGCAGGGTGTCGGCGTTGACCACGGAGACGCGCTGCGTGTCGCCGGACTTGAACTCCTCCTTCGACCGGCTGAAGGAGATGTTCAGTCGCCGGCCGACCAGCGCCCGCTCGCGCCGTACGGGTACGGTCTCGGCGGTGTGCTTGAACCGCTTGTTCTTCAGCCAGGTCCTGAGGAAGCCGGCGTACGCCTCGAAGTCCTTGCTGTCGACATCGGCCCCATAGGCGTCATATCCGTACATGAGGGCCTGGTTGAGCGTGGTGCCACGCCCGCACAGCGGATCGAACACCGACAGTCGCTCGTCCAGCCGCCGATCGCTGGCCAGCACCGTGACGTTCAGCAGCAGCTTGGTGAAGTGCTCGTTCGTCTTGCCGGCGTATTTCTGGATCGTGATCAGATCGCTGCTGAGCCGGTCGAGCGGCGACACGGTGAGCGGCCGCAGCAGCTCGCCCTCGATCCCATAGAGCGCGTAGACCGAGGAGAGGTTGGACAGCAGCGCGACGTCACCGGCGCCGAGCGGCGCGGCCGTCTCGAAGCTCACGTACGGCAGGCCGCCGATCACGCTCTCCCCGAGGTCCGACACCTCGGTCTCCAGGGCCCGCCGGCCGAAGAAGGCCAGCTCGGCGAGGGTCAGGCGGACCGCGCTCTCACCGTAGACACGGTTGAAGGCAGGCAGGATCAGAAGTGCGTATCGAGGCATGGTGCGGCCGATCGTACCCCCTCGATTGGAGCTGACGCGGCGCCGCATGGCAGGCTGGTGGGGGATTGATCCGCGACAAGCGAATGGGGCCGGGCGTGCAGGGTTCGGATAGGTCCGCCGTCACGATCGGCGTGTTCGACGGCGTGCACCGCGGGCACCAACAGGTGGTCGAGCGGGCCGTGGCCGCCGCCCGGGAGCGCGGTCTGCGCGGCGTCGCGGTCGTCTTCGAGCCGCACCCCGCCGAGGTGGTCCGGCCCGGGTCCCACCCGGCCCGCCTGACCACGCCGAGGCGCAGGTCGGAGCTGCTGACCGGGCTCGGCGTGGGCGAGGTGTGCGTCG
The DNA here is from genome assembly GCF_040659625.1 of Nonomuraea sp. NPDC049750. Lineage (NCBI taxonomy): Bacteria > Bacillati > Actinomycetota > Actinomycetes > Streptosporangiales > Streptosporangiaceae > Nonomuraea > Nonomuraea sp. NPDC049750. The sequence goes on from NZ_JBFANB010000002.1 coordinate 179,559, forward strand.
AGGAGTTCACGCTGGAGCTGTCCAGGATGAGCCCCGGCGAGTTCGCCCAGTCGATCCTGGCCGACCGGCTGCGGGCCGCCGTGGTCGTGGTGGGGGCGAACTTCACCTTCGGCCACCGCGCGGCCGGCACCACCGAGACGCTGGTCGCGCTCGGCGAGAAGTACGACTTCGCCGTCGAGGTGGTCCCCCTGCTCGACGGGGTTTCCGCCACCGAGATCCGCGGCCGGCTGACGGCCGGTGACGTCGAGGGCGCCACGGCGGGCCTGGGCCGCCCGCACCGGGTGGAGGGCGTGGTCGTGCGCGGCTACCAGCGCGGTCGCCGGCTCGGCTTCCCCACCGCCAACGTCGAGACGCCGCCCCACACGGCCATCCCCGCCGACGGGGTCTACGCGGGCTGGCTGGAGTGCGTGCCCGTCGCCAACCTGCCCGCCCTCTACGCGGGCGAGCGCTGGCCCGCCGCCATCTCCGTCGGCACCAACCCCACCTTCGAAGGGGTCCCGCGCACGGTCGAGGCGTACGCGCTGGACCGCGACGACCTGGAGCTGTACGGCGTGCACGTGGCGGTAGACTTCGCCGCGAGACTGCGGGGAAACACCCGGTTCGACTCGATCGAGGAGCTCATCGCCCAGATCCACAGCGACGTCGACCAGGCCAGGCGGCTGACCTCGGGCTGAGGATTGATGACGCGGCGCTTGACCGCGATGGTAACCTTGCATGTCGGTCCAGTGACGGCGGCGCTGCGCGCTGCTCTGACGGCCTTCGCCGCGGCGACTGTAGGCACGCACGGTCGCTCGCATCATTTATCTATTCGCGCGTGCCTGTAGCTCAAAGGAGAGCCGTGTCCCTCGACACCGCTGCCAAGAAGACCATCATCGCTGAATACGCGACGGCCGACGGCGACACCGGGTCGCCCGAGGTGCAGATCGCGCTGCTCAGCAAGCGCATCAGCGAGCTGACCGAGCACCTGAAGACGCACAAGCACGACCACCACAGCCGTCGTGGCCTGCTGCTGCTCGTCGGGCGTCGGCGCCGCCTGCTGAAGTACCTGCAGAAGGTCGACATCGCGCGTTACCGTGCGCTCATCGAGCGCCTCGGCCTGCGCCGATAGAGTGAGAGGGAGCGGCGTTCGCGTCGCTCCCTTCTCATTGCACCACCGGCGCGTCGAGCGCCGTACAACTGAATATCCGAGACACACTTAAGAGCCCCCGCGTCCGCACAAGCACCAAGCGACCCGCGACGCATGCGGGCCGGTCCTCGGTAGTGGCTTCCGGTAACAGTGACAGTTCTGACCGGGCGCTTCGATCGAAGACCGGCGCTGCACCTAACGAGGGTGCCGGTGAGAAAGAGGGCGCGGGAGACTGACTGACCAAGGAGGTCCCCCGTGGAGGGTGTCCACACCGCTGAAGCCGTCATAGACAACGGCTCATTCGGCACACGCACGATCCGGTTCGAGACCGGTCGTCTGGCGCGCCAGGCGGCGGGTTCCGCCGTCGCCTATCTCGACAACGACACGATGGTCCTGTCCGCGACCACCGCCTCGAAGTCGCCCAAGGAAAACCTCGACTTCTTCCCGCTGACGGTGGACGTCGAGGAGCGCATGTACGCCGCGGGACGCATCCCCGGCTCGTTCTTCCGCCGTGAGGGCCGTCCCTCCGAGGACGCCATCCTCACCTGCCGCCTGATCGACCGGCCGCTGCGCCCGTCGTTCGTCAAGGGGCTGCGCAACGAGGTCCAGGTCGTCGCCACGGTCATGTCCCTCAACCCCGACCACCTCTACGACGTGGTCGCCATCAACGCGGCCTCGCTGTCGACGCAGCTCGCCGGGCTGCCGTTCTCCGGCCCGATCGGCGGCGTCCGCGTCGCGCTGATCGACGGCCAGTGGGTCGCCTTCCCGACGCACCACGAGCTCGAGCGCGCCACGTTCGACATGGTCGTGGCCGGGCGGGTGCTCGGCGACGGCGACGTCGCGATCATGATGGTCGAGGCCGAGTCCACCAAGGACACGCTGAAGCTGATCGCCGAGGGCGCCGTCGCGCCCAACGAGGAGACGATCGCGCAGGGCCTTGAGGCCGCCAAGCCGTTCATCAAGGTGCTGTGCGAGGCGCAGTCGCGGGTCGCGCAGGTCGCGGCTAAGGAGACCGCCGAATACGCCGTCTTCCTCGACTACCAGGAGGACGTCTACGCCGCCCTGGAGAGCGCGGTCAAGACCGAGCTCGCCGCCGCGCTGACCATCGCCGGCAAGAAGGAGCGCGAGACCGAGCTCGACAAGGTCAAGGCGCTGGCCGTCGAGAAGCTGCTTCCCGAGTTCGAGGGCCGCGAGAAGGAGATCTCCGCCGCCTTCCGCTCGGTGATGAAGAAGCTCATGCGCGAGCGGGTCATCAAGGAGGGCCTGCGCATCGACGGCCGCGGCACCAAGGACATCCGCGCGCTGTCCGCCGAGGTCCACGTGGTGCCGCGGGTGCACGGCTCGGCGCTGTTCGAGCGTGGTGAGACCCAGATCCTGGGCATCACGACCCTCAACATGCTGCGCATGGAGCAGGTCATCGACACGCTCAACCCCGAGCGGACCAAGCGTTACATGCACAACTACAACTTCCCGCCCTACTCCACCGGTGAGACCGGCCGCGTGGGCTCGCCCAAGCGCCGGGAGATCGGTCACGGCGCGCTGGCCGAGCGGGCGCTGATCCCGGTCCTGCCCTCGCGCGAGGAGTTCCCGTACGCCATCCGCCAGGTCTCCGAGGCACTGAGCTCCAACGGCTCCACCTCGATGGGCTCGGTCTGCGCCTCCACGATGGCGCTGCTCGACGCCGGTGTGCCGCTGCGCGAGATGGTCGCGGGCATCGCGATGGGCTTGATCGGCGAGGGTGACCAGTACGTCACGCTGACCGACATCCTCGGCGCCGAGGACGCCATGGGCGACATGGACTTCAAGGTCGCCGGCACCAAGGACGTCATCACCGCGCTTCAGCTCGACACCAAGCTCGACGGCATTCCCGCCTCCGTGCTGGCCGCCGCGCTGAAGCAGGCCAAGGGCGCCCGCCTGGCCATCCTCGAGGTGATGCAGGAGGCGATCGACTCTCCGGCGGAGATGAACCCGACCGCGCCGCGCATCATCACCATCAAGGTCCCCGTGGACAAGATCGGCGAAGTCATCGGCCCGAAGGGCAAGATGATCAACCAGATCCAGGACGACACGGGCGCCGAGATCACCATCGAGGACGACGGCACCATCTACATCGGTGCCACCGACGGCCCGTCGGCCGAGGCCGCCCGCACGGTGATCAACGGCATCGCCAACCCGCACATGCCGGAGGTCGGCGAGCGCTACCTGGGCACGGTCGTGAAGATCGCCGCCTTCGGCGCGTTCGTCTCGCTGATGCCCGGCAAGGACGGCCTGCTCCACGTCTCCCAGATCCGCAAGCTGCACGGCGGCAAGCGCATCGAGAACGTGGAAGACGTCATGAGCGTCGGCGAGAAGGTCCAGGTCGAGATCGCCGAGATCGACGGCCGGGGCAAGCTGTCCCTGGTTCCGGTCGAGGTGATCGAGAAGGAGGCCGCCGAGAAGGAGGCCAAGGGCGAGGCCGACTCCTCCGAAGGTGCCGAGGCGCCGGCCGCCGCGTCGGATGACAAGCCACGCGACGACCGTCCCCGCCGTACCCGCACCCGGGTGCGCGCGCCCCGCGCCGACGGTTCCGATGGAGACGACCGCAACTCGTGAGAACCACCACGCTGCACCCCGGCCGTGACGGGGCCGGGGTGGTAAGGCGCACCGTCCTTCCCGGTGGGCTGCGCGTGGTGACCGAGACCATGCCGACCGTGCGTAGTGTCGCGGTCGGCATGTGGGTCGGCATCGGCTCGCGTGATGAGGACTCCCAGCACATGGGGGCCACCCACTTCCTCGAACACCTGCTCTTCAAGGGCACGCCCACGCGCGACACCATGGAGATCTCGGCGTCCATCGAGGGCATCGGCGGGGAGATCAACGCCTTCACCGCCAAGGAATACACCTGCTACTACGCCCGGGTGCTCGACGAGGACCTGCCGGTCGCGGTGGATGTGCTCGCCGACGTGGTGACCAGCTCGCTGATCACCCCCGACGACGTCGAGTCCGAACGCGGGGTGATCCTCGAAGAGATCGCCATGCATGACGACGACCCGTCCGATGTCGTGCACGAGCAGTTCGCGGCGGCGCTCTACGGAGACTCGCCGATCGGACGGCCCATCCTCGGCACGGTCGAGTCGATCAACGAGCTTCCCCGCGACCGGATCGCCGGCTACTACCAGCAGCACTACGAGCCGCGCCGCACGGTCGTCTCCGTCGCCGGCAACATCCGGCACGAGGATGTCGTCGAGCTGGTCGTGCGCGCCTACGAGCGGGCGGGCGCGCTCGGCGGACCGCTGGAGGCCGACCCGCCCCGCACGAGCGGGCCGGGCGCCCGAACCTGGTCGGGGGTCAAGGTGCTCGACCGTCCAACCGAACAGGCCAACCTGGTGCTCGGTACGACCGGCATGTCCCGTACGGACGACCGGCGCTTCGCCCTCGGCGTGCTCAACGCGGCGCTCGGCGGCGGCATGTCGTCTCGTCTCTTCCAGGAGATCAGGGAGAAGCGCGGGCTGGCCTACTCCGCCTACAGCTACACCTCTGCCTACGCCGACACCGGCCAGTTCGGTATCTACGTGGGCTGCCTGCCGTCGAAGATCGACGACGTGCTCAAGATCTGCCGTGACGAGGTCGTCAGGGTGGTCGACGACGGCCTCGAGGCCGACGAGATCATGCGCGGCAAGGGGCAGATGCGGGGCGGGCTGGTGCTCGGGCTGGAGGACACCGGCTCACGCATGTCGCGGATCGGGAAGAACGAACTGGTCTACGACGAGCTGCTGTCCGTGGACGAGGTGCTGGCCAGAATCGAGGCCGTCACTCCGGACGAGATCGCCGAGGTCGCGGCCGACGTCCTCAACCGGCCGCTCACGCTCGCCGTGATCGGTCCGTACGGCGACAAGGACTTCTCCAGCGCCATCGCCTGATGCCTTGCCGAGGCGCGTGTGACCCTCCTCCCCGGAGGGTCCGCGCGGTTCGGCAGGTATAGGGTTGACCTGTGATTAAGGTAGGTGTGCTGGGCGCGCGTGGTCGCGTGGGCGTCGAGGTGTGCAAGGCGGTAGAGGCGGCTCCCGACCTGGAGCTGGTGGCGGCGCTCGACAAGGACGACGCCATCGAAGGGCTCCAAGGGGCAGAGGTGGTCGTCGACTTCACCCATCCCGACGTCGTCATGGGCAACCTCGAATGGGCGATCGCCCACGGGATCCACCCGGTGGTCGGCACCACCGGCTTCGGCGCCGAGCGGCTCGACACCGTGCGCGGGTGGCTGGCCAAGTTTCCCAGCACCAACTGCCTGATCGCCCCCAACTTCGGCATCGCCGCCGTGCTCATGATGCACTTCGCCCAGATGGCGGCCAAGCACTTCGACTCCGTCGAGATCGTCGAGCTGCACCACCCCAACAAGGCCGACGCGCCGTCCGGCACCGCCCGCCGCACGGCCGAGCTGGTCGCGGAGGCGCGCGCCAAGGCCGGGATGGGCCCGATGCCCGACGCCACCTCCGCCGAGCTCGACGGGGCGCGCGGCGCCGACGTCGGCGGCGTCCACGTCCACGCCGTACGCCTGAGCGGGCTGATCGCCCACCAGGAGGTGCTGCTGGGCGGCGACGGGGAGATCCTCACGATCAGGCACGACACGATGAGCCGCTCGTCGTTCACCCCGGGCGTGCTGCTCGGTGTGCGCCGGGTGCGCGAGCTGCCCGGCCTGACCGTCGGCCTGGAGCCGCTGCTCGACCTCTGAACACACGTCATGCCCACGACCTGACCCGGGTCATGGGCACGACGTGAGGAGGGGATCCCGGCACCGCACAGCCGAGCCTGTGCTCACCACATTAATATCCAGGGGCGCGAGCAGGCCGAACATGAGAACGTGTCGGCATGGCGCGATGGGTCGAGCCGGGGGAGCTGCCCGGACTGGTCGATGTGGAGCTGGCGGCCGACGGGCTGTTCGAGCAGGTGGGGATCGTTTTTCCGCCGGGGACGACCATGATCGAAGAGGTCACGGATCCGTCCGTCGTGCTGGTCGAAGGGGAGCCGCCTGCCGGGTTCGCGCTGATCGGCTGGGTCGACGGCAACCTGCACCTGGACCAGCTGGCCGTACACCCGTCGAGGATGCGGCAGGGGATCGGCGGGCGGCTCGTCGCGGCGGTGCGCGACCACGCGACCGCGAGCGGCGCGGCCGCGGTGACGCTGACGACCTACCGGGATGTCCCCTGGAACGCGCCCTGGTACGCGCGGCACGGCTTCTCCGTGCTGCCCGAGCCGGAGTGGGGGCCGGAGCTGCGGGCGCTGGTCGAGCACGAACGCGAGCTGGGCATCGAGGTGGCGCCGCGCGTGGTCATGCGGTCGGTCGTGGCAGGTTAAGCCGTGGCAGGTCAGGCCGTGGCGGATGCCGTGACAGATGCCGGGCCCGGTCGAGTCGTGGCGGGTCAGACGCCGAGCTCGTCGGCCAGTCGCTTCAGGTATGAGGCGAACTGCCGGCGGTCGTAGTCGTCCCACCCCACGGTGAGCTCGTCGAAGGCGCGGCGCTGCCACTGGCGCGAGCCCGCCAGGAGATTCTCGCCATGCGCGGTGAGCTGCAGCGACGCGCGCCGGCGGTCGTATTCGGACGAGGCGCGGGCCAGGTAGCCCGCCTTGGTGGCGTCCTTGACGATGCGGCTGGCCCCGGAGTGGTCGAGACCGAGCTGATGGGCCACGGTGCCGACGGTGGCCTCCTCGGTGGCGTCGTTGCCGGTGTCGACGGCCTCCACGGCCAGGATGTGCTGCACGTGGCGGGTCTCCCCGGTCTGCTCCTCCGAGGCGCTGTTGATCCACCGGCGCGACCAGAAGCGCACCAGCCGGAAGAGCGCGGGACCGCCGTCGCCGTCAGCGGGGGTAACGCCGTGCGCGTTCATGCCCACACTGTACCCCCGGATGGATGCGATATGCACATATAGTGTGTGCGAATCGCATATATTGTCTCTCGTGAGGGTAGGCGACATGTCCATCGTCCTGAACCATCTGATCGTCCCGGCGGCCGACAAGACGGCCGCCGCCACGTTCCTCGCCGACCTGCTCGGGCTGCCGGTCTCCGAGCCGTCCGGTCCGTTCGTGCCCGTCAGGGTCAACGACGACCTGGCGTTCGACTTCGACGACCGGCACCAGGTCCAGCCGGGCCACTACGCGTTCTTGATCGACGACGACACCTTCGACGCGGTGCTGCGCCGCCTCCAGGAGTCCCCGTCGATCTCGTACGGCTCCGGCCCGGGCCACGGCTGGGACCGCGAGATCAACCACCTCGGCGGCGGCCGTGGCGTCTATGTCAGGGACCCCAACGGTCACAGTTACGAGCTGTTCACGGCCGTCCCCTAGCGGAGTAGGGTGGCGACCGTGACTGCCGGGTCGGCCAAGTGCCATGACGAGACGGGGCGCCCGGTCACGCCTTGATCACCGAGCGGGCCCGTGGCCCGCCGCCTCTCGCGTACCCCCAGCGGAGATCGCAGAGGAAGGAGGTGATCGCATGTCCAGTGCTTGGGAAGGCTTCACCGCGCGGCACACCGTCGGTGACGTGCTCGACGGGCGAGTGGCCAGTGTCTTTCCGTTCGGCGCCTTCATAGAGGTCGCCGGCGGCATCCATGGGCTGCTCGTCGGGCCGGAGCAGCGACAGGTCGGGTCGAGCGTCTCGGTACGGATCGCCGAGGTCGACCATGACAACCGGCGGCTGAGACTCACCGCGAGCTGAGGCTGATGGCGCGTGCGGGGGCCCTTACCGGCCCCCGCACGTCGCGTAACCGCCTACAGGGTGACCGACCGCAGAGCTACAGGGTGATCGCGAGGCCGAGGGTGAACAGCAGCCCGTACGCCAGCTGCAGCTTGCCGGTCTGCTGCAGGACGCCGATCAACGCCGGGCCGACGGCGCCGTTCAGGACCGTCTTGACCGGCGCGATCGCCAGTGGCGCGGCGAGCACGGCCGCCGCGGCCAGGGGGGCGACCAGGATCATGGCCAGGGCGATCACGAACGGCACGATCAAGCACGTCGCGTACAGCGTACGAGTGCGCGCCGCGCCCAGCACGACCGCCAGCGTCCGCTTGCCCGACTCGCCGTCGGTCGCCACATCGCGCAGGTTGTTCACGACGAGCATGGAGCACGACAGGAGCCCGATGGGGATAGAGGCCACCAAAGCGGCCCAGGACAGGTGCTCAGTCTGCACGTACGCGGTGCCGACCACGGGCACGATGCCGAAGAAGACGAACACCGCCACCTCGCCGAGCGCGCGGTAGCCGTACGGAGACTTGCCGCCGGTGTAGAACCAGGCGGCGGCGATCGCGGCGGCGCCCACGAGCAGGATCCACCACGCCTGGGTGGCCAGGACCAGGATCAGCCCGAGCACCGCGGCGACGCCGAAGCAGCCGAGCGCGGCCGCGAGCACCTGCGGCGGCGTGGCCACCCGCGAGCCGACCAGGCGCATCGGGCCGACCCGCTGGTCATCGGTGCCGCGGATGCCGTCGCTGTAGTCGTTGGCGTAGTTGACGCCGATCTGCAGCGACAGGGCCACGAGCAGCGCGACGATCGCGCGCCACCAGACGAAGCCGTCCTCGCCGATCGCCACGCCGGTGCCGACCATGACGGGCACGATGGCGTTGGGCAGGGTGCGGGGACGTGCGCCGGCGATCCACTGGCCGGGGGTTGCCATATCGACGAATCCTCTAGCTGATGTCGGTGGTGAGCCTGACCATGCGGATAGGACGCCCCATGTCGAGCACGCGCTCGGCCATGTCCTCGCCCCAGCCGGCCGACTCCAGGAAGCCCAGCACCGCGTAGTTGTCGGCGAACACCCAGGTGACGATCTGCCGGAAACCGTCCTCCCGCAGGTGGTCGACGGTGGCGTTGAGCAGCCGGCTGCCATGCCCGCGCCGGACGAAGTCGGGATCGACCAGCAGGGTCAGCATCTCGGCGACGATGGTCGGGTCGAGGTCGGGGTCTTCGGCGGGGGCGTGTGAGGCCAGGCCGACCACCCGCTCACCGCCGCGCGGCGTGGCCAGGGCGGCGCTGCCCCCCACGCCCAGAGCCGGGAAGCCCTCGGTGTCGAGGATGGTCTCCACCGCCACCAGCACCCGGTGCATGGGTGTGGGCGGGGCGACGATCGCCTCGTCCCACTGCCGCAGCCACATCTTCTCCGCCGCGGCCCCCGTCATCTGCTCGAGCGGCCCCTCGGGGAGGAACTCCCGATAGCCGTAGCGCCAGGCGCGGATCTGAGTGTTCGCAACCTGGAGCACATCCTCGCGCCGGGCCGCCCGGACGCCTACGTCTGCCATCTCGGCCCGCTCCTTCGCCTGCCGTCCATGCCACAAGGCACGAGTTACACCGTATCGGTGTTTGAGCCTTGGAGATGACGCGAACCCTGCTTCCTCGCCCGGTAGGCGCGCGTTTTGGTGCGGTTGCCGCATACCCGCATGGAACACCACGAGCGTGATCGGTTCTTCGAGGAGTCGATGAACGCCCACTGGCACATGCTCTCGGCGCAGACCTTCAGCCGGTGCCACGACTGATCCGTCACGGCGGCGGCGATCCTGGCCAGACCGCCCCGGACGCCGTCCTCGACGGGGATCAGATCCGGGGTGGCGCCGACGCGTACCAGCAGCGGAAAGGCCAGCAGTCCGGGCATCTCCGGAGTTTCGCGTCTTAACCCCATCCGCAGGACTTCCCGCAGGGTGAGCGCGGCGGTGAGGTCCTCGTCGGTCGCGCGGTCGCGCGTGCCGATCAGACCCCGCTCCCGGAGCCAGATGGCCAGCTCGGCGGGTGAGGCCAGCTCGTCGGCATCGGAATCGAGAGCGTAGGTGTTCACGAAGTCGCGCACGAGCTCCGCGGGCGCCAGCATGTCACCACTGTACGGCAATAGCAGGTTGCGCCATCATGGGTCCCATGATCGTTCGCACCTGGCGGGGCTGGACCCGGGAGTCCGATGCCGCGGCCTACGAGGACTACCTCCTGCGCACCGGATTTCCCGGCTACACCGAGACGCCGGGCAACCGCGGCGCCTACTTCACCAGGCGCGCCAGCGGGGACATGCCCGAGTTCTTCCTGATCTCGCTGTGGGAGTCTGCCCGTCGGGTGAGGTGCAGACGAGGCTGCGGCTCGGGCAGTACGACGAGGCGCCCAAGGCTGCCGCGAAATACCAGGAGATCTTCGGCAAGGACAACTTCTACCTGGAGATCATGGACCATGGCCTCCACATCGAGCGCCGGGTCCGCGACGGCCTGAGCCGCATCAGCCGAGACCTTGCCATCCCGCCGCTGGTGGCTGAGAAGGCCGATCCGAGCGGGTTCTTCGCGTTCAAGAACCAGCCGGTAGACAAGCGACAACAACACCTAGCGATGGTCGCAGTCGCTGGCTTGATCATGCAGCAAACCCCAGTTCAGAGTACGAAACCGTATTTCCGAGCGGGACACGATGTCACGCTAGGCCAGACGCTGACCTGCACGATCGCGCCGGACCGCCGTGCCCGCAGGTGGGGAAGGGCGGCGCGGGTCAGCGCCGCGGGGCCGAAGAAGTGGACCTCGAACAGGGCCCGCTGCTCGGCCTGGCCGGTTTCCTCCACGGCACCGACGTGGCTACGTCCGGCGTTGTTCACGAGGATGTCGATGCGACCATGTCGAGCGATGACCTCGGCCACTGCCTCGTCATGGCTCGGGTCTCGGGGAGGGCGCTAGCTTCTGCGCGGATCACGCCTGCTTCAAGCTGATCTGCTTGAGCACGGGCTGCGGACCTGTCGCAGCAATTAGTGACCTCGTTCCCGGCCGAGGAAGCACGACAGGAGCCGCCTGAAGTCGTGCGGGTGCTCGAGCGCCGGCACGTGCCCGCATCGGCCGAGCACGTACAGACGGACATCGGCCAGGTGTTCGAGCAGGGGCAGGGCTGCCGTCCCGAGCGGGGTGACTCGGTCCTCGGCGCCGTGGACGAGCAGCACGGGCGCGCGGACCCCTGCCAGCGTTTGCGCCGAGAGGGTGAGCTCGTCGGCCCAACGTGCCCTAGGTGGAGGGAACAGCGACGCGAATGCGGCCGCCCCCGCTCGCATCGCAGCCGCACGGGCAGCGACGGCCGACTCGGTCACGAGCGCTTGGTCGAGGACGAGGCGACTCAGCATGTCTCGTGCCCCGAGCGGGCCGGCGGGGGCGGCCCAGATCGCGTCGAGCTCGGCGGACAGCGGCGCCCCGGGGGCGCCCATCGTCGAGACCGCCACGACACGGGTGACCTGCTGGGGACGCGCGGCCGCCAACGCCAGCGCCACGGCACCGCCCATGGAGTGACCCACCACGGCGTAGTGCTCGACACCGAGAGCATCCATCAGGCCCGCGGCCTGCTCCGTCCACAGCCGGAGCCCACCCCTGGAGCCCGCCGGGATTGGTGTACGGCCGAACCCCGCCTGGTCAGGAGCCACCAGGTGCCAGGACGTGCCCAGCGCCTGTGTCGTCGTTGCCCAGGCGCCGGATCCGGTCGTACCGGGTCCGGAGCCGTGCAGCATCAGCACCGCGGGCCCGGTGCCGCTCTCCAGGACGTGGACGGGGGAGCCCTCGACTGTGACGGTCCGAAGTGCCGTCACCGGGACAGGTCAGGTGTGCTCATGCCGATGCGGAGTTGATGGACTTCGAAAAGAGCTCCATCATCGCCCTGCCGAATTGCGGCATGTCGGGCCACCCCCGGCAGGAGACGAGGTTGCCGTCCACGACGTCGGGAGCGTCGACGACCGTCGCGCCCGCGTTCTCCATGTCACCGGTGATGGGGGGGAAGCACGCCGTCCTCCGACCCTTCAGTAGCCCGTACACAGCCGGCACCTGCGCGCCGTGGCACACCAGGGCAATCGGGAGGTCGCGCGCGAAGAAGTGCTCGGTGATGCGCCTGACGTCGGCGTCGACCCGGATCCACTCGGGGGCACGTCCCCCAGGGATGATAAGGGCGTCATAGCGCTCGACGTCGACCTCGGCCCAGGGCACGTCGACCGGCAACTTTCGGCCGTTCTTCTCCACGTAGGCGTCGGAGTTGGGGTCGAACTCGTGGATGACCAGCTGAACGTCACGCATCGTCCGTGACGAGACGTCAACGTCCCAGCCGCCCTCCTGCACGCGATAGTAGGGATACATGGTGTCGAGCTCCTCGGCGGCGTCGCCGGTCAGGAGCAGCGCTCTGGGCACCTGCTTCTCCTCGCATCTGAGGCGGGTGAGGTGGATCCAATCCGATCCGATCCGATCCGATTGCGTTAGCATTCCTCGGCCCGGCCCGCCCGTCAAGCCTCCACTGCCATTCCGTCCGCGCCCTCGGCCTCGTCGAACAACCGTCGGAACCGCTCGCCGGACAGCAGGATGTGCCGACGCATGGCGTAGGCGGCGGCGTCGGAGTCACGCGCGGCGATCGCGGCCACGACTTCTTCGTGCTCGGCCATGGCCAAGTGAGTGACCTGGGTGTCGTGGAGAAGCCGGAACAGGTGCACGTGTGTGTGCAGGCGAGCGAGCGCTTCGCGGATGACCTGGTTCTCCGCGCTCAGGGCGACGAGATCGTGAAAAGCGGCGTCGCGCAGCCCGAAGGCGCCATAGGCCATGGGCCCATCGCCCCCCTCCAGCTCCGCCATCTCCTCCAGCAGTCGTCGCAGGTCGGCCACCTGCTTCGAGGATGCGCGTTCTGCGGATCTGCGCGCCGCCGCCGGCTCGAGGAGCAGGCGGAGCTCAAGCATGTCCTCGAAGCGGTGACGGGTGATTTGGGGGGGAATGCGATAGCCGGCATGGGGCACACGCACGACCAGGCCCTCGGCCTCCATGCGGTTCAGAGCGTCTCGGATCGGCGTCTGCGAGACCCCCAGCTCCCGCGCCAGGACGTCGATCGTGACGCGGGAGCCAGGCTCGATCCGTAGCGACATCAGCTGTCCGAGCAGCGTGTCGTACACCTCGTCGGCGAGCCGGCCGCGAGATCTTCCCGGCGGCATTCCGTCCGTCGTGGCCCCACGGCGCCGCGCGATCGTCGCTTCGTCGTCCATCGTGACGTGAGGTCCTTTCTTGCGTTTTCGGGAACCTGTTGACATCGGTCGCAACGCTCCGGGATGTTGACGCTCCCACTCGGATCGTATAGGAAAGGTGGCGGATGCCAGCCATCCTTCACCCATCGCGGAACCGCCCGCCATCGCTCCGCTTCGGTTAGTTGGAGCTCCTATGAGCATGCTCGACGTCCTACTCGATTCGCCACCGGGCCGCACAGGGACCGAAGGACTTCTTGACTGCTTGAAGCCCCATTACGTCGCGGCGTACTAGTGACGCCGGTCTGCGGGTCAGCCCCTGCGACAGCCGGCAACACGTCTGAACAACCCAGCAACTGCTCGGCGAAGCACGCAGCAAGGCTCCAGAGGTCCCCACCCAGAAAGCAGGCAAGAAGATGCGGTATCCGAAGCGAATAGGACTGGCGGCGGCGGCCATGTTAGTGGCCACGACCATGGCGGCTTGCGGTCAGGACGACGGCGCGGCGAGCGCCCCCAAGGCACCGGCGACTATCCCGGAGCTCACCAAGGACCCGCTGACCCTCAGCTTCGTCTGGTTCGACTGGCCCCCCGCCCACGCGCTGGAAGCCTTCGCGAACGCGGAGTACACCAAGGAGCGGTCGAATGTGACCATCAAGGTCAACACCGTGCCGAACGCGAACTGGCACGACGCGATATTCACCCAGTTCGCAGCGCACAAGACCGACTTCGACATCCCGATCCTGGACTCGCAACACATCGGCGAGGCCGTGACGAACGGCAACATCCTCGACATCACCGACTTCGTCAAGAAGAACATCGACGTCAAGGCCTACAACCCGTACCTCCTGGCGGCCTACGGCCAGTTCCCCCAGGCGGAGACCGGGAAGCGCGACGAAAACGCCAGCCTGTACGGACTGCCGCTGCTCGGCGACACCTGGACGATGATCTACCGCAAGGACCTGATCGGCGAAAAGCCACCGCAGACCTGGGACGAGATGATCTCAGTCGCCGAGAAGTGCCAGGCGGACCACCCCGGCGTCAGCGGGCTGGCTTTCCACCAGGCCAACGGCTCCGACGCCGCGGCCGTGACCTACAACACGGTCAACGGCATCTACGGCGGCAACCTCTGGGACTCCAAGACGCGCAAGATCCAGGGCGTCCTCAACGACGCTGCGGGCCAGGAGGCGATGGACGTCCTGGTCAACAAGATGAAGCCGCTGACCGCCAAGGGCTCAGGCAACTGGTTCATCGACGAGGTGAACGCGGCGGTCGCCCAGGGGAAGGCATGCATCGCGTTCAACTGGATCGCCGCGAGCGGCGGCCTGCTCGACCCGAAGCAGTCGACGCTCGGCACCACGCGGGAGCAGATTCTCGACAAGCTGGGTTTTGCCCCCCTGCCGAGCCAAAAGACGAACCTGGTGCCTCTCGGCGGCATGGGGATGCACGTGTCGGCCTACTCCTCCACGACGAAGCAGGCGGAGGCCCTGAACTTCATGAAGTGGTTCGAGCAGGCTGACATCCAGAAGAAGTGGGCCGCCGCCGGCGGCGTGCCATCGCGTACGGACGCCCTGGAGTCGCCCGAGTTCCTCAACGCCCAGCCGTTCAACAAGGTGTACACCGACTCGGTTCCGCGGATGCGGGACATGTGGAACGTCCCCGAGTACGCGCGCCTCGTCGACATCGAGAACACCAACGTGAACGCGGCTCTCAACGGCGCGAAGAAGCCGAAGGACGCGCTCGACGACATCGCCAAGGAGCAGCAGGGCGTGCTCGACTCCAGCAGCCGCAAGGGCGGCGGCGGACTGTGAGTAACCCCGTCCCTCTGACGACCGACCACCCCGGGCAGGTGGCGTCTGCGACGCCGCCCGCACCGGGTTGGTCCCGCCACTTGAGCGACCGCCGGCTCACCGTGGCCTTCATCTCCCCCGCGTTGCTGCTGTTGCTCGCAATGTCGGTGTTCCCGCTGCTGTGGGCGTTGTACCTGTCTTTCACCGACTACTCGGCCACCCGCGGGGGGCCCGCCCATTTCATCTGGTTCGAGAACTACACCGCCATCCTGTCTTCGGCGCAGGTCCACCTGAGGACCTTGACGACGTTGATCTACGTGATCGGCGCGGTCACCCTGCAGACCGTGCTCGGTTTCACCATCGCCTACCTGATCTCACGGCGCACGCACGGGCGAGGACTGCTGACCACTCTGTTCCTGGTTCCGATGATGCTGTCGCCGGTCGTGGTCGGGCTGTTCTGGCGATTCATGCTCGACGCGCAATTCGGCGTGATCAACAGCATGCTCAGCTCGCTCGGCCTGGGGCAGGTGGAGTGGCTCACCCGGCAGCGAACAGCATTGATTTCCCTGATCGTGGTCGACACCTGGCAATGGACGCCGTTCATCATGCTCATCGCACTCGCGGGCCTTACCGCGGTCCCCAAGTACTTGTACGAGGCCGCCTCGATCGACCGGGCGTCCGAGTGGTTCCGGTTCCGCACCATCACTCTTCCGCTGGTGTGGCCGCTGCTCCTCATCGCTGTGTTGTTCAGGGCCATCGAGGCCTTCCGGCTGTTCGACCTCGTCTACATCCTCACCAGCGGAGGTCCGGGGGTCTCCACCGAGACGTTGTCGTTCCACGTCTACAAGGTCGCGTTCCTGGGTTTCAACACCGGAACCGCGTCAGCGTACGGGATCCTCATGGTCCTCATCGTCATCGTCCTCACGCAGCTCTACATGCGCTACTTGAACAAGCTCAAGGAGGACTGATGGGCGTATCTGTCGACGAGACCGTGTCCACAGGTCCTGTCCGGGATCACACGCCCCCCGCGCGCCGCCTTGGCGGCCGGGGCCGCTCCGTGCTGGAGGTCGCGCTACTGACCGCGCTGGCCGTCGTGATGCTCTTTCCGGTGCTGTGGATGATCGAGACGTCCATCAAGGAGAACCGGGACGTCTACGCCATCCCGGCCAAGTTCTTCGACTTCAAGGTCACTATGGACCATTTCAAGGACGTGTTCTTCGCCTCCGGCGGCGGTCGCTCGGCCTTGTCCGTCTCGTTCCTCAACTCCGTCGTGGTCGCCGGGGTCTCCACGGTGCTGGCCACCGTACTGGGGGTCCCGGCGGCCTGGGCCTACTCACGCTTCGCCGTGAAGGCCAAGAAGGACCAACTGTTCTTCATCCTGTCCACCCGCTTCATGCCGCCCGTGGTGGTCGTGATCCCGATCTTCCTCATGTACCGCCAAGTCGGACTCTTCGACACCAAGCTCGGCCTGATCCTCATCTACACAGCGTTCAACGTCCCGTTCACGATCTGGATGATGAAGGGGTTCGTCGACGAGGTGCCCGCGGAGTATGAGGATGCCGCCATGCTCGACGGCTACACCCGCTTGCAGGCGTTCTGGCGATTCACCCTTCCCCTGCTCGTGCCCGGCATCGCCGCGACGGCGGTCTTCGCACTCATCTTCTCGTGGAACGAGTTCGTGTTCGCCATCTTCCTCACCTCCAGCGACAACGTGCGGACGGCCCCGCCCGCCATCGCCGGCCTCATCGGTGGAACCACTGTGGACTGGGGTCTCGTGGCCGCCGCCTCAGTGGTGTTCGCCCTACCGGTGCTCGTCTTCGCCTACCTGGTGCGCAAGCACCTCGTCGCCGGTGTGACGCTCGGGGCGGTGCGACGCTGATGGCGGGCATCGAGGTGACCGCCCTGCACAAGCGCTACCCGGACGGGACGGTCGCAGTCGATCACGTGGATCTGTCCATCGGGGACGGCGAGCTGTTCGTGATGCTCGGCCCTTCGGGTTGCGGCAAGACGACCACGCTGCGGGCCATAGCCGGCCTGGAGAGGCAGACGACGGGCGACATCCGCATCGGCGACACGCTGGTCAACGACCTGCCGCCCGCCGAGCGCGACATCGCCATGGTGTTCCAGTTCTACGCTCTCTACCCGCATCTGAGAACCCGCGACAACCTGGCGTTCCCCCTGCGGGCCGAGGGACTGCCCAAGCCGGAGGTGCACGAGCGGGTCGAGGAGGCCGCCCGGCTGATGCGGCTTGGTCCGCTCCTGGACCGGCGACCGCACCGGCTGTCCGGCGGGGAGCAGCAGCGCGTTGCGCTTGCTCGCGCCCTGGTGCGACGACCGCGCGCATTCCTCATGGACGAACCTCTCACCAATCTGGACGCGGAGCTGAGGGCGGACATGCGCACGGAGATCAAGCACCTGCAGGGGGAACTGGGGACGACGTTGGTCTACGTCACCCACGACCAAGTCGAGGCGATGTCGCTCGGTCACAGAATCGCCATCCTCAACAAGGGCCGCGTCGAGCAGATCGGCACGCCGCTGGAGGTCTACGACCGTCCGGCGAGTCTTTTCTGCGCCGCGTTCATCGGCTCCCCGCCGATGAACCTGATCGAGGTGGAGGTGGCCGACGGGAAGTTGCGCAGTCAGAGCGGACTGGTCCTCACGCCACCGCCAAGCCTGCCGCGCGACCGTTGCCTGGTCGCAGGCGTCCGGCCGGAGGCGCTGGAAGTCACGGAACCAGGGGAGGAATGTTCGGTCCCGGCCCGCGTGGTCTCGGCGGAGTGGCTGGGCGACGAAATCATCTACGTGGTTGACCACGGCGGCCAGCGCGACGTACGGGTTCGGATGCCACCGACTGTCCGTTTCGCTGCTGACGCACCGGTCGGGCTGCGGCACACCGGCGGGCCCCCGCCGGTCTACGACGTGAGCACGGAAGAGCTGGTGGCCTGATGGGAACCGTGGCAGTGCACGGGCTGTGCAAGTCCTTCGGTAAAGTCCAGGCCCTGGACGGGGTGACGCTGGACGTGCCGGACGGCTCGTTCTTCGTCGTGCTCGGGCCCTCCGGGGCAGGCAAGACGACGACCCTGCGAGCGATCGCCGGCCTTGAGAAGCTTGACGCCGGGTCGGTGCATCTGGACGGGAGGGACGCGACCGGTGACGCCCCGGCCGCACGCGACCTGGCCATGGTCTTCCAGAGCTACGCCCTCTATCCGCGACACACGGTGTACGAAAACATCGCTTCGCCGCTGCGGGCACGCCGCTGTTCTTCGAGCGAGGTCGCCGCTGCCGTCGAGCAGATGTCGAGCCTGCTGCACATCGAACGTCTGCTGCAGCGTCGTCCCGCGCAGTTGTCGGGCGGTGAGATGCAGCGTGTCGCCCTGGCCCGGGCGCTGGTCCGTCGCCCGCGCGCGTTTCTCATGGACGAGCCGCTGACGAACCTCGACCTCAAGCTCCGCGTCGAGATGCGCACCGAGCTCACCCGCATCCACCGGAGCCTCGGGGGAACCTTCGTCTACGTGACCAACGACCAGGTCGAGGCCCTGTCCATGGCCGACCAGGTCGCGGTCCTCAAGGAGGGGAAGGTGCAACAGGTCGGAACGCCGACCGAGGTGTACGAGCGTCCAGCCAACCAGTGGGTCGCAGGCTTCGTCGGGAGCCCGCCGATCAGCCTGCTCGCCTGCCACGCCGAGGGAGATCGTCTGCTCGGGGCGGAAGGCTGGACGCTGCCGCGGCCCCGCTGGACCACGGCTGAGGACGGTCGTCCGCTGCTGCTGGGCCTGCGCGCAGAGGACCTGTCCGTCGAGCAGCGTGGGAACGCGTCGTTGTCGGGTGAGCTCTACGGCCTTGAGCCGCTCGGTGACCGAACGGTGGTCGACGTCCGAGTGGGGACGGAGATCCTCAAGGTCAAGGCACGACCCACCGTCACCGGTACGCCGGGCGAGCGGCTGCTTGTCACGGTCGACCTGGACCGTGCGCACCTGTTCGATGCGGGCACCGGGCTGGCGCTGTCCGAGGCTGGGAGGTAACCGCGCAGGGCGGCGACGTCAACATGCGCCCGCACGTGGCAATCGAGCCTCGGCGGACCGTCACCGGTGAGCACGGCCTGACGACGCTGAGGCAGCCATGGCCCGAGAAGGCGATCGGTGGCGCGGGGCGTCGCCCTGCGGCCAGGGCCAAGGCCACGTTCGACCCGCTCGGCAACCTCGACCCCGACGAGGTCGTGTGACCCGTTCGTCAACGCGCGTGGCGCGATCGCTGAGGTCACGCTGGACATCACCAAGAACATCACAGGAGGCGACGCAATGAGTGACCCGATGAACGTCCTGGCCCCCGAGCACCGGCGGCTCCGGATTGGCGACGCCTGGCGCGACGCCGCCAGCGGAGCCACCTTTGTCGTCGAGGACCCGGCCACCGGCAAGACCATCGCCGAGGTGGCGGACGCCGACGTCGTTGACGGGCTCGCCGCTCTGGACGTGGCGAGCAAGGCAATGGCGGAGTGGGCGGCGACCCCGCCGCGAAAACGGTCAGAGTTGTTGACCGCGACGTACCGGGCACTGACCGAGCGATCCGAGGAGGTCGCTCGGCTGATAACGCTCGAGATGGGCAAGCCGCTCGCCGAGGCCCGGGGAGAGGTGGCCTACGGCGCCGAGTTCTTCCGTTGGT
The DNA here is from genome assembly GCF_040659625.1 of Nonomuraea sp. NPDC049750. Classification (NCBI taxonomy): domain Bacteria; kingdom Bacillati; phylum Actinomycetota; class Actinomycetes; order Streptosporangiales; family Streptosporangiaceae; genus Nonomuraea; species Nonomuraea sp. NPDC049750. The sequence continues at coordinate 199,079 of NZ_JBFANB010000002.1, forward strand.
TCGCCGAGGAGGCGGTGCGCGTCGAGGGGCGCTACAACACCGCTCCCGCTGGTGGATATCGCATCCTCACCGTGCCGAAGCCGGTCGGACCGTGCGTCTTCGTGACGCCCTGGAACTTTCCGTTGGCCATGGGTGCCCGCAAGATCGCTCCTGCGCTGGCGGCGGGCTGCACGACGATCACCAAGCCAGCAGCCCAGACGCCACTCACCATGCTGTTCCTGGCCCGCATCATGGAGGAGGTCGGCGTTCCCCCGGGCGTCGTCAACGTCGTGACAACCAAGCGTGCCGGCGAGGTGGTCTCAGCACTGCTAGCCGACCGTCGGACCCGCAAGCTTTCGTTCACCGGGTCGACCGAGGTCGGGCGCGTGCTGCTACGACAGGCGGCGGACAACGTGCTGCGCACCTCCATGGAACTGGGCGGCAACGCGGCCTTGATCGTGTGTGCCGACGCGGACCTGGACGTCGCGCTCGACGGTGCCATGGTGGCCAAGATGCGCAACATCGGGGAGTCCTGCATCGCGGCCAACCGAATCTACGTCGAGGAGCCGGTGCGCGAGGAGTTCACGGCGCGCTTCGCCAAGCGGATGGGCGCGCTCTCGGTGGGCCATGGTCTCGACGACGGCGTGGACGTCGGGGCGTTGATCGACGAGGCCTCGGTCACCAAGATCGACGAGCTCGTCGCCGACGCGGTCAATCGCGGCGCCCGTGTCTTGGTGGGCGGCGAACGTCCGGATGGGCCGGGCCACTTCTACCCGCCTACGGTCCTCGTCGACGTGCCCGAAGACGCGCGGATGCTGGAGGCGGAAATCTTCGGCCCGGTGGCGCCGATCATCTCGTTCACGTCCGACGACGAGGTAATGGCGAAGGCCAACGACACCGAGCACGGCCTGGTCGGATACGTCTTCACCCGTGACCTCCAGCGGGCGCTCCGGTTCACCGAGGGGCTAGAGACGGGGATGGTCGGCATCAACCGTGGTCTGATCTCGGACCCGTCAGCTCCGTTCGGAGGCGTGAAGCAGTCCGGGATCGGCAAGGAGGGATCGCACGAGGGCATCCTTGAGTACCTCGACGTCACCTACGCGGCGATCGACCTACCGTGACCGGCCTGCTGCTCCGGGTGCCCGCCGAGGATCACCGCGCCCTGTGCACACATGACCTGACCCGCCTCCACCCGTGGGGCGGGACCCGGGCCATGGTCGGCACGAATCCGCTGGCACCCGGGGACGCCGTCGACTCCGCCGGTATGCGCGCCACAGACGCGGCCGCGGCGGTGGATGGGGCGATCAACCCTTTCGGCCTCATCGCGATGGACCCGAGAGCGCCCGGGCACGACCGAGTCTGGGAGCCTGGCGCGCGCCTGCGCCACCCGGCAGCCGACCTTGCCGACGCCGTCCCAGTCTCGCAGGTGACCTGGACGTCCGCCCAGCAAATCTCCGCCGACGTTCCAGAGAGGCACTGACATGCTTGAGACCGTCCGCGGACCACGCCAGCTGATAGTGGGCGAAGGGGTCGCGCAGAACATCCCACGAGTGGTGGCCGAGTGTGGCTCGCGAGTCCTCATCGTGACCGACCGGGTTCTTCTGGGGCAGCCGGGCGTGGCCGAGATCGTGGCCGCCGTGCGGGAGAAGGTCGAAGTCGTCGGGGTGTTTGCCGACGCGACTCCGGACGTGCCACTCGCCGATGTCGCCCTGGCCGTCTCGGTCGCCGCAGAGGTGGACGCCGACGTAATCCTCGCCATCGGGGGTGGCACGGTGATCGACCTCGCCAAAATCGTCGGCGTCATCCGGCGCCACGGTGGGACGCCGCGCGACTTCTACGGCGAGTCGAAGGTGCCGGGGCCGACGATTCCTCTCGTCGCGGTCCCGACGACGTCAGGCACCGGCTCCGAGCTCACGCCCGTCTCGGTGTTGACCGACCCGGACCGCGAGCTGAAGGTGGGGGTCTCCAGCGTCCACATCGTGCCCGACTTCGCCATCGTCGACCCCGAGCTCACCTACACCTGCCCTGCGACCGTCACTGCCCACTCCGGCATCGACGCGTTTTGTCACGCGGTGGAGAGCTACACCGCGCGACCCCGGGCCCACGGACCGCGCGACCCGGTGGAGCAGGTCTTCCTCGGCCGCAACCCGATCACCGATCACTACGCGCTCCTGGCCGCGGAGCGGATCGCCCGCAGCTTGCCCCATGTCGTCAGGGACGGAGGCGACAAGGACGCGCGCGCGGACATGTCCTATGGGTCCATGCTAGCCGGGCTCGCATTCTCCCACGCAGGCAACGCGGCTCCGCACGCCCTCCAATACCCCATCGGCGCAGCCACCCACACGCCGCACGGCCTGGGCGTCGGGCTGCTGCTGCCCTACGCGCTGGACGCGGCCAGGGATGCCATCGGCGACCGGTTGGCCATCCTCGCCGGGGTGTGCGGGCTCAACGTGACCGATGCCTCGGATGCCGAGGCCGCAGATACGTTCCTCACCTGGCTCGACGGGCTCCTTGCCGACATCGGCATCCCTACCACCTTGGCGGACATCGGCGTGGCACGCGCCGACCTCCCGCGCTTCGCGGAGATGGCCAGTGGCGTCACCCGATTGATCCAGAACCATCCAGGCCCGACCGACGGCGCCAGCCTGACCGCGATCCTCGAAGCGGCCTGGATCGGGGACCGGACCCGACACGGCCTGACTCCGGAGCAGAGATAGTGACGGTGCGCCTGCTGAAAATTACATCCATGCAGGTCAAGCGGCATATGAGTAATCGTGGAGGATGCCGGCGAGCCGGTCTCGCCGGCGTATTTTCAGGTCGATGATCCGCTCGGGATCTGTGATCGGATCGGGGACGGGACGCAGCGGGGCGGCAGGACTGCATCCATCGCTCCATGATCGAGTTCATTCGCGGCATCCGGATGCCGGTGAGTACGGCCTGGATACCACTGGCGCTGGCCGCTGAGCGTGACGGTCTCGATGAAATCGCAGGCCAGCATGGCGTCGGCTTGCGAGCGCAGGAAGTCGGCTCACGTGGTGGAAGCCCGCTCGGGCACCGGATCGGCCGCCGGTACTTGACGCTCGCCCGAACCTGCGGGTCGGCGCGGCGTTCGGTGATGGTGTCGTTGCGGCGGCGTCTTCCCCGCCTAGGTTGCCCAGGTTCGACAGTGGGGTTGAACCGCGATGCGGCTGGCAACACGCGAGTCCCGAATCTTGTATGAAAACGCTGTGACCTGCAAAAACATAGGGCCGTCGCATGTAAAGAGGGAGGCGAACGGCTCGCCCGCGAGGAGCGGGTCTACCTGGCCGACGGCCGGCTGGCGAAGGCGACCACAGGAGTGCTCCGACCGCGACCAGGCGGCCACCCAGCTCCGGGAGCACCTGTGGATCGCCGAGGAGATCGACTACCAGTAGCTCGGCCCGAGGGGCCGCGGAACGCGGCCCCTCTCCTCACGGTTCACGCTTTCCCGGGAGATGCTTACATGGCGCTCAGCCCACCTCCCTGCCCGACCTGATTGCCGCCCTGACGGGCTTGCGCAGCTACCCCGCATCCCGCCACGCCGGCAGCGCCCCCTGACGTGTCAGCGCCCAGGCGTCGGCGGATCTGCGACGCACGCTTGGCTTACTGGGCAGGCATAACCGCGTACCCACTGCCCAGCGCAACGCAGGGCCGAAGCCGTCGCTGATCTGGGATCGCATGTACCGCGGACAACGGTCTTTCGCCGCCTCACGCAGAGGCGACGGCCAGGCCCTGGTGAGAATCGCGGACGGCTGCGGTCTTGTCGGTTATCCGAGTTGCCGTGCACGCATGTACGGCCAAAAAAGATGGCGTCCTATAGGGACCGGCCACCGAGGGTCACCAGCTTCGGCCTGGCGAGGTGGAGGTGCGCACCTTTGACGGGCGCGTGCGCGCCTTCGACCTTCCGAAAGTCGGTGTCGAGCGGGGCCGGTGGAGGTATGACGTTCGTTGCCTGACTAACCCCCATCCGGCCGGGTATGACCCCCTTGCGCGAGAACGGCGTACGACCGATCCGGCCGAGGGGGACGGCGATGGGGCGGCAGGTCTGGTCGCGCTGCGCGTGGCCGACTCGTACGAGACCCGTGACGCCTTGCAGCGAGGCCGCTGCCGAGGTCGCCCACTGGGATCGGGACGCCCTGGAGCCGACCCCGCCCGCTGGGCGCACTAAGCGCACCACAACCTGTGAGGGGATGAGCATGGTCGACCGCGAACAGCTGCCCGTGCCCGTCGAGGGGCTCGTAGTCACGCACTTTCTGACTGTCCGGGACGTGGCCCGCTCGCGCGCGTTCTACGCGGACGTCCTGGGCGGCGAGGTCGTCCTTGAAGAGAACCCGGCGATCGTGAAGGTTGCCAACACGTGGATCATCATGAACCCCGGCGGCGGCCCCACCCCGGACAAACCGGACGTCACGCTGCGGGCGCCCGAGCCCGGCGACCCGGTGACCGCGTTCATGAACGTCCGCGTCGCTGACATCGCCGCCTTCCACACGCACGCGACGTCGCTCGGCGCCCGGTTCCTCACCGAGCCGATCGACCGCAAGGCCGAGATCCGCTGCTACATGCGCGACCCGGACGGGCACCTCATCGAGGTCGGCCAGGCCACCGGCATGCTGCACGACGTCTACGCCGACCCGCCCGCCTGATCCCGTCCGGCCGGGGACGGGTGCGAGCGGCGCATGCCGAGGTCAGTGGATCATCCGCGCACAAGCCAGGCGCGGGAGTCGCACCACGGCGTGTCCGGCGCGGGCAGGCTCGCGGCGTCCGGGTTCGCCTGGACGTTCACCAACACCGCCGACTCTGCGCCTGCCGAAAATTTCATCCATGTAGGTCAAGCGGCATGTGAGTATTCGTGGAGGACGCCGCCGAGCCGGTCTCGTCGGCGTATGTTCAGGTCGATGATTCGTCCGGGATCGGTGATCGGGTTCGGGGCGGGACGCAGCGGAGCCGCTTGGTTTAGGGCTTGGTGGGCTCGGTGCCGGTTGTAGAAGTGTTCGTACTCGCGCAGGGCGTGCCGCAGGTGGCTTTCGTTCCATGCGAGGCAGCGGTCGAGAAGCTCGGGGCGGCACGATTGGACCCATCGCTCCATGAGCGAGTTCATCCGCGGCATTCGGATACCTGTGAGCACCGTCTTGATGCCGGCCTCGGCGAGAATCTCGTCCATGAGCGCCGGGAACTTCCCATCCCGATCGCGGAGCAGAAAGCGTGCCCGGCAGCCCGCATCGTCCAGGTCCATCACCAGGTTCTTGATCGCCTGTGTGACCCAGTTTCCGGTGGGGTGAGCGGTGGTGCCGAGCACGTGGACGCGTCTGGTGGCCTGCTCGATGACCGCACGATGGCGGTCCGCAGCCGGTTCTCCCGCGGCGCGGATCCCTTGATCACGGCCCGGTCCCACCTGTCAATGACGGGGCCGTGATCAGGGAAGCGCGCTGACGGTCAGGCGCAGGTGTAGCCGGACGGCAGGGCGGCGTTGCCGTCGGGCCTGCTCGCTTGGAAGCCGAAGCTGGTGGTGCTGGCTCCCGGCGCGAGCGTGCCGTTGTGGCTGAGACTTCTGGCCGTGACGGTCTGGCCGCTGGTGGTGATGGTGGCGTTCCACGAGCCGGTAAGGGTGTGCCCGGCCGGCAGGGTGAAGGTGACGGTCCAGCTGGTGATCGTCGAGGTGCTGGTGTTGGTGATGGTCAGCGGCTGGATCACATACCCGTTCCCCCACTGGGACTGCACGGCCGGGGTCGCCGAGCAGGCACCGGTCGTGCCTCCCTGAGTGGTGATCTGGACAGTGTTGGAGACCGGTGAGACGTTACCAGCGGCGTCGCGCGCCCGGACCTGGTAGCGGTAGGTGGTGTTCGCAGTCAGGCCCGTGTCGGTGAACGAGGTCGTGGCCGAGGTGCCGACCTGGGTGAATGTGCCGCCCATCGCGCCGGTAGCGCGCAGGATGTCATAGCCGGTTACACCGGTGTCGTCAGTGGAGGCCGTCCAGGTCAGGCTGGTGCCGGTTGTGCTGGTGTCCGAGGCGGTGAGCCCGGGCGGGGCGGTCGGCGGTGTGGTGTCGCCTCCGGTGGCGGCCGTGGTGAAGGTGGCCGGCGCGGAGTTGCCCGACAGGTTGCCCGCGCCGTCACGCGCCCGTACGTACACCTGGTATTGGGTGTTGGCACTCAGCCCGGTCAGGGTGATCGAGGTGGTGGTGGACTGGCCAAGCTGCGGGTCGTTGGTGCCCTGCTCCCGGTAGACGTTGTAGCCGGCCAAGCCGGAGCCGCCCTGGTCGGTGGACGCGGTCCAGATCAGCGTGGCACTGGCGGCGGTCACGTTGGACGCGACCGGGGTGCCTGGCGTGGTCGGCGGCGTGGTGTCGGTCGGACTGGTGGTCAAGCCGAAGAACTCGATGGCGTAGAGTCCCATACCGCTCTGCGGAAGAGTATGCCCGGCGCCCTGGATGCTGTACGCCTCCACCTGCGCGGTGCCGGACAGATTGGCGTATCGGCTGCGGTTCCAGTTTGCCTGCGGGGTGTCGGTGCTGGTCGGGGTCTGGCTCAGCCCGAACACATTGGTCCACTGCTCGGTCGACTCTCGCAGCAGCGAGTAGGGCACGAGGGTGTCGCTGGTGCCGTGCCACAGCTGCATGCGCGGGCGGGGGCCGGAATATCCCGGGTACGCCTGGCGGACCGCATCGCCCCACTGCTGGGGTGTTCGGTCCATGCTCCCGCCGGTGCACCTGCTGCTTCCGGGCGGGTAGTCGGAGGCGCCGGCGAAGCAGTTGAACGGCACACCCATGAAGGAGGCCCCTGCCTTGAACACGTCCGGGTAGACGGCGAGCATGTGCTGGGTCATCATGCCGCCGGACGAGCTTCCAGTGGCGTAGACACGGTTCGGGTCTCCCTGATAGGTCCGCTCGACATAGTCGATCATTGAGATGATCGAGACCGGATCGCTGCCGCCGCCGCGCCGCTTGGCCGCGTCCGACCAGGTGTCGAAGCAGTTGCCGAACCCTGCCGACTGGGTGGCGGTCGGGTAGATGACGATGAAGCCATATCGATCCGCCAGCGAGGCGAACTCACTGCCCTGGTAGAAGCCGGGACCGGAGCCGCCGCAGCCATGCATCGCCACCACGATCGCCGGCGAGGCCGGGTGCGAGTCCGGCACATAGACGTGCATCCGCATGTTGCCCGGGTTGTTGCCGAAGCTGGTCACCTCCACCAGGGTGGCGGCGACGGCCGGCGATCCGAGTACCACGGTCATGACGGCAAAGAGCGCCGCGGCGCAGGCACGAGCCAGCACCGTGGTCAATCGTGTCATTCGTGCTCCTCCTCTCCATAGCCGCGGCGCGCCGCGGACCGGTCCGCCGCGTATTGACATCGGTTGCTGGAAAATAGAAGAGCCACAATCCACCGTCAATGCACGCTGGGTGTGCATGTCCGCCAGTTCATCTGGCAGGGAGCTGTTTCCCCTGGCTATCAAGTAACTTGTTATCAAGGTCCTTGATAACGTTCTGGGAAACTTACATTGGAGCCCGTTCTGACGGGGCGCGATATCGTCTCCTGGTGACCGATCCGGGTGTCCCCGCGGCCGCCGCGCCCGACGCACCGCCGCCCCGTGTGAGCTACCTGGTGTTCCGGCTGGAACGCCGCATCCGCGCCTGCCTGGATGAAGCGCTCGCCCGGCACGGCATGACGACCACCGGATACATGGCGCTCAGCGAGCTGCGCCTGCGCGACGCCCCATCCTCGGCCGACCTGGCCCGCATCGCCTTCGTCACCCCGCAGGCGATGAACCTGGTCATCCGCGATCTCGAACAACGCGGCCTGATCCGCCGCGACCCGCATCCCCGTGGCGGCCGCGCTCTGCGCACCCGCCTTACCCCAAAAGGCCTGAACACCCTCCAGCGATGCGACCGCTCCCTCGACAGCATCGAAGCCATCATGCTCGCCGAGATCGACGACCCGGCCCGCACGACACTCGCGGAAACGCTCACGCTGTGCGCCCGAGCCCTCCACCCGGACACGCGGCCCTGATCCCAGTCCTTCGCTCGCAGAAGCCACCACCGTCGCCCTGGCCATGCTGTGGTCCGTGGCCATCCACGGGCCACAGCGCCGGACTCGACCAACCGCAGAAGCGATCGAATCGGGACTCCTGCGAGTACGGCACTGCACCGGCAGGAATTCGACGGAGACACACCCCGCGGCAGTTCAAGCGCTGGTCCTATGGGATGTGGCCCGGTCCCCGCCTCCGCGCGGGGACCGGGCCGATCACCCCGAGGGCCGCCTCCAGTTTGGCCTCAGCGGACGGCGAGGTCGAAGCTGCCGATTGCGGCCTTCTCCTGCTGGTAGATGCGGACGGTGACGGCGTTGGGGTCGTTTCCGCAGTGTCTCCCGGCCCGTAGGCGCTGATGGTCTGGCCAGCAGGTGCGGGGCAATACCGGCGAGTTCTTCCAGAGCTGCCCGTACCGCCTCGGTGATCAACTCCAGCCGGGTCAGATCGCGTACCGAAGCCAGCACGTGGGTGGAGTCGGTACGCTGCGTGGTGCGCTCGCGCACGAGCCCGGCATCTTTGAGACGGGCCAGCGCGAGGTCCAGGAGGCGGTCGGCGCGATCGCCCTGGGCGAGACGGTCACGGAAGTCAGCTATCACGCTGTGGTGGAAGCCGGGATCGTCCAGCTCCAAGGCCAGGGCGTATTTGAAGTCGATGCGGCAGCGGACCGCCTCGGCAGCCTGCCGGTCCGACAGATCGAGCAGGAACTGCAGCACACTGACGGTGGCAAGCTGAGCGGGCGAGACACCGGGGGCGCCCATCGCGCGGGTACCAGTCGGCGAAGTCTTCGTCGCACCACAGCTCATCCAGCAGGTCTCTCACCCACATAGCCGTCGTACCGCCCGGATTGCTCGCCCGCGCGACCTGCGCGGTCAAAGCCGGAACCTGCTCACCGGAACGGGGACGAAGGGACACAGACCACCTCGGGGAAGTAGTGATCGACTTCACGGCCCGAAAGTCTGTCGGTGGCCAACCCGTCATTCACCGTGACTCGCCGACGATTCCCAAGATTCCCGACAGAGTCAAGCTTAGATTGTGCGGGTGAGGTACTTGCAGACCGGGTCGGTGGCGTACTTCGTGTCGAAGACGGTTCCGCCGTGCACGTAGACCGCGTCCCCGAGCGGCCTGCGAAACGAGATGTTCATGGAGCCGGACTTCGAGACGTCGTTCATCTTGAAGACCTTGAGCAGGCTGTCCGGGCTGCCTTTCTTCCAGAACTCGAAGTAGACGTCGTTGTTGCTGCCAACGTCGCCGACGATCTTCCAGGTGAGCTTCGTGAAGAAGTGCTGGCCTCCGGCGTTGCCGTACGTGACTGACGCCGCGAGTTGGAAGTCGCCCTTGCTGCAGCGTCCGCTGAGGACGGAGGAAGCCGAGGCTGGAGTGGCCGAGAGTGAGAGGGCCAGGCCCAGGGCGCCGACGATGGCCGCTGTTCGCATAATTTTCATGTCGCCAGATCTTAGAGATCGGCGGTATATCGGAAGTATGCCGCTAAGAGAGCATCTGATCTTCTTGCGTCATGATCTGTCCGTATCGGGGCGGCGGTTCGGTCGTTGATCTTCACATGGCTTCTCGGCGCGCCGACTTGTCCGATGCCCGGTGGGTGTTGATCGAACTGACCCTGACGGCATGGCGGGCGGCCCGGCGCGGGCCGGGTACGGCGACTTTCTCCACGTCGATACGGTGTTCCTCAAGCGCCTGTACGTGTTGTTCGTCATGGAGATCGAAACGCGGCGCGCTCGCCACTAGCGAACGCGTTCGCAGAGCGGTTCGTCGGCACGCTCCGGCGCGAATGCCTCGATCGCCTTCTGGTCCATGGTGAGCGGCACCTGCGACAGATTCTGGCCGGGTACGAGCGCCACTACAACCAGCACCGGCTGCATCAGGCACTGGCACTACGCCAACTGCCTCTCCTGGTGGCCGGAGCTCGCGCACGCTACGCGAAGCCTCCACATGGCCATGACCTGGACAGGTGTAATTATCGGCAGTCGCAGTGTCGGCGACCGAACCACCTACAACGACACGTTCGCGCCTTCCAGCACGCGCATGAAGGCACGCGACCATCCAGGCAGGTCCGGCCAGCCACGACAGGAGAGCACCATCCAAGTCACGCCGACGTCGTCGCGGTCGAGCCGACCCAGCGATGCTGGCGATCTGCGCCGCGCGCTGCGGGCCATCCATGCCCTGCCGGGTAGCGCCGAGACGATGCCCCTGCCGGACGCGTCCGTCGATGCGGTGCACGCCGGCCTGGCCGACGAGATCAGCGCCCGCTTCCGGCGGCTGTGCGAGCAGTCCGGTTTCGCGGAGAACTTTGATGCGCCCACCGGCGAGGGCCTGCGCGACCGCGCCTACACCTGGACGGCCAGCGCCTACCTCATCCTCGCTGCCGCTCACGAGCAGCGCGGGCAGTGGCTTTGACACGGCTGATGCGAAGGGTGGGATCAGGGCTGGTGCCTGGACGCGGCCAACAACGGCACCGGTAAGGGCACTCGACTCCAGCTCTACCCCTGCTGGGGCGGCAACAACCAGAAGTGGACCTGGAACCGAGGCTGAGCGCCTATCCAGAAGTTCTGCGCGTAACCGGTGACAAGGGCCGCGCCAGGGGTGGGAACGAGGTTGCTCAGCCCAACTCTCCGGCCCCGGCGAGGTCCTGGTCGGTTGCGCCCTCCTGTTGTATTCGTCAATCCCTGGCCGGCCGAATTCAGCGCCGGACGCCCATGCGGTGCCGCCAGGCGAGGGCGATCCAGGCCGCGAGGGCGACGAGCGCCACGAGGACGATGATGCCGATCTTGAGAGGAGTCCCCATCGCACCTTGGTCGTCCATCACGGTCGCCGGCGCGGCGGCCTTGTTCCGCGCGGGCGCCGTCGCCTGGCCCGTTGCGGGGGCGGTCGCCGCCACGGGTGGGGCGGCGATAACGCCCGCCTTCACCTTCACCGTCGCTTTCGCCTTGGAGGGCTCGGTCGCGGTCACGGTGACCCGCCACTCGCCGCTCGGCAGCGGCTCGGCGGAGTGGTAGAGGTTCTGGCCCTCGGGCGCCGACCTGAGCGGCACCGGCCCGAAGGAACGGCCGTCTGCCGAGGTCGCCTTCAGCGTGGCCTCGACGATCTCCGTTACGGGATGGCCGTCCTTTTTGTAGGTGACCAGCACGTTGACGTTGTCGGCGCCGTCTCCCGTCACCTCCAGATTGATCGGCCCGCCGTGGGCGGAGGCCGCCGGTGCGCCGAGCACCAGCATGAGCCCGGCCAGCAGGACGGTGAGGACGTATGCCGGTACCTTGTTCACGAGTCGTGACTCCCCTCGGGTTCGGTGTCGGGGGTGAGCGCCCCTTCGCCGGGTGATGTCGGTAGGAACACATGCTGGTGGCCGTAGCCCGCGTCGATGTTCACGGCGTCGAGAGCGGTGGCTCCGATCGACCAGGTGAAGAGCGCGTCGGCGCGTTGCCGTACGGCCAGATCCATGGCGGCGGCGCGGGCCGGTCCTGTCAAACCCCGCGCGGCCGCGTAGGTGTCGACGGTCGTGGCGATCTGCCGTACGGCGGAGGCGAGACTCGACCGCGCCACGTTGGTGGCGGTCTCACCGGACGGCGGGTCGGCGAAGCCGCCGGCGGCCGCGGTGGCCGCCTTCTGCCAGTTCCCGACGTCGGCGGCGGTCACCGCAACAGGCCCCGCGACTCCGTCGCCGGGCATGGCCCGGCCCAGCCCGTCGAGCACGGGGACGAGCCGGGCCCGCGTGGTGCGGGCCAGCTCCGTCAGGGTCTTGATCTGCGTCTTGTCCCGGAGGGCGGACTCGGTACGGAGCCGGTCCGCCATCCGCTCAATCGAGTTCGGCCGGGTCAGCGCGAACACCACACCGCCGGCGACGATCGCGCCGAGCGCGAACGCGAGGGCGAGGGCGAGCACATGGGCCCACGTTGCACCCTGTGCGGGGGCCGGTTGCCTGGGTCGGTTGATGGTCGCCACCTCCTGAGGGCGGATGTCGATGGCGCTCACGCCTCCTGAGGCGTGCCTTTGCTGTGGAGCGTGATCAGCTTCTCGATGCGCTTGCGGCGCCAGGCGGCGCCCAGCCGGATGGCGAAAGGGGCGAGGACAAGGAGGACGAGGAGGGCGAGCTGCGGCCACGGCAGGGCCCAGACCGTGGTGTCGATCGCCATCCGCTGGGCGGTGACGCCCGGGATCGGCTTGCCCGCGGGCGAGGGGATCACCGTGACCGTCGTGCCGATGGGACCCAGCGGCCAGGCGCCGGGCACTCGTGCGACGAACGTGCGGCTGCCGCCCGGCATGAGCTCCCTGGCCTTGGCCGCGGACGGGTCACTCCAGTTGTTCTCGCCTACGAACGTGGACGTCAGGACCCGGTTGTCCGCGACCAGCCGCACGTTGCCGACGTTGGCCACGGTGTAGGTCACCTCGACGGATCCGGCGGCGAAGGGATTCCACGATCCCGTGTACTCGGCTTGCACGTCGGTTACTGCCACCTTGGCCGCATAGTCACCGGTGACGCGGATGTTCAGGCGGACGCCCACCCGGTTCTGGACCCGTACCTGGCCGGAGACGGTCTCCAGGGACGCGGTCACACCTGCGGGGTGATCGCCCGGCGTCGCGTTCTGGGGGATCGACACTGTCACCGGCACTACGGAGGTGGCCCCGGCGGCGATGGTCACCTTCTCGGGAACCGCTATCCAGGAGCCGCCGTCGGTCGGTTTCGCGTCCGAGGGCCGCATGTCGAAGTAGCCCTTGGAGGTCAGGTAGCCGTCGTTGGCGTCGATCGCGAAGTCGACCGGCTGAGTGGAGCGGTTGATGACCGCCACATGCTCGACCACCTGCTGCCCGCCGGCGAGTTCGAGGTCGATGACGCTGCGGCCGTCAGGACCGTCGGCGTTGGCCGGAACGGCCGACCAGGTGGTGTCGGCGTCGGACGGGGTCGCGAACGCGACCGTGGTGACCAGGACGGCGACCAGCAGGGCAACGCCGACAGCGGGTAAGACGGCGAGGCGGGCGAGGGCGCCTCGCGAACGGCTTGTGGTCAACAGAGGTGTCTCCAGTCTCATCGTGGGCGTCCGGGACCTGCGCCAGGAGGCGCAGGTCCCGGACGCCCACAGCGGGCGATGGCGTCCTGCCTTCGGTTCAGGACTGGTTGAAGAGGGAGAGCGTCAGAGTCGAGTGGTACTCGCCGGCGGCGACGTCGGCGGGAGTGCGCAGCGCGAGGCCGGCGTTGACCTGCCAGGTGCCGATCTCGTCGGCGGAGTTCGCCGTCGACACCAGCAGCTCCTGCCCCTTCAGACCGACGGTGGGCGCGCCCGAGCCGTCTGAGATGACGCTGGAGACGGGCTCACCGGCCGCCACCGCCCCGGAGGAGGAGTCGCTCAGCATGCGCGGCCGCCAGCCCAGGTACTGCGGGCCGATGGGCGGCACCGAACCGCTCGTCGCAGTGAACTCGCTGGCCTGGCCGACGACCGCCCAGAACTCACCGGCGGGGATCTCCTCGGGCCGGCGGGTGTCGGTCACCGTGACCGTCGGCAGGGTGCCGACGAACTGACGGGCGGTGGCGTTGGACCCGTCCTCCTTCAGGGACACTCCGCCGTTGTCGGCGACGGTCATGGACACCTGACCGGGAGTGGTGTTGGGCTCGATCGTCACCGACACGTCGATGCCGTTGTCAGGGTCGTCGTCCGCCAGCGCGGGACCGGCCACGCCGACGCCGGCGAGCGCGACACCGAGCACCGCAGCGGCGAGCAGCTGCGTGGTCCTGTTGATCTTCATGTGATCGCTCCATTGATGGGGGGCGGGGCCGGCCGGCCGATCGGCCGGCCGACCCCGGTTCTGCTATGGCGGTCAGCGGCAGCTGAGCGCCGGGTAGGCGGCGTCGTAGGACGAGGTGATCTCCTTGCCGCCGATCGTCGCGGTCCCCTTCACGGTCGCCGTGCCCGCGTCGACCTGCCCGGCCCGGCTGTTGAAGGACTGGTAAGCCTGCTTGCCCGGGGCCACGCCGGCCACGGTCTTCGTACCGAACGGGGTGGTCAGCGTCACCGTGGCCGGCACATCGGAGTTGTTGACGGCCGTGACCGCCACGTACGCCGAGGTGCCGATGCAGCGGGACGTGGCGGTGACCGTCAGCTTGACCTGCGGCGCGGTCGCCGAGATCGTCAGCGTCAGCGTCTTGGCCTCTTCGACGTTGCCCGCCTTGTCCGCCGAGCGGTACTTCAGCTCGTGCTGCCCGTCGCCGGTCACGGTGACCGGTGCGGTGTAGGCGGTCCAGTCGCCGCCGTCGAGCTGGTACTCGGTCTTGTCGACCCCGCTGCCGCCGTCCTCGTCGGCGGCCTTGAGCGTGACCGACACCGGACCGATGAACGTGCCGCCCACCGGCGGCTCCGGATCGGTCGTCGCCGTCGTCACCGGCGCGGTCTTGTCCTGGTTCGAGCCTCCCTTGGCCAGGTGGAAGTAGTCGAACGTGACCGTCTTCGACGCCGACTGGCTGGTGCCGATGGTGTACACGCCGACCTTCGCGCCGGTGGCCACCGCGGAGTTCTCCACCGGCGCGGAGAGATCCGTCCAGGCCTGGCCGTCGGAGGAGTAGGAGCCGGTGAAGGTGGTGCCCACCTTCTTCAGCCGCAGCCACCACACGCCGCTGGTGAGGTTGTTCACCTGCGGCTGCGGGTTCTGCACGGTGCCGCCGACCTCGCTGCGCAGCTCGATGCTCCGGGCCACCGTCGAGCCTGCCGAGTTGGTGGTGAGGAAGTCGAGCTTCACGTAGTCGTCGTCGCCGGTGTACACCATCAGGCCGCCCTGCTGGTACTGCTCGCTGAGGGCCGAGGCGTCCACCTTGGTCTCCAGCGTCCAGTCGCCGCTCGGGGCCGGCTGCAGGATGAAGTTCTTCGGGCCGCTGTTGCCGGTCCCGTAGATGTCACCCGTCGTGGTGTCCAGCGCCAGCTTGCCGTCGCTCACGCGCGCCGCCGTGGCGTCGGGGCGCACGATCGCGCTCCAGCGGCAGGTGTCGAGCGCGGTGCCGTCGAACTCATCGGCCGGGTCCGGCCCGGTCGCCTTGTCGTCCGGCGTGATGTGGAACCAGTCGAAGGACGCGTCCACGACCGGGTGGTTGGCCCCGGCCAGCGAGATCAGGCCGATCTTCGGGTTGGCGATTCCGGCCAGCGCCTTGGTCTGCGGCATCGCGGTGAACGTGGTGCCGTCCGAGGAGTAGTGGGCGGTGATGTTGGTGCCGTCGCTGACGAACCGCACGTACACCGTGTCGGGGTAGGAGTCCCCGAGGTTGGCCGTGTTGCTCTGCGACACCTCGTTCGGGGCGGCGTTCTCCTCCCGGATGAACTGGAAGATGCGGCTGGCGTGGTTGGAGCCCGAGGTCGACCGCGCCTGGAGCACCATCTTGGCGTAGTTGTCGTCATCGCCGTAGATGATCAGGCCCGCCTGCTGGTACGCGTCACGCGCGTTCAGCGTGAGCTTGGCGGTGGCGGTCCAGGCACCCGACGGCGCCGGCTGCACGACGATGTTCGAGGTGTTGCCGCCCGTGCTGTAGATGTCGGTGGTCGAGGTCGGGATCACGAGCTTGCCGTCCGCGACCTTGAGGTCCTGGTTCTCCCGGATGACCGACCAGCGGTCACGGCTGAGCTGGCTGCCCAGGAAGTCGTCAGAACGGCCGGTGAAGCACACCGTGGCCGCCGCGTCCACCTTGACCGGGACCTGGGCGGTGGCCGACGCGCCCTTGTCGTCGGTTACGGTCACCATGGCCGTGTAGCTGCCCGGCGCGGTGTAGGTGTAGCTCGCCTCGGCCGTGGTGGGCTCCGGCGCGCCGTTCACCCCGAAGTTCCACTTGTAGGTGATCGGGTCGCCTTCGGGGTCGGTGGCCGTCGCCTTGAAGTCGACCTTCAGCGGGGCGACGCCCGTCGCCGGGGTCGCCGTCGCGGTCACGGCCGGATGCTGGTTGTCCGTGGCACCCTTGCCGACAAAGTCGACCCAGTTGACGTTGGCCAGGTAGGTGTCGTTGGCCGCGCTCGCCGGCTTGCGCACGACGAAGTACAGCGGTCCGCTTTCTGTCGGTGGGTTGGTCAGGTTGAGTGTGACGTCGGTGAACGTCTGCCAGCCGCCGGTGGGCGCTACGTCGACCGAGCCGACCAGCGTGCCGGTCTCGGGGTTGCCCGCCCGGACCTGCACGGTCCCGCCGGTGCCGCCCGAGGAGGCCCGGAGCCGGATCGCGGTGACGTTCGACAGGTTCACCGGGTCGAACGACCACCAGTCGCCGTCCTGGACGAACGCGATGTGCTGGTTGCCGCCCTGGGTGTCGGTCGTGGTCTCCGCCTGGACGCCCGCGGCGTCGGTGCCCTTGCCGTCGGCCACCCGGCCGGTCTGCGCGAAGTGCTCGGCCTGCTTGCGCTTGGGCTCCAGGATGATCTGGCCCCGCCCGGTCAGCGGCTTGGCGCCGTTGGCGCCCCCGTCGGTGTAGCTGGCCTCGATGGCGTAGAAGAGGTTGTCGTACTCGCCGTGGCCCGCCTGCTGGGTCTGCAGGGTGCCTTCACAGCCCTTGAGCTGGTCGAGCGGGTGGCCGTGGCTGTCGTGGCCGAGGATCGCCTGGATCTGGACCTTGTCGCAGTCGATCGTGCCGTCCTCGGCGTCGGTGACGGTGACCTTGAACTTCACCTGGTCGCCGAACTCGAAGAAGGCGCCGTTCGGCGGGACGTCCACCTTGACGACGGGACGGATGTTGCCCGCGCTGACCGTCACGCTGGCGGTGGCGGTCTTGCCGTCAGGGGTCCTGACGGTCAGGACCACGCTGTAGTCGCCCCCCTTCTCGTAGGTGAAGGTGGGGTTGGGGTCGGTGGAATCGGTGTCACCGTCGCCGTCGAGGTCCCAGGCGTAGGTGAGTGCCTTGTCCTCCGGGTCACGGCTGCCCTCGCTGGAGAACTTGACGGTCAGCGGCAGGGGCCCATCGGTCTTGTCCGCCGCGGCACGGGCGATCGGCGGGCGGGTGCCCTTGGTGTACACGATGCGGTAGACGCCGGAGTCGGCGTTGTCGCCGCCGAAGCCGGAGCCCCACTCGATCATGTACAGCGCGCCGTCGGGGCCGAACTTCATGTCCATCGGCTTCTTGAACGACAGGGAGCCGAGGATCGGGTTCATCTCGACGAGCTTGGTGCCGTTCTCGTCGAGCTGGAACGACCACACCTTGTTGTTGTTCCACTCGCCGAAGACGGCCTTGCCGTCCCAGTACGCCGGCCACTTCACGTCCGACTGCAGGTTCGGGTCGGAGCGGTAGACCGGGCCGCCCATCGGCGCGCCACCGCTCAGCTCCGGGAAGTTCTGCGCGTCGGCTGCGTAGTGGTACCAGATCGTCGCCGGGATCACCGCCGGCAGGCTGGTCAGGCCGTCGTTGTTCGGCGAGTCGTTGACCGGCGCGGCGCAGTTGAACGGCGACCCCGACTGCTTGGTGGCGAAGTTGTAGTCGACGTACGGGGTGTTGTTGCCGACGCAGTACGGCCAGCCGTAGTTGCCCGGCTTGGAGATGAGGTTCCACTCGACCGTGTTCTGCGGGCCCCGGGTGGAGCTCGCCGAGTTGGCGTCGGGGCCGTACTCGCCGAGCATGATGTTGCCCGTCTTGGGGTCGAGACCCATGCGGAACGGGTTGCGGAAGCCCATGCCGTAGATCTCCGGCTTGGTCTTCGCCGTGCCCGCCGCGAACAGGTTGCCGGACGGGACAGTGTAGGTGCCGTCGGTCTCCGGGTGGATCCGCAGCAGCTTGCCGCTCAGGCTGTTGGTGTTGCCCGCGGTGCGCTGGGAGTCCCAGCTGGCGCGGCCGGACTGCTCGTCGAGCGGCGCGTAGCCATCGGAGGCGAACGGGTTGGTGTTGTCGCCCGTGGCCAGCCACAGATTGCCGGTCTTGGGGTCCATCACCATGCCGCCGCCGTGGTGGCAGCACTCGGCCCGCTGCACCGGGACGTCGAGGATCTTCTTCTCGCTCGTCAGGTCCACGCTGTCACCGGTGACGGTGAACCTGCTCAGCCGGTCGACGTTTGTCCCGGTGGGCGAGTAGTAGAGGTACGCCCAGTGGTTGGAGTCGAAGGCGGGGTCGAGTGCCAGCCCGAGCAGGCCGCTCTCGTTGGCGGTGAAGACGTTCAGCTTCGCCGCCGTCACCGTGCCGCCGGCAGGCTTGATGATCTTGACCTCGCCGAGCCGGTCGACGTAGAAGACCCGGCCGTCCTTGGCGATGTCCACCATCATGGGGTTCGAGGTGTTGTCGTCGAGCGTGACCTTCTCGAAGCTGGCGCTCTGCGAGGCCGAGCAGTCGGCCTTGACCGCGCCGGCGGCGGTCTGGATGCCGCCGAGCAGCAGCTTCAGGAAGTTGGGCTCGCTGTAGTTCTCCTTGAGGTGGCCGAGCCCGGTGTACCACGAACGGCCGCCGTCGAAGTCCTGGCACCATGTGTTCGGGTGGTCGGCGCCCATCGTGGCGCCGGTGTAGGACTTCTCGTCCATCGACGTCAGCACGTGGACCGTGCCACGCGGGTTCGCCTGGTAGTCGTACCACTCGTCGGTCCGGGTCCAGGTCGTCGGCAGGTCCTTGGTCGACGGGTGGGCCGGGTCCTCGACCTTGACCGTGGCCTGCTGGATCGCCGGGTGCTGCTTGAAGTAGGCCCCGACGAGCTTGCCGTACCAGGCCCAGTTGTAGCCGCTGTCGGCGGCGGCGTGGACGCCCGCGAAGCCGCCGCCCCGCTGGATGTAGCGCTGGAAGGCGTCCTTCTGCTCCTGTGTGCCCAGCGGGTCACCGGTCGTGGACATGAAGACCACGGCCTGGTACTTCGCCAGGTTCTCGTCCGTGAACAGGGTGCTGTCCTCGGTCGTGTCGACCGCGAAGTTGTTCTCCTGGCCGAGCTTCTGCACGGCCGCGATGCCCTCGGGGATGGAGTCGTGCCGGAAGCCGGTCGTCTTCGAGAAGACGAGCACCTTGAAAGCGGGCTCAGCCGCCGTGGCGGCCTCGGCGCTCACCGGCGCCGCGAGGAGCGTGATGAGAGGGACGATGAGGGTTAAGGCCATCGTGGTCGCGGTTCGACGCCTCGGGCGTCGTCCGCCTTCTGGCAGGGCCGCGTTGAACAGCCTGGCCCACGTTCGATGACGTGGTGACATGAAGAACCCTTCCTGACTGGGGGGATGTCAGCAAGGCGCGCGCCGCCGCGCTTGTTGCCACTTGGTGGTAGCGGATGTTGCGGTTGCTGGAGGGTGCCGTCTCCAGGTCTGTGGGGCCGTCAGTACGGTGCCGGCCTGGGCGAATCCATGATCGTCGTCGGATCGTCGATGATGTGGTTGACCACCATGCTCGCCGCGCCGCGGGAGGCGGCGCCGAAGCCGAGCGTGGAGGCGACGAATCGGCAGTGGGCGGCGGGAGCGGCCACCACGAGCCGTTGCAGCTGATCTTGTGCGTGTGGAAGCAGCCACTGGGCCAGTGAGGCGAAATAGCCTCCGATGACGATCACTCGCGGGTTGAACAGGTTGGCCAGGATCGAGCCACCGAGCCCGAGCCACTCGCCGACCTGTGCCACCGCCATCGTCATCCGCCGGTCGCCGGAGGCCAGGCCCCTGGCGATATCGGCCACCCGTTCGCCGGGGTCGGGCACCGGCATGCCGGGCAACCCGTACGCCTGCTCGGGCATGGCCGCACGTACGAGCGCGGCCAGGCCGACCTTGGTCTCCCAGCAGCCGATGCGGCCACAGCCGCATCGGTCGCCGTTAGGGTCGACCCGCAGATGTCCGACCTCGCCGGAGAATCCGTCCGCTCCGCGCAGAAGTTCGCCGCCTGAGATGATGCCGCCGCCCACGCCCACCTCTCCGGTGAGATAGACCAGGTGGGGCGTGCCGGCGGCGACGCCGGAGGTGTATTCGGCCAGGGCGGCGAGGTTCGCGTCGTTGTCCACCCACACCGGCACGCTCCGCGGGCCGAGTATGGAGCTCAGCTGTTCGGCCAGGGGCAGGTCGCGCCAGTGGAGGTTCGGCGCGAGTGTCACGACGCCGCGTGTCACGTCCACGAGTCCGGGGACGGCCACCGCGATGCCGATCGGGACCGCCCCGGCTCGCCGCATCGCCTCCACAGCCTCCTTGGCCACGAGCCCGAGCCGGCGCACGGCGCTGTCCGGGCCGCTGCCCATCGCGTCGTGGACCACCCGGCGCTCCACCAGGCCCCGGCCGCTGAGGTCGGTGCCGTGGACCGCGATGTAGTCGACGTTGATCTCCATGCCCAGGGCGCCGACGTGCGCGCCGTGCAGCGCCACCGCACGTCTGGGCCGCCCGATCGCCCCGACGTGCTTGACACCGACCTCCCGCACCAGCCGCCGTTCCAGGAGCTCGGCCATGAGGTTGGAGACGGTGGCCCGATGCAGTCCGGTCGCCTGGGCGATGTCGGCGCGGGACAGGGATGCGTGCTCACGCAGCTCGCGCAGCACCAGCGAGAGGTTCGCCCGGCGCAGCGTGGCGGGACCCGCCGGCGGAGCGCCGCCCGGGGCGCGGGTGAAGGGCGGCCTGTACGTCACCCGCACCACCTGCCCTTTGTTTGTCTCCGAGATCAATTAATCAGGAGTTGTAACACGGCGATGTCGGACCGTGCACCCCTCAAGTCCGTAACGAGTTGGCATCGCTCACATCTGTGCACTTCAGCCACTTTTCTCGCTCTGGTTACCGGAACGTTACGGAAGGTGCGAACGATTTAACACTTGTGTCCTCGGGGTATCGCTGCCTTTAATTCGGCTAGTCATCCGAACTAATCGAGGAGGAGCGTGGACCACAGCCGACCCGACGGCCACGTGACCGACTCGATGAGTCGCGGCGGGTCCGCGGGAGTTCCCGCGGACCAGGCCACCGTGCGCCGTTCCAACCTCGCCCTCGTGCTGCGTCACGTGAGCGCGTGCGGCCCGTGCACCCGATCGGCCGTCGCAGCGGCGACCGGGCTGAACAAGGCGACCGTCACCAGTCTGGTGAGCGAGTTGCAGGCGCGCGGACTGGTCAAGGAGACGGGGCCGCAGCACGCGGGTTCCGTCGGCCGCCCGGGTGTCGCGCTCGTCCTGGACGGCTCCCGCGTCGGCGCCCTCGGCATGGAAGTCAACGTCGACTACATCGCCGCGATCGCCACCGACCTGGCCGGCAGAGTGATCGTTGACCGGCGCATCGGTTTCGACGCCATGGGCTCCGGCCCGGAACGCTCACTGGACGAGCTGGCCCGTATGGCCGAGATGATCGTCGACGACCTCGACCGGCTCGGGGTCACCCCGGCCGGGATCACCGTGGCCGTCCCCGGCCTGATCGACACCACCGGCACCGTCGTCGTCGCCCCGAACCTCGGCTGGCGCGGGGTGGCGGTGGCGGAGCGGCTGTCCCACGCGAACATCGCGGGGCACATCCCCATCACGGTGGACAACGACGCCAACCTCGCCGCCCTGGCCGAGTACACCTCAGGCGTCGCGGCGGGCACCTCCGACCTGGTCTACCTCACAGGCGAGGTGGGTGTCGGCGGCGGCGTCATCTCCGGCGGGCGGCTGCTGGGCGGAGCGGACGGTTTCGCGGGGGAGGTCGGCCACGTCATGGTCGACGCGTCCGGTGAACTGTGCCGCTGCGGCCGTGTCGGCTGCTGGGAGACCAAAGTCGGGCTGGCCGCGCTGGTCCGCATGGCCACACCTGATCGTGCGTACAGCATGGGCCCGCAGATCGTCCGTGACCCGGAGGAGCGGCTGGCCGAGATCGAGCAGCGGCGAGCCGAAGGAGATCCCCGCGTCGACGTCGCCGTCGCGGAGGTGGGCCGGTGGCTCGGGATCGGGACGGCCATGCTGGTCAATCTCTTCAACCCACGGGTGATCGTGCTGGGCGGGTACTTCGCGCGACTCGCCGACCTGCTCATCCCCGCGGCGCAGCAGACGCTGGCATGCCTGGGCATGAGCAGCGCCGTCGAGCGCTGCCGGTTCGCCGCCTCAGACCTCGGCTTCGGCGCCGCCTCACGCGGAGCGGCCGGAGTCGTCGTCGAACGGGCACTCTACGACCCCACAAGCGTCAAGATCCTAACGCCCTCAGCCATCGGGATGATCGAGGGAACCCCGATGGCCTGATTGCCACACCCCCTGACCCGCGTGTCCGCCACCCGGCCCCGACCTGCCGCCTACCCCTGAACAACTCGTCCGCTTGACCCGTCCTGTCCCGCACCGCCTCGGCACACCCGCTCATCCCGCGTGCCGCGGCCATGGGGCATGCGGTCAAGCGGACGGAACCCCCTGCGCCCTTTCCCCACCGTGCCCTCTTCCCACCCAGAACGTCCCGCCCGCCTGATCGGCCGCCCGGAGCCGCACCGGCATCGTTGACGCCGACCTCGGTGCCGTCGCGGCGGTGCCTACCGGCGCCGTCAGGCGGGCGGGGCCATCAGGCGAGCACGGCCACACCGTAACCGAGGGAGGCCCCTGTGCCGCGGTCACCATCCGACTCGTCATCTCTGCTCGTGATGCGAGGAATCGTCAAGCAGTTCCCCGGCGTGCGCGCTCTGGACGGCGTGGACCTTGAGGTCAGAGCCGGTGAAGTGCACTGCCTGCTCGGCCAGAACGGCGCCGGGAAGTCCACGCTCATCAAGATCTTGTCCGGTGCCCACGAACCCGACGAGGGCGAGGTGCTGCTCGACGGCTCGCCCGTACGGCTGGCGCCGCCGACCGCGGCGATGGGCCACGGAATCGCCACCATCTACCAGGAACTCGATCTGGTGGACGGGTTGAGCGTGACGGAGAACATCTTCCTCGGCCACGAGATGGCGACCTTCGGATTCTCCCACCGGGCCGAGGCCGACCGGGCGACGGCCGAGCTGCTCAAGCGGCTGGGGCACAGCGAGATCCGCCCCCGCACCGAGGTGGGCTGGCTGTCGCCGGCGCACAAGCAGATCGTCAGCATGGCCAGGGCGCTGTCGCACTCGGCCCGGCTGATCATCATGGACGAGCCGTCGGCCGCGCTGGACCACGACGAGGTCGGCAACCTGTTCCGGGTGATCCGCGACCTCACCTCCCAGGGCGTGGCGGTGATCTACATCTCGCACCGGCTGGAGGAGATCCGCGAGATCGGCGACCGCGTCACCGTGTTGAAGGACGGGCGCACGGTCGCGGTGGGGCTGGCCGCCAAGGACACCCCGACCTCGAAGATCGTGGCGCTGATGACCGGCCGCAACGTCGAGTACGTGTTCCCGCCTCGGCCGGACAGGGGCGCCCACGAGGGGCGGCCCGAGGTGCTGCGGGTGGAGAACCTGACGCTGCCCGGCCGGTTCGCGGACGTGTCGTTCAGCATCAGGGCCGGGGAGATCGTCGGCCTGGCCGGCCTGGTCGGCTCCGGCCGCAGCGAGATCATCGAGGCGATCTACGGCGCGCGGCGGGCCAGCGGCCGGGTCGTGCTCGACGGGCAGGCGGTGCGGCCGGGCAGCACGACTCGCGCGGTGCGGATGGGCATGGGCCTGGCCCCCGAGGAACGCAAGGCGCAGGCGTTGCTGCTGGACCACTCCGTCGCGCAGAACATCACGCTGGCGAGCCTGAGCCGCTACACCAAGCCGCGGTGGCTGGGCTGGCTCGACCGCCAGACCGAGTTCGCCGAGGCCAAACGGCTGTCGGAGGCGCTGGACATCCGTCCGCCCGATCCGCGCCGGCCGATCAGGACCTTGTCGGGCGGCAACCAGCAGAAGGCGGTGCTGGGACGCTGGCTGGCCGAGGACCGCAAGCTGCTGTTGCTGGACGAGCCCACACGCGGTGTGGACGTCGGCGCCCGGGCCGAGCTGTACGCGCTGGTGCGCAAGCTGGCCGACGACGGCATCGGGGTGCTGCTGGTGTCCAGCGAGGTGCCCGAGGTGCTCGGCCTGGCCGACCGTGTGCTGGTCATCCGCGAGGGCCGGATCGTCCATGAGGCGCCGGCCGAGGACCTGGACGAGCACCGGGTGCTCGACCTGGTGATGGTCTCCACAGGACAACTGCCCGATGTGGCGAATCCCCCCTCTGAAGGAGCATTGCATGACTGAGGTTGATCAGGCCGCGCCTGCCGGCCCGCGCGTGAAGGCGGCGGGACCGGGCGGGCGGTTCGGCCGGCTGGGCGAGCTCCGACATCTGGGGCTGGTCGCGGCGCTGGTGCTACTGGCGATCGTGGGATTGGTGACGAGGCCGGAGAACTTCGCGACTTCCTCCAACCTGGTGAGCATCCTGGCGCTGGCCTCGACCATCGGGGTGATCACCGTCGGCATGACGTTCGTGATCATCGGTGGTGGCATCGATTTGTCGGTGGGCGCGCTGATGGCGTTGGCGTCGGTGTGGGCGACCACGCTGGCGACCCAGTCCTACGGGCCGGTCGTGATGATCGTGTGCGCGGTGGTCGTGGGCACCGGCGCGGGCCTGCTGAACGGAATCTTGATTGCCTACGGCCGGATGGTGCCGTTCATCGCGACGCTGGCGATGATGGTGGCCGGGCGCGGCCTGGCGCAGCGTATGTCGAACCAGCGCACGCAGCTCGTGCAGCAGGACAACTCGATGATCGTGAGCTTGTCGACCACGCGGGTGCTCGGGCTGCCGCTGCTGGTGTACGTATTCGCGCTGGTGGTGCTGCTCGGCTGGTTGGTGCTCAACCGCACGACGTTCGGCCGGCGCACCTACGCGGTGGGCGGCAACCCCGAGGCGGCCCGCCTGGCCGGCATCGACGTGCGTAAGCACACGCTGATGCTGTACGCCCTGTCGGGGCTGTGCTGCGGGATCGCCGCGGTGCTGATCATGGCCAGGACCACAACCGGGTCGTCCACGCACGGCGATCTGTACGAGCTGGACGCGATCGCCGCAGTGATCATCGGCGGGACGCTGCTGAGCGGCGGCCGGGGCACGATCATCGGATCGATCCTCGGCCTGCTGATCTTCACCGTGATCACCAACCTGTTCATCCTGAACGGCCTGAACACCGCCGACCAGCTCGTCGCCAAGGGCGCGATCATCGTCGCCGCCGTGCTGCTGCAGCGGCGAAGCCTCAAGACACACACCTGACACCAGGGCCGGATCGTAACCCCGACCGGTTTTAGCAAGGAGAGAAACATATGGACAAGAACGTCGCCCGGCGCGGCTTCCTCGTCAGCGGCGCCGCTCTCGGCGCGGGTGCCCTCCTCAGCGCCTGCACCAGCAACGAGCCGGCCGCCACCCAGCAGGCGAGCGCGCCCGCCGCCGCTCCCGCGGCCAAGGAGGGCAACGACGCCCCCGGTGACAAGGTCGTCATCGGCTTCTCGGCCCCGGCCGCCGACCACGGCTGGATCGCCGCCATCAGCAAGAACGCGGCGGACGCGGCCAAGCAGTACACCGACGTCGAGTTCAAGCCGGTCGAGCCGACCAACGACATCAACCAGCAGATCTCGGCGGTGGAGTCGCTGATCCAGGCGAAGGTCAACGTGCTGGTGATCCTGCCAAACGACGGCCAGCAGCTCAACCAGGTCGCCCGGCAGGCCATGGACGCGGGCATCCCGGTGGTCAACGTGGACCGCGTCTTCCCGGACAAGCTGTCGTACCGGGCCTGGATCGGAGGGGACAACTACGGCATGGGCGTGGCCGCCGGACACCAGATCGGCAAGACGCTGAAGGACAAGGGCGTCTCCAACCCGGTCATCCTGGAGATCCAGGGCATCGCCACGCTGCCGCTGACCCAGGACCGCAGCAAGGGATTCGCCGACGCCCTGAAGACGTACGGCTTCAAGGTGACCGCGCAACAGGACGCCAAGTTCACGGTGGAGTCCGGAACGCAGGTGGCCGCCAACCTGCTCCAAGCGCACAAGAAGATCGACGCGATCTGGAATCACGACGACGACCAGGGCATCGGCGTGCTGGCGGCGATCAAGGAGGCCGGTCGCAACGAGTTCTTCATGGTCGGCGGCGCGGGCTCGGCCAACGCGATGCGTGACATCCAGGCCGACAGCGGCGTGCTGAAGGCCACCGTCACCTATCCCCCCACCATGGCCGCCTCGGCGATCAAGATCGCCCGGCTGATCGCCCAGGACAAGGGCATGAGCGACCTGCTGGAGCAGCAGGTGCCGCAGTCGATCACACTGGCTTCGGAGACCATCACCAAGGACAACGCCGCCAAGTACATGCCTCTCGGGTTCGAGTCATGAGGCCCGTCATCGGGATCGGCATGGTCGGCTACGCCTTCATGGGCCGTACCCACTCCCAGGCGTGGCGCAGCGTGGACGCGTTCTTCGACCTGCCGGTCAAACCCGCGATGGTGGCCGTGGCCGGCAGATCCGCCGAGGCGACCGCGCAGGCCGCCGAGAAGCTGGGGTGGGCCTGCGCGGAGACCGACTGGAAGCGCCTCCTCGACCGCGACGACGTGCAGATCGTCGACATCTGCACGCCCGGCGACTCGCACGCCGAGATCGCCGTCGCGGCGCTGGCGGCCGGTAAGCACGTCCTGTGCGAGAAGCCGCTGGCCAACACCGTGGCCGAGGCCGAGGCCATGGCCACGGCGGCGAAGGAGGCGGCGGCGCGCGGCGTGCGCAGCATGGTCGCCTTCAACTACCGCCGCGTGCCCGCCGTGGCGCTGGCCAGGCGGTTCGTCGAAGAGGGCAGGGTCGGTGAGATCCGGCACGTACGGGCGCAGTATTTGCAGGACTGGATCGTCGACCCGGAGTTCCCCCTGGTGTGGCGGCTCCAGAAGGACAAGGCCGGATCCGGGGCCCTCGGCGACATCGGCGCCCACATCATCGACGCCGCCGAGTTCATCACCGGTGAGCGGCTGACCGGGGTGGCGGCGCTGACCGAGACCTTCGTCAAGGAGCGTCCTCTGGCGGCCGGCTCGTCCGGGCTCTCGGCCGGCGGCGGGACCGGTAGGGGCGCGGTCACCGTGGACGACGCGGCGCTGTTCATCGCACGGCTCAGCGGCGGCGGACTGGCCTCCTTCGAGGCCACCCGCTTCGCGACCGGGCGCAAGAACGCGCTGCGTATCGAGATCAACGGAGCCCTGGGCAGCCTGGCCTTCGACTTCGAGGCGATGAACGACCTGTGGTTCCACGACCACACCGTCGACAGCGCCGAGCACGGATTCCGGCGCGTGCAGGTCACCGAGCCGGACCACCCGTACGCAGGGGCGTGGTGGCCGCCGGGCCACGGCCTCGGGTACGAGCACGCCTTCGTCCACGAGGCGAAGGACTTCCTGGAGGCGATCGCCGCCGGCACCGACCCCGCACCGTCGTTCGAGGACGGCCTGCGGGTGCAGCGGGTGCTGGCGGCCGTCGAGCAGAGCGCGGCTGAGGGCAGCCGCTTCACGACTGTGGAGGGTTCATGACGAGACCGGTCACGTTGTTCACCGGGCAGTGGGCGGACCTGCCCTTCGAGGAGGTCTGCCGGCTGGCCTCGGAATGGGGCTACGACGGCCTGGAGATCGCCTGCTGGGGCGACCACTTCGAGGTCGACAAGGCTCTCGCGGACGACTCCTACATCGAACGCAAGAAGGAGACCCTGGCCAAGTACAACCTCGGGGTGTGGACGATCTCCCACCACCTGGTCGGCCAGGCGGTCTGCGACCATCCCATCGACGAGCGCCACAAGGGCATCCTGCCCGCCCGCATCTGGGGCGACGGCGAACCCGAAGGCGTACGGCGGCGCGCCGCCGAAGAGATCAAGGACACCGCCCGCGCGGCGGCCGCTCTCGGCGTCACGACCGTCGTAGGCTTCACCGGCTCGTCGATCTGGCACACGCTGGCGATGTTCCCGCCGGTGCCCCCGTCGATGATCGAGGCGGGGTACGCCGACTTCGCCGACCGATGGAACCCGATCCTCGACGTCTTCGACGAGGTGGGGGTGCGCTTCGCCCACGAGGTGCACCCCAGCGAGATCGCCTACGACTACCACACCACGGTGCGCACGCTGGAGGCCATCGGGCACCGGCCCGCCTTCGGCCTGAACTGGGACCCCTCGCACATGGTGTGGCAGGACCTGGACCCGGCGAACTTCATCCTCGACTTCGCCGACCGGATCTACCACGTGGACTGCAAGGACGCCCGGGTGGCCACCCGCGACGGACGGCGCGGCCGCCTGTCTTCCCACCTGGCCTGGGCCGACCCCCGGCGCGGCTGGGACTTCGTGTCCACCGGCCGGGGCGACGTGCCGTGGGAGGCATGCTTCCGCGCGCTCAACCACATCGGGTACGACGGCCCGATCTCCATCGAGTGGGAGGACGCGGGCATGGACCGGCTGCACGGCGCGCCGGAGTCCCTCGCCTACATCCGCTCGCTCAACGCCATCACCCCACCGGCCGCGGCCTTCGATGCCGCCTTCTCCTCTGAGTGACACATCACCCCGGGGCGGGCGGCCGCACAAGTGGCCTCCGCCCCGGGCGAGCTGACCCGGAGAACGATCGTGAGAGGAGACAGATGAGAACCGGAGTATGGCTGATCGGAGCACGAGGATCGGTCGCGGTCACCAGCATGCTCGGGGCGCTGGCGGTGCGGGCGGGACTGGCCGACCCGACCGGATGCGTCCTGGAGACGCCCGGACTGCACAGTGACGTCCTGCCCGGCATAGGGGAGCTGGTCTTCGGCGGCCACGACATCTCCTCGATCCCCCTGGGCAAGAAGGCCGCCGCGCTGGCCGAGGCGGGAATCGTCCCCGCGCGGCTGGCCGAGGCGGTGCGGGACGCGCTGTCCGAGGTCGAGCAGGACGTACGGCCTCTGCCGGTCCGCGACGCCCAAGCCGAGGTCGCCGACGCTATCGGCGCCGACCTGGACCGCTTCCGCCGGCGGCACCAGCTGGACCGCGTCGTCGTGATCAACGTGTCGACCACCGAACCGGCGCCACGACCACATCCCGCCCACGTCGATCTCGACGTGTTGCGGGCCGCGCTGGACGGCCCGGAGCCCGTCCTGCCGCCCAGCGCCCTGGCCGCCTACGCCGCCCTTCTGGCCGGCTGCCCGTACGTCGACTTCACGCCCTCCACCGGCGCCCGCCTGCCGGCACTCGACACTCTGGCCCGCAGACAGGGCCTCCCGTACGCGGGCCACGACGGCAAGACCGGTGAGACCCTGGTCAAGTCGGTGCTCGCCCCGATGTTCGCCGTGCGCAACCTGAAGGTTCGCACCTGGTCCGGGATCAACCTGCTGGGCGGCGGCGACGGCGCGAACCTGGCCGAGCCGGCCGCCAACGCGGCCAAGTCCGCCAGCAAACAACGCGTGCTCCCCGAGACGCTCGGCTACGCCCCGCAGGGTGACACCCGGATCGATTTCGTCGAGGACCTCGACGACTTCAAGACCGCCTGGGACCTGATCTCCTTCGAAGGCTTCCTCGGAACCCGCATGCGCATGGAGTTCACCTGGCACGGCTGCGACTCGGCGCTGGCCGCGCCGCTGATCCTGGACCTGGCGCGGCTGACCGCGGCCGCTCATCGGGCCGGGCGCACGGGCCCGCTCACCGAACTGGCCTTCTTCTTCAAGGACCCCCTCGGAGAGGTGCCGCATGGGCTGGCGGAGCAGTGGCAGGCGTTGCGGGCCGCCGTGGACGCGCTTGGACCGCGGGGGAGGGAGCGGTGACGGCGCTGCGCGATCTGATCGACCTGGTGCGGGCACCGGCCGCGCTGTCGGTACCCGGCGACGTGATCGCCGGGGCGGCCGCCGGTGGGGCGCTCGGCCGCCGTACCGTCGGGCTGGCCTGCTCCTCGGTCTTGCTGTACTGGGCGGGAATGGCGGCCAACGACTGGGCCGACCGGCATATCGACGCGGTCGAGCGCCCGGAGCGCCCCATTCCCTCGGGCCGCGTGCCGGCCGGCGCGGCCCTCGGCACGGCGGTGGGGCTCACCGTGGCCGGGCTCGCCGTGGCCGGGGTCGCGGGCGGCCGGCGCGCCCTGGCGGTCACCGCCCCCTTGGCGGCCGCCATCTGGGCATACGACGTGGCGGTCAAGAACACAGCCGCCGGTCCGCTGACGATGGCGCTCTGCCGCGGCCTCGACGTGCTGCTGGGCGCCACCGCAGGCTCCCGCCCCGCTGCCGCGATGCCTTCCGCGCTCACCATCGCCGCTCACACGTACCTGCTCACGGCGCTCTCGCACAAAGAGGTGTCGGGGGCGGATCCGCGCCTGCCCGCGGCGACCCTGGCCGGCACCGTCGCCCTCGCAGCCGCCACCACCAGTGGCTCCGCGGGACCGGTGCGGCCGGCCCTCGCCGGCTTGTACGCCGCGCAGTTCGGCCTCCCGCAGGCGCGCGCCGTCGCCGACCCCTCCGCGCGGCGCGTCCGTGACGCGGTCAGCGCGGGCATCGTCAGCCTGCCGGCCCTCCAGGGAGCCCTCGCCGCGCGCGGCGGCGCCCCCCGTCTCGGCCTCGCCCTCGCGGCGACGATCCCGCCGGCCCGCCTCTTGGTCAGAAAGATCTCCGCGACATGAGGTTCGGCTACGGCACCAACGGCTTCGCCAATCACCGGCTGCCGGACGCCCTCGACGTCATCGCCGGCCTCGGCTACGAGGGAGTGGCCCTGACGCTTGACCACTGCCACCTCGACCCGTACGCCGACGGGCTGGGACGGCGCGTGGCACAGGTCGCCGACAGGCTGCGCGACCTCGATCTGGCGGTGGTCGTCGAGACCGGTGCGCGTTACCTGCTCGATCCGCGGCGCAAGCACGCCCCGACATTGCTGG
Source organism: Nonomuraea sp. NPDC049750 (assembly GCF_040659625.1). Lineage (NCBI taxonomy): Bacteria > Bacillati > Actinomycetota > Actinomycetes > Streptosporangiales > Streptosporangiaceae > Nonomuraea > Nonomuraea sp. NPDC049750. The sequence goes on from NZ_JBFANB010000002.1 coordinate 229,721, forward strand.
ACGACGACCGGGACCGGCGGGTGGACTTCCTGTGCCGCGCCGTCGCGATCGGCGCCGACCTCGGGGCCGAGGCGGTGTCATTCTGGTCCGGCGTACGCCCCGCCGGGATCGACCCGGCCGCCGCCTGGGACCGGCTGGCCGACGGCTGCGGGCGGGTTCTCGACGCCGCGCAGGGCGCCGGCGTGCCGCTGGGATTCGAACCCGAGCCGGGGATGCTCATCGAGACGATCGCCGGCTGGCGGACGCTGCACGAGGCACTTGGGTCTCCGGACGGCTTCGGCATCACCCTGGACATCGGGCACTGCCGCTGCAACGAGCCCGACCCCGTTCCCCACTGCGTCGCGGCCGTCGCCGGGCACCTGGTCAACGTCCAGATCGACGACATGCGGCGGGGCGCACACGAACATCTGGAGTTCGGCGAAGGGGAGATCGACTTCCCGCCGGTGCTGCGCGCGCTCACCGACGCCGGCTACCGGGGCCTGGTCGCGGTCGAGCTTCCCCGCCACTCCCACGCAGCGCCGGCCGTGGCCGCACGTTCGATCGAATTCCTGCGCGGAGCCGAACAGGCGGCCAGGTGTCATGGAGAAGGAAGAACGGCGTGACGCGACCGGAGCGGCTGCGAGCCGCGCTGCGGGAAACCCCGCGAGGAGAATGGGTGGACGCCGCTCTCACCACGGCGAGTGAGCGACCCGAGACGATCGGCCGATCCTTCACCCAGGCCGGACGGCGGGCCGGGCGCACACCGCTGCCCGATGTGCCCGGCTGGACGGCGGACGAGGCGGCCAGGGCACTGCTGCTGGCCGCGCTGCCGGCGGACCGGACCCAGACCGAGATCGGCGACCTCTACCGCTACGGCGACGCCGACGAGAAGCGGGCCGTGCTCAAGGCACTGCCGATGCTCGCCGTCGGTGCGGCCGGGCTGCCGCTGCTGCACGACGCGATCCGCACGAATGACGCCCGCCTCCTGGCCGCGGCCCTCGGGCCGTACGCCCGCCACCTCGACCAGGCCGCCTGGCGGCAGGGGGTGCTCAAGTGCGTGTTCACGGGCGTGCCGCTTACTGCGGTCGACGGGTTGGACGAGCGGGCCGACCGTGAGCTGGCGGCCATGCTGGCCGCCTTCGCCGACGAGCGTGCCGCCGCGGGACGCCCCATGCCCGCGGACGCCGCCACCCTGCTCGACCGTCTGACCCGTGAGGAGCCCTGATGCGTATCTTCGACCCGCACATTCACATGACATCGCGCACCACCGACGACTATGCGCGGATGGCCGCCGCCGGTGTCCGGGCCGTCGTGGAGCCGGCCTTCTGGCTGGGGCAGCCTCGCACCGCCCCCGGCTCGTTCGCCGACTACTTCGACTCACTGATCGGCTGGGAGCCGTACCGGGCCGCCCAGTTCGGCGTCGTCCACCACGCGACGATCGCGCTGAACCCCAAGGAGGCGAACGACCCGCGCTGCCGCCCCGTGCTTGACCTGTTGCCGCGTTACCTGGACAAGGACCGGGTCGTCGCGGTCGGCGAGATCGGCTACGACTCGATGACCCCGGAGGAGGACGACGCCTTCGAGCGGCAGCTCGACCTCGCCGTCGGGCACGACCTGCCCGCGCTCGTCCACACCCCCCACCGTGACAAGGCCGGCGGCACCCGGCGCACGCTGGAGGTCGTCGCCGCTTCCGGGATCGCGCCCGGGCGGGTCGCCGTCGATCACCTCAACGAGGTCACCGCCGGCATCGTGCGCGACTCCGGATGCTGGATGGCCTTCTCCATCTACCCCGAGACGAAGATGTCGCCGCCGCGCATGGTGGAGATCCTCCGGCGGTACGGCCTGGACCGGATGCTGGTCAACTCCGCCGCCGACTGGGGCGTCTCGGACCCGCTGCTCACCCTGGAGACCGGGAGGGCCATGCTGGCCGCCGGATTCACCGAGGACGACGTCGACCGGGTGCTGTGGCGCAACCCCGTGGAGTTCTACAGCCAGTCCGGGCGTCTCGACCTGACCGGCACCGGCGCGGACCAGACGACCTTCGCCGGCAGCTCCATCAAGCGCGGAGGCAGCTGATGCGGCTGCGCCACCGGGGGGGAATCCCGCTGCACCTTGGCTACTGCACCAACGTGCACGCGGCCGAGGATCTTGAGGGCATCATCGCCCAGCTCGACGTTTACGCGGTCCCGATCCGCGCCCGCCTCGGCACGGACGTCCTGGGGCTCGGGCTCTGGCTGGCCGCGCCCGTCGCCGCCGCCATGGCGGCCGACCCCGCCCTGCGGGCCAGGCTCCGCCGTGAGCTGTCCGTACGAGGGCTGGAGGTGGTCACGCTCAACGGCTTCCCCTACCGTTCCTTCCAGGACCCAGTCGTCAAGCACGCCGTCTACCATCCCGACTGGACCACCAAGGACCGCCTGTCGTACACCCTGGACCTGGCGCTCGTCCTCGCGGACCTGCTCCCCGGCGACGTGGCCCGTGGGTCGGTCTCGACGCTGCCGCTCGCCTGGCGCGATCCCTGGGACACCCAGATGGCCGACCTCGCCGCACGCCGGCTCGACCGGCTGGCCGCCGGGCTGGCCACCGTCGAGTCCGCCACCGGGCGGGTGATCCGGGTGGGATTCGAACCCGAACCCGGCTGCGTCGTGGAGACGACGGGCCAGGCGGTGGCCCGGCTCGCCGATGTCGACCGCGACCGGCTCGGCATCTGCCTGGACCTCGCTCACCTGGCCTGCGCCTGGGAAGAGCCTGCCGACGCGCTGAAGGAGCTGAGAAGGGCCGGCCTGCCCGTCGTCAAGGTCCAGCTCTCCGCCGCCCTGGAGAGCGCGGACCCGGACACCCTGCGCGAGTACGCCGAGCCGCGCTTCCTGCATCAGACGCGCAACCCCGCGGGTGACACCGCCGACGACCTCGACGAGGCCTTCGAGCAGATGCTGCCCGGGCCGTGGCGGGTCCATTATCACGTTCCACTCCACGTCTCACCGCCTGCGCCGCTGGCCACGACCATCCCCGTGATGCGTGCGGCGCTCGCGGAGCTCCTCGGCGGGCCGCGGCCTGTCTGCGACCACTTCGAGGTGGAGACCTATACCTGGGGGGTGCTGCCGCCCGCCCTGCGTCCACGGACCCCCGGACAGCTCGCCGCGGGCATCGCCGGCGAGCTGGACTTCGCCCGTACCGAGTTGCGTTCGTGGGAGTGAGAACATGACATCGTTGCTGGTTCTTGACGTGGTGGGGCTGACCCCGCGACTGCTCGCGCATATGCCGCGACTCCGGGCCGTCGCCGCGGACGGCTTCCAGGCCGAACTCGGCACCGTCCTGCCCGCCGTCACCTGCTCGGTGCAGTCCACGTTCCTCACCGGTGCCCCGCCGGCCGATCACGGTGTCGTCGGCAACGGCTGGTATTTCCGCGACCTCGGCGAGGTCCTGCTGTGGCGCCAGCACAACGCCCTCGTCGGCGGGGAGAAGGTGTGGCAGTCCGCCCGGCGCGAGCGGCCCGGCCTCACGGTGGCCAACGTGTGCTGGTGGTACGCGATGGGCGCCGACGTCGACTGGACGGTCACCCCCCGGCCGATCTATTACGCCGACGGGCGCAAGGAGGCCGACTGCTACACCGACCCCCCGGAGCTGCACGACGAGCTGACCGCGGCGCTCGGCACCTTCCCGCTGTTCACCTACTGGGGCCCGGGAGCGGGCATCGCCTCATCGGCCTGGATCTGCCGTGCCACCCAGCACGTCATGACCGCGTACAACCCTGACCTGACGCTGGCCTACGTCCCCCACCTCGACTACGACCTGCAGCGGTACGGCCCGTCCGACCCCCGCGCCGCCGCTGCGGCCGCCGAGCTCGACACCGTGCTGACACCGCTGCTCGACGCCGCGGCGACGCAGGAAAGGACGGTCGTCTGCGTGTCGGAGTACGGCATCACCGACGTCCGCCGCCCCGTCGACGTCAACCGGATGCTCCGTGCGGAAGGGCTCCTGCGTGTCCACACCCAGGACGGCATGGAATACCTCGACCCGTGGACATCGCGCGCGTTCGCCGTCGCCGACCACCAGGTGGCGCACCTCTACATATCCGACCCCGCCGACGTGCCGGCCGTCGCCGGACTCTGCGCGTCCCTGCCCGGCGTCGCCGAGGTGCTGGACGAAAGCGGAAAGAAGGCGCACGGCCTGGACCACCCCCGCTCCGGTGAACTGGTCCTGCTCGCCGAGCCGGAGGCGTGGTTCACCTACTACTACTGGCTCGACGACGCCCGCGCGCCCGACTTCGCCCGCCTCGTCGACATCCATCGCAAGCCCGGCTACGACCCCGCCGAGCTCTTCTTCGACCCCGCGCACCCCGGTGCCGCCAAGCGCAGGGCCGGCGTGGCACTGCTGCGCAAGAAGCTCGGCCTGCGCTACCTCATGAACGTCATCGGCCTCGACCAGGGCGCCCGCGCCGTACGCGGCTCACATGGGCTGCTTCCCACCGATTCCGCCGACGCGCCGGTGCTGCTCTGCTCCGACCCATCCGCCGCCAGGGAACGATTCGAGGCAACAGAAGTCAAGAACCTGCTGCTCCGCCTGGCACTTGGGTGATCCCGCTGAAGAAGGAGCCGCTTGGCGGAGGCACCGCCCAAGCAGAGGTGAGGACATGGCAGAATCTGCGGCCGGGAGACGCGCTGGCCGGGGCGGGAATGGCAGCTGGTATTTCGCTGTCCTGGTCGTGGAGGCGTCCGGTCGGCGGGAGCGGGTTCGGCGGAGTGGGTTCGCGAGTGCTGAGACGGCGCGACCTGCGGGCCGCGAGTTGCCTGCGGCTGAGGAAGAGGGGCCGCTTGCCGCTGGAAGCACGTAGCGGCACGGGTCGGTGATAACGCCGTCCTTGACCAGCACGACATGGCGCAGGGCGAGGGACTCGGTGTTCACGAACTGCTCCATCTCCTCCAACGTCAGCAGGTGGCCGATGGAGATGGGTCGCGCTGGTACCGTCGCGGCTGCTTATTCATCGCGCGCTCACCGCAGGCGGCGTATATGCGTGCGCTCACGGTCAGCAGTTCGGCTGAGCCGCGGACGCTCGTGGTCGGCCAGGCGGCGCGGGCCTCATCGAGTGCGATCTTGCCTGCGGCGAGGAAAGAGGGGGTGCTACGGCCGAGGCGGACCATGGCGTGGCCGGTCCATTTTCCGATTTCGGCAGCGGCTAAGTAGGCGATGTACGGTGGTTTCTCGCCGTCGCCGGCACGTTCGAGCAGGTTCCAGGCGGCGCCGAGGTCGGCTTGAGAGGCGCGGGTGTCGCTGAGGTAGGCGTAGTGGTGGGCGCGTACGGCGTGTAGCCAGGACCGGACGGCGGGGTGCGCTTGGGTGCCGGCCAGGTGAAGCGCGCCGTCGGCGAGGGTGAAGGCGCGGCGGTAGTGCCCTTGGTCGGCGAGAATGCGGCTCATCTGTCCGAGCAGGTTGGTGCAGGACGACAGGTCGCCTGCCTGCCGGGCGTAGGTGGCGGCGTCGCGGTAGTGCGCGGCCGCGTCTTCCGCCATGCCCAGGTCGTAGGTAAGGAAGCCCACGAAACCGCCGGTATCGGCCGCGAGTGCGGCGATCTGCTGCCTTTCGGCTGTGGTCCGTGCGGGGGCGAGCCAGGCGACGATGTGCCGGTGGTGTTCGACTGCTTGCGCGTAGACGGCACTCGCCCCGCACAGGTTGTCAAGACGGCCGTGGGCGACCCTGAGAGCGATATGGGCGTCCATCAGCTCGCGGCCGCCGGCCCGGGTCGTGCCCAGTCGCATGGCCATGGCAGCGCTCACCGCCCCACTTGTCCAGCGCGGGAGGCGATCAGGGCGTTCGCCGGCGAGGATCTGGGCGCGGCGGTCTTATATCCGGAGGACGACGCGTTCCTGGTCGACAGAAAGCGGGACCGTGGAGCATTACGAGGTGTTCGCCAGCGCCTGAGCCAGCCGCCGCACCCCTTCGGCCAGCTCCGCCAGATGGGCGGCCGCGATGTGCGTGACGCGCAGGCGGGGTCCCGGCGGCTCCGATGGGTAATGGATCCTGCCGGGGCTCACCAGCACACCGTTGCGTTTCGCGGCCTCGACCAGGGCGTTCTCGTCGGTTTCCGGTGGCAGGCGTACCCACAGGTGCATGCCGCCCTTCGGCAGCAGATGCAGCTCGGCGGTGGGCAGCCGCATGGCCAGCTCAGTGGCGAGCGCGTCGCGGCGGACCAGGATCTCGCCCCGTACGTTCGCCAAATGCCGGCGCCAGCCGGGCGACTCGACGAACTCCAGAACGGTCTCCTGCAGCGGACGCGCCACGAAGAACGACTCCACCAGCTGGCTGGCCCGCAGCCGATGGGAGGCCGGACCGCGCGCGATGACGGCCGCGACCCGCGCGCTCGGTGACAGGATCTTGGTGAGCGAGCAGATGTAGACGACCGTGCCGTGCGTATCCATCGACACCATCGGCGGCGGCGTCCGGTCACTGAGGTAACGCGCGTAGTCGTCCTCGATCACGAACGCGCCCGCCGCTCTGGCCACCTGGAGCACCTGTTCCCGGCGCTCGTGGGTGAGGGTGGCGCCGGTCGGGTTCTGCAGGGTGGGCTGGCAGAGGAACACCCGCGCGCCGGTGACGGCGAACGCCTCGGCCAGCAGATCGGGCCGTACGCCGTCCTGGTCCATCGGCACGGCCGTCGCCCGCAGCCCCGCCGCCCTTGCCGCGGCCAGCGCGCCCGGGTAGGTCGGCGTCTCGACCAGGACCGGCGTCCCCGGGGCGGCGAGCGCCCTGAAGGCGTGCGTGAGCGCGGCCTGCCCGCCGCTGACGATCAGCGCGTCGGCCGCGGTCACCTCGCCCCCAGCCTGCGTCGCGAACCACCTGCGCAGCTCCGCCAGCCCGCTCAGCGGCGGCATCGCCCACGCCCCCGGCCTGCGCACCGCCCGCCCCGCCGCGGCGGCCAGCTGCTTGTCGGGCCTGAGGCCGGGGTTGAGGTAGCCGCCGGTGAGCGGGATGACGCCTTCGGGCGGCGGGGTCAGCAGCCCGGTCACCGGGCTCTCGTCGACCACCCGATCGCCCAGGGCGACGGTCTGCCAGGAGAAGTCCGGCGGCTCGTTGGGTTTTGCAGGCGGTTGGGCGATGAACGCCCCGATGCCCGGCTTGGTGACCACCCGGCCCTCGGCCGCCAGCTGCCCGATGGCCCGCGAGACCGTCACGGGGCTGACGTTGTGGCGGCGCATGAGCTCTCTGGAGGAGGGGAGACGGTCTCCCGGCCGCAGACGGCTGAGCTCTTGGCGCAGGATCGCGGTGATTTGGGCGATACTGCTATCCTGTTCCATGACGGATAAGAATAGCGCTATCGTCGGCGACAGAGTAGCGGTGGTCGCTTCCCCTGAGTCTCCACGAGGCCAGGGCACCCTCCTCGCCTTCCTCGGCGTACTCGCCTTCTCCGGCTCCTTTCCCGCCACCGCCTACGCGATGCGCGGCTTCGACCCGTGGCTGGTCGCCATCGGCCGCGCCGTGATCGCCGGCGTCATAGCGCTCATCTGCCTCAAAGCCGCCCGTCTTCCCCTGCTCCCGCCCCGCCACCAGTGGCGCTCCTACGGGGCGATCTCGCTCGGTGTGGTCTTCGGGTTCCCCGTCTTCAGTGGCCTGGCGCTGGACCTCGGTGCCACCACCGCCCACTCCGCCGTGGTCATCGGCCTGCTCCCGGCCGCCACCGCCGTCTGCGCGGTCGTGCGCGCCGGCGAGCGCCCGCGCCCCCTGTTCTGGCTGGCCTGTGCGGCAGGCGCCATCGCCATCACCGCCTTCACCCTCACCCGTGGGCAGGGCACGGCCGCCTGGCCCGACGTCCTCCTGCTCGGCGCCCTGGTCTCGGCGGCCGTCGGCTACACCGAAGGCGCTCGGCTCTCCCGCGAGACGCCCGGCTGGCAGGTCATCTCCTACGCCCTCGTCCTCTCCCTGCCGCTCACGGTCCCGGTGACGGCCGTACTCGCCTTCACCACCCCGGTCCACCCGTCGCCCCAGGCGCTCGCCGGGTTCGCGTATGTGGGGGTGATCTCGATGTTTCTCGGGTTCGTCCCTTGGTACGCCGGTCTGGCCAGGGGCGGCATCGCCAGGGCGGGGCAGACGCAGCTCACGCAGCCGCTGTTGACGCTCACCTGGGCTTGGGTGCTGCTGGGGGAGAGGTACGGTCCGGCGACTGTGGCGGCCGCGGTGGCCGTACTCGTGTGTGTGGCTGTCACTCAACGCACGCGTACTTGAGGGCGGTGTTGTCACGCAATGCACGCGTACTTGAGGGCGGTGCTCTGTGTCTGGCCGTCGCCATGACGCGCCAATCGTTGACGGCGGGTGACGGGCGTATGGTCGAGCGCGCGGGCACCGTCGGCGCGATGCGCCCACCTTCGGGGCAGGAGGCGGGAGGCTTGAAAGACATGACGTCGCCCCGCAGGACAGGAGGCGGGAGGCGTACTTGAAAGACGTGACGCCGCCCCGCAGGATAGGAGGCGGAGGTGTCACACATGGCAGACCTCACCATTCCCGAAGGCGGCTTCTGGCCGGCCCCGGAGATCCCGCAGCCGAACATCTACCCGATGGAGTGGCGGGTCGAGACGGCCAAGCTCGCGGCGATCTACGAGAAATCCAAACGGACGGTCTGGAACCCGGCCGACCTGCCCTGGGACGGGCTGAACCCGGACGACTTCACCCGTGAGCAGCGTCTCGGGATCATGTACTGGTTCGCCGTGCTGGCCAACTTCGACGCCTCGGGGCCGGCGGTGTTCGCCCGCGCCACCATTCAGGCGTTCGAGAAGCACGAGGAGGATCCGGTCCGGAAGTGCTTCTTCTCGATCACCCGCGACGAGATGAACCACGAGGAGTGCTGCCAGCGGACCATCGCCAAGCTCTGGCCCGGCGGCCCCCTCGACTGGACCCCGTCCGACGACCTGGAGAAGGCCGCCCACAACAACATCGGCTGGCTCTATCACAACGGTGGCCGCTACTGGACCGGCTACAACGTGGCCGTGGGCAAGTACACGCTGCCCGTGCTCTTCACCAGCTTCATGATGGGCGAGATGGCCGCCTCGACCCTGTTCAGGGGCATGGCCTCGGGCACGGAGCATCCCGTCTTCGGCGAGATGTTCCAGCGCATCGGCCGCGACGAGTCCCGACATCTCCAGATTTGCATGGTCATTCTGGAGAACGAGTGGCCCGGCCTGACCGACGAGACCCGCTCCCTCATCACCCGCCAACTCCGAGCCGGTTTCGTCTTCCTGTCCATGATCCTCTGGGAGCCGCCGGAGGGCTTCTGGGAGCTGCCGCCGTACTTCCTGGCCAATCACCGCGTCCTGATGGACCATGCCAGGCAGGCCGGGCTGGGCGTTCTCTCCTTTGAGGAGCAGGCGGAGAACTGGCGGCTCGCCATGGCCCGCATCCGCGCCATCGTCGAACGCTGGGGCATCGCCTTCCCCGCCATCCCCGAACTCGACCTGGAGGGCGTACAGGTCGACTTCATCGATCCCGAGGAGATCATCCCGGTCTTCTGAGAAGACGCCGCCACCGCAGCTGACGTCGACCGGATCATCCCGGCTTTTGAGGAGACGGCGCTACCGCAGCCGACGTCGGCCGGATCATCGGCGCGGGTTGCGGCGACCGTTACGATCCGTTGCATGTGGGGACGCATCGATGGGTTCCGTGTGGTCGAACTCGGCATGCCTGGCGAGCAACGCACCTGGCTGACCGATCTGGTCCTGTCCGGTGCCAAGACGGCCACGGCGGGCCTGCTGGAACTCGACTACGAGGCCGAGGACGAGCCACTGGAACACGTCGGCGAGCGCCTGGTGCTCGTGGACGACGAGGGCTCACGGGCGGCTCTGCTTGAGGTGGTGGGGGTGGAGCAGGTGCCGTTCGGGGCGGTGAGCTGGGAGTTCGCGCAGGCGGAGGGGGAGGGATTTCGCTCTGTCGAGCACTGGCGTGAGGTTCACGGACGGTACTGGGCCGGCCTCGGGCGCGAGGTGACCGACTCGTCGACGGTCGTCTGCCTGACCTTCCGCCTTCTTACCCCTTAGGCCAGAGCTCTTCTGGTGCGACGTAGCTCCCGCGTTGAGGGACCGTGTAGATCCACCCTTGCGCGCGCAGCAATGCCATGGCTCGCCGGACAGTCTCGCGTGCTACATCATGCTGCTGCAGTAGAGCCGTCTCCCCGGGGATCGGCCGTCTCGGGCGTAGCTCTCCGGCCATGATGCGCTGCGCAAGCTCAGCAGCTATGTGCTGATATAGCGGGATTTTGTGGGACACGCGAGGTGCCTCGTTGAGCGCGCCGACGAACGTTCCCTCGCCTTGAACGGTATGAATGAGTCCCTCGTCGCGAAGTACCCGGATCGCCCTGCGCGCGGTGGTGCGGGCCACGCCGAATTCGCGCTGAATTTCCGCCTCGCTTGCCACGGGGTCGCCAGGCGAAAGCGTGGCGACGCGCGAGCGGATGATCTCGCTGATCTGCTGATAAGGGTGAGTGTCACCCTCACGGTCGAGCATGTTGCCAAGGGTATACATCGCCTGGACAATAGGTGGCGAGTTATTGACCCTCGATCGGCCATTCCTTCGGATCAGAAACGAAAGTGCCGCGATAAGGAACGGTGAAAACCCAGCCCTGCTCCCTGAGGTGCGCCACAGCCTGGCGTGCCGTTACCTTGGCCACGCTGTACTGCTGCATCATGGCCTTCTCGCCGGGAATCGCTTTGTTGGGCGCTATTTCGCCCTGCCGGATCCGTTCGGCGATCTCTTCGGCGATTTTTTGATAAATCGGTATGGTTCGGGACGCGCGTGGGGTGCCAGGCGGCCCAACAAATGTGCCTTCGCCTTGAATTGTGTACGCCATGCCCTGCTCGCGGAGCTCGCGCGCCACGCGCCTGGCCGTGGTCCTCGCTATCGCGTAGTCCTTCTCGAGCTTGGCCTCGCTCGGTACGGGGTCGCCCGCCGCGAGCTCGCCACGCTCGATCTGATCGCAGATAAGGTCCGCGACCTGCTTGTAGATGGGGACGGGCCCGTCGCGATCTAGCACCCTCGGATTATAGACGAAACCATACATGCATCCTCAAAATGGACACGCTCATTGAGTATGTGGATACGTGCTAGACCAATGGATACGGCTGAGTTATAGTGGCCCCATGGCGTGGGAAGAAGGTGACCTCCACGGCCGCCATGTGGCAGCGGCCAGTCGCATGTCGGTGTCTATCGAGTGGGGGCCTGAAGGGTTCCGCACTCAACGGACGCGCGTGCGGGATCACACCTGCAACTGCCGGTCGGTGTTCTATGAGCTGTGTCAGGCGGGCGGTCAGCGTTACATCCGCAGGACGACGAGAAAGGGTGGGCGAGTGGTGGTGGAGGAGAGCGTCCGAAGGAACGCCTCGCAAATGGACGCTCTGTGGTCCCTGCTGCTGCAGGGAGATGCTCGATGATCGCGAGACGCCGTCGGGGCATCCTCGGTCGTCCTGCCGCCCGGCTGCGTGGCATCCGTGATCGGGTGCGCTCAGCCTGTCCGTTCTCCCGGCAGACGTCATCCCAGGAACTCCGCGTCCTGCCGGGGCCCCACCCGTTCGCGCAGGTCCCCTTTCCGCGCCTGGGGCCTGCGACGACCTTCTGGTGGACCATTCCGCTGGAGTTGCGGAAGGCGGTGTGTTCGAGGGGCCGCTCGCGGAACGCCGCGGTTTCGGCGTACAGGCCGGCGCAGATCCGCCAGACCTTGCATGCGGGGACCTTGCATGTGCAGATACCGCTGTCCGCACTCAGATCGCCGGCGGCGCTGGTCGGTAGTCGCTTGCGATGCCCGTAGCGCTACGGACCGCACCTTGCTGTGCGCAGACGAGCGTGGCCGACTGCCACGGTCGCCCCCGCCTCGATCGGCTCCCGCGGCATTCGCGCCAGCCCTCGGCGGACCATCTTCACGCTGTCGTAGGTCTCGCGTGGGTCGGCGAAGATCTCGGTGGCCAGAGCGGTCAGCAGCCTCCGGCGTTGCGCGGTGGCCGAGGCCGGCCGATCGCGCCATTCGTGGTAGCCCGAGCGGGACACGCTCGGCCAGGCGCACATGCGGGCGATCGGGTGATGGGCCTTCTCCGCGTCGATCAGCTCGTACCCGGCGAGCGTCATCGACTGTCCGCCGTGAAGAAGGCGGCTGCTTTTTCAAGAATGTCAGCTTCTGCGCAGTTCGGTGTTCTCCCGCTCCAGCTCCCGGATTCTGGCCCGGTCCGGCCCGGAGACAGGCTGCTGCTCGTCCTGGGCGCGCGATCCGATGCCGGTTCACCCAGCTGCCCAGGGTGCTGGCGTTGATCCCGAACTCGCGCGCCACACTCGGCGGGGTCGCGCTGGCCCCGCATCCCGCGTCTGATACGGGGCCAGCGACGAGGCAGCCGCCCTCTACAGTCGAGCGGCTGCGATTTCAGAGAGTCTTTGTGCACTACGGGTTCCCTGATCGCCGGTGATCGCAGTTCGCCGACGCTCCGAGAACCCGCGTGGGGGATGCTGAGCCTTTCCCACACGCCCGCTACTGGGTAGACCGCGCAGGGAGTCCGACCGTCCACGGTGTTACTGCGCTGGCGCGCGTAGTGGACGGACCCAGTAGCGGGTAGACGTGGTCCCATGCCCTCCGGGAGGCACGGGACCACGCTGGTGCGAGCGGTTGGCCGACTCACGTCAAGTCGACCTGCTCGCAGAGGTAGCGTCTCACGCTCTGCTGAGGGAAGCCTTGCCTTCAGAGCTATCAACGCAAACATGCCTTTCGCTGGGCTTGCGGTGGATCAGCACCCTAAGGGGTGCTCAGAACGCCGCATAAGGGCTCGGCGAGACGCGAGAGCGCGTCGAGCGAATGCGCAGCCACGGCGGCCGCCGGAGATGACGTCCCGCAGAGCGGCGTAGTTTCTCGGCCACTCGGCCCTGTTAATCCCTCGTAGGAGCCATACAGCGAGTTCGTGGATCCATTACTCAGTGGGACACCACGCGGCCGGACGATCCTGATAACAGCGAGAGAGACAGTGAAGCCTTCAGGGGTGACGGGGCCGGCCTCGATGATCTGGTGCTTGGGGAAAGGCCGAGAGCGGTCGGGGTTCGGCGGGCTGGAGCGCGCCTGGGGTTCGGCGGTCGATGACGTTCCGCAGAGCGATGTAGTTTCTCACCTGCTCAGCCCTGTTCGCCCACGTAGGAAACGCACAGCGAGATCGTCGATCCGCCATGGGACACCACCCAGGTTGCGTCGCCCGGGGGGTCGGGGTCACGTCGAGATCCGGTAGTACGGGTTCGGTGGTCGGCTCGGGGCCAGTGCCTCTCAAGGTGGACGGAGAGTGGCCCGGTCCCGGACCACCCTCCGCAGCGGTCAGAAGGGCACCCGACGCCATGCCGTTTCCGTGATGATCAGATGATCGAGGAATTGCAGCCCGACCGTCTTAGCAGCCGCGGCGAGACGCGCTGTAGCCAGCAGGTCCGCCTCGCTCGGATCGAGAGAGCCGCTCGGATGGTTGTGCGCGACCCCGAACGCCGCCCCACCAGCCGTGAGCACCGCAGTGATGATGTCCCGAACCGGCACTGTGGTGTGGTCGGAGCCACCCTCGGTCAACACCACCCGCCGCAACACGGCCCCCCGAACGTCGCATGCCAGCACGACCAGCCGCTCCCGGGAGTGGCCGCGGAGCAACGGAGCGACGACCGTCGCCAGGTCGGAAGTGCTGCTGATCTTGGTCCGCTCAGGATCTGTCTGCGCTCGCCGTACGAGATGGAAAGCCGCCGCCACCCGCGCCGCCTTGGCGGGCCCGACGCCAGGCACGGCGAGCAGGCGGTGCGGCTCGGATCGGGCCAGCCCGTCGAGATCGCCACAGTGCGCGATCACCTGGGCTGCCAGATCCATCGCGCTCGCCCCTCGAAAACCGGAACCGAGGAGCACGGCCAGCAGCTCCCGGTCGGCCAGGGCCGTGGCCCCGCTCGCCATCAGCCGCTCGCGTGGCCGCTCACGCAAGGGCAGGTCTTTGACTCGCATCCGCAACCTCCAGAACGGTTGTATCAACGAGCACTGACAACCTTGGCCTGGCCAGGAGGGATCGCCTGGAATGTCGCGGGGTACGTCTTTTGAGCTTCGATCGGGCTGACTTTGCGGTCTCGGCTGGAGCGTCTCGGGAGTTGACTTTCGGATGTGATTCGATCAGTCCGTGAGGGTGATCGCGACCGCGTACGCCAACCCCCTCACAAGCCAGGTAGTGACCTTGTACGCCGGCCCTTTCACAATCCAGATCGCGCCCGCGTGCGGAGCCTCAGCAAACGGTGAGCCAGGCGCGGATTTCGTCCATGAGTGGGACGGGCGCGTCATGGTGGACCAGGTGACCGGCGGCGTCGATCAGCGAAAGCTCGGCCGTGGGGATCAGGCTGTGCAGTCGTCGGGCGATATCGGTGGGGATCCACGCGTCGCTGTTGCCCCACAGGATCCGCACGGGGATGCTGATGCGGCCCAGTTGTTCCTCGTTCTCTTCGAGGAAGCGTTCGTCATAGTGGGCGATCTGCCGGTAGAAGGCGGGCTGGCCTTCCTCTCCCGTCCACGGCTGCACCAGGGCGTCGAGGTCGTCGTCGCGCAGGCCGCGGTGGCTCGCGCCCTGAATGTAGGTACGGACGATGGCGGTATGGATGTAGGCCGGTAGCTGCGGCAGGACGTCAGGATGATCTTGTACGAACTTGAAGAAAGGCGAGCCGCTGGGCGGGATGGCCACGACGTCGACGAGCATGAGGGAGGCGTAATCGACGCCAAGGATCAGGTGCGTGCGCAGGGATACGGCGCCGCCGAAGTCGTGGGCGATCACATGTGGCCGGTCCAACCCCCAGTGCGTGAGCAGCGCCGCGAACGCATCGGCCTGCGCGCCGAAATCCACGGGATGATCGGCGTGCTTGGAGGACCGGCCATATCCGGGCATGTCCCACAAGTAGACGGTGAAGTCGCGGCTCAAGGCCTCCGCGAACGGCTGCCACAACACTGATGAGAACGGCGTGCCATGACAGAACACCACAGCCGGACCAGCGCCCGCGCGTCCCCAGGCGATCTGCCTCCCATGCCACTCGAATCGCTCCGTAAGCTCCATGCTCACTCATGGTAGTAAGCCGTCCTCAGTGGGCCGGTGCATCACATCGAAAGTCAACCCCGAGAGACTTCCAGGTGAGACCGCTTAGCTTGATGTTGTTTCGGCCGGGCTGAAGCCCATGTGGCGGCGCTGGACAAAGGCGCTCGCCGGTTCGGATGGTGCTCCGTGAGTGGTTGAGCCTCGATCTAGTAGCAGGCCGCTGACCTGGCCGTATAGGGCCGAGTGGGGGGAGGAGGAACGCCGCTTGCCAGGCCGTGTGCGGCCGATCGGACGAGGAGGAACGCCGTCCGGGATGACGTTCCAGCGCGTGGGCGTGCCAGCGTGTGGACGTCCCAGCGAGTGGACGTTCCAGCGCGTCGTGGAATTGCGTCCCTGGGTGGAAGATCTATGGCGTCGTCCAGATCGCGTTCCGTTGGTCTCGATGATCGCCTTATGGGGTTCATCGCCTACTCCGGGGATCACCAACGTCTCACGGACGCACGACCGGTGGGGCGCCATCGGATTGCCGGTGCTGGAGCTGATCATCGTTCGATGCCCTCGCTGCTCGCGAAGGTCGCCGGAATTCCACCGCTTTGGTGGCGCGATCAGCCGCGCCGCGCGCCAGGAGTGGACCCGGTGGTGAGTCGTCGACGCTGTGCGGACGGGTCGGCCGTTGCCGCCACGAAGGCTAAGCCCCGGTGGTCATCCGGCTGAGCTCCAGGCCGAAGAGGCGGGTATCGGCCCGGAGCTCTCAGATTCGGTCAAACAGGCATGCTGTACATGATCCGGAAGCGGTCTCCCGGAATAACGATGTCGCTGGTCTCCACTGGGCGGTCGCCTGCCCAATGGGTGCGTTCCACGTGCAGGACGTGGATGCCCGCCGGCAGATCGAGGGCGTCGCTCTCCGCGGGGCGGGGCACGCGGGTGTGCACGCTTTCGACGATCTCCGTGATCTTTATCCCGTGCGCGTACACTCTGGCGACCAAGCTGCGCCGTTCCTCCTCCGTGTGGGCGGCGAACTCCAGTGGCTCGTACGAGGTGGCGAGCTGGAGCGGCCGGCCATCGCCGCGGAAGACGTAGTGCGTCCTCGTCAGGGTGGTCGATTCGTCGAGCCGCAGCCGTCTGGCGATGTCGGGTCCGGCTTCGGCGGGCTCGCTGTGCCAGTCCCAGGTCACGCGCCGGCCCTGGGACTGCAGGTCGGCGGCGAACGGGGCGGGATGATCAAGGAAGCGCCATCGGTGCAATGGGGAAAGGTCTGGGCGTTCTCTGACGTAATGACCCGATCCCACGCGGCCGATGATGAGACCTTCGCTCGCCAGCACGCGCAGGGCGTGGCGGGCTGCGGTCTCGCCGACCTGGTACTTGCGGGTCAGTTGCGCCCGTGAGGGAATGGGTGCACCGGGGGGAAGGGTGCCGTCGGTGATCTGTCGCCGAATGTCTTCGACGACACGCAGGTAGACCGGATCTGAGGTGGCCACTAGTCCATCCCTGGGGGTTCGTGTGAGGCGTTGCCCTATGTTGCCGTATTCGACAGGTAACCGACCGTCATCGAGGTCACTTGGAGCCCCAACTTTGCGGCGGCAGAAAATTATCAAAGAAACCCTGTAACGCCGATGTAAGAGTGGCCGATTCTTCGGTAGAGGTCGTCGATGTGTGTACCCCCGAGCACATATCGGCGGCCTCTTCCCATGCGCGGCGCGAAGTCCCTCGCGGGGACGGTGCTCCTCGTCGGTGGTGGTTCGCCAGATATGTACGACATGTCGGTGAACGTCAGGCGTCTGTGCACGGCATGTCAAGCTGCGGTCATAGGGCCAGCGCGTTACTTCGGATGGAATCCAGTGATCACTGCGAGCGGTGAGCGGATGATCCGGTGCCGGAGCCGCGGCCCGGCTCGAAGGGGCGTCCGGTGGCCGGGAGCGGCACGCTAGGACGTGTCGAGTGCCGCCGGACACGCCCTGAGATGCCGGGGAACGGCATGACAATACGCGGCCCCAGGCAGGCAAAGCGGGGTGGCGGCGTCCACCGCTTTTGCGAATCCAGGTAGCGTTCGCACTATGGCTTCGCCAACTGGAACCACCGACGCGCCCTTCGGCCGTATGTTGACCGCCATGGTCACGCCGTTCACACCTGACGGTGCGGTCGATTACGACGCCGTGCGGCGCCTGGCCACCTATCTGGTGGATGAGCAGCGCAACGACGGCCTGATCGTCAGCGGGACGACCGGCGAGTCGCCCACCACCTCCGACGAGGAGAAGGAGCGCATTCTGCGCACCGTTCTCGAGACGGTGGGTGATCGGGCAACGGTGGTGGCCGGGGCGGGCACCAATGACACCCACCACAGCATCTCGCTCGCGAAGACCGCGGCCCGCGCGGGTGCTCACGGGTTGCTCGTAGTGACGCCGTACTACAGCAAGCCCCCACAAGAGGGCCTGTATCAGCACTTTGCCGCTGTGGCCGACGCAACCAGCCTTCCGGTGATGCTCTATGACATCCCCGGGCGGAGCGGCGTGCCCATCAAGATCGAAACCCTGATCCGGCTCGCACAGCACGAACGCATCGTGGCCGTGAAGGACGCCAAGGGCGATCTGTTCCTCGGCAGCCAGATCATGGCGATGACCGATCTCGCCTTCTATTCGGGCGATGATCTGCTCAACCTGCCCTGGCTCTCGGTTGGCGCGGCCGGGTTCGTCAGCGTTGTCGGCCACGTGGTCGGCGCCGACCTGGCTCGCATGATCGACTTGTACAGGAACGGCGACGTCGTTCAAGCACTTGCGGTGCACCGCCAACTGGCGCCCGTGGTTGAAGGGATCATGATGAGCGCTGGCGGCGCGATCATGGCCAAGGCGGCACTGGGCATGGTAGGAGTGCCGGTCGGACCAGTGCGGCTGCCGTTGGTGGCCGCGACAGAGAAGCAGATCGCCGAGCTGCGTGCTTGCCTGGTAGCCGGCGGGGTGAAGTTGACAGACGCATAGGAACGGGGAGGAACCGGGAGTTTTGAGAACACGATTTGACCATGGGGGCCGGCTATGAGCCATCCACATCCGGAGCTTGGCCCCCCGCCGGCGCTGCCGGAGGGCGGCCTGCGCATTGTCGCGCTGGGCGGGCTGGGTGAAATCGGCAGGAACATGGCCGTCTTCGAATACGACGGCCGATTGCTGATCGTCGACTGCGGGGTGCTTTTCCCCGAGCCGGACCAGCCGGGCATCGACCTGATCCTGCCTGACTTCGAATACATCAGGGACCGGCTCGACGATGTCGAGGCCGTGGTCCTGACCCACGCGCACGAAGACCACATCGGGGCCGTGCCGTATCTGCTTCGCGAGCGGCGCAACATCCCGCTCATCGGATCCAAGCTGACCCTGGCCTTCATCGAGGCCAAGCTCACCGAGCATCGGATCCAGCCGACCAAGATCGAGGTGGTCGAGGGCGAACGGCACAGGTTCGGGCCGTTCGACTGCGAGTTCTTGGCGGTCAACCACTCGATCCCGGACGCGCTGGCGGTGGCCATCAGGACACCCGCCGGCATCGTGCTGCATACCGGCGACTTCCGCATGGACCAGTTGCCGAGCGACGGCCGCCTCACCGACCTCGGTGGGTTCGCCCGTCTTGGTACCGAGGGCGTCGACCTGCTGATGTCCGACTCGACCAACGCTGAAGTGCCCGGGTTCGTCACCAGCGAACGGGAGATTGGCCCGGTCATCGACGAGGTGATCCGTACCTCGGAGCAGCGGGTCATCGTGGCCAGCTTCGCGTCGCACGTACACCGCATCCAGCAGGTCATGGATGCGGCGTCCAGGCACAATCGCAAGGTCGCCATGGTCGGGCGCTCGATGCTGCGCAACATGGGCGTGGCCCGCGATCTCGGTTATCTCAAGGTGCCGCCGGGGCTGATCGTCGACTCGCGCGACATCGAGGAATGGCCGCCGGAAGACGTGGTGCTCGTCTGCACGGGTTCGCAGGGCGAGCCGATGGCGGCGCTGTCGAGGATGGCCAACCGGGATCACCCGATTCGCATCGCCGAGGGTGACACCGTCTTGCTGGCGTCGTCGCTGGTGCCGGGCAACGAGACCGCCGTCAACAAGGTGATCAACGGCCTCACCCGCTGGGGCGCCCGAGTCGTGCACAAGGGCAACGCCAAGGTGCATGTCTCCGGACATGCGGCCGCCGGCGAGCTGCTCTACGTGCTGAACCTGACCCGCCCGTCGAACTTCATGCCCGTCCACGGCGAATGGCGGCACCTGCGCGCGCACGCCAAGCTCGCCGCGCTCACCGGCGTGCCCGACGATCACATCGTGATCGCGGAGGACGGCGTCGTGGTCGACCTGGTCGACGGCAGAGCCAAGATCGTCGGTGCGGTCCATGCCGGGTACGTCTACGTCGATGGCTCATCCGTCGGCGAGATTACCGACACCTCCTTGAAGGACCGCAGGATCCTCGGCGACGAGGGCTTCATCTCTGTCGTCGTCGTGGTCGACTCCAGCACCGGCAAACTCACCGGAGGGCCGGAGATCCACGCGCGTGGCTCCGGCATCGACCCGGCGCAGTTCGAGCAGTTCATTCCGCAGATCGAGAAGGCGCTCGAGGAGAAGGCCGCCGACGGAGTCGTCGACATGCAGGAGATCCGCCGGGTGGTCCGCCGCACGGTCGGGCGCTGGGTGAGCGACACCTATCGCCGCCGTCCGATGATCATCCCCGTGGTGCTCGAGGTCTGACCTCCGTATGGGTACGGCAGGCATGCGCGCCTGCCGTACCTCTGGGAGCCGCATCGGAGCCTCTGGTTGTCGCTGACTCTGCGGCCCCGCCGACATCCGGGCCCCGAATCCCGGTTGCACCGACTCTCAGCGGTCCAGTGGACTCTGCCGGTACTTGGTGCCTCGGACATCCGGCGGTCCTGTGGACTCTGCCGATTCTCAGTGCCCGGACACTCGGCGATCCAGCTGACTTCCGCCGACTGCTGGGGGCTCCCGGTGACACCCGTGTCCTCGCCGACATTCCTCGGCGCCATCAAGACGGTTCGTCCTGCCGATGCTCCGCGCCCTTTGCACACTGAGGTGGTGTCTCGCCCAGTGGTGAATCACGGTCTCCTTTGCACACTGAGGTGGTGTCCCGCTCAGCGGTGGATCAACGATCTCCTTGTGCGTTTCCTGCGCGGGCGAACAGGTTGAGTGGGTGAGAAACTACACCGCTCTGGTGGGCCTCATCCATGCTGAGTGTGTCGGCGGCTTAGGCATCCTTCCGGCGCATGAGCCATGTACCGACGAGCAATGGCAGCACAGCGTAGGCGATCAGCACCATGGCCGCGGCAACAGGAGAAAGCAGCGAGCCGTACACCGAGTGCGTGAGATCGTCGCCGGCAATCTCGCGCGGGAGCGCTCCGATCATCACCGAGCCGAGGCGTTCGCTCCAGGGCTCGGGCAGGTTGCCCACGACTATTGGGATCACGTACACGAGGCCCACGAGGATCGTGATCGCTCCCGCCGTGGAGCGTAAGGTGGCGCCCAGTCCCAGCCCGAGCAGCGCGAATACCGCCACCGTAAGGCTCGACGTAATAAGCGTCGGCAGTCTGTCGAGGAAGGGGATCGTGTAGGAGCCGCCGAAGCGGTCGCCAATCATCCAACGGGCAGCGACGTATGTCCCGAACACCACCATCGGGCCGGTGACCAGACCGAGTAGACCGACAATCGCCGACTTTCCCGCGAGGACCGGCCAGCGTCTCGGCACAATAGCGAGACTTGTTTTGATCAGTCCTGTTGCGTATTCGGACGTGATCGTGAGGACGCCGAGGACGCCCATGCAGAGCTGTGGCACCATCAGCACCACTTCCTCCAGATCCGCGATGGCGGCATGAGCCTGCTGCGCCGGGGTGGCGTTGTCGTACGTCCCGACCGCCGCCCAGGCGACCGCTACGCCCAGCAGAATGCCGCCCAAACTCAGCCCCAGCATCAGATAGCTGGAGCGAACGGTGCGGACCTTCAGCCACTCCGATGCCAGCACACTCACGCGTCTCTCCTTTTGAACAGATAGAACCCCGCCGCGAGTGCGACGATCGCGTAGGCGGCGAGCACCACGAGCGCGGCCCAGGGAGGTAGGAAACCGTCGCCCAGCCGCCTGGAAAGCCGCTGGTCGGCGATCTGAGGCACGAGGTTGGGCAACATGAGGGCGGCCACGCGGGTGTTCCACGGGGCTGGCAGGTAATTGGCGATGCCGGGCAGGACGAACAGTAGCGACACGACCGAAACGATCGCCGCCGCCGTGGATCGAGTGGCTACGCCCAAGCCGAGGCCCACCAATGCGAGCACGGTCACCGACAGCCCAGAGGCGAGCAGCATCGGCAGGTCGCTGGCCAGAGAGGACTCGTTGAACTGCAAGTGGCGCTCGCCCGCTATGAGGCGGCTCGTCACGTACGTGAGGATAATGATCGAGTTGGCGGCGACGAAGGTGACGGCGGCGACCACCCCCGCCTTGGCCAGCAGTAAGGTCCCTCTCTTGGGAACGACTGTGAGACTTGTGCGGATCATGCCGCTGGTCTGCTCCGCAGTGATGGCCAGCACGCCGAGGACAGCCAGGCTGATTTGGATCAGTGGCAGGAAGCCCTGTTCGGGGGCCGCCGCTCGCAGTGATCCGCGTTCATCCGCCAGGCCGCTGACGTAGAAAGACCAGATCATGCCGAGGACCACCGTGAGCGCAGCCACTCCGAGTGCGTGATAGGTCGAGGTGACCGAGCGCAGCTTCAGCCATTCGGAAGACAGGATCGTTCTCATCGTGCGGCTCCGTATTCCACGCTGCTCGCCGTCAGAGCAAGGTAGGCGTCTTCGAGCGACGGGTAGCGCTCAGTGAGCTCCGCCACGGTGGCTTCCATGATCAGCTTGCCTCGGCCAAGGATGATGATGCGCTCGGCCGTCAGCGCCATCTCGCTCATCAGGTGGCTGGAGAGCAGGATGGTCCTGCCTTCCTTGGCCAAGGAGCGCATTAAGTCGCGAATCCAGCGCACCCCGTCGGGATCGAGTCCATTGACCGGTTCGTCGAACATCAGCGTGCCCGGGTCGCCGAGCAGGGCGGCCGCGATGCCGAGGCGCTGTTTCATGCCGAGTGAGAAGCCGCCCACCCGCTTGCGTGCCACCCCGGCCAGGCCCACCTGTTCGAGAACCTCGGCGACTCGCTTCGGACTGATGTCATTGGTGCGCGCCAGGCACAAGAGATGGTCGTAGGCCCTGCGCCCGCCGTGCACGGCGCTCGCGTCCAGTAGCGCGCCCACCTCACGCATGGGCCTGCTCAGCGAGGTGTATCGTTGCCCGTTGACGAGTGCCTGGCCCGAGGTGGCGGAGTCGAGACCGAGGATCAGGCGCATCGTGGTGGATTTGCCGGCACCGTTGGGGCCCAGGAATCCGGTCACGTGGCCGGGCTCTATGTTGAAGGACAGATTGTCGACGGCGAGCGTGTCGCCGTAGCGTTTGGTCAGGCGGTTGAGTTCGATCACGCGGTAAAGAATGAGGTACGGCGGGCGCTCGCCGCATCGGACCACGGTCCGAACCTCAAGGTCAGACCTCAGTCTGACGTGCAGGCCCACCCTCAACCACTACGGTCAACGCGTGAACGAATCCCCCTCCCTCTTCACCGCTCGCTTGAGCCGTCGCCAGCTGATCGGGCTGGACTTGCTGGCAGGGTTGGGCTTCTGTCTCATGTTCCTCACGGCGACGACGAGTGGGTGGGCGCTGCCGCCGTGGGCGAGGCTGGCTCTTATCCTGGGGCTGGGTTTGCCGCTGGCGATGCGCAGAGTGTGGCCCTTGCCCGTCTTCTGCTTCGTGCTGACAGTCTCCATCGTGGTTGCCGCGGTGTTAGGGGTCTCATCCGCTTATATCTCGCCGGCCTACGCGCTCTATGTCGTCGCCCTGGCCGATGCCCGGGGGGCGTGGGTTCCGACCTCGGCGATCGGTGTGCTCACCCTGGTCACGTTGGTCGGAATGGTGGTCGCCGGCGGTGTGCCGCAGCCGGAGGGCCCCGCGTGGCTGACGAATCTCGATCAGCCGCTCATCGGCATCGCCGCACTTGGCGGCGCGTGGACGGTCGGGCGAGCCGTACGAGAACGAAGACACTATGCGGCGCGCGATGCCGAGCGCCTGGCTGGACAGGCCGTGGCGGAGGAGCGGTTGCGCATCGCCCGTGAGTTGCACGATGTCGTCGCGCACAGCGTGGGATTGATCGCGGTCAAGGCGGGTGTGGCCAATCATGTGATGGCCACCCGACCGGAAGAGGCACACGATGCGCTGCGGGCGATCGAGACCGCCAGCCGGAGCGCGCTCGTCGAGATGCGCCATTTGCTCGGCGTCCTCCGCTCAGATGAGACGCCTGACCGTGGCCCCGCACCGGACCTCAGCGGCCTCCCGCGGCTGGCCGAGCAGGCCAGATTGGCGGGCGTGGAGGTAGAACTGGACCTCCGGTTGGCGACCGGTGGAGGCCGGAACAGTGGAGAAGATGTCGCACCGCATTCGCGGGCTCATCACAAGGACGACAAGGGCAATCGCGCGGCTGGGTCTAGTACCAATCGCGTAGACCGGGACAGTGCGGCTATGGAGGGTGCCGCCGTTGCGACCAGGGACGGCGGGAGAGACCAGGGGTGGGTTGGTGACCGGACTGATACCCGGGGCGGTACCAGCCAGAGGGTCCAGGGTGGGGCTGGTCTGGGCTTCCAGGGTGGGGTCGGTCAAACGGGCCGGGACGGCATCGGCCCGAGGCTCCAGAGCGGGGCTGTTCAGGGCTTCCAGGATGGGACCGGTCAAACGGCCCATGGTGGTACCGACCAGGGGGATCAGGGTGAGACTGGCCAGTGGAGCCAGGACGGGGCCGCTCAACGGGCCCAAGAGGGGACAGGTCAACAGGCCCAGGACAGGGCAGGCCGACGGGTCCACGACAGAGCTGGCCAGGGGGCCCGGGACGAGGGCGAGAGCGGCCTAGGCATGGGCGAAGGAGAAGATGGCTCGCGGCTCGGGGTGGGGCTGCCTGAGGGGGTGGAGTTGTCGGTCTATCGGATCGTCCAGGAGGCACTCACCAATGTGGTGAAGCATGCGGCACCAGCCCGGTGCCGGATTTCGGTGGTGGCCGACGTGATGGAGGTGCGGATCGAGGTGATCGATGACGGTCCTGGCCGTCGCACACTGCCGGTGGAGGGAACGGGACACGGACTGATCGGAATGCGGGAGCGGGTCATGATGTACGACGGGGTGTTCGAGGCGGGACGCCTACCTGGACGAGGGTTTCGGGTGTCGGCCCGGTTGCCTTATGGGGGCACTTCGTGATCCGTGTTCTTGTCGCCGATGACCAGGCGCTGCTCAGGGGGAGCTTCAAGGTGTTGGTCGACTCGGAGCCCGATCTGACGGTTGTGGGGGAGGCCGCGACGGGAGCCGAGGCGGTGGCCGTTGCTCTGGAGGAGCGGCCTGATGTGGTCCTTATGGACGTGCGCATGCCGGAAATGGATGGCATCGAGGCCACCAGGCGGATCGGTGATGTGGCTCGGGTCCTGATCGTGACCATGTTCGACCTCGACGCCTATGTTTACGACGCACTCCGTGCTGGAGCCAGTGGGTTCCTGCTTAAGGACACCCCGCCGGCCGAGCTGGTCGCCGCCATTCGGGTGGTCGCGGCTGGTGAGGCGTTGCTGGCTCCGAGGGTGACGCGCAGGCTGATCGAGGAGTTCGCCCGCACGCCTGCGTCACTACAGATCAAGGGGCTGCATGGCGTTACGGAGCGGGAACGGGAGGTTCTCATCCTGATCGCTCGAGGTCTCTCCAACAACGAGATCGCCGCCCATCTTCACCTCAGCCTCGCCACGGTCAAGACCCACATCGGGCGGCTCCTGGCCAAGCTCGATGCTCGGGACCGGGCACAGCTTGTCATCGTGGCGTACGAGAGTGGGCTCGTTTCACCGGTTCGTTGATCAGACAGTTGGTTCGTTCGTCGGCGGGTTAGGAGTGCGGACAGGGCCGGGGGCGTTGGTTGGCGGGCTAGAGAGTGCAGGTGACATCGGGGTGTTGGGACCTCAATGAGTGGGCGGCGCGGAAGGGTCGATGGGTGCTGGATGTTGTCGGTGGGCTAGGGAGTGCGTGGGGTGAGGCTATTACTGGGTGAGCTGGGGCGGAAGGCCCGGGAGTATTGGTCGGCGGGCTAGGTAGTCCGGGGTGAGGTCGCGGACGAGCGCTGGGATGCGGTGCAGTGAAGGCTGTTGG